>CAZLIC010000094.1:0-14889 GCA_964559535.1 uncultured Rhodobacterales bacterium
GAGGCCCGCGCTATGCTAGCTTAACCTGCTGTCCACCAAACCGGCAGCAGGCCAAGGCGACGTGATCGGACCAGGAGAAGCTGATCTTCTCGATGTCGGTCCTCTGCAGCGTTTCCCCGGTGAAGACCTCGATGCCCTCGTCCTTGAAGGACTTCCGGATGATGATGTGGTTCTTGTAGCCCCAGGCCGTGGCCAGGCTCATCATCTCCGACCGCGCACCCGTGCTGGACTTGTAGAAGGGCAGCGCCTCGTGCAGGTCGGCATGGGTCAGCTCGGTGCCCTGGTCGGCGATGTAGCGGGCCAGCCGGACGTAGTTCTTCTCCCGCTTCATCATGCGCTCGAAAGCCTGCCCCGACTCCTCGACGAGCTTGATGGCCTGGTAAAGGTGATCCATCGTCACCTCGCTCGACTCGTCGATGAAGGCAAAGGCCCCGGCCAGCTTCAGCGCCTTGAAGTAGCGATGCTCCATCTCGGAGCGGCGCACTTCCTCATGCGCCAGGAAGCTCGCGGCCCGGGCCACGCAGACCTCCTCGTAGGTGATCAGCTCGATGCCGACATCTTCCGGAACGTCGATCTGCCACATGTAGCGGCGGGGATCGGCCAGGCCGGAGAAGTGGTTCGACAGTTGCTGAATATCCGCGTGATTTTGCGGACGGGTCTTGTGCAGGAACTTGTCCCGGGCCGAGACCATGGCGCGTTCGGAGTGGTTCTGCCGCTCGCCCCAGCCGAAGACGCAGCGACGGGCATAACCCGCCTCGAGCATCTGCTGGAACTGGCTCTCGACGATGTGGCCGTCGAACAGCGTCGCAGGGGTGCCGAACAGGAGCGCATTGGTCGGCGTCTTGCCGTCCAGCTCCTCGCCCCGCTGGCTGTCGGCCGTGCTCTTGCGCAGCGACTGCTTCACCTCGCCCTGGTCGAACAGCTCGAAGAACAGCGTCAGGGCCTCGGTCGAGCCGACAAGATTGGAGCCGATCTCGTCGATCTGCAATGAGATGGCTCCGAAATTCGCCATCAGGAGCTTCTGGCGCATCTGCTTGACGGCCGCTGTGGTGGCGCTGTCGAAGCTGAAGGCCAGCTCTCCCAGGAGACGGAACTCCTTGTCGAGCTTCTCTTTCTCTTCCGCCGGATCCTTGCCCGAGGTGGCGGCCCGGTCGCAGGCCATCTTGTAGAGATGGTCTTCCGCGATGGTCGGGAAGGTGCCTTTCATGAAGGCGTTCCGGAAGCCCGCGAGGAACTGCTTCTCCAGGATGTTGATCGAGTGGCCCTTGCCGAAGCCCGAGGAGGCCAGGGCGATGGTGTAGAGGTTCACGGGAATGTCGCCGCGGTCGAGCGTCTTCAGGGTCGCCCGCATGGAGGCCGCCATCTTGGCGAAGAAGTAGGCTGTCACCACACGGAAGAAGGCGCTGTCCTTGTTCGAGGTCTTGTCGCGGATGATGTCCACGACGCGCTCGAGAACCGGGTGGTGATCCACGTTGTCGAGCGCCCGCAGCATGGTGTTGACGCCGGCCGACAGCGGCTGGCTATGATCGGCGATCGGCGGGGTGGAAGCAGTGTCAAGCATCGGTGCCCTCGGTCTGGGGTTGCAGGTTGTAGGCGTCCTTCTGCGTGCAGAGATCGAACCCGGCGCAGTAGAGGCAGGCCTTCGGTTCCGAAGGGACGGTCACGACGACGCCCTTGCCCTGCTGGTTGCAGTAGTGCGCCGCGGCGGGATAGTTCGGGAAGTTCTTGGTGGATTTCCCGCCCTCGGCCGGCTTCCTGGGGTCGGCGTAGTATTTGAAGACCGGCGGGCTCATCCAGAGATCCTTCTCCGTGCAGGGAGCGATTTCCGGTTCGGGGAGGTGCTGGTTCGCGACGAGCTCGCGGATCCGGTTGCGGATCCAGAGTTCGGTTTCCTGGATCGGCAGCAGCTGTACCTTGGTCTCCACCACCCGGCTCTTGGGATAGTCGGGGCTGGCCTTGGCCATGGATCGCTGCCAGTCGGTGAAGACATGCTGGATGCGCATCACGTCCGACGTGACCTTGTGCGGGCTGATCCAGCGATAGATCGAGCCCTGCAGGGCATAGTCCTCGGTCTTCGAGCCCTTGATCCAGGTGTAGACCGAGGTGGTCTTGGTGTCGTTCACCTCGCCGTTGATGATGGCGTCGAACTTCCCCGAGACGATGACGGGATGCCCGTCGACGTCGATCTCGCGGAAGTAGCGTTGCTCGAGGAAGACCGGGATGCTGTCGGGGTTTGCGGCCAGTTCATGGTCTTGCGGGTTGATCCGGACCTTGTCGATCATCTTGGCGGGATAGCCGAGTGCCGCCAGAGCCTCGCGGTAGCCGCGCTTCCAGGCGTGCTCGACGGAGTCGTGGATGGCATGACCCAGACGCGAGGGGATCATGTCCATGACGTCGAGCTGCCGGTCCTTGGGATCGGCCCGGTTCGCCAGGATCAGCTGGCGGGTCGGCTTCAGGAGCGAGGTGGCCGAAATCAGATCCTTGCCCGGATGGTCGTCGCTGCCCGACGAGTAATCGCTGTGGGCGAGCCAGACCGCCAGGGCCAGGCCGATGCCACTGGTGTTCGACAGCGTTGCCGCCATGCTTATATCTCCTGATCCTGTTCGTGTAGCGGTAGATTTATTTCCCGCAATATTTCGAGAAATGTTCGGCTGCAAGAGAGGAGATATCCTCAGCCGAAGCATCGTTCGGAACGACCATATCGCAGGCCCAGTTCGGGTAGAAAACCGAGACCTCGCCGCCGATCTTGACCTCGTCGTGGCAGATCAGGGGGTCTTCTTGCCACTGCACCGCCTTGACCAGGTGCTGGTTGTAGAACCGCAGCACGACCATGTCGTCGCGGATCAGGTGGTACTGCGCGTCATGGATATGGGCGCAGGGACGGATGCTGAGGCGGTGGACCGAATTGCGCACCTTGCCCATGAACTCGGCCGATGCCCGGTTGTTCAGGAGGCACCAGGACTGGCCGAGCGCATTGCCCGCCGTCCGCCCCTCGGCTTGCGCCTCGTGGGGCGTCCGGCTGGTTCCCAGGATCACCTGCTTCAGGAGCGGTGTGCGGACCCTCAACCCGAACGCCACCTCGACGTAGCCCTGCTGGCTCGCCTCGGCGATGCGGGACGCCACCCATTCGTCCGAGACCCGGTAGAGCTCATGGTACTTCGCCTCGACCATGCGGGCCATGGCCTCGGGCCAGCCGAGCTGGTCCATGATGCCCATCCAGGTGCCGCCATAGGTCAGGAGGAACGTGGGCGTCTTGGAGTCCTGGCGCAGCGGCTTGTATTTCACCTCGATGGAGTTGATGGAGGCCACCGATGTGGGGTCGATGTCCGGCATCTGGTCGCCGAAGTAGCTGTAGGCCCGGAGGCAGTGACCGTCATAGCCGTCGAGGTAGACCTTGAGCTTGGCAGGATCCCGGGTGGTGAGGGCCGAGATCCGGTCTTCCAGCGACGAAAAGTCGAGGCCACAGAAGAGCCAGCCGGGAGGGGCCCGGAAGCAGGCCTTCACCGCCTTGGCCAGTTCCTTCTTGAGCTTCGACTTGCCGTTGGCGGGGATGTTCTGGAGGTTGGGGTTGGAGGACGAGAGCCGTCCCGACACCGTTCCGCCGAGGTTGAAGTTGCCGAACAGATAGTGCCAACCATCGGGTGCCTTGGGCGCGGCCAGCATGGCGGGCAGGAACGAGGTGATCAGCTTGTCGACAGCCTTGTAGTCGAGCAGCGCCTGGAGGAAATCCAGGATCACCTTATCGCTGGTCCGGTTCAGGAGCTTCTCGAGTGTTTCCGCACCCGTGGCCGGCTGCTTCGTGTCCGTCCGGTCGATCACCGGCAGCGCGAAGTGATCCGCGCTGTAAAGGATGTCCTGGAGCTGCGGCGTCGAGTTGGGGTTGAAGCTCTCCTTGGCATCGAGAAGGGACACCCGCTTCTTCTTCAGGGTGCTGTTCTTCATCTCGACCCAGGCGAGGTTCAGGGCCGCGACGAAGCGCTGGACCCCGATGTTGGCCTGCATCCTGGCCGCAGCATTCCGGGAAATGTCCCAGAGCTTGACCTCGAGACGCTTCACCTCCTCCATGTCGAGCGGCATGCCGGTCAGCTGCATCTGGACGATGTCGCGGATCGACGGCTTGAACAGGGTCTCGTAGATCGCGACCTGGTTGTCGGCCACAACGGTCGGCCCGTGCTTGTGGAAGACGTACCAGGTCGACAGGCCGTCGATCAGGTTGTAGCGCAGGAGATCGGACAGCGGGATCACCCGGATGTCCTTCATCTCCTCGTCGTCGAGGCCCCAGTCGCCTGCAAACTCCCGGGCCTGGAACTTCAGCCCCAGGCGGTTCCCGGCGCAGCTGTTGGTGGCGAGATAGGTGATGAGCTTGGTGTCGTCCCAGTTGCTCAGCAGAATCTCCATGCCGTTCAGGAGACCCTCGGTGTCGACCAGGTCCTTCATGAAGAGCTGGTAGATCAGGACGGTGACGTCGTAGCTGATGTTGTGCCAGATCAGCTTGCGGCCGCGGCGGTGCAGCTCCTCGAAGAAGGTCTTGAGCCAGGAGCGCACCAGGATGCGGTCTTCCAGGTCCTCGAGCAGATCAACCGGAAAGGCGATCCCTTCGTGCTGGTTCCAGCAAAGCGAGACGGACCCGATGCCCGCGTCATGGTGCTTCAGGCTGAACGCCTCGATGTCGGCTGAGAGGTCGCAGTCCATTCCCAGCAGCCGTTCTAGCCAGTGCTGGATCTCGGGGGCCGTCTGCGGATAGGCCTCGAAGCGGATGATGTCGTTGCCGGGCGGGATGTAGGTCCCGCCAAGGTGGTTCTTGAGCGCGTCAAGGGCGATGCGGATCTCGCGCTGCACCTTCTCGGGATTGTAGAAGACCCCGCGGAAGCTCGGGCAATAGATCACCTTGAAGGCGCCGGCAGGCGTCTGGGCTTCGCGGACTTCGGTCGAGTCGAGCACATAGCCCAGACCCGCCTCGGTCGATCCGGTCTTCGTCAGCGTCTTGAAGTAGTCGCCGTCGGTGACCACCAGATACCGGACGCCAAGGCCCTGCAACATTGGCAGAAGATCCCCGAGATACTCCCGTTGGAGCTTCACCGGCGTGGACTTCTCCCCCTTGTAGAGGGAATAGGCGAGGAGGTTGTCGCGATGCGCTTCCAGGTGCGGCTGGATGTAGTGGCGCTCGATCTCGGCCTGCTGGAGATGGGACAGCAGGAAACAGACCTCGTAGCGCGTCTTCTCCGGTTGGCGAAACGTCAGATACCGCATGGTTTTCCTAGTAGATCAAGGCGTTGGCGCTGTAGTAGAGGACGATCCGCTCGAGCTTGGCGTATTGCTGCGCCAGCACGGGGTTGCCCTGCAGCACGCGCGCTTCTTCACCCATGCGGGCCAGGTGGCTGAACGGCGTGTGCTGGACGAGCGGTTCGGGGATGGAGTCCCGGTAGGCCTGGAAGCTCTCGCAGCGCGCGACGATGACGGCGAGGCCCTGGTTCATCCGCAGGGTGTCTTCCTTGAGCTTGGCCTGCTTCTCGACCAGATCCTCGGCCATCAGGCCGATCTCGGGATAGGCCCGCTCCAGCTTGTGACCGCGCAGCTTGGAGGGCGGCGACAGCGAGAACAGCCGGCCGTTGTGGTAGAAGCCGTATTCGTGGCCGCCGAGCTGCCGGTTGCGCTGGATGATCTCGGCGAGCAGGGCCTGCCTGCGCTTCTCGGGCTTGAAGAAGCTCTCGACGGTCGCGGCAATTGTGGGGAAGATGATCTCGGAGGCAGAGGACATGGCGGGGATCCGGGAATTGGATGAGGGGGCCTCTCAGGCGAAGAGCCGGGCAGGCAGCGCGCCGTAGATGACGACGCGGTCGGTGGCCCGGCTGGCGCCGACGTAGAGCATGCGGGCCAGCTGATCGTTGTGCTTGCAGGTGCCGATGTTGGAGAGATCCAGGAAGACCGTGTGATGGGTCGAGCCCTGGGCCTTGTAGACGGTGGCGGCGTCCTTCAGGCGGAAGTCGGGGAAGTTGTTCTTGAGCCAGAAGTAGCGATCCCAGTTCTTTGCCCTGGCGAAGTGCTGGGTCAGCTCCTTGAAGAGCTGGGGGTTCCTCGGAATGGCGGCCGAGAAGCACTCGTTGACGCCCCGCTTGCGGAACCGCACATGATAGATCTCGAAGGCGGTGCTCGCGTCGTTGGCATCGGCCTTGATGGCGTCGACGGTGTCGGAGACCTCGAGGATCTCGATCTCGTCCTCGATGGCAAAGAGGCGGGTGGGCGCGTTCTTGCCGCGGCCGTTTCGGGACTGGAACGCGCTGTTGTTGATGAGGACTTCTCCGGCCACGAAGGTGTCGGGGTAGCGCCGCAATGCCCGGATATGCGCGTTGTATTCCTGAACTCTCTGGTTCGAATAGGCGAGGATCCGGGCCGAGGGGTTTTCGGCCGCGAAGGTCTGTTCGACGAAATCGTAGGCCTGCTGGTCATCGAGGTGGTCGATCACTCCGAGAACCAAGTCGATGGGCTTGAACTGCAGGCTCTCGACGGTGTCGCGCAGCTGGGTGCAGAGCGCCATCAGTGCCGGCTGGCCCGCATTGCGCATGGGCTGCTTCAGTTCGGCGAAGTTGGTGGGGTTGGCATAGACCGGCGAGATGGTCTCGAAGACGGGGGCCATCTGGCAGTGATCGCCCAGGTAGATGATCTTGCAGGTCCGGTCGGTGCCCTTCCGGATGTAGTCGTGCAGCGCCGCATCGACCATCGAGGCCTCGTCGATGAAGACCAGCGTGCGCTCGTGGACCTGCCAGTTGGGGGTGGGCCTGATCTCCGTGGCCCCGGTCTCGTAGTTGTCCCGGACCTTCAGGTTCAGGAAGGAATGCACGGTGTCGGCCGGGTAGCCGGTCGAGGCTGACAGCACGGCCGCTGCCTTGTTGGTGGTGGCGGTGAGCTGGATCGTGAAGTCGATGTAGCGCTGACCCAGGAGCTCGCAGGCACGCCGGTAGTTGGGCAGCGTGTGCCGCATGACGTACTTCATCAGATGCGTCTTGCCGGTGCCGGCCGGGCCCGAGATCATGAACTCCTTCTCGCTCGACATGAGGAAGCGGAAGATCTCGCTGACGGCTTTCTGCTGGTCCTGGTTCAGGAGATCGAATTCGTCCTGGCCGGAGATCTGGTCAGAGATCTGGTCAGAGCCATGAACGGAAGAGATGGAGGTCGGAGCATTCATCGGAGGGGGCCTTTTCTGGTCCGCCTGAAGGCAGATCCGGTCTTGTCGGACGGGGGTTCGGAGGGTGTTCAGGAGGACGGGATGCGGCCGGCGATGACCATGCGGCGGCGCAGGCTGGTCTCGTAGACCTCGCGGCAGTCGCTGTCGCAGAAGCGGCGCCGTGACAGGGGATCGCCGCAGGCGAGGCAGCTCCCCGAAAACGACGGGGTTTTTTTATTCAGGTATTTCAGAGACTTGGCTAGGGCTTGTTCGATCTGTTCCTGCGCCATGTCCGCGATGTCGGCCACAAAATCACCCGTAGTTTTTCGTTGATGATCGTGGGTAGATATCATCTAAACATTCATCTTATCCATAGTTAAATACCTACGGATGAGCAAAGGAAAACCCCGGAACCTTGCGGTTCCGGGGCTTGATCAGGGACGTGAAGCGGGGAGGCTGGCTCAGGCGCCGGGAATGCGCAGGGCTTCCTTGTCGGGCGCGTTGGCGAACCAGAGCGGTGGCTCGCCCTTGCCGGACCAGGTCTGCCGCGGGTTCGTGGGATTGCGGTAGATGGCCGGTGCCTTGCCCCGGACAGTCTGGGTCCGGATCACGGCGACCACTTCGTCATAGGTGAGCTCATACTGGCGCACGAGGCTCTGGATCTGCTGCAGGGCTTCCTTCTTCCGGTTCTCGAGGCGCCGCTGGACAAAGCCCTTGAGCTTCTCCTGGACGGCCTGGAGTTCCTCGAGAGGAAGATCCTTGAAGCTGTCGACATTGGGGGGCTGCTGCGCCATGTGTGATATCCTTTAGACGAACGGGGCAAGTTCGGGGGGTGTGTAGTCGGGGCCTTTCAGGATCTTCCGGCTCTCGTTGAAGATGGGCTGGCCGTCCCGCCCGAACTTCGAGTCGTTGGAGCGCGCCACCTCGGCCAGAGCGCCCTCGATGTCCATCTCCAGCATGTGCGCCACGCCGATGGCCGTGACGATCTGGTCGCAGAGCGCGTCGAGCAGCGCCGTGCGGTCCATGTAGCGGAAGTCGAAACCGAAGCTTCTCTGGTGATCCTTGAACCGCTTCTGGGCGTGCAGAAGCACGTCCTGGAAGAACTGCACCTGATCCTTGGTCTCCTGGTTCAGAGCCGCGTCGATCAGCGGCTGGAACATTTCGGAGAATTCCTCGATATGCACGCCGATCTGGGTCGACACGTTGATCTCGGAGGGCAGGGGCACGGCTTTCTGGAACCAGGCCTTGATCTGGTGAACGCTGTCGCGGGGCAGTGTCTCGAGGTCATCCATGCGCTTGTTCCGTGGTTCTTGCTGGTTCGGGGCGCCGGAATGTCGGTCTTACCTCGCGTAAGCTAGATAGTTCCAGATCTCACAAGTCAAGAAAAAAATCTGGTAATCATCAGATGAAAGATTGTTATGATTATGCAATCATCGACCAGACTGCAAGCGACGGCATGTGCGGTTCTGGTCGACCTCGGCGCGGTGCCAGTCAGTGCCTGGTCGACGCCCTTCCGTGTCGTACCGTCGAAACATGGCGCTTGCTGAAGCGGGCATCGCCGTCGATCGCTTCGGCAGTCTGCTGGAGAGTAAAGTGTGCCGGCTCCCGAGGCACTGCTCACGCGCACCAGGATCGGCAGCGGCCCGCTTTTTCGGTCGGCATCCTTTTACAAATGCCTCGTAACCCATTGATTTCATTCGGGCTGAAACAGGGGAAGTTTACAAGATAATGCAGCGACATCAAGGCATTGATACGGTCTCCAAAACCGTAGGTCGCGGGTTCGAGCCCTGCTGCCCCTGCCAGCCGGTTTCCGGCACCCCGTCCCGTTCTCCCAGATGCCCGAACCTGCATGCGCTGGTGTTTCCTGCGGTCGGTCGAACGCCGGGCTGTTTGCGGCGGATCCGGGCCGTTGGCGCGGTGGCAGGTTTTGTGGCCGAAGCATCGTGAAAATACGCCATCCCGGTCCCCGACGCGCCGTTTTGCGGCCCGAATCCTGCAACATCCTGCAAATGTAAGGACGAGGAGGTCTGGGTATGACAAAACGTTTGCAGGAACTGCTGTCGCGGCTGCGCCGCTCGGAGCAGGAAGATGATCGCGACCAAGCTCTGGAACGGCTGTCGCGCATCGTGGCCGCAGAGGCGCGGCGCACCGTTCGCCTGACGCCGCTGTCCGCCCGCTGAGGCCGGGTCGGGGCGCGCCGGGGTCGCGCCGGGGTCGCGGTGCGGCGGTGCCTTGAATTCGCGCGGCGGGCGGCGTATCTGCCCGGCCAACCGACCGCAGGCAAGGTAGAGCGATGGCCCGGATCAACCCCTTCCAGTTCCTGCAGCAGACCCGGGCCGAGATCGGCAAGGTCAGCTGGCCCAGCCGCCGCGAGGTGATGCTGACCACGGTCATGGTGTTCATCATGGCGGCGCTGACCGCCACCTTCTTCTCGCTGGTCGATCTGGGCATCCGGCAGCTTCTGTCGCTGATGATCAACAGCGTCAGCTGACCGCCGATCACGGCAAATGGCCCTTGCACCCGGACGGGCGCAGTTGTAACTCCCCCACACTCTGGCAGGTAGACGCGCGCAGCGATTCGGTTGCGCGCGGTTTTGTTTTCCGGGGAAGGTGACGGCGGAAGGTAACGGCTCCATGGCGAAACGTTGGTATTCGGTCAGCGTGCTCTCGAATTTCGAGAAGCAGGTGGCCGAGAAGATCCGCACGACCGTGGCCGAGAAGGGCCTGCAGGACGAGATCGAGGAAGTCCTGGTTCCGACCGAGGAAGTCATCGAGGTACGTCGCGGCAAGAAGGTGACGGCCGAGCGGCGGTTCATGCCGGGGTACGTGCTGGTGCGCATGGAGATGACGACGCGGGGGTATCACCTGATCTCGTCGATCAACCGTGTCACCGGTTTCCTGGGGCCGCAGGGCAAGCCCATGCCGATGCGCGATGCCGAAGTGAACACGATCCTGAACCGGGTCGAGCAGGGGCAGGAAGCGCCGCGCAACCTGATCCGCTACGATATCGGCGAGAGGGTGAAGGTCACCGACGGGCCGTTCGAGGGCTTCGACGGCATGGTCGAGGAAGTGGACGAGCCGCACAACCGGCTGAAGGTCAGCGTGTCGATCTTCGGCCGCCCGACGCCGGTGGAACTGGAATTCACGCAGGTCTCGAAAGGGTCCTGAACGAAACCGTGGGAGGCGAGCGCAGTCGGTCGTCGGCCGGATGTGACGGACCGTACCACTAAACCGCGCCTGACGGCGCTGTGAGAAGGAGAGGGCCAAATGGCCAAGAAGGTAATCGGCAGCCTGAAGCTGATGGTGAAGGCCCAGCAGGCCAACCCGTCGCCGCCCGTCGGGCCGGCGCTGGGCCAACGCGGCCTGAACATCATGATGTTCGTCAAGGAATTCAACGCCAAGACGGCAGACCTTGCGCCCGGCACGCCCACCCCGGTGGTGATCACCTACTATCAGGACAAGAGCTTCTCGCTCGAGTTCAAGACGCCGCCGGCGTCGTTCCTCTTGAAGCAGGCCGCGGGCCTGCCGCCGGTGGGCAAGCGCAACCGCGCCAAGGGGTCGGCGAAGCCCGGCCGTGACGTGGCCGGCAGCGTGACCGTGGCGCAGATCCGCAAGATTGCCGAGACCAAGATGAAGGACCTGAACGCCAACGACATCGAGGCGGCGATGCAGATCATCCTGGGTTCGGCCAAGTCTTGCGGCATTGCGGTGAAGGGATAATCGGTCATGGCACATGTTTCCAAGCGCAAGAAGGCCGCCGAGGTCAAGTTCGAGGGCAAGGTCAACCTGACGGTCGAAGACGCGGTGGCGCTGGTGAAGGGCGCTGCCACGGCCAAGTTCGACGAGACCGTCGAAGTGGCGATGAACCTGGGTGTTGACCCCCGCCATGCGGACCAGATGGTGCGCGGCGTGGTGAACCTGCCCAACGGCACCGGCAAGACGGTGCGCGTGGCGGTGTTCGCGCGCGGTGCCAAGGCCGACGAGGCCAAGGCCGCCGGGGCCGAGATCGTGGGTGCGGAAGACCTGATGGAGCGTATCCAGGGCGGCACGATCGATTTCGACCGTTGCATCGCCACCCCTGACATGATGCCGATCGTCGGTCGTCTGGGCAAGATCCTGGGCCCGCGCAACCTGATGCCGAACCCCAAGGTGGGGACGGTGACGATGGACGTGGCCACGGCGGTGAAGAACGCCAAGGGTGGCGAAGTGCAGTTCAAGGTCGAGAAGGCCGGGGTCATTCATGCCGGGGTCGGCAAGGTGTCCTTTGCGCCCGAGAAACTGGCCGAGAACGTGCGCGCCTTTGTCGATGCGGTGAACCGCGCCAAGCCCACCGGGGCGAAGGGAACGTACCTGAAGAAGGTTTCGATCTCGTCGACCATGGGGCCGGGTGTTTCGGTCGACCTGGCGTCGGCGACGGCGCGGTGATGCCGTAGGGTGGGCAATCTGCCCACCCCTGCCGCCAGAGGTGGGCAGATTGCCCACCCTACGAGATTCCCCGCAAGGGGAATGGCCGGGACGCAAGGCCCGGTCCTGTCCGAGACGGCGGGTGGGGCGTGAACCCCATAAATCCTGCCCGAGATGGGGAACGGAACGATTGTCGCCCGTGAAACGGCGGTCTTGGTTTCGGGTCGCATCAACGGACCGAAACGCCCGGGGGGAACCCCCCTTGGGCCACGTGAGCCGGGGGAAACCCCAACTTGGAGTGGAACTGTGGATAGAGCCCAGAAAGAGAAAGTGGTCGATGAACTCGGCCAGATCTTCGCAAGCTCTGGCGTCGTGGTGGTTGCCCACTACGCGGGTGTCACGGTCAAGCAGATGCAGGACCTGCGCGCAAAGATGCGCGACGTTGGCGGGTCCGTGCGCGTTGCCAAGAACAAGCTCGCCAAGATCGCCCTGCAAGGAACGCCCGCTGAAAAGATGGGCGATCTCCTGACGGGGATGACGGTGATGGCGTTTTCCGAAGACCCGGTCGCTGCGGCCAAGGTCTGCGAAGCCTATGCCAAGACGAACGAAAAGTTCGTGTTGCTGGGCGGCGCGATGGGGAATGCCATCCTGGATGCCGACGGGGTCAAGGCCGTCGCGTCGATGCCAAGCCGCGAGGAGCTGATCGCTTCCGTGGTGGCCTGCATCGGGGCGCCTGCTGCGGGCCTGGCCGGAGCCATTGGTGCGCCTGCCGCGAATATCGCGGGCATCTTGAAGACCATCGAGGAGAAGGCGGCTGCCTGATCCGACTTTCGTGACAATCCGCGTGGGGGTTGATCCCCATGTCGTTGGACCCCATCTAACCTGACTGGAAACCGAAATGGCTGACCTGAACAAACTCGCCGAAGAGATCGTGGGCCTGACGCTGCTGCAGGCGCAGGAACTGAAGACCATCCTGAAGGACAAGTACGGCATCGAGCCCGCCGCCGGCGGTGGCGTGATGATGGCCGCTGGTCCTGCCGCGGGCGCGGCTGCCGCCCCCGTTGAGGAAGAGAAGACCGAGTTCGACGTCGTGCTGAAAGAAGCCGGCCCGAACAAGATCAACGTCATCAAGGAAGTCCGCGCCATCACCAGCCTTGGCCTGAAGGAAGCCAAGGACCTGGTCGAAGCGGGCGGCAAGGTGAAGGAAGGCGTCTCGAAAGCCGACGCCGAAGCCTTCAAGAAGAAGCTCGAAGACGCTGGCGCCAAGGTCGAGCTGAAGTGATCGCCGCAGTGCCGCAGGCACTGTAGCTTCACGCGACTTCAGGCTGGGTCCGGCGCATCGCCGGGCCCGGCCAGATCCGTTCGGGGAACCGCATCGTGGTCGCCGCTTCTGCGGAAGCGGCGACCAAGGCGCGGCACTGGGTTCGAGGGTTGGCCGGTGGGACGGTCAGCACGCATGGAACCGAGGCCCCCTCTCGCACCGCGGACCTGCCCGCCACCCCCACGGGACGGGCCGCGACATGACGAAAGGTGACGACGAGCATGGCGCAAGCATATGTCGGGCAGAAGCGTATCCGCCGGTACTACGGCAAGATCCGCGAAGTGCTGGAAATGCCGAACCTGATCGAGGTGCAGAAGTCGAGCTACGACCTGTTCCTGCGGTCGGGCGATGCGGACAAGCCGCTGGACGGCGAAGGCATCCAGGGCGTGTTCCAGTCGGTGTTCCCGATCAAGGACTTCAACGAGACCTCGGTGCTGGAGTTCGTGCGCTATGAGCTGGAAAAGCCCAAGTTCGACGTTGATGAATGCATGCAGCGCGACCTGACCTACGCGGCGCCGCTGAAGGTGACGCTGCGCCTGATCGTGTTCGATGTCGACGAGACCACCGGCGCGCGGTCGGTGAAGGACATCAAGGAGCAGGACGTCTACATGGGCGACATGCCCCTGATGACGCCGAACGGGACGTTCATCGTGAACGGGACCGAGCGGGTGATCGTGAGCCAGATGCACCGTTCGCCCGGCGTGTTCTTCGACCACGACAAGGGCAAGACGCATTCCAGCGGAAAGCTGTTGTTCGCCTGCCGGATCATTCCCTATCGCGGGTCGTGGCTGGACTTCGAGTTCGACGCCAAGGACATCGTGTTCGCCCGCATCGACCGCCGCCGCAAGCTGCCGGTGACGACGCTTTTGTATTCGCTGGGCATGGACCAGGAAGGCATCATGGATGCCTATTACGAGACGGTTTCCTACCGTCACGTGAAGAACAAGGGGTGGGCGACGAAGTTCTTCCCCAAGCGGCTGTCGGGCACGCGGCCGACCTTTGACCTGGTGGATGCGGCGACCGGCGAGGTGATCCTGAAGGCAGGCGAGAAGGTGACGCCGAAGATGGCGAACACCTGGGCCAAGGACGGCAAGGTGGCCGAGCTTCTGGTGCCGTTCGACAACATTTCCGGCAAGTATGTCGCCAAGGACATCATCAACGAAGGCACCGGCGAGATCTGGGTCGAGGCCGGCGACGAGCTGACCATCGACTATGACCGCGACGGCATGATGAAGTCGGGCTCGGTCAAGGTCCTGCTGGACCAGGGCGTGACCGACATTCCGGTGCTGGACATCGACAACGTCAACGTCGGTCCCTACATCCGCAACACGCTGGCCGTGGACAAGAACATGGGCCGCGACACCGCGCTCATGGACATCTACCGCGTGATGCGTCCGGGCGAGCCGCCCACCGTGGACGCTGCCGAGGCGCTGTTCCAGACGCTGTTCTTCGACCGCGAGCGGTATGACCTTTCGGCCGTCGGCCGCGTGAAGATGAACATGCGGCTGGACCTGAAGAAGCCCGACACCCAGCGCACGCTGGACCGCCAGGACATCATCGCCTGCATCAAGGCGCTGACCGAACTGCGCGACGGCAAGGGCGAGATCGACGACATCGACCACCTGGGCAACCGCCGGGTGCGCAGTGTCGGCGAACTGATGGAGAACCAGTACCGCGTCGGCCTGTTGCGGATGGAACGCGCGATCAAGGAGCGGATGTCGTCGGTGGAAATCGACACGATCATGCCGCAAGACCTGATCAACGCGAAACCGGCGGCAGCGGCAGTGCGTGAATTCTTCGGCTCTTCGCAGCTGTCGCAGTTCATGGACCAGACCAACCCGCTGTCCGAAGTGACGCACAAGCGCCGCCTGTCGGCCCTTGGACCGGGCGGTCTGACCCGTGAGCGTGCGGGCTTCGAAGTGCGCGACGTGCACCCGACCCACTATGGCCGGATGTGCCCGATCGAAACGCCGGAAGGCCAGAACATCGGCCTGATCAACTCG
>CAZLIC010000095.1:0-14421 GCA_964559535.1 uncultured Rhodobacterales bacterium
CCCCGACAGCTGGAACGCCGCCTATGTGCAGCCCAGCCGCCGTCCGACCGACGGGCGCTATGGCGAAAACCCCAACCGGCTGCAGCATTATTACCAGTATCAGGTCATCATCAAACCCTCGCCCCCCGACCTGCAGGAACTGTACCTCGGCTCGCTGGAGGCGATCGGGCTGGACCTGTCGCTGCATGACGTGCGCTTTGTCGAGGACGACTGGGAAAGCCCGACGCTGGGCGCCTGGGGCCTAGGGTGGGAGGTGTGGTGCGACGGGATGGAAGTGTCGCAGTTCACCTATTTCCAGCAGCTGGCCGGGTATGACTGCAGGCCGGTGTCGGGCGAGCTGACCTACGGGCTGGAGCGGCTGGCGATGTATGTGCTGGGCGTGGATCATGTGATGGAGATGCCCTTCAACGATCCGGACGCCCCCATTCCGCTGAAATACGGCGACATCTTCCGCCAGACCGAACAGGAATACTCGCGCTGGAACTTCGATCAGGCCGATACGGCGATGCTGTTGAAGCATTTCGAGGATGCCGAGGCCGAATGTGCGCGGGTGCTGGCCGCGCCGGTGCAGGACAAGGCGGGGCGCGAGATCATCATGGCGCATCCGGCCTATGACCAGTGCATCAAGGCCAGCCACCTGTTCAACCTGCTGGATGCGCGTGGCGTGATCTCGGTCACCGAACGGCAGGCCTATATCGGGCGGGTGCGGGCATTGGCCAAGATGTGCGCCGATGCCTTCGTGAGGACCGAAGCCGGCGGCAGGCTGTCGTGAACGCCGGGCGGGCCTTTGTGGTGTTTACGCTGGCCTCGGCACTGCTGGCCGGGGGGGCGATGTATTACTTGCAGGTCTATGGCTACTACGAAAGGCTCGCGCCCGAGGCAGCGGCGGCGCAGGTGGTGACGCTGGCAGATGGCACGCGGGCCCCGCTGGCGGTGACGGCGGCCGAGGCGATTGATGCCACCTCGTCGCCCATCCGCTATCGCGCCTGCCTGACGGCGGCGCCGCCCGACCCGGCGACGCTGACCCCCTATCCCGATCCGGTGCCGCTGCATGCGCCCGCCTGGTTTTCCTGCTTTGACGCCCCGGCCCTGGGGGCGGCGCTGGAAAACGGCACGGCGCGGGCGTTTCTGGCGCAGGCCGACAGGCCCTGGGGGATTGACCGCGTGGTGGCCTTCACTGCCGATGGCCGTGCTTTCGTGTGGCCACAGATCAACCGCTGCGGAAAGGCCCTGTTCGAGGGCCAGCCCGTGCCCGATGGCTGCCCGCCACCACCTGAACGGCCGCCCGAGAAGGAATAGCCGATGCCCGACCTGCTGATCGAACTGTTTTCCGAGGACGTTCCGGCGCGGATGCAGGGAAAGGCGCGTGAGGACCTGCGGCGGATGGTGACGGACGGGCTGGTCGAGGCGGGGCTGACCTATGCCCATGCCGCGGCGTTTTCCACGCCCCGGCGGCTGACGCTGGCGGTCGAGGGGCTGTCGGCAGCGTCGCGCCCGGTGGTGGAGGAACGCAAAGGGCCACGGGCCGATGCGCCTGCGGCGGCGGTCGAGGGGTTTCTGCGGTCCACCGGGCTGACGCGCGACCAGCTGGTGGTGCGCGACCAGGGCAAGGCGCAGGTGCTGTTTGCCTTCATCGAACGCCCCGGCCGGTCTGCGGCCGAGATCGTGGCGGAAACCTTGCAAAAAACGATCATCGGCTTTCCCTGGGCCAGGTCGATGCGCTGGGGCTCTGGGTCTTTGCGCTGGGTGCGACCGTTGCGGCGCATCCTGTGCGTGCTGTCGGATGAGGCGGGGTCCGAGGTGGTGCCGGTTTCGGTGGACGGAATCGTGTCGGACCGGCTGACCGAGGGCCACCGGTTCATGGCGCCGGGGCCGATTTCTGTTTCAGGGTATGAGGATTACGCGGCAAAGCTGAAGCAGGCCAAGGTGGTGCTGGACCCGGCCGAGCGCGAGGCTGCGATCTGGCACGACGCCACGCAAGACGCCTTTGCGCGCGGGCTGGAGGTGGTGCCGGACGCGGGGCTGCTGGCCGAGGTGGCGGGGCTCGTGGAATGGCCGGTGGTGCTGCTGGGCGGAATTGACGAACGGTTTTTGCACCTGCCGGCCGAGGTGCTGCAGACGTCGATGCGCGAGCATCAGAAGTTCTTTTCCCTGCGGAACCCCGCCACCGGGCGGATCGAGGGCTTTGCCACCGTGGCGAACCGCGAGACGGCGGACCACGGCGCGACCATCCTGAAGGGCAACCTCAAGGTGCTGTCGGCCCGCCTGTCGGATGCGGCGTTCTTCTGGGACAACGACTTGCGCGTGGCGAAGGCGGGGATGGGGGCCTGGGCCGAGGGGCTGCGCGCGGTGACGTTCCACGCCAAGCTGGGGTCGCAGGCGGAACGGGTGGAGCGGATTGCCGCGCTGGCGCGGGAACTGGCGCATGCGGTGGGGGCTGACCCGGAGTTGGCCGCAAGGGCCGCGCGGCTGGCCAAGCTGGATTTGCGGTCGGCGATGGTGGGCGAATTCCCCGAATTGCAGGGGGTGATGGGGCGGTATTACGCGCTGGCGGCTGGGGAACCGCCGGCGGTGGCCGATGCCGCGCGCGACCACTGGCGGCCCAAGGGCGAAGGGGATTCGGTGCCGACCGACCCGGTGTCGGTGGCCGTGGCGCTGGCCGACAAGATCGACACGCTGACGGGGTTCTGGGCGATCGACGAGAAGCCGACAGGGAGCAAGGACCCGTTTGCCCTGAGGCGGGCGGCGTTGGGGATGGTCCGCATCATCCTGTCGAATGCGCTGCGCTTCTCGGTTGACCGCTTTGTCGATGTTCAGGTACTGCGCCACCAGATCGGCGGCTCGCCGGACCACGTGGACGCCCTGAACGCCATCCTGCGCGGGGCCTCTGCCTACGGCATGTTCGGTGACGCCACGCGCGAGCTGATCGCCGCGGCCCCGGATGCAGCGTGGTTGCCCCCGGTGCGCGACCATGACCCTGCGATCAGTGATAACCTGCGCAATTTCCTGCATGAACGGTTGAAGGTCTTCCTACGGGACGAAGGCATCCGCCATGACGTGATCGACGCCTGCCTTGCCATGCCGGGCAGTTGCGACCTGACCCTGCTGGTAAAGCGGGCCGAGGCCCTGAGTGCCACCCTGAAAACCGACGACGGCGCGAACCTTCTGCAGGGGTTCAAGCGGGCGAACAACATCCTGACGCAGGCCGAGGCGAAAGATGGGGTGGAATACTCCTTCGGGCCTGACCCGAAGTTTGCCGAGGGGCCGGAGGAAACGGCGCTGTTTGCCGCGCTCGACACCGCGGAAAAACTGATCGCCCCGGCCATGGCGCAGGAGGATTTCGCGACCGCCATGCAGGCCATGGCCGCCCTGCGCGCGCCCATTGATGCGTTCTTTACCGCGGTGCAGGTGAACACCGACAATGCCATCGTACGGCGCAACCGGTTGAACCTGTTGCACCGCATCCGCGCGATCTGCGGGCAGGTGGCTGACCTGACGAAGGTCGAGGGCTGACACCCATCCTTCAGAAGAGAAGAGGGCTTCGCCCCCGGGCGGACGATCCGGCCCGGTGTGACGGGCCGGAAGGACGAGGCCGGGTTAAAGCGTTCCCCGCTTTCAGGACAGGCCCCGTTCTGTGGGGCCCCGTTCGGTCAGACCCGTTCGATCAGGATGGCCACACCCTGGCCCACGCCGACACACATGGTGGCTAGGCCGTAGCGTCCGCCGGTTTTCTGCAGTTCAAGGGCAGCCGTGCCCGCGATGCGCGCGCCCGACATGCCAAGCGGGTGACCAAGGGCAATGGCGCCGCCGTTGGGGTTCACGCGGGGGTCATCATCGGCCAGGCCGAGGCCGCGCAGGACGGCAAGGCCCTGGGCGGCGAAAGCCTCGTTCAGTTCGATCACCGACAGGTCGGACAGGGCCAGCTCGTGCTGCGCCAGAAGCTTGCGCACTGCGGGAACCGGGCCATAGCCCATCACGCGCGGCGCTACGCCCGCCGAGGCGGCACCGAGGATGCGGGCGATGGGCTGCAAGCCGTTCGCGCGCGCGGCCGTAGCGCTGGCAACGATCAGGGCCGCGGCACCGTCGTTCACGCCGCTTGCGTTGCCCGCGGTGATGGTGCCACCGGGGCGGGTGATCGGGTTCAGCTTTGCCAGGTCTTCGGGGCGCGTGTCGCCGCGCGGGTGTTCGTCCTGCGCCACCTGGATGGTCTTGCCGCGACCGAGGTCGACGTTGACCGGCACGATCTCGGCCCCGAGCCGCCCGCTGGCCTGCGCCGCCCCGGCCTTGCGTTGCGAGGCCAGCGCGAAGGCATCCTGATCGGTGCGGCTGATGCCGTGTTCGTCAGCCAGGTTTTCGGCGGTTTCGGGCATCGAGTCGGTGCCGTAGGCGGCCTTCATTCTGGGGTTCACGAAGCGCCAGCCGATGGTGGTGTCCGCCATTTCGGTGCCGCGCGCGAAGGCCGAGCTGGCTTTGGGCAGCACGAAGGGCGCGCGGGTCATGCTTTCCACGCCGCCTGCGATGGCAAGGCCGATCTCGCCCGCCTTTACCGCTCGGCTGGCGGCGGCCACCGCTTCCAGCCCCGAGCCGCAAAGGCGGTTGACCGTCACGCCCGGCACCGATTCCGGCAGCCCCGCCAGCAGCAGCGCCATGCGGGCCACGTTGCGGTTGTCCTCGCCCGCCTGGTTGGCGCAGCCAAGCCAGACCTCTTCAATGGCGGCCGGGTTCAGCGCGGGATTGCGGGCCAGAAGGGCGGCCAGCGGAATGGCCGCAAGATCATCGGTGCGCACCTGTGCCAGCGCCCCGGCATAGCGGCCGATGGGCGTGCGGATGTAGTCGCAGAGGAAAGCGTCGGTCATGGGAACCTCAGTTCAGGCCGGCAAGGGTCTTGCCCGATACCACAAGGGATTTCAGCAGGTCGGGCACACGCCAGGACAGCGGGTCATCGGCGGCAAGGGCGGTCAGGCGCGCCAGCACCTCGGGCAGGCCGATGCGGTCGGCATGGTGCATCGGCCCGCCGCGCCAGCGCGGGAATCCGTAGCCGTGGACCAGCACCAGGTCGATGTCGGCAGGGCGGTGGGCGATGCCTTCTTCCAGGATGTGCAGGCCCTCTTCGATCATGGCGAGGATCGCGCGGTCGCGGATGGTGATGTCGGGAATCTCCTTGCGGGTGATGCCTGCCGCCGCCGAGGCGTCTTCGACCAGCGCCCGGACGGTGGCAGAGGGCTGGCGCGGTTGCCCCAAAGGGTAGTCATACCACCCTGCCCCGGTCTTGCGGCCCAGTCGATTCAACTCTTCCACCATGCGGTCGGCGATGGGAATGTAGCGGATGCCGTGCTGGCTGCGCAGGTTCTTGCGCCGGCGGTTGGCATGGGCGATGTCGAGACCTGACAGGTCCTGGACCGCATAGGGGCCCATCGCCATGCCGAACCCTTCCATCGCGGCATCCACCTGTTCGGGCAGCGCGCCTTCGAGCAGCAGGATGTCGGTGGTCTGACGGTAGCGGGTGAGGATGCGGTTGCCGATGAAGCCATCGCAGACCCCGGACTGGACCGTGATCTTCTTCAGCATTTGCGCCAGGTGAAAGGCCGTGGACAGGGTCTGCTGCGAGGTCTCGGCTGCACGGATGACCTCGAGCAGTTTCATCACATGGGCCGGGGCAAAGAAGTGCAGGCCCAGCATCCGTTCCGGGTTGCGCAAACCGTGGAAGATCGCGTTGACGTCCAGATAGCTGGTGTTTGTGGCAAGGACTGCGGTATCGGGCAAAGCCTTGTCCAGCGTCGCGAATATCTGGCGTTTGACGGCCAGGTCTTCGAAAGCGGCCTCGATGGCGAGTTCGGCGGCGGGCAGGGCATCGTAGCCCACCTGCACGTCGTGGCGCCCGGTCAGTGCGGCATCGGCCTGATCTTGCGCAGACTTTCCGCGTTTCACCGCGTCGGCGTACAGCCCGGCGATATTGGCCTTGGCGCGGGTGGCCGTTTCCCTGCCGGTCTCGACCGTGGTGACGTGGATACCGACGCCCGCCAGTGCATAGGCGATGCCCGCGCCCATGGTGCCGCCGCCCACGACAATGGCGCGCGCAATCCTGGTGGGTGCGGGCAGGTCGCGCCCGCGGGATTGCGCGGCCCGTTCGGCAAAGAAGACATGCCTCAGTGCGGCGGCCTGATCGGACTGGCGCAGGTCCAGGAAGGTGGCGCGTTCCAGGGCCAGCCCTTCGGCAAGGGGAAGGCGCGTCGCGGCCTCGACCAGGTCGATGGCCCGCTGCGGCGCGATCTGGCCAGGACTGCGTTTGGCGGCCTGCTGGCGGGCCGCCGCGATTGCCTCGGGGTCGGGAGAGGGCGCGGGGAGTTCCGCCACAGGACGATGCCGCGCGAAGGCCTGATCCGACAGGGAGAGGGCAGCGGCCAGCGGATCATCGGCCACGACATCGACGATCCCGGCCTTGTGCGCCTCGGCCGCGCCGATCACCCTGCCCTCGGCGATCAGGCCAACGGCCGCTGCCGTGCCCGTCAGCCGGGGCAGGCGCTGCGTGCCGCCAGCGCCCGGGACCACGCCCAAGGTCACCTCAGGCAGGCCGACGGTGGCCTTCGGATGGGCGATGCGGATGCGGGCCGCCAGGGCCAGTTCCAGGCCGCCGCCCAGGGCCGTGCCGTTGATCGCGGCGATCACCGGCAGGCGTTCCATGCGGGCCAGGACATCGGGCAGGTGCGGCGCGGCAGGGGGGGCATCGAATTCCCTGGCGTCAGCCCCCGCGACAAAGGCACGCCCTTCCCCGGTCAGCACGATGCGGTCGACGCCCGCCGCCTCGGCCGCGTCCAGCGCCGCCATCAGACCGGCGCGCACGGCCTGGCCCAGCACGTTGACCGGCGGGTTGTCGATGGTGATGACGCAGGTGCTGTCGATGATTCGGTGGCGAACGGGCATGGTCAGGTCCTTCACAGAAGCCGGCGAATGGCGCGCGACGCCGACAGTATCCTGCCGGTCGGGAAGTGGCACCTTCGGAGAAGAAAAAGGCAATGGCGTCGGTGGTCTTGCCGGGAATGGCCCTGGCCCCGGGCGGATGACGGCGGCGCGGCGCACATGTCGGGCCGCACGATGCGCCTTCCCGTCCCCGCGCGCGTTGCCATGCCCGGCGTGCGGCATGGCCGACAACCCGTGCTTCGTTGTTGAACAAGATATCAAACGGTTTGTCCGGCGCGGCCATGGGGTTCGCCGCTGCAACCGCCACGCGGAGACTTCTTTTGAGCGCCGCTTGCGTATCCGGACCCGACTTCGGGTGTTTCGGGCGCAGGGACAGCCTGCGATAACCCGGCGGCATCTGAGATCGAACCGCTTGGGAATCCCCCGAAATCACATCAACGAACCGTTGGCAGAGCGTCGGAAAACAACGCGAAAATCCGGCCGCAGCCGGACGGGTGACCACCTTCGCCGGGGCAAGTGGCGATAGGTTCGGGTCCGTCGTCCAACCCTATCTGTTCTCTTTTCTAGCGTATCATGATTGCCGGGCAGCGAGCCTTTCTCGGCGTTGTCCAAGGTACACCGCGACCGCATGGTCCTTTGTCGCCCCTATCGCGACATGGTAGGCGTCCACCGCTTCGGTGATCCGTCCAGCCTTCTCAAGAAGGTGGGCCCGCGCCGCAAGGGCAGGTTGGAACTGTCTGGCGACCTGAGCATCAAGCCGATCGAGCGAGGCCAGACCGGCCGCAGCGCCCTGTGTAAACCCCACCACAAGGGAGTGCGCCACCACCGCCCCAGCCGAAGGCGCGATCCGCAGCAGCCCTTCGTGGAGCAGCGCTATGGAGGGCCAGTCGATACGACCGGCCTTCAGCCCTGCGACATGAGCGGACTGGATGGCAGCCTCGAGCTGGTAGCGACCGAGAGGGCCGGTCGCGCGGGCACGGCGCAAAAGCGCCTCACCCTCATCCTGAAGCGCAGAGCTCCACCGGGTCCGGTCCTGCGCATCAAGCGGGACATAGCCGCCGTCTGCGTTGCGCCGGGCTGCAGAGCGGGCAGCCAGGTGCGCGGCAAGCGCTGCAAGGCCAAGCGCCTCGGCGTCCTGGGGCATCAGCGTGGCCAGAAGCCGGGCAAGAAACAGCGCTTCCCCGCCGATTTCCTCGGGCAGGCCCGCGCCGAGCCCGTCGAGGCCCGCGGCCATGGCACCGTAGACCGCTTCGAACACCGCCTCCTTGCGTGCGGGCATGTCGGTGAGACCCGGAAGCGCGAAAGGCACCCGCGCCTCGCGGATCTTGCGTTTGGCACGGACAAGGCGCTGCGCCATTCCGTCGGGAGGCACGAGGAACAGTCGTGCCACTTCGGCCGCCTCGAGCCCGAGCACAGTCTGCAGCATCAGGGGCGTGCGCACGGCCTCGTCGATGGCCGGGTGGGCGCAGACGAACATCAGCCGCAACCGGTCATCTGGGATTGCGTCGGGGTCGAGCCGGTCGATCTCTGCCTCCACGCCCTCGGCCGCTTCGGCGGGTGCGGTCAGCCGCTGCCCGGCCCGAGCCGCCGCGTTGGTTGCCGTGTTGCGCGCGACCGTCAGCAACCAGGCCTCCGGTCGGTCGGGGGTGCCGCGCTCGGGCCAGGTTTCCAGCGCGCGGGCAAACGCCTCGGCCAGCGCCTCTTCGGCGCGGGCAATGTCGCCCGTGCGCGCGGCGAGGATCGCCAGCAGGCGGCCGTAGCTGTCGCGCGCGACCTGGGCCGCGCGCGATCGCACATCGGTCATGCACCTAGCCCATGGCCGAAGGGCGGACCTCAACGACCCCGGCCTGTGCAGCGGGGCACTTCGCCGCCCAGTCGAGCGCTGCGTCAAGGTCGGGCACGTCGATCACATAGTAGCCGCCGATCTGCTCCTTCGCGGCCGCGAAGGGCCCGTCCTGCACCCGCCGCGCGCCGTCCTTCAGCGTGATCGTGGTCGCGGTGAACGAGGGCTGCAGCCAGTCGGTCGCGACGGACACGCCAGCCTCGATCAAGGCTTTGGTGTAGGCCTCGAACGCTGCCTGGACCTGGGCCATCGCCTCGGGCGGCACATGTGCCATGGCGGCTTCGTCGGCGTGGAGGAAGAGGGTATACTTCATGGTGTGTTTCCTGTGCGTGCGGGGATCAGGCGCCGGTGGAGATGCGGGACAGATTGGCAAGGCCAGTCTCGTAGGTCGAGCCCAGCATGCGGTCCATGAACAGACCGAATACGCGCCGCAGCGGGTTCGCGCCGAGCTCGGCGTCGAGCGCCCAGGTTACCCGCGTGCCGCCTTCGATCGGAGTCAGCGTGAAGCTCTGCACCGGGGTGCCCATGGCGCCGAGGTCAAGCTGCATGACGACGCGGGCATCGGGCTCGACCGAAACGATGGTCTGCGTCCCCGTTCCAGCCTTGCCTTCCCAGGAAAACGCCGCGCCGACCCCGGCATCCGGACCAGAAAAGGTGACGGCAAGGCCAGGGTCCTGGTCCCGGAAGGGGTTGATGCGGTCGAAGCCGGCGCTGGAGGACAGGATTGCGTAGATTGCGTCCGGTGCTGCCTGGACAACGGTACTGCGTTCGACATGGGCACGGCCCGGAAGGGCAAATGGCACGGCGGCCACGCTTGCAAGAATGATCCCGGCAGCAGTGGCAGTGGCGGCGAAAGTCATGGTTCTCTCCTCTCGATGACGGAAGCAGACAGTTGCTTCACTGGAATGACAGGCGACCAGACAGCCGATCGACATCTTCTCCACATTTTTTCAGTTCGGAGTCCACGATCAGGAATGCTCGACGCCGGGGGAGTGCGGATGGAGAACTGGATCCGCACTGCCATCATCCGCACCCGCCTATCCATTTTGGTCATTATCATTTAATAACAATGGCTTACCTTCACGTCCCGTCCACATGCGTCTTGATGCTTCCCCTGAGTGCGGCATCTTGTTGAGAAGCTGTGGGGCACGTCGAAATGCCCGAACGTGCCACCCGCCGCCCGAAACCTGCGCTGACCGCCGCCGAAGTGAAAGGCGCCCTGGAGCAGGACAGGAACGCCCGCCGCGCCACCATCCGCTACGAAAAGACAGCAGAAAGCTTTCTGGGCCTTCTGGGCTTTCTGGGCTTTCTGGGCTTCCTAGGCTTCCTGGGCTTCCTGGGCTTAATCGACATCATCTCAATCCGGCGCTGGCTCCGCCATTTGTCAACAGGACCTGGCCTTGCGGCACGCGCTCATCAGGGATGTGCGCGGCCTGGGGCTCTTCGTCGGTGTCGAACGCGTCATCGGCCGGGAGAGCCGCGGCCCCGCGACCCGGCAAAACTCCTGCCTGATCGACCGCCTCCGCCAGGAGCGGGTCTTGATCGGTGGCGAAGGGCCCGATGACAACGTGCTGAAGATCCGGCCGCCGCTGACCATCGACGATGACGGCATCGATATGCTTCTGGACCGACGGGGTGAGGTTCTTTCGGAAACCGGAAGCGCACCGTCGTGCGGCGACTCGCCGATTGCTGCCATGCATCCAGCGCCGATGATCTGTTCTTCGGCGGAGCGGGTCACGCCTGACCGCGCGCGTCTGCGAAGGTGCCCCATCGGCAACTTGTCGCCACCTTGGCAAATGGCCGCGACGAAGGCCCGGTGCTTCACTCGCCTGTTACGCGAAACGTTGCTCAATCGGGTCTGAAATCTCATCGGAGACTCGCCATGACCCATCAGTGGGACCATGATACCTTTTTTTCGCCGTTCGCCGGATTCGGCCGGATTCTTTTCGGCACCGGTCGCGACGACAGACTTGTCGGAACATCGCGCAATGACCTGCTGTTCGGGCTGAATGGCCGTGACTGGATCGAAGGCGGCGGGGGCAGCGATCTGATTGATGGCGGTTGGGGGTTTGACACGGCAGTCTATGCCGGGAACGTCAGCGACTACAGCATCGACGTGATCGGCGGCTTTGGCCGCAGTGTTGTTGTAGCATCCATCTCGCCCACGGTGATCGACGCCGGCAGGGACTTTCTGACCAGGGTGGAAGCGCTCTATTTCAGGGCAGATGACTACACTCTGTTCCTCGACGGCACCAACAATGCGGTTCTGGCGGGCGACGATGCGGTCACCAGCAGCGAAAACGGTGTCCTCGTTCTGATGGCCGCCACGCTGCTGGCCAACGACCGGGAGTTTGACGGTCAGACCACAACCATCACCGCCGTCAGCAAAAGCGCCGCGGGTGCGACGGTCACCTTGGCGGCCGGCTTTGTCAGCTACGATCCCGGCAGCCTTTTCGATGCCCTAACCGAGGGTCAAACCGTCACCGATACGTTCCGGTATACCGTGGATGACGGCTTTGGCGGCACCGATACGGCGACCGTGACCGTCACGATCACCGGCAGCAATGATGCACCGGTCCTGACCCTGGCCCCTTCCGTTTCCATCGACGAGAATACGACTGCCGTCACCACAGCCTCGGCCAGCGATGTCGACAGCCCGACGCTGACCTACAGCCTGACGGGCGACGATGCCGCGCTTTTCGTCATCGACCAGTCGACCGGTGTGATCGGCTTCATCGCCGCCCCCGATTTCGAGGCGCCCGCCGACAGCGGCGCGGACAACGTCTACAACTTCACCGTCGGTGTTTCGGACGGTTCCGCCACCACGACGAGCGACCTTGCCGTGACCGTCGAGGATGTTGTCGAGACGCCCCCCTTTAGCGCGCGGCTGAACGAGTTCCACTATGACAATACCGGCGGCGATGTCGGCGAGTTCATCGAGGTCCGCACCACGGCGGGCGGAGATGCCTCGGGGCTGGTTGTCCAATTGTACAACGGCAGCGGCGGGGCGGTCTACAACACCCTGACCACGGCCGCAGCCACGGTCACAACCGATGGCACCTACGACTACTATGTTTGGAACCTGCCCGCGAACGGTCTGCAGAACGGCTCTCCCGACGGTCTGGCGCTATCGAACGGCGGCGCTCTGATCGAGTTTCTGAGCTACGAGGGCACGTTTACCGGTGTCGGCGGGGCGGCTGCAGGCGTGCTTTCGACGAGCATCGGCGTGGCCGAGGCTGGCACGGAGGCACCGGGCCTGTCGCTCCAGCGCAACGAGGACGGCACCTGGCGCGCGCCCGAGGCCAATACGGCAGGGGCGTCCAACGGGGGAGTCGTCGTCCCGCCGACCGCGCTGCTGATTTCGGAAATCCAGGGCAGCGGCAGTTCCTCGGCCCGGGTCGGCGAGACGGTCGCCGTGACGGCCGCGGTGACCTATGTCACGACCGACGGATTCTTCCTGCAGGAGGAAGATGCCGATGCCGATGCCAACGCGCTGACGTCGGAAGGCATTTTCGTGTTTACCGGCGGCGGCGTCGCGGTTGCCCTTGGCAGCATCGTCTCGCTAGTCGGCACGGTGGCCGAATCCTTTGGACAGACCGCAATCACCGGCGCCTCGGACATCGTCACGATCTCGACCGGAGCGGCACTGCCCGGCGCGGTCAACGTCACGCTCGACCCCGACACGACCCAGAACTTCGAGGCGATCGAAGGGATGCGCGTCAGCGTGACCAGCGGCACGACCGACCCGCTGACGATCATCGAGAACTTCAACCTCGACCGCTTTGGTGAGATCACAATCAGCGCCGGGAACCAGTTCCAGCCGACGCAGCTTTTCGATGCCCAGACCGAGGCCGCCGAGGTGGCCGCCCTGACCGCCGCGAACGCCAATGCGCGACTGCTGCTGGACGACGGTGTCACTGCCCAGAACCCTGACGGATTCGAATACCTGCCCGCCAATGTCGGCGATAACGGCAACGGGTTCCTCGACAGCGGTGAAGATTTCGGCAACGACGGGGCCACGGTACGGTTGGGGGCCGAACTGACGGCCCCGGTCGAGGGGGTGCTGGGCTTCGGCTTTGGCGACTACCGTGTTTTCGTCAGCGAACAGCTGGAGATCGACGAGACGACGAATGGCGGGGCCCGCCAGGACACGCCGGACGATGTGGGGGGTACGCTGCAGGTCGCCAGCGTCAACGTGCTCAACTACTTCTCGACGCTGGTCGGCAGCGGCACTTCGGGCCCTAACGGTTTGCCCCCGCGCGGTGCCAACACCACCGAGGAACTGGAACGCCAGACCGCCAAGCTGATCGAGTCGATCACCGGCACCGGGGCCGAAGTCCTTGCCCTGCAAGAGATGGAGAACAACGGTTTTGGCGAGGGGTCGGGCATCGACACCCTGCTGGATGCGCTGAACGCCGATGCCGTCGCCTCGGGTTCGGGCGCTGTTTTCGCCGCCGTCGATCCGACCGGCATCGGGGGCTTTGTCGGCACCGATGCGATCATGGCCGCGATCATCTATGACAGCGCGGCCGTCACGCTAACCCAGTCGGCGATCGTCAGCTACGATGAACCCTCCGCCGCACAGACATTCGCGCTGGCGCAGGTTCTGAACCCCTTCGTTCCTGCATCCGAACGGGTGGAGGATTTCGACCGCAACCGCCCCTCGGTCGTCGCCACCTTCACCGACAACGCGACGGGCGAAAGCTTCACCGTCGTGTCGTCGCATTTCAAGTCCAAGGGCGACAGCGGTCTGGTCGATCTGGTCAATGCCGCGCAAGCCTACGTCAACGGCGGCGGCACCGGCATCACCCAGGCCGACATCGATGCGCTGCGCGCCGATCCCAACTTCGATCAGGGCGACGGGCAGGCGTTCTGGAACGAGGTCCGCCTCGACGCGGCAAAGCAGCTCGCCGACTTCATGGCCAACGACTATGACGCGCCCGGCGGCTATCTGCTGCTTGGCGACATGAATTCCTACGCCGAGGATGATCCGGTCCAGTACCTTGACGACACGGCGGGACTGACCGACTTGATCGATACCTTCATCGGCCAGGAAGACGCGTTCAGCTTCATCTTCGACGGCCAGCGCGGGACACTCGATCAGGGCTTTGCCTCCGACGACATCGCAGGATTGGTGACTGGTGCCACCGAGTGGCACATCAACGCGGAAGAACCCGACCTGATCGGCTATGACACCAGCTTCAAGGATCCCGGCTTCTTCAATGACGGCCCCTATGCTTCGGCCGACCATGACCCGCTGATCATCGGTCTTGACCTTGGGGGTGGTTCTTTGTTGGCGTGATACGACGGGAATGGTCCGCTGTCGCCAGCGGACCATTCCGGCATCAACATTCACGGTCTGGCCGCTATCCATCCGGAATCATCCGAGGCCAGAAACGACACGACCGAGGCGAGGTGCTCGGGCCGCCCCTTGCCGCACATGGCCTGCAGCATGCCGACCACGTCGAAGGCAAAGTTGTGCGGGCTGACCTTGACCCCATCGGATTCGATCAGGCCCGCCGACAAGGCGCATACGGCAACGCCGTACTCGCTGACCTCGGTTGCAAGGGCCTGGGTGAAGCCGACTGATTCAGATTCGCGACACCTAGAGCCTGTCACGCCCAATCGGGTTCGTAACCTGCGGCGATGAAGTAGTTGAG
>CAZLIC010000096.1:0-14325 GCA_964559535.1 uncultured Rhodobacterales bacterium
GCCGAAGAACTGACCGCCTTCACCGCAACCGTTGCAGTTCGACCTTGAATCCGCCCCAAGTTAACGCCCGCCCGCAACCAGTTGGAATCATTGCACCCACACCCCCGTCCCACCGTGGGACACCGCCAGCATACACCTCGTCGCCGCCCCTGTCGCGGGAACGGCACGCGTCCCCTCTGGCGCCACCGCCTGCCATCTGCGAACCTGCCGGAAACCGCAGGCCCCCCGGGAACCGCAGCCCCATGACCCCGCCCCCGCCCCGCATCGACCTGAACGCCGACCTCGGCGAGGAGGCGGGCGATGATGCGGCGATGCTGGATTGCGTCACGTCGGCCAACGTCAGCTGCGGTGCCCATGCCGGAAGCCCCGCCACCCTGCGCGCCACCCTGCGCGCGGCCGCCGCCCGCGGCGTTGTCTGTGGCGCCCATCCCGGCTACCCTGACCGGGCGAACTTCGGCCGCCTTGTGGTGCCGATGACCGCAGCTGAAACCGAGGCGATGGTCGCGGCGCAGCTGCACGACGCGCTGGCCGCGGCAGCCGAGACCGGCGCCAGCATCGCCTATGTCAAACCCCACGGCGCGCTGTACAATCTGGCCGCCGACGACCCCGACACCGCCGATGCCATTGCCCGCGCCATCCGCGCCGTTGACCGCTCGCTTGCCCTGCTTGGCCTTGCCGGTTCGGCCATGCTGCCTGCCGCCGACCGTGCCGGTCTGCGCCCGGTTGCCGAGGCCTTTGCCGACCGCGGCTATCGCCCCGACGGCCGCCTGATGCCCCGCGGCACCCCCGGCGCCGTGCTGCAAGACCCCGCAGATGTCGCCGCCCGCGCGCTGCGGATGGTGCAGGAAGGTACCGTCGAAACGCAGGACGGCACCGCCCTGCCCCTGCGCCCCGACAGCCTGTGCCTGCACGGCGACACGCCCGGCGCCGTGGCCATGGCCCGGGCGGTGCGCGCCGCGCTAACTGCCGCGGGCCTCACGCTCGCCCCCTTTGCATGACCCCCCGGTTTCTTGATGCCGGCGAATGCGCGCTGGTGGTCGAGTTCGGCACCACCATCGACACCGCGCTGTCCGACCAGGTGCTGGCACTGGATGCCGCACTGGCCGCCGCCCCGCCCGGCGGCCTGCGCGAGACGGTGCCCACCTACCGCTCGCTGATGCTGCACTACGACCCGCTGATCCTGCCCCGCGCCACCCTCATACAGGCAGTCGAACAGGCCCTGCACACCCCCGCCGCCGCCCTGCCGCCGCCGAACAGGTGGCGCCTGCCCGCCTGCTATGACCCGGCCCTCGCCGAAGACCTGACCCACATTGCCGCCGCCACGGGCCTGACACCGCAACAGGTCACGGAACTCCACGCCACCGCCACCTTCCGCACCGTGATGTACGGCTTTGCGCCGGGCTGGGCCTACCTTTCGGGCCTGCCCCCGGTCCTTACCCTGCCCCGCCGCGCCACCCCGCGTGACCGCATCCCTGACGGCAGCCTCATCATCGCGGGCGGTCAGGCCATCGTCGCGGGGGCGTCCATGCCCTCGGGCTGGCACATCCTCGGCCGCACACCCGCCCGCATGTTCGACCCCGCCCGCAGCCCCGCCTTCCTGCTGTCGCCCGGCGACCTCCTGACCTTTGCGCCGGTGGACCTGCCCGCGTTCCACGCCCTGCACGCCCGCGCTGCATCGGGCGAGGCGCTGGCGGAACGCCTGCCATGACGCTGCACCTTACCCGCGCGGGCCCCGCCTGCACCGTGCAGGACGCGGGCCGACACGGATACCTGCGCTTCGGCATCACCCCCGCGGGCCCGATGGACTGGATTGCCCATGCCACCGCCAACTGGCTGGCCGGGAACAGCCCCGGCGCGGCGGCGGTGGAAATCGGCCCGGGCGGGCTGTCGGCCGCGGCCACCGAACCCGTCCGCGTGGCACTCTCGGCCCGCGGCTTCCGCATCTTGCGCAACGGCAACGCGCTGCCCACCCGCGTTGCCATCACCCTGCAGGCGGGCGACCGGCTGGATGTCCTGCCCGGCCCGGAACACCTCTGGGCCTACCTTGCGCTGCCGGGCGGCATTGCCTGCGCCCCCGTCATGGGCAGCCGCGCCACCCACCTGCGCTCGGGCCTGGGCCCCATGGGTGCGCTGGCCGCAGGCGACACGCTGCACGCGGCCGCCGCCAGCACCGCCCCCGACCTCTGCCTGATCGACCCCGCCCCGCCCCCTACTGGCCCCATCCGTTACATCCCCGGCCCACAGGCCGACCGCTTTGCCCCCGAAACCCACGCCCTCTTCGCCGCCGCCACATGGACCGTGGCGCCGAAAAGCGACCGCATGGCCTACCGCCTGTCCGGCCCCGCCATTCCGGCCATTGGCGGGCACGACATCGTGTCGGACGGCATCGCGCTGGGGGCGATCCAGATACCGGGCGACGGACAGCCCTTCGTGCTGATGGCCGACCGCCAGCCGACGGGCGGCTACCCCAAGATCGGCACCGTCATCCGCGCCGACCTGCCGCGGCTGGCGCAGACCCGCCCCGGACAGCCGTTTCGGCTGTCGCCGGTTCCGGTGGCCGAGGCTGTGAGCGCCCTGCATGCCGCCACCCCCGACCCCGCCCATATGCAGCCGCACCTGCGCCACCTTCGCACCGTCCCGGCAGGCGGGCCGCACAGCGCCTAGCTTTCTGTTCCGCAATGTTTTGCGCGGCAGGCGGTCTGGCGAGACGCGCCTAACCCCGCCCCGAAGCCCCCAGCTGGCGCAGGATGGCCCGGGTCGCGGCCTGCACCGGCGCCTCGGTTTCCTGCAGGATGGCGATGCGGTCGAACCGGGCCGGGTCGCGCGCCAGTGCGCCACGCAGGGCCGTGCCAAAGGCCATGCGCAACTCGGTGCCGATATTGTACTTGGCGACCAATCCCGCCGCCGCCAGATGGCCGCGCTGCACGACCGGCACGCCCGAACCGCCATGGATCACCAGCGGAACCCCGGTGCGGGACCGGATCAGGCGCAGCGCCTGTTCATTTATGGGTGTGCCTTCAGACACTTGCAGGTGCACATTGCCCACTGACACGGCCATTGCGTCCACCCCGGTGGCAGCGGCAAACGCCGCGGCCTCGTCCGGGTCGGTGCCTGCCGACACCGCCCCCCCGGCATAGCCGACAAAGCCGATCTCGCCTTCGCAACTGGCCCCCACGGCATGCGCCATCTCTGCCACGCGACCGGTCAGGGCAATGTTTTCGGCCAGCGGCAGGCGCGATCCGTCGTACATCACCGAAGTGAAGCCTGCCTCCAGCGCTGCCGCACAATCGTCGGGCGAACCGCCGTGGTCCAGATGCGCCACCACCGGCACATCGACATCCGCCGCCAGCGCCCGGAACATCGCCCCCCATACCGCCACCGGCATGTGCGCCCTTGCCCCCGGCCCCGCCTGCAGGATCACGGGTGCATTTTCTGCTTGCGCGGCAGCCACATAGGCGCGTGCATCCTCCCACCCCAGGCACACCAGTCCGGGCACGGCATACCCCCCCGACATGGCAGGGCGCAGCACCTGGGCAAGCGTGGCCAGCGTCATTTGAACTTGGCCACCATGTCCATGATGCCGGGAATCGTGTGCAGTTGTGCCGCGTGGGTGGGCTGGAAGTACTGCCGCAGGCTGCGTTGGCTTTGGCCACCCAGGATGGTGAAATAGTACATCTCGTACCCCGGCAGCACGCAGCAGGGGTGATAGCCCTTGTCGATCAGCACGGTTGATCCGTTGACAATGTGGTAGGCATCGCCCGGTTCGTTGTCGACGCGCTGCAGCATCTGCAGGCCCGAGCCATAATCGGGCCGGAAGCGGAAGTTGTAGCATTCGTCATGCCGCGTCTCGTCGGGCAGACGGTCCGTGTCGTGCTTGTGGCTGGGAAAGCCCGACCAGCCGCCTGCACCCACCGTGAACAGTTCCGACACCAGCAGACGACCCACCCTGTCGTGATAGGCCGCACCCAGGATGTGCTTGATCTTGCGATGCGTCTTCGTGTCGTCCGAGCCGTATTGCACCCGGTCGATGTCGGCGGCGCGCACGGCGAAGGGGCGCAGCGTCTGGGCAAATCGGGCACCAGCAATGAACACTTCAGCGGTGGTCCGGGCGGTGATGCGGGCACCCGCACCGCTGGGTACATACACCCCCTCCGGCTCGCCATCCCACACGTCCACACCGCGGTGGCCGATGTCGGCATAGGTTTCGCCCATCGTCTCGACGGTCACGGTACCTGTGGCGGGGACCACGCAGGTTTCATAGCCCTCGACCCGGGTGTCGAAGGTCTCGCCGGGCCGCAGGCGCAGGATGTTGAAATACACCAGCGGCACCAGCGCATCGTCGCGGTCGACGATCGGACGGTTGCGGTTGTCATGCGGGGGAATGTGCATCGGGTGTCCTGTCAGGCTGCGGTCGGGCCGGAATGTTGGGCCATGAAACGGTCAAGCTCGTCAGTCGTCGGCATCGCCGGGGCGCAGGCCACGCGGGCCACCACCATGGCCGCCGCCGCCGACCCGCGCAGCACGGCCTCGCGCAGCGGCACGCCGCGGGCCAGCGCGGCCAGCAGGTTGCCCAGAAAGGCATCGCCTGCCCCGGTGGGCTTCAGGGCTTCGGTGCGGTAGATGCCGGTGCGGTCCTCGCCCTGCGGGGTCAGCGTGACGGCGCCATGCTCGCCCATCTTGTAGACGGCCACCTGCGCCCCCCCGGCCACCAGCCCGCGCGCGGCCTCCAGCCCACGGGCAAAGTCACCCGCCAGAAAGCCGAACTCCACATCGTTGCCCACGATGATGTCGCACATTCCCCCGGCCTGCGCATAGGTCGCCGTCGCCTCGGCGGCCGACGCCCAGGAATAGGGGCGATAGTCGATGTCGAACACGTTGGGCAGGCCCGCGGCGCGGGCATGGGCAAAGGCGCGAAAGGTGGCCGCGCGTGAAGGTTCCGCTGCCAGCGAGGTGCCGGTGGCCACCAGTGCGGAATAGGACCCCCAATCCACCGCATCCACCTGATCGACGGTCAGCTGGAAATCGGCGGCGCCGTTGCGGTAGATGACCGATTGCGTGTTCTCCAGCCGCGTCTCGACCACCGCCAGCGAATTGCGCGCCTCGCCGCCCGCGGCATGAACATGGTTCCGGCCGATGCCGTAGCGGTCCAGCTCGTTCAGCACGAACCGTCCCACCGCATCATCCGATACACAGCCCAGCAGCGCTGCCCGGCCCCCGGCACGGGTGATGGCCGCGGCGATGTTGGCGGATGATCCACCCAAAGCGGCCGAGAATCGCGCGGCCTCTTCCAGCCGGGTTCCCGGCGGATCGGCATAGAGGTCCATCCCTGCGCGCCCCAGCACCAGGATCGGGCCCTTCGACAGGCGGGAAAAGTCTGCCATCATCCGCCCCTCTGGGCTTGCCGACACGGCGTGATATGGTCCACAGGCCGCATGCCCCCCTGCAACGCCACCCGCCGAAACGGGCTTGCGCGGCGTTCGGGGCGAGGATACACCTTTTGCAACCGGTTGCAATACGCACCCAAGGGGAGAAGCCAATGCCGGAAATCGGGATCGGTCTGGTGGGCGGCGGCTACATGGGCAAGGCGCATGCCGTGGCGCTGTCGGCTGTTGGCGCGGTGTTCGACACCGCGCTGCGCCCGCGGCTGGCCACCATCGCCGCAGGCTCGCCCGCTTCCGCCGAACGCTATGCCCGCGCCTACGGCTTTGCCCGCGCGGCGCAGGACTGGCGCGATCTGGTGGCCGACCCCACGGTGCAGGCGGTGGTCATCGCCTCGCCCCAGTCCACTCACCGTGACATTGCGCTGGCCGCCTTTGCCCTGGGCAAGCCGGTGTTCTGCGAAAAGCCGCTGGGTGCCTCGCTGGACGACGGTCTGGCCATGGTGGCGGCGGCCGAGGCGTCGGGGCTGGTGAACATGATCGGCTTCAACTACGTCCGCACCCCGGCCACGCAGTACGTGCGCCAACTGCTGACCGAGCGGGCCATCGGCGACATCACCTGGTTCCGCGCCGAACATACCGAAGATTTCCTGGCCGACCCGGCGCTGCCCGCCACCTGGCGCACCGAAGGCCGGGCGAACGGCGCGATGGGCGACCTTTCGCCCCACATCATCAATGCCGCGCTGGCGCTGATGGGGCCGATAGCCGAGATCAGCGCCCGTGTGGAAACCGTGCACGCCACCCGCCCTGGCCCGAACGGCCGACTGCCGGTGACCAATGACGATCAGGCGCAGATGATGGTGCGCTTTGCCTCGGGCGTGATGGGGCACCTCTTCGTCAGCCGCGTGGCCACCGGGCGGAAGATGGGCTATGCCTATGAAATCCATGGCACCACCGGTTCCATCCGGTTTGACCAGGAAGACCAGAACGCGGTCTGGCTGTACCAGGCCGAAGGGCCGCAGGCGGCGCGCGGCTTCACCCGCATTCTGACCGGACCCGACCACCCCGATTACCTTGCCTTCTGCCAGGGCCCGGGCCACGGCACCGGCTATCAGGACCAGATCATCATCGAGGCGCGTGATTTCCTGCAGGCCATCGCCACCGGGCGCCCGTTGTGGCCCACCTTCCGCGACGGGCTGGCGGTGTCGCAGGTGATCGAGACCGCGCACCAATCATCGGCCAGCGGAAGCTGGCACCCCGTGACCCCGGCATGAGGACCCCCCGCACATGACCATCCGCATCGGCAACGCACCCTGTTCCTGGGGTGTCGAGTTTGCAGGCGACCCGCGCAATCCGCCCTGGCGCCGCGTGCTGCAGGAATGCGCCGCCGCGGGCTATGGCGGCATCGAGCTGGGGCCCATCGGGTTCATGCCGGAAGACCCCGCCATGCTGGCCGAGGCGCTGTCTGAGCACGCGCTGATGCTGATCGGCGGCGTGGTGTTCCGCCCCTTCCATGACCCGGCGAAGTGGGACGAGGTGTGGGATGCGGCGCAGCGTACCTGCCGTGCGCTGGTGGCGCATGGCGCGCAGCAGCTTGTGCTGATCGATTCCATCTCGCCCCGCCGCGCCCCCACTGCCGGGCGCCCCGATGCGGCCGAGCAGATGGACGCTGCCGAATGGGCGGCCTTCCGCGACCGCATTGCACAGGTGGCCCGGCTGGGTGCCGAGGAATACGGGCTGACGGTGGGCATCCATGCCCATGCGGCAGGCTTCATCGACTTCGAGCCCGAACTGGAGCGCCTGCTGTCCGAGGTGGACGAAGGCCTGCTGAAGATCTGCTTCGACACCGGCCACCATTCCTATGCGGGGTTCGACCCCGTGGCTTTCATGCGCCGCCACATCGGCCGCATCAGCTACATGCACTTCAAGGACATCGACCCGAAGGTGAAGGCCGATGTCATTGCCCACGGCACCGGGTTCTACGACGCCTGCGGTCAGGGCATCTTCTGCAATCTGGGGCAGGGTGACGTGGATTTCCCTGCGGTGCGGCAGATCTTGCTGGACGCCGGGTTTCAGGGCTGGTGCACGGTGGAACAGGACTGCGACCCGACGCTGGATGTCAGCCCGGTGGACGACGCGCGGCGCAACCGCGGCTATCTTTCCTCGATCGGATTCCAGGGGGCCTGAATGGCACAGTTGAAATGGGGCCTCATCGGCGGCGGCGAAGGCAGCCAGATCGGGCCGGCGCACCGGCTGGGCGCACTGGCCGATGGCCATTTTGAACTGACCGCCGGCGCGCTCGACCACCGCCCCGAGGCCGGGCGCGACTATGCCATGCGCCTTGGCGTGGCCGCAGACCGCGCCTATGGCGACTGGACCGAGATGCTGGCCGGCGAGCGTAACCGCCCCGACCGGGTGGATCTTGTGACCGTGGCCACGCCGAATGCCACGCATTTCGAGATCACACGGGCGTTTCTCGAGGCGGGCTTCAACGTGCTGTGCGAAAAGCCGATGACCGTAACGGTCGAGGAAGGCGAAGAGATCGTCCGCATCGCCGCAAAGACCGGCAAGATCTGCGCGGTGAACTACTGCTATTCGGCCTATCCGATGGTCCGTCAGGCACGAGCGATGGTGCGCAATGGCGATATCGGCCGCGTGCGGCTGGTGGTGACCAACTTCAGCCACGGCCACCACGGCGATGCGACGGACGCCGAAAACCCGCGCGTGCGCTGGCGCTATGACCCGGCGATGGCGGGCGTGTCGGGCCAGTTCGCCGACTGCGGCATCCATGCGCTGCACATGGCAAGCTTCATCTGTGATGACGAAGTGGAAAAGCTTTCGGCCGATTTCGCGTCGACCATTGCCAGCCGGGTGCTGGAAGATGACGCGATGGTGAACTTCCGGATGTCCAAGGGCACGGTAGGCCGACTTTGGACGTCGTCCGTGGCAATCGGGCGCCAGCACGGGTTCGAGATTCAAGTGTTCGGCGAAACCGGCGGGTTCCGCTGGGCATCAGAGCAGCCGAACCAGCTGATCTATACCCCTGTCGGCGGGCGCACACAGATCATGGAAAAGGGCGAATCCGGGCTTTATGACGAGGCAAAGCGCCTGTCGCGCGTCTCTATCGCGCACCCCGAGGGCTTTCCGCTGGCGGTGGCGAACATCTACTGCGACATGGCCGATGCCATTCGCGGCATCGCCCGCGACGGTTTGCCCAACGCGATTGCAGGCACACGGTCGATGGCGGCGGTGCATGCCTCTGTCGCGTCGGCCAAGGCCGGTGGCGCCTGGGTTGATGCCCGCCCGCCGATGTTCCGCTGACGGCTTAGCGCGGAGCGGCGCGCAGCGTCTGCCGCTCGATCAGTTCACATGGAAACAGCCGCACTTCGGGCGGCTGTTCCGGTGACTGGATGCTGGCAACGACAAGGTCGATAGCCGCAGAAATGATGTGCGCCACCGGCTGGCGAATGGTCGTCAGGCCCATGATGTGCCAGCGCGCCATTTCCATGTCGTTCAGCCCGATCAGGCCGATGTCGCCCGGAACCGAAAGCCCCGCCGCGGCAATCGCCCCCATCGCCCCGGCGGCCAGCAGGTCATCGCCGCAGAAATAGGCCTCGGCGGGCCCCGCAGCCAGCAGCCGCGCCATGGCTGCCTGCCCGTCGTCATGGGTATAGCCGTTGGCATAGCTGACACCCACATCGACCACCCCGCGCGCCGCCAGCGCCGCCAGGAATCCCGCCGCACGGTCCTGTGTCGAGGTGGCGGCCTGCGGCCCCCCGAGGAACCCCACCCGACGATAGCCGCGCGCCAACAACGCCTCGGCTGCCATCCGTCCGCAGGCCGCATTGTCAATGCCCACCACATGCACCACCGGTGCCGCCGAACTGCGCCCGAAGGCATGCACCACCGGCATGCCCGCGGCACGAAACGATTCGGCAAAGCTGGCCGGAAGGGTGGACGACGCCACGATCACCCCATCCACCGAGTATTGCCGCAGCATGCGCAGCGACGCGGCAGGGTCGGTCGCGCCGCTCAGGTTCACCACCAGCGGCCGCAATCCGCGGTCCTGCAGGCCGCGGGTGAACAGGTCGAACACCTCCAGGATGACCGGGTTGCGAAAGTTGTTGGCGATCAGCCCGATCAGCTGCGTGCGGCCTGTCGTCAGGCTGGAGGCCAGCGCATTGGGCGCATAGCCCAGGTCGCGCGCCGCCGTCTCGACCCGCATGCGCGTCTTGGTCGAGACCGAGGCGCCTGCCGTGAAAGTGCGCGACACCGCCGAGCGCGACACGCCCGCCCGCAGCGCCACATCCTTCAGCGTGACCGCCATTCCTGTCCCCAACCTTTCCGCCCGCCCCGTTGCCCGCGCAGTCTACATGCCCTATCGGCAAGGGAAACCTGGCCGCAGCAAGGCAAACGCCCGCACCTTTCGGCGCGGGCGTCCATTCCATTGCGCTGCACGCGCAATCAGCGGCGCAGACCCAGCCGGGAAATGACCGAGGCATAACGCGCCTCGTCCGTCTTCTTCAGATAGTCCAGCAGCTTGCGGCGCTGGGCGACCAGCATCAGCAGGCCGCGGCGGGAATGGTTGTCCTTCAGGTGGGTCTTGAAGTGTTCCGTCAGTGTGGCAATGCGCGACGAAAGGATCGCAACCTGCACCTCCGGCGAACCGGTGTCGCCGGGCTTGGTTGCGTAGTCCTTGATCAGCCTGGCCTTCTCTTCGACCGAGATCGACATCGTGGTCTCCTTTTCCTTGGGGTGACAGCCATGGCCGGGATGTCGTCCAGCCAGGCTCGGGCCGCCCTTGCGGACGGATGCGCGCGCTTAAGGCAAATCCGTCGCAAAGAAAAGCCGGAATCGTCGCCTGACGCTGTCCTTGACGGAATGCACGGGTGACACGGCGGCCGGAATCTGATATTTTCTCGATGTATCAGTTGGTTGACGGTACTCTTGGTTAACGGCGGGGATGTGATGCTGACAATCCTGGGGCTTTTCGGGGCCATCGCAGCGGCGGGTGTGGCGGTGGACGCGGTGATGGGCAGCGTCACGGCCGCGCGCGGTGCCGACAGCGATGACGACCGCGGCGCGCTGTCATCGGACGATCCGGCGCCTGCCCCGCAGGACCTTGAGCTGTCGGGGGGCGCGGGCGGCGACCTGTTGTCGGGTGAGGGCGGCGACGACACCCTGCGCGGCGGCACCGGCGATGACCTGCTGACCGGCCGCGGCGGTGCCGACTCGCTGGCCGGCGGCGGTGACGAAGACGCGATGTGGGGTGACGCGGGCAATGACTTGCTGCTTGGCCAGCAGGGCCGCGACCGAATTGAGGGCGGCGACGGCGACGACAGTGCCGCGGGCGGCAGCGGCGACGATACGCTTTCGGGCCAGGAAGGCGATGACAGCCTGACCGGTGGCGCGGGCAACGACACGCTGCTGGGCGGCAATGGCAGTGACACCGCCCGCGCGGGCAGCGGCGATGACTGGGCGGCGGGCGGCCCGGGGGCCGACGGCCTGCACGGCGGCAGCGGGGCCGATACGCTGGACGGCAACGCGGGGGACGACGCGCTGTGGGGCAATGACGACAGCACCGCCGACTTCCTGAATGGCGGCGACGGCAACGACCGTCTGATCGCCGGGCGGGGCGACATGGCGCATGGCGGCGCCGGGGCAGATCTCTTTGCCGTGGCGGGCAATGGCCCGGCCACCATCGCCGATTTCGCATCGGACGAGGACACGCTGGTGGTGGTGTACGATCCTGCCGCACATCCCGCCCCCGTCATTTCGGTGGACACGAACCCCGCGGGTGATGCGCTGATCCTGCTGGACGGTCGCTTGCTGGCCACCGTCACCGGCGGCGCCGGGCTTTCGCCCGCCGACATCGCCCTGATGCCGCAAGATCAGCTGGCCGCCTGACTGAAGAACGGCAGATACGCCTGCAGCACCGCCTGCGGATCTTCCTCGGGCACGAAGTGGCCGCAGTCGCAGGCGCTGTCGGTGACCTGCGCCGCCCAGGCACGCCACAGCGCCGCTGGGTTGCCGGTGCGGGCGGGAAATCCGTGGCGGCTCCACAGGAAATGCAGGGGCGCCGCAATGCGGTGCCCGGCGGCACGGTCGGCCTCGTCATCTTCGCGGTCTGGACCGGCACCCGACCGATAGTCGGCGCACATGGCGTGGCAGCGGGCCGGGTCGGACATCTGCGCGCGATAGGACATCAGCTGCGCCGGGGCAAAGGGCGCCAGCGACCGCGCCGCCGTCCACCCCGCCAGAACCCAGTCCAGCCAGCCCACCGGATCGGCCCCGATCATCCGTTCGGGCAGCGGCGCGGGCTGGGCCAGAAACGTCCAGTGCCAGGCCGCCATCCCCAGCCCGTGCCCCCAGTTGGCCCAGTAGTCCGCCGTGGTGGCAATCTCGATGATCCCCAGCCGCCGCACCCGCGCCGGATGGTCCAGCGCCATCCGGTAGGCCACCCGCGCCCCCCGGTCATGCCCCAGCACATGCGCCGCGCCGATCCCCAGTGCATCCAGCAGCGCCACCACATCGCGCGCCATCTGGCGTTTCGAATAGGTGCGGTGTGCGGCGTCATCGGGCGGCGCGTCGCTGGCGCCATAGCCGCGCAGGTCGGGGACAATCACGTCGAAATGCTGCGCCAGCACGGGGGCCACACGGTGCCAGCACAGCCCGTTCTGCGGATACCCGTGCAGCAGCACCAGCGGCACACCCTGACCGGCCCGCTGCACCGACAGCATCACCCCGTCCCCCCGCCGCGCTGCCCGATGAAACCCCGGAATGCTGTTCATGGCGCCCCCCTTCAGCCCCGCGCGGCCCGCGCCACCGGGCCTGCCTCTGGCGGCGGACGGATCGTCCCTTCATCACGCATCAGGTCGTCGATGAACAGCGACAGCAGCTGCGGCCGCCCCGTCACCCCGGCCTTGCGATAGATCGCCGCGGTCTGCGCCTTGACCGTGCCCTCGCTGGTACCGCGCAGCCCGGCGATCTCGGCGGTGCTCATGCCCTTGATGGCAAACAGCGCCACGTCCGCCTCGGCCGGGGTCAGCCCCCATTCGGCGAACCGCTGCTGCAGCAGGTCGGCGAAGGCACCCGAGGCGCGGCGTAACGCGTCCTCGGCCCTTTTCTGCGCCTGCGAAGACCGGTGCAGCGCCACCGCCCCCAGCACCAGCCCCAGCACCAGCCCCAGCGCCGCACCGATTTCCATCAGCTCGCGGTTCCGCCAGCTGACCGGCGTTACGCGCAGCCCCAGCACCGACACCACGATGTCCGAGACGAAGAAGAACGCGCACATCGCCTGCACCAGCAAGATGGCGCCTATGATCCAGCGGCGCGTCATACAGGCAATACGTTTGTCGGATCAGCCATTGTCGCCGCCCCGGCCCCGCCCCTTGCCGCCGTCATCGTCGCTGTCCTCATCGCTGTCGTCGCTGCCGCTGCCGGAGTTGTCATCTTCTCCGTCACCGTCATCCTGATCGTCGTCGCGCTTGCCAGAAGAAGACGCTTCGCCGCCCAGCAGACCCGACGACGCGCCGGCCTCGGCCACCCGGGGAATCCACAGGTCGCGCAAAATCTCGCCGGTCGCCGGGTTCACGATGATCTCGCGGCTGGCGTCGCGGCTGTCGGCCACAATCCGCGTGCGGCCCAGCAGCGTCTGTTCGACCGCGATGTCCGAATACCCCAGCGCCCGCAGATCGCGCAGGATGCGCTCGACCATGGGGTCCGCGGCGAAAACCGGAATGCCCGCCAACAGGGCAGGCAACACCAGTACCATCAGTCGGCGGCAAAACATCTTGGGCGTCCTGTCCTTGGGGGCGCAGTATCGGCCAGCGGGAAAGCTGCGGCAAGGCAGCTTTCCCGGTTCGCATCGGCCCGGCGCGACGGCTCAGTCGTCGTCACCGTCGCGGTCATCGTCATGGTCATCGTTTCCGCGGTCATCGCCACCCCGGCCGCGGCCACGGCCCCGGCCACGCCCGCGGCCCTTGTCATCGTCGCCGTCGTCGTCGTCGGCCTCATCTTCGTCGTCATCGTCGTCATTGATGTCGTCGCCATCCAGAAAGTCGCGGTTCAGCGTCTTGATCTCGATTCCGGGCGCGGTGTCATCCCCCGGGCCAACGGCCTCGGTTTCCGACTTCAACACGGCCCCGGTGGCGGCATCATAGACCACTTCCACCTTCTGGGTGCCGCGGATCGCCTCGACCTTCAACTGTGTCGGGCCCGCCTTCACCTCGATGCGCGTGTAGCCCTGCGTCGAAAATCCGTCGATCGCCTCTTGTGTCGTCAGGGCAAGCACCGAGCTTGCCGAAAGCAGCAGGGCCGCGACGCCCAGCGAAAGTTTCATGTTCATCTGTCGGTTCCTTCGTGTCTGGTTTCACGCACTGGCACCGGGCGGGGCACGTGGCGCTCCGCTTCGGCGATGCAGCCAGCAGTCACCCTTTCCGGTCGCCACGGAATTGGTCCGAAGGTTAGGGACGGGTTCGTTGACCTGCCGGATGAGGACCCTAAACCTCCGGCCTATGACGAATGTCGGCCTCCAGGTCGGACCAAGGTCCGCCGCCACACCAACAAAAGGGGCGCCCGGACGGCTCCGGGCGCCCCATTGGCGCGAAACGTCCAGCGAATCGGGTCAGACTTTCATGTCCTGGCCCAGATGCTTGGCCACCGTGAAGATGTCCTTGTCGCCCCGGCCGCACATGTTCATGACGATGATGTGGTCTGCGGGCAGCGCGGGCGCGATCTTCATCACATGCGCCAGCGCATGGCTCGGCTCCAGTGCCGGGATAATTCCCTCCAGCTGGCACGAAAGCTGGAACGCCTCCAGCGCCTCGGCATCGGTGATGCTGACGTATTGCGCGCGGCCGGTGTGATGCAGCCAGGCGTGTTCCGGGCCGATGCCGGGGTAATCCAGCCCCGCGCTGATCGAGAAGCCTTCCAGGATCTGACCGTC
>CAZLIC010000097.1:0-14021 GCA_964559535.1 uncultured Rhodobacterales bacterium
CCCCCCCCCCCCCCCCCCCCCCCCCCCCCCCCCCCCCCCCGGGCCGCGCCGCAGGCCTTCAAGGGCGCGCAGCGCCCGCGAAGGCCGAGGGCGGGTGGCCAGGTCTCCGGTGTGCGGGGAAAGTGGGGTTTGACTTGGATGCTGGGTGACGTAAACCGGGTTTGAAACCGCTTTGGGAGGGGCTGATGGCGATGATTCTGTGCTGCGGCGAGGCGCTGATCGACATGCTGCCGCGCGAGACGACGCAGGGGGAACGCGCCTTTGCGCCCTATGCCGGGGGGGCCGTGTTCAACACCGCCATTGCGCTGGGGCGGCTCGGGGCGCCGGTGGGGTTCTTTTCGGGCCTTTCGACCGACCTGTTGGGCGAGATCCTGATCGAGACGCTGGAGGCGTCGAAGGTGGATACCCGGCTTGCCGCGCGGTCGGGGCGGCCCACCACGCTGGCCTTCGTGAAGCTGGCGAACGGGCAGGCGACCTATGCCTTTTACGACGAGAACACCGCGGGGCGGCTGCTGTCGGTGGCGGAACTGCCTGAAATTCCACACGGAATCGGCACGTTCTTCTTCGGCGGCATCAGCCTGGTGAACGACCCGGCCGCCAGCACCTATGCCACGTTCATGGCCCGTGCTGCCGCTGCGGGCCGTGTCACCATGATTGACCCGAACATCCGGCCGGGCTTCATCACTGACCAGGCATCCTACCGCAAGCGCATCGCGGGGATGATGGCGACGGCGGATATCGTCAAGCTGTCGGACGAAGATCTGCATTGGTTGCAAGGGGATGGCGACCTGACGGTGCTGGCGCGGGGGCTGATTTCCGCGGGGGCGAAGCTGGTGTTGATCACCGAGGGTGCCAAGGGCGCCCGGGCGGTGACGGCGACGCAGGACCGGTTCGTGGTGTCGCGGAAGGTGCAGGTGGTGGATACCGTGGGGGCCGGAGATACGTTCAACGCCGGAGTCCTGGCGGCGCTGCATGCGGCAGGTGTTCTGGAAAAGGCTGCGATTTCAAGTCTTTCGGATGAGGTTCTTGACACCGCGCTGGCGCTTGGCGCGCGCGCGGCGGCAGTCACCGTGTCACGCGCCGGGGCCAACCCGCCCTGGGCGCATGAGTTGTGAGGGCGGTTGTCCAGCGCGTGTCGCAGGCCGCGGTGCGGGTGGATGGCGCGGTGGTGGGCGAGATCGGGGCGGGGCTTCTGGTGCTGGTCTGTGCGATGCAGGGCGATGCCGACGCCGATGCCGGAAAGCTGGCGGCCAAGATTGCCAAGCTTCGGATATTCAAGGACGATCAGGGCCGCATGAACCTGTCGGTCCGCGATGTGGGCGGCGCGGTGCTGGCGGTCAGCCAGTTTACCCTGGCCGCAGACCTGCGCGGCAACCGCCCCGGTTTTTCCACCGCCGCCCCGCCCGACGAGTGGCGGCGGCTATATGACCTGTTCTGCGACCGGATGGCGGCCGAGGGGGTGCCGGTGGCGCGCGGCATCTTTGGCGCGGATATGGCGGTCAGCCTGCTGAACGACGGGCCGGTGACGATCTGGATGGATACGGACGCGCTGTAGCGCGACAGGCAGCGCGCGCCGCGTTACTGCTGGAATTTCAGCGGATTGGCGGGGGGCGGCACGTCTTCCCCACGTCTTCTTTACGTACTCTTTGCGTCATCCCCTGCGCGCGCCGGATAGGCGTTTTGGCAACGCGGGGGATCCGTTAACCCTGCGCGCCGAATCGCTGCAGGATGGGGCGCCGCGCGGTCAGACTGACTAAACGGCGCTGCCTGCCAGCCGGGCTTCGGCCGCGGCGATCGCCGCCTTGAACCGGGGATTGTCGCGCAGCGGGTCAAGGTCGGGATCGTGCTTGAACCAGCGCAGGCCTTCGGGTTGGATCACCAGAAGTTCCTTTTCCAGCATATCGATGGCGCGGTCGTGCTGATCCGCGTTGGTCAGCGCGCAGGCTATGTTGTAGCGCATGTTGGAGTTGTCGGGGTCCATCAGCAGGGCGCGCTCGATCCATTCTTCGGCGCGCTCGCTTTCGCCCAGATCAAACAGAGCCCCCACGCCAAAGCTGAGGGCGTTGCCATGGTCGGGTTCGACAGCGATCACGGCCGTCACACGGTCGAGGGTGCGGCGCGCGGCTGACCGCGCGCCCTCGGCATCGCCGATCTGATTGTACCCGAAGATCGACATTCCGAGCGCCCAGTAGTCCGTTGGCTGCACGGCCGCGGCCTTTTCCAGATGAACAAGCGCATCGCGGACGCGGTTCTGCGCGATGGCGCAGCGCGCGGCGGCGGCGTGCGCCTCGTAGGAGTCAGGGTCAAGCTGAAGGGCCCGGGTCAGGGCCACCATGGCCTGTTCATACTGCCCGTCGCCGGCCAGCGCGCGGCCAAGGGCGGCATGGGCTTCGGCAAGGTTCGGGTCCAGGGCGATGGCGCGCCTTGCCGTCTCTTCGGGGCTTTGATCCGGCCGATTGGTCATCATGCGCCCCATTGCCAGCGCGATAGACATGAGCGCCCAGGCCGGGGCATAGCCGGGGTCGAGTTCCACCGCGCGGCGGCAGATGCGCACGATGATCGGGCGGTGGCGCTGCGACCCCATGATGGAATAATGCCGGGCCATCAGGTACAGCTTGTAGGTCTGCGGGTTGGTGGTGGTGCGGGCCTCGATGACCGCCTTTTCGGCGGGCAGCAGTTTGAGCTTCAGCACCGCGACGATGGTTTCGGACATCTCGTCCTGCACGGCAAAGATGTCGGACAGGTCGCGGTCATAGCGTTCGGCCCAGACATGCTCGCCGGTGGCCCCGTCGATCAGCTGTGCGGTGATGCGGACGCGGCCACCGGCCTTGCGCACCGACCCTTCCAGCACATGGCTCGCCTTCAGTTGCCGGGCGATCTGCGGCACGTCGACGGACCGGCCCTTGAACTGGAACGAGGTGTTGCGCGCCAGCACGCCCAGCGCCGAGATCTTTGACAGGTTGGTGATGATGTCTTCGGTGATGCCGTCGCTGAAGTATTCCTGCTCGGGGTCGCCGCTCATGTTGGCGAAGGGCAGGACGGCGATGGTGCGTCTGGGGCTGTAGGGGGGCTTGGCGGTGTTGGCCTGCGGGGACAGCGCGATGTCGAACACCCGCACCGGGCGGTCGATGTTCTTCAGCGTCTGGTCGCCGCGGTCGTGCCAGGCAAGGTCCAGCCGGTTGCCGACATTGTCGCGCACCGAGGCCGATACGCTGACGCCGCCGGGCGGGGCAAGGCTTTCGATGCGGGCGGCGACGTTGACGCCGTCGCCGAAGATGTCACCGTCTTCGGCAAGGATGTCGCCAAGGTGGATGCCGATGCGGAAGTCGATGCGGGTTTCGGGGGCCGTGTCGGCGTTGCGCCGGGCCATGTGGCGCTGGATGTCGACGGCGCAGGCCACCGCGTTCACCACGCTGGGAAATTCGGCCAGCAGGCCGTCGCCGGTCAGTTTCACGATGCGGCCCTGATGTTCGGACAGTTTGCCGTCGATCAGGGTCTGGCGCAGGGATCTGAGCGCGGCCAGCGTACCGGCCTCGTCAAGCCCCATCAGGCGGCTGTAGCCGACCACATCGGCAGCCAGGATGGCGGCAAGGCGTCGCCGGGCGGTGGGTTCGTCCATGCGCGGGGCCTTTCGGGCTGGGTTGCGGCGAAGCCTAGTCCGGTATCGCGCGCAAAGTCCAACCCGTTCGCGCGGGGGGCTGCCGTTCGCTGCAGGCCGGGCGACCAGGCCCGGAATGCGGTCTAGTTGAACGGGTTCGCGCTGTTGCCGGTGATCGAATCGCCGCAGTCCAGCATCGCGCGCATCGAGGCACTCGACCCGGCCAGCGAATAGCTCTTCACGCCTTCGCCGCTCGCGGTGTTCAGGTACAGTGTGCTGCCCTGCGCCACCTCGACCAGAAAGCGCACGCCGGTGTCGTTGTCGGGCAGGTTGAACAGCACCGAGTTGCGGTAGAGGTCGGCGTTGGTCAGGTCCCATGGCGACCGGCGGTCGATGCGGATCTGCAGGTCGGCGGTTTCGCCCGCGTCGCCGAATTCCCACCCGGTCGAATAGAACTGCAGGCGGAACGACGCGTCCTGGTACAGCCACACGGTGAAGCTGTCGGTGCCCGCGTCCACCTCGGCCAGACAGGCCGAGGTCCCGTCGTCGAACTGGACATATTCGACTTCCCAATGCTTGTGCGAATACAGCATCGTGCTTTGTGACTCGGCCAGGGCGGGCAGAGCCGCCGCGCCGAAGACCGCCATTCCCAACACAGCGCGCATCATCGGCCCGCCCTTCCCCTTTCCGACCCGTTCAGGGGAAGTTTGACCCGGTCATCGGGATTCCTTCAAGCCCCTTGAGGGGCGGCTGTCATTTCCAGTCCCAGGGCGTGGCAAAGGCGCCCAGGATCGAGATGACGGCGGCCTCGTCGACGCTACCCGCGCGGGAGAGTTTCGCCACCAGCCCGCGCTTCTTGTCCTCGACCACCTCGGCCACCGCAGCCGGCACGCCCGCCGCCTTCAGCGCGGCATCGAAGGTGCGCGTGATGGCCATCTTGCGCAGGTCGGGCTTGAACACCTTGCCCACAGCGGTTTTCGGAAGGGTCGGCATGATCTCGATGTGCTTCGGCATCGCCGCGCGCTCGACGATGTGCTTCTCGGCCGTGTCGAGCAGGTCCTGTTCGGTGACGGACGAACCCGCCACCAGTTCCACATAGACGCAGGGCAATTCGCCCGCATGCGCGTCGGGCTGGCCGATGGCGCCGGCAAAGGCCACCGCCGGGTGCTTCATCATCGCCTCTTCGATCACCGCGGGGTCGATGTTGTGGCCGCCGCGGATGATCAGGTCCTTGGCGCGTCCGGTGATCCAGAGGTAGCCGTCGCCGTCGATGCGGCCCAGGTCGCCGGTGCGCAGGTAGCGGCCCTCGGCAAACAGGCCCTTGTTCTTGTCGGCCTCGGTGTAGGTGCTGCCCTCAAACACGCCGGGGTTGGCGATGCAGATTTCGCCCACTTCATCGGGGCCGCATTCGCGGGTGACGGCGCCGTCCCGGTCGGTATGCAGGATGCGGACATGGGTGTAGGGCATCGGAATGCCCACCGAGCCGATCTTCTTTTCCCCGTCGGCCGGGTTGCACGACACCAGGCAGGTCGCCTCGGTCAGGCCGTAGCCTTCGGTGATCTGCACGCCCGTGGCCTTCTCGAACCGCTTGTAGAGTTCCACCGGAAGCGGGGCCGAGCCCGAGAAGGCGCCGCGCAGGGTGCTGACATCGGCGTTGACGGGGCGCTGCATCAGCGCCGACAGCGCGGTGGGCACCGAGATAAGATAGGTCACGCGCCAGCGTTCGATCAGCTTCCACAGGTTGTCGAAAACGCCGTCGCCGCGATAGCCCTGCGGCGTGGGGAAGACGACATGGGCGCCGGCCGCGATCATCGACATCATCACCGGGTAGGCGGCAAAGACGTGGAACAGCGGCAGCGGGCACATCACCACGTCGTTCGGCTTGAACATCAGCGTGGCGCCGCACCAGCCGTTGTAGACCATGCCGCTGACCTTGTGCTGGGCCACCTTGGGCATGCCGGTGGTGCCGCCGGTGTGGAAATAGGCGGCCACGCGGTCGGCCGGGCTGTCCTCGAAGGTCAGCTTCGCGGGTTGGCGAGAGGTCTCGGCGGTGAAGTCCTTGACGGTGGCCTTGTGGCTGACCGGGTTCTTCGGGCGCACCAGCGGGACGATCCACGATTTGGGCGGCGCCAGGTGGCGGTTCAGGTCCACCTCCAGCACCGTGGTCACCCCCGGCGCCTCGGTCAGCGCCTGCGCCACCTTCTGCGCAAGGTCGGTCTTCGGGAAAGCCTTCAGCGTGACCACCACCTTGGCGCGCGTCTCGCGCAGGATGGCGGCGATCTGGCCGGGTTCCAGCAGCGGGTTGACCGGGTTCACGATGCCCGCAACGGCACCGCCCAGAAGGGTGACGACGGTGTCGGTGCAGTTGGGCAGGATGTAGGCAACGGTATCGGCAGGGCCGACGCCCAGGCTGCGGAACAGGTTTGCAGCCTGTGTCACGCGGGCGTGCAACTGGCTCCAGGTCAGGGTTTCGGCCTTGGTCTGCGGGCCGGACAACAGCTGGAAGGTGAAGGCGGGCTTGTCGCCGTGGCGGTCGGCCGTGCGGGCGAGGAAGGCGTGCATGGTGCGGGGCACGCCGCGGTCGGCCCAGGGCATCTCGGCTTCGATGCGGTCGCGGTCGGCCATGGTGGCAAAGGCTGCGGCAGTGGCGCCCATGAGTGTCTCCTCCCCTGAGATCCCCCCTGTTTGGTCCGGGAGGTTTGTGTTCAGGCGAAGATGTGGGTTTGCGGCGCGTCACGCAAGCGTGACGGTGTCGGGGTACGCAACGTTATTCGGCCGCCAGCCCTTCGGTGAACTGCAACCGCGCCAGCCGCGCATAGAGCCCGCCCTGCGCCACCAGCGCGTCATGCGTGCCCTGTGCCACGATGCGGCCGCCGTCGAACACCACGATGCGGTCGGCGCGTTTCACCGTGGCCAGCCGGTGCGCCACGATCAGCGTGGTGCGGCCCTGCGCCAGGCGGTCCACCGCCGTCTGCACGGCGCGTTCGGACTCGGCATCCAGCGCGCTGGTCGCCTCGTCCAGCAGCAGGATGGGCGCGTCGCGCAGGATGGCGCGGGCGATGGCGATGCGCTGGCGCTGGCCGCCCGACAGCATCACGCCACGCTCGCCCACATAGGTGTCGTAGCCCTGCGGCAGGGCGGAGAGGAAGTCGTGCGCGGCGGCGGCTTTCGCGGCGACTTCCACCTCGGCATCCGTCGCCTCGGGGCGGCCAAAGCGGATGTTTTCGCGCGCCGAGGCAGCGAAGATCACCGGGTCCTGCGGCACCAGCGCGATGGCACGGCGGAAATCTGCGCGGGCCAGGGTGGCGATGTCGGTGCCGTCAATGGTGATGCGTCCCTCGGCAGGGTCGTAGAAGCGCAGCAGAAGCTGGAACACGGTGGTCTTGCCCGCGCCTGAAGGGCCGACCAGCGCCACCGTCTCGCCCGGGTTGACCTGCAGGTCGATGCCGTCCAGCGCCGAGACCTCGGGCCGGGCCGGGTAGCGGAACCTCACGCCCTGGAACGCAATGGCACCCAGCACCGGGCGCGGCAGCGTGGCGGGCGCGGCGGGGTCATTCACCGGGTCGTCGGCCGTCAGCAGTTCCACCAGACGCTCGGTGGCGCCGGCTGCCCGCTGCACCTCGGTCCAGGTTTCCGACAGCGCACCCACGGCGCCCGCCACCATGACCGCATAGATCAGGAACTGGATCAGCTCGCCCGGCGTCATGCTTCCCGCGCGCACGTCGCGGGCGCCGATCCACAGCACACCCACGATGCCCGCGAAGACAAGGAAGATCACGATCATCGTCATCAGTGCGCGGGTGGTGATGCGGGACCGGGCGCTGTGGTAACTTTGCTCGGTGGCGTTGCCGAACTGGCCGCGGGTTTGGGCTTCGTGGGTGAAGGCCTGCACCGTTTGCACGGCAAGCAGGGTTTCCGAGGCCATGCCCGAGGACGCCGCGATCCAGTCCTGGTTTTCGCGGCTGAGGCGGCGCAGGCGGCGGCCCATGGTGACGATGGGAATGATGACCATGGGCACGATCAGCAGCACCAGCCCGGTCAGCTTGGGCGAGGTCAGCATCAGCGCCACCATGCCCCCCGCCAGCATCAGGATGTTGCGCAGGGCGACCGAGACGGACGAGCCGATGACCGACAGAAGCAGTGTGGTGTCGGTGGTGATGCGCGACAGGATCTCGCCCGTCAGCAGGCGTTCGTAAAAGGCGGGCGACAGGCCGATGACACGGTCGTAGACCGCGCGTCGGATGTCGGCCACCACGCGCTCGCCAAGGCGCGTGACAAGCCAGTAGCGCAGGCCGGTGCCAAGCGCGAGCAGAACGGCCACGCCCAACGCCGCGCCGAAGTAGGCATCCAGCATCGCCGCGTTGTCTTCGTTGAACCCGTCGACCACGCGGCGCACGGCCAGCGGCAGCACCAGCGAGACGGCGGCAGTCAGCACCAGCGCGGCGGTGGCAAGTGCGATGCCCATGCGGTAGGGGCGCAGGAACGGGACCAGCCCCCGCAGCGCACCGACGCGGCGCGAGGTGGCGCGGTCTTCCAGAAGTTCGTCGCCACGGGCCATCGGTGTCTCCCCAGTGCCCGGTTCCTAGGCAATGTGGGCGTGGGCGGCAAGCGGCGCGATTGCCGCGGCGGTGCGACCGTGCAAGATGCGCCCATGATCCGCGTTGTGGTCTTTGATGCCTATGGCACCCTGTTCGACGTGGCGGGCGCCGCGCGGCTGACGGCGGCCGAACCGGGGGGCGAGCGGCTGGCCGAGGTGTGGCCGCGGTTGGCCGAGGACTGGCGGCGCAAGCAGATCGAGTATTCGTGGCATCGTTCGATCACTGGCCACCATGTCGGCTTCGACGCGGTGACGGCCGACGCACTGGATTGGGCAATGGCCGCGGCAGGTTTGGCGGATGCCGCGCTGCGGGCGCGGCTGCTGGCCCTGTATGACCGGCTGCCGTGCTATCCCGAGGTGCCGGGGGTGCTGGCGGACGTGGCTGTGCCGAAGGCGATCCTGTCCAACGGGACGCCCGCGATGCTGGCGGCGGCCTGCGCGGCGGCGGGGATTGGCGGCGCCTTTGCCGCGGTGCTGTCGGTGCAGGATGTGGGCGTGTTCAAGCCTGCGATGTCGGTTTATCGCATGGTTCCGGCCCGGTTCGCGGTGCATCCGCGCGAGGTTCTGTTCGTTTCCTCCAACGGGTGGGACATTGCGGGGGCGGCTGCCTTTGGTTTTGAAACCGCGTGGATCAACCGCACGGGCGCCCCGCACGAGCGCCTGCCGCATGGCCCGGCGCACAGTTTTGCCGACCTGACGCCGCTGAGGGGGTTGCTGTCATGATGCACTTCACCGCACCCGATGGCGCGCGGCTGGCCTATGACGACCGGGGCGAGGGCGTTCCGCTCTTGTGCCTGCCGGGGCTGACGCGGACGATGGGCGATTTCGGCTATGTGCTGCCGCACCTGCCGCCGGCCCGCGTGATCCGCATGGACTATCGCGGGCGAGGGGGGAGCGAATTTTCGGGTGCTGCCACCTATACCGTGCCGCAAGAGGCGCGGGATGCGCTGGCGTTGCTGGACCATCTGGGGGTGGCGCAGGCGGCGGTACTGGGCACCTCGCGCGGGGGGCTGATCGGCATGCTGCTGGCGGCGGTGGCCAAGGGGCGGCTTTTGGGCCTGTGCCTGAACGACGTGGGGCCGGTGATCGGGCAGGCCGGGCTGGACCGCATCAGCGGCTATCTGGGCCGCAACCCGCGGGCGCGGACCCATGCCGAGATGGCGGCGGCGCTGCCCGGCGCGTCGCCGGGGTTTTCGGGGGTTCCGGCATCACGCTGGATGGAGGAAGCGCGGCTGCACTGGCGCGAGACGCCCGACGGATTGCGCATCACCTATGATGCGGCGCTGCGCGAGGCGTTCCTGTCGGCCTTCGGGGGGCCGCCGCAGAACCTGTGGCCGTTGTGGGACGCGACGGCGGGGCTGCCCGTGGCGCTGATCCGCGGGGCGAATTCGGACCTGCTGTCCGCGGCCACCGTGGAGGAGATGCAGCGACGTCGCCCTGACATGCTGTTTGCCAGCGTGCCCGGGCGGGCGCACATTCCATTCCTGGACGAGCCGGAGGCGGTGGCGCTGATCCGCCGGTTTCTTGCGGAAGTGCAATAGCCGGTCAGAAGTTCAGCCACAGGCCGGGGGTTGCGGGGGGCGCGTCGGCCACCCGCACGGCACCGCCCGGCAGGATGACGGGCAGAGTGACGGGTTGAAGCGCGGGCTGCATTGGCGGTTCGGCCACAGCGGCGGCCAGCACCAGCGTTTCCTGCGCCACCACTGTGGCGGGCGAAAGGGCGGCAAGCAGGGCGAGAGCGCGGATGGACATGGGCAGAGGATGGCTGATTCTGGTAAAGCGACAGCTAACGTTCCGGCAACTGCGGGAGAGAATCCGATGACCGACATTGCGGCAATCGAAGCGGCGGCAGGGCGGCTGGCGGGCCGCGCGCGGGTGACCCCGCTGCTGAACGCGCCGGGGCTGGATGCGATGGCCGGGCGGCGGGTGTGGGTGAAGGCAGAGTGCCTGCAGCATACCGGCAGCTTCAAGTTCCGCGGCGCATGGTCGGCGGTGTCGGCCCTGCCTGCAGCACAGCGCGCGCGGGGGGTGATCGCGTTTTCGTCAGGCAACCATGCGCAGGGTGTCGCGCTGGCGGCGCGCGAGCATGGCATTCCCGCCGTCATCATCATGCCCTCGGACGCACCGCGGGTGAAGATCGAGGGGACGCGTGTGCTGGGGGCCGAGGTGGTGACCTATGACCGTGCCGGGGGCGAAAGCCGCGAAGCCATTGGCGACCGCATGGTGGCCGAGCGCGGGCTGACGCTGATCCGGCCCTATGACGATGCGCAGGTGATCGCCGGACAGGGCACGGCCGGGCTGGAGATTGCCGAACAGGCGGCGGCACTGGGCATAGGGACGGCGGAGGTGGTGGTGTGCTGCGGCGGCGGCGGGCTGTCTTCGGGCATCGCGCTGGCGCTGGAGGCGCGGGCGCCGGGGTTGCGGGTGCGCACGGCGGAACCGGCGGGCTTCGACGACATGGCGCGCAGCCTGGCCAGCGGCGCGCGCGTGGTGAATGCCGCGGCAAGCGGGTCTGTCTGCGATGCCATCGTGACGCCGACACCGGGCGAGTTGACGCTGCCCATTCTGGCGCGGTTGGCGGGGCCGGGGCTGGTGGTGACCGACGACGAAGCGCTGGCGGCCATGGCGCTGGCCTTCCGGCACCTGAAGATCGTGCTGGAACCGGGGGGCGCGGTGGCGCTGGCCGCGGTGCTGTTCCGGCGCGACAGCCTGGCGGGCGCGGACGTCTTCGCGCTGGCCTCGGGCGGGAACGTGGACGCGCCGGTGTTTGCCGAGGCGATCTCGCGGCACGCCGCATGATTTTTTCCCGCAACGGCGGGGTGTCTGGGCCCGCTCGATGCAAGGAAAGTTGACCGGAACGGACATCATCAGGCGCCCCGTCATTCCCGACATCGGCTGTCGCAATCCGGCAGACGGGGCCCTTCGGAGGGACTAGGCTCTTGCCATCCTGTTCGGGGGGACCGCCATGCGCCTGCAGTCGCTTGAAATCTTCGTCGTGGCGCCGCCGCCGCCTGGCTGGGGCGGGCGCTACTGGATCTTCCCGAAGCTGACAACGGACGACGGCATCGTCGGCTATGGCGAATGCTATGCCAGTACCGTGGGCCCGAAGGCCATGCGGGCGGTGATCGAGGATGTGTTCGAGCGGCACATGCAGGGCGAGAACCCGGAAAACATCGAGCTGATGTTCCGCCGCGCCTATTCGTCGGGGTTCACCCAGCGTCCCGACCCCACGGTGATGGGCGCCTTTGCCGGGCTAGAGATCGCCTGCTGGGACATCATCGGCAAGGCGCGCAACCGGCCGGTCTGGGCGCTGCTGGGCGGGCGGATGAATGAGCGCGTGCGCAGCTATACCTACCTGTATCCGCAGCCGGGGCAGGACCATGCCGAGTTCTGGGTGAATCCCGACTGGCAGGCCGCCGCCGCGCTGCGCGCTGTCGAACAGGGGTTCACCGCCGTGAAGTTCGACCCGGCGGGACCCTACACCATTCGCGGCGGGCACGAACCGGCGATGAGTGACATTTCCCGGTCGGTCGCCTTCTGCAAGGCGATCCGTGAAGCGGTGGGCGACCGCGCCGACCTGTTGTTCGGCACACATGGCCAGTTCACCACGCCGGGCGCGATCCGGCTGGGGCGCGAACTGGAGCCGTTCAACCCGCTGTGGTACGAAGAGCCGATCCCGCCCGACAACCTGCTGGAGTTCGCCGAGGTGGCGCGGCAGGTGCGTATTCCGTTGGCGACAGGCGAGCGGCTGACGACCAAGACCGAGTTCGGCGCGCTGTTGCGCATGGGCGGGGTGAAGATCCTGCAGCCGGCGCTGGGTCGGGTGGGCGGCATCTGGGAGGCCAAGAAGATTGCCGCCATGGCCGAGGTGTTCAACGCCGAGATGGCGCCGCACCTGTATGCCGGGCCGGTGGAATGGGCGGCGAACGTGCATTTCGCGGTGTCGATCCCCAACCTGCTGATCGCTGAAACCATCGAAACCGGGGGCGCCTTCCACCAGCAGCTGATCCGCCACACGATCAGGTGGGAGGATGGCTATATCCTGCCGCCCGAGGCGCCGGGGCTGGGCATCGCGTTCGACGAGGACGTGGCACGGGCACATCCGTTCACCGGCACGGGGCTGCACCTGCAGATGCAGGAAGCGTCCTGCGATTACCGGCAGGGGAACCGGTTCGGGGGCGGGGCACCGTCCGGCGAAGCCTGACGGGCGCGGCAAAGGCCGGACACGGGGGGGTAGCGCGGCAAGCCCCTTGCGTTCCGGCACGGCCTGCCGTAACCCCGCGGGCGGCGGAGGGGTATAGCTCAGTTGGTAGAGCGACGGTCTCCAAAACCGTAGGTCGCGGGTTCAAGCCCTGCTGCCCCTGCCAGTTATTTCAAGGCGTTACGAGATGGGACGCCGACGTCATCCGGGTTTTTTTACAGAACTTTTTACAGACCTGTTCGCCTTTCGGGCCACCTTGGCAAGCTTTGCCGCCACTCCATCGGTCGATTCGGGAGCCAGGGCGGCGTAGGTGTCGATCACCGATGCGGCGTGTTTCAGGCTCCAGCCCATGTGGGTGGCGATCTCACGCAGATCGGCTCCGGCTGCCAGCAGGCGTGTCGCAGCGGTGCCTCTCGCATCGTAGAGCCGAAGGTCCGCGCGCAGCTTCAGATTGTCGCGCCAAGTGCTGACCGCCGCCCCAAGGTAATTCTCGTGCTGCCAGGGTGTTCCTTCGGCTGTCACCAGCAGGCGCGACTGGCCCGGCGGCGTGGCGGAAATCAGCGCTCCCATGGCGGGGGTCACGGGGATCGAGGCCATTCGCCGCCGCTTGCGCGTCCAGATGACGATGCGCTGGCCCTTTGGGGTTGGATGGATGTGTTCTCGCGAGAGGACGGCGAGGTCACCGGGGCGCAGGCCGGTTTCGGTGGCCGCGATGAGAATGCGGGCGACGTGCGGTGGCGCGCCTGCCACGAAGGCCGCGATCTCTTCTGGCGTCCAGATCACGTCGGCCCGATCAGCGCGGTATGTCGTTGTGATCTCCCGCAGATGATGATGGCGCAAGTCGCCCCGGTCCAGAGCCCAGGCTACGATTCGCTGGAGATGGCGCAGCCGGTCATGGCCGACCTTGCCGCCGATGCCGTCGCGCCAGTCGATGACTTGGCGGCGGATCCGGGGGTCATCAAAGGCGGCGATGGGGGCGGCACCGAATTTGGCGTCGATGCCGTTCTTCGGATGGTAGAGCGAGGTGCGGAAGTCTTTCTGACTGCGCGGGGCAAGGGCCGCGAAAGCGCCACTCTCCAACCAGGCGATGATCAGGGAGCGGAACAGACCCTGCGCCGATCTGGCCTTGGGGGCGGAGGCGGCAAGCGCGGCAAGGTATTCTGCGGACCCTGCCGGAAAGCCGCTGTCGGACGACCAGAAGCGCGGCCCGCCCCTCCAGGCATAGTGATATTCACGACCGGAAGCAGCCCGGACCCGGTGAACGCCCTTGAGATCAACGCGCGTCATTTCCGCCTCCGGCAAACCACTCCTCGACCGCGTCCTTCTGGCTCACCGGCGGCAAGGGTGTCCCCTTGGGATTGATACGGAACACCATCCCGTCTGGCGACACGATTTCGATCACGCGCCCGGTCTCATCCGCCACGCGCGCAGCGCGCGTCATGACGGCCAAGGTGGGTCGCGGGCGGTTCATCGTGGCTTCCTGTCTGTCTGGTTGTTGATTTGCGTCGCTTCGGCCCAGGGGTCCGCCATGGTCAAGCCTGGCGTTGGCGCTCGAAGGCCGCCCAGGCGGCTTCCTTGTCGCTGACCGGATCAGGCAGCTGGTCCGGGGCGAGCTGGGCCGCGAC
>CAZLIC010000098.1:0-13595 GCA_964559535.1 uncultured Rhodobacterales bacterium
TCGTGATCGTCTCGGAGTATGACCCGTTCCAGATTATGGCCCGCTGAGGGCCATGGCGCCTGCAAGCCCTCGCCGCGCCGAGCTTTTCGCTCGGCGCTACGCACTTGGAAGTGCGCATAATCAGAGGCCTTTCAAGAAAGCCAAGAGGTTGTCCGGCGCCTTGTAGCGCCCCGGACCCACATCTGCCGGCTGAAGGCGTAGCAGGGCTTCTTCTTTCATGGCCATGTCCGCCGATAGATAGACGTGCGTTGTCGTTGGACTTTCGTGCCCGAGCCAGAGCGCGATGACGGAAATGTCGACACCGGATTGCAGCAGGTGCATGGCCGTCGAATGCCGGATGATGTGCGGCGACACCGTGCGCTTAGAAAGTTCGGGAAGTGTTACCGCAGCCTTGCCCGCTGCAAGTTCCAGCCGCCTCGCAATGCTGGATCGAGTCAGCGGCTTGCCTGTCGCACTTGGAAATAGCGGCCTGGTTCCGTCCCGCCGGTCATCTTGATCCACCCATTTGCGCAACGTTGCTGCTGTCTGCCTCCAAAGAGGGACACTGCGCTGTTTGCGGCCCTTCCCCTTGAGATGAACAACGGAGCTCGGACCGAGGACCAAGTCATCCAGACGCAAAACAGCGACCTCGGAGACCCGCGCCCCGGTGTTATACATCAGTGCGAGCATCGCGCGATCACGCTGTCCGGTCCACGTGGACGGATCGGGCGCGTTCAGGATCGCGTCAATCTCTCCTTTCGAAAGGAAGCCGACGAGGGGTTTGTCATGGCGCTTCATCGGAATCGCAAGAACCTGCTCAATCGTGGCCAAAGCCCCGAAGTCATGGTGTGCGGCGTACTTGAGAAAGGCCCTGATTGACGCAAGTCGGGCGTTCCTGCTGCGCACGCTGTTCCCTCTGAACTTCTCGAGATGGTCAAGGAACCCGAGGATCAGGGCAGCATTCATGTCGCCCATGGTCAGGTCTGTCGGGGCTTTCCTGATGGCGACCTGCGCGAACTGCAGGAGCAGTTGGAAGGTATCACGATAGGCCGCGATCGTGTGGCGGCTGACAGTTTTTTGTTGACCAAGGTAGTCGACGAAGAACTGCTGAAGCAGCTTTGCAAATGATGGATTCTGGGCTCGATCAAGCATGGGTGATCTCCTCCATGACGCCGATCGTTCGCTCGAAGCGCGCACTGGTCAACGCCATCAGTTCGGGAATAGCCTCCATGTACCAATAGGTGCTGACCGGCTTGGCGTGCCCGACATAGGTCGACAGCGCCAGAACTGCGTTGTCGATGTCGACGCCTTCATCGAGCCAGATCATCAATCTGCGGCAGACGAATGTATGCCGCAGGTCATGGATCCGGACCCTCGCGTGTCCACCTCTTGGCCGGATCTCATTGATCACCGGCAATCGAGAAAAAGCATAGAGGACATTGGCGTACGGTACCGGCCGACCATCCGAGTGAAGTGAAAACAGATGCATGTCCTTCCCCGGGGCTACAGCCTGCCCGCGTGCTGACAAAAACGCTTCCAGCGCCCGGCTTCCCGTCGGATGGAGGGGAACCAATCGGCTTGTCCCGAACTTGCTGGCCTTGATGGTTAGCTGCCCGCGAGCAAGATCGGTATCGGCGAGCCGCAAGGCCAAAGCCTCGGATATCCGCAGGCCGGTTGATGCTAGAAGCCCAAACAGCGTCGAAAGGAGCACGGGGCGCAAAGCCGGTGTTGCCATCAGCTGGCCAGCTTCCTCGACAATCCTGCGGACCTCATCGGCCGAATATATGTGAGGCGCCAACCGCCGTGTCTTGCGTCCAAATGGACTTCCGAGCGGAAAGCTGGTGGCAGGGTCAAGCTCTGACAAATAGCGCGAAAACGGACGCAGCGCTTCAAGGCGACGGGCCCAGTTGAACGGGTCGGCATGTGCGGCGCCCTCGCGCGCCCATTGCAGACAAAGGTCCGCGGTCATCGGCCAGGTATGGCCGCAGGCCGCGGAAAATCTTGCAAATGATGACACATGATTGTCGGCGTTCGTGGGGATGAACCCGTGGCGGTAGCGGCCATCAAGATATGCGGCTGCGGCCTGTGTGAGGGTCCTGCTCATTGTGCGCCTCCCGGCCATGCCAGCGACACCTTGGACAACCAATCGCTGTCCAGCTTGGTGTAAATCACTGTCGTATCGAGGCTGCGATGGCCCAAGACGTCCGCGATGACGGGCATCGGTGTGCCCTTGGCCAGAAGCCGCGTCGCCAAGGTGTGGCGGAGAATATGAACCCGGGTGCGCTCCCAGCCCAGACGACGGTAGGCGGCCAGCATGGTCGTCTGAACGGCGCGTCGTCCTATCGGTCCACCGATAGGTGGCCTGTGTCGAACGAAAATGTTGAGGCAAGCGGGCGCAGGGCGCTCATGCAGGATGTAGTCTGCGATCGCCTTACCAGTCGCTTCCAGCAGCGGCAGAATATCTGCACGGCGTCCTTTGCGATGGGTGACCCGGATCGTACCGCGCTGCCAGTCGATGTCTTCAAGGGTCAGTCCGGCCACCTCGTAAGAGCGCATACCAAGATCGATCAGGCATCTGGCGATTGCGAATGCGCGCCGGCACTGAGGAAAGTCGGCACTGAACGACTGCAGCAGCGCGTCGACTTCGACGTCCGTGAGAACGTCTGGCAGGGTGGAAGGCTTGGGTCGCGGGGGGCGCGGCAAACCTGCAAGCAGAGGTGTGACGTCATCGCCGATCAACTGGCGATACCGCAGGAAGCAGCGGATCGCGCCAGACAACCCGCGTGCGCAACTTGCTCCCCGGTTGCCGTCACCGGTGATGAAACGTGATACATCGGACTTGGAAAGCTTATCTAAATCAATATCATACGCTCCTTCTGTAGAAGTCAGGAAACGTTTGACGATGCGGCACCGTGCTGCCCGTGTGCTCTCGGAATAGCCCCAGACCTCTCGCATCTTCGCGTCGAAGCGCGAAAGCTCCGCATCCATTGGCGTCAGGGTCCGCGTCATAGCGAACCCAGTGCCCTCCATGACCCGCCCGAGCAGATTCAGGGCTGCGCGATTTGTGTGTGTGTCGCCGCGCGTATGGCGATAACACTCGCAAGATGGCATGTGATCGGCGAGAAACTGTCGGATGTGCCAATCGCGGACCTGTCCAAGGGCAACGCCTTCGGTTTTGAGCCAGTCGCCGAAATGGAAAACGGTTGCGAAGTACAGCGCTTGCACCTTGGGCGCATACTTCCCGTCGCTCAAGCGTTGCCGATAGGTTCCAAATACCGGCGCAAGCAAATTGCCCGGGTCGTCCTTCAACATGAATTTGCGTTTGCTTGGTCGCATGTTCGATCTCCTTTGCTGCGAAGATCGCAGTGAAGCCCGCTATTATGCGCACTTCCAAGTGCGTTGCGCCGAGCGAAAAGCTCGGCGCAGCAAGGGCTTGCAGGCGCCATGGCCCTCAGCGGGCCATAATCTGGAACGGGTCATACTCCGAGTTATGCGGACAGCAGCATAACTCGGAATACGATCCCTTCGGGTGAGGCTTCGGCCTCACTTCCAGGGGGCCCGAGGCTCGTCGCAGGTGCGCCTTTGATTGCGGCACATGTGGAATGGTCTTGGTGGCCGTCGCGAACGGCATCCAACCTTCATGTCGAAACATTGACAAAACTAGAATAGTAGTTATTATTTCGCAATGACCACGATCAGCCCCAACGCACGCGCCCTTGCCGCTCTCGGCCATGATGCCCGCCTCGCGATCTTTCGTCTGCTGGTGAAGGCTGGCGATGACGGGCTGCGCGTCAGCTATATCGGTGAGCACCTGGGGCTCGCCCCGTCGACCTTGGCGCATCACCTCTCGACGCTGGTCGATGCCGGGCTGGTGCTGCAGGACAAGCAGGGTCGTGAGGTGTTCAACCGGGTCGATTTTCCGGCGATGCACCGTCTTGTCGGATTCCTGACCTCCGAATGCTGCGCCGGTGTTGCGCTGCGCTCGTCGGAGGATGCGGCGTGAGATGCACATGCTCTTTTTCTTGCTCTGAAACAACTGCAATTCCGGAGATTTGGTGATGACTGACACAACCTTCCCGACACCCGGCCTCCGGTCCACGCTGCGCCACCTATGGCAGGACCAGCGGGTCTGGCTCGCCTCGACGCTGATCCTTGTGGCGCTGGCGGTCTTCGACACGCCCCAGGCCGCCGACAGCGCGCTCTTCGCGGGCACCGCGCTCCTGAACACGGCGCCGTTCCTGATCCTGTCGATCGCCATCGCTGCCTGGGCCAATGCGACCGGGGCTGACAACCTGATCGCCAGGGCCTTCACCGGCGCGCCGCTGCTGATGATTGGGCTGGGCGCGCTGGCGGGGGGCATCTCGCCCTTCTGCTCCTGCGGGGTGATCCCGCTTATCGCCGCACTTCTGGCGATGGGCGTGCCGCTCTCGGCGGTGATGGCCTTCTGGCTTGCCTCGCCGATCATGGACCCGTCGATGTTCGTGCTGACGGCGGGCGTGCTGGACCTCGAATTCGCGGTGGCCAAGACCCTGGCTGCCCTCGGGCTGGGCGTGTTCGGCGGCACCGTGGTGCACCTGATGATGAAGAGCGGCGCCTTCGCCGATCCGCTGCGCGACGGCATCGGCAACGGCGGCTGCGGCGGCGCGAAGATCCGCGCGCCGAAGCCGGTGGTGTGGCGCTTCTGGACCGATGTGGACCGCCGGGCGAAGTTCGGCAAGACGGCGCTGACCACGACGCTGTTCCTCGCCAAATGGCTGACGCTGGCCTTCATCCTCGAGAGCCTGATGCTGGCGTGGATCCCGGCGGAAACCGTCACCGCGGCGCTTGGGGGCGAGGGGCTGTTGCCCATCGTGACCGCGACGCTGGTCGGCGTGCCCGCCTATCTGAATGGCTATGCCGCGCTGCCGCTGGTCGGCGGGCTGATCGAGCAGGGCATGGCGCCGGGGGCAGGAATGGCCTTTCTCGTCGCGGGTGGCGTCACCTCGATCCCCGCGGCGATGGCGGTCTGGGCGCTGGCGCGGCCACAGGTCTTTGCGGTCTATATCGGCCTATCCCTGACTGGTGCCTTTGCATCGGGGCTGCTGTTCCAGCTCTGGACGCAGGTGGCATGAACACCAGCGGCGAGGCGCGTTGTCTCGCCGCTCCCTTTCAGATCGAAGCCCCATCATGATCCCAAGACTGTCTCCGGCGCGGCGAGGACTGATTGTCGCTGCTCTCGGCTCTTCCCTCACCGTCAGCTGGGCATCCAGCTACTATATCCCCGCCGTTCTGGCTGTGCCCATGGCCGAAAACCTCGGCCTCTCGCCGGTCTGGGTGTTCGGTGCGTTTTCCATGGCGATGGTGGTTTCGGCCATGGTCGGGCCCCGGGCGGGAGCGCGGATCGACGGCTTTGGCGGGCGCGGCGTCCTGATGCTGTCGAACCTCGTCTTTGCGGCAGGCCTCGGGTTGCTCGCCGTGGCGCCGTCGCCCCTCGTCCTTTTCGCGGGCTGGGCTGTCATCGGGCTGGGCATGGGGATCGGGCTTTACGAGGCGGGGTTTGCCACGCTGGCCGGGATCTACGGCAAGGACGCGCGCGGCCCGATCACCGGCATCACCCTGATCGCCGGGTTCGCGAGCACTGTGGGTTGGCCACTCTCCGGCCTGATGCTGGCGACCTGGGGCTGGCGCGAGGCCTGCATCGGCTGGGCGCTAATCCACCTGGGCGTGGCCTTGCCGCTGAACGCATGGCTGCCCAAGGGCACCAGGACGGTCACCGCAGAGGCGGCGCCCGTCGAAGAGGGGCCGCCGCCATCCCGACTTGCGCTCTGGCTGCTAGCCTTCGTCTTCGCCGCGACCTGGTTCAACTCGACCGCCATGGCCGCGCATCTTCCGGGGCTGCTGCAAGCCGCCGGGGCCAGCACGGCGGTTGCTATTGCGGCAGGGGCGATGATCGGTCCCGCACAGGTCGCGGCCCGGGTCCTGGAGTTCGGGCTGTTGCGCAGGGTGCATCCCCTGATTTCGACGCGGATCGCCGCGGCGGCGCATCCGGTTGCGGCGGTGGCGCTGGTGGGCTTTGGCGCGCCGGCGGCCTATGCCTTCACGCTGCTGCACGGGGCGGGGAACGGCATCCTGACCATCGCCAAGGGAACACTGCCGCTCGCGCTCTTTGGACCAGCGGGATACGGGCGTCGGATCGGCTGGCTCAACGCGCCTGCCCGCATCTTGCAGGCGGCCGCGCCGCTGATCTTTGGCGCTGCCCTGACAGCATGGGGCCTGCACGCCATCTGGTTGACTGCAGCAGTTGGCCTGCTGGCAACGATTGCGCTGCTCGTGCTCAGACGGACCTGAGCCGCCGGGCGGCCAGCCAACTGGCCAAAGCCATCAGGCCTGCCGTGGCAAGGCACAGCGTCAGCCCACCGATCTGGTAGCTGAGGCCCGAGAGCAGCGTGCCGATCAGCCGACCCGCCGCATTGGCCATGTAGTAAAACCCCACATCCCGTGTGATCCGCTCTGCCGATCCGAAAGCCAGGATCAGGTAGGAATGAACCGAAGAGTTGATCGCGAAGACAAAGCCGAAGACCAGAAGTCCCCCGATAAGTGTCGCCGTCAGCCATTCCGCCGGGTCGCCGGCCACCCAGGTTGCCGCAGCAAGAACAAACGGGATCGGGACGAGCAGCCCTGCCCAAAGGATCGCCTTTCGGGTGGTCTCTGCCTCGGGCTGACCCTTGCCACCCAAAAGTCGGGGGGCAAAGGCCTGCACTGCGCCGTAGGCGATGATCCAGAGCGCGAGGAAACTGCCGATAAGAAAGAATGCCTCTCGCCGGCCTTCGGGTGTGCCATCGGACAGGACCGCTTGGAAATAGACCGGGATGCCGACCACGAACCACACGTCGCGCGCGCCGAACAGGAACATACGTGCCAGCGAAAGCCGATTCACGCGCGGGTCCTTTGACCGCCAGCCACCCCAGGCCTCTTCGGATTTCATCCGCCCTGGCAGGCCTGCGGGCAGAAACAGCACTACGGCGATCAGGATCACCGCCAGCACGGCCGCCATGCCCCAGACCGCCGCCTGAAATCCCGCCAGCGCGAGCAGCGCCGCGCCGAGGAAGAAGCCCAGCCCCTTTACCGCGTTCTTCGACCCTGTAAGGAGCGCCACCCAGCGGAACAATCCGCCGTCCTCCTTGGGGGCTAGAAGCTTGACAGCGGATTTCGAGGACATCTTGGCAAGGTCCTTGGCCACGCCCGACACGCCCTGAACGGCCATCACGAAGGCGACCGATGCGGCGACACCCCATGTCGGATCAAGCTGTGCCAGCGCCACCAAAGCCCCGATCTGCAACGCGAGCCCGCCGTAAAGCGTGGCCGCCAAGCCAAAGCGCGCCGCCAGCCAGCCCGCAGCCAGGTTGGTGACGATGCCCGCGACTTCGTAGAGCAGGAACAGCCAAGCAAGCTGGATCGGCGTGAAGCCTAGGCTGTTGAAGTGCAACAGCACCAGCATCCGCAGCGCGCCGTCCGACAGCATGAAGGCCCAGTAAGCCGCTGTCACGGCGGCATAGGCGCGGAGAGGATTCGGCGGCGGGGCGACGGGGCTTGCGGCGTCCGTCACAGCGAGCCTGCGACCATCCGCGCGATATCGGCCAGTCGGCAGGCATAGCCCCATTCGTTGTCATACCAGGCGTAGATCTTCACCTGGGTGCCATTGATGACCATGGTGGACGGCCCATCGACGATGGAGGAGCGCGGATCGTTGGTGAAGTCGCAGGACACCAGCGGGCGCGTTTCATAACCCAGAATGCCCTTCAGCGGCCCCTCGGCGGCGGCCTTGAACAGCGCGTTCACTTCCTCGACCGTGGTCGCCCGCTCCACCTCGAAGACGCAATCGGTCAGCGAGGCATTCAAGAGCGGCACCCGCACCGCATGGCCGTTCAGACGGCCATTCAGTTCGGGGTAGATCAGCGTGATTGCCGTGGCGCTGCCGGTTGTGGTGGGGATCAGGTTCATCAGCGCCGACCGCGCGCGGCGCATGTCCTTGGCCGGACGATCCACGATGGTCTGGGTGTTGGTCACGTCATGGATCGTGGTAATCGACCCGTGCCGGATGCCAAGGCTTTCGTGGATAACCTTGACCACCGGAGCCAGACAGTTCGTCGTGCAAGACGCGGCCGTCACAAGGGTCTGCGTACCGTCATAAAGGTGATGGTTCACCCCATAGACGAGGTTCAACGCGCCCCCATCCTTGACCGGGGCTGACACAATGACCTTCTTTGCCCCTGCGGCGTAGTAGGGCGCCACCTTTGCGGCGGTCTTGAAGACGCCCGTGCAGTCGATCACCAGATCGACGCCCAATTCAGCCAGGGGCAGCGCTTCGATGGTCTTCTCATGCGTCAGACGGATGGTCTGTCCGTTCAGGATCAGTGCGCCATCGCCTGCCGCGACCGGCGTGCGCCAGCGGCCATGCACGCTGTCGAATTCCATCAGTAGCGCATGCTGATCAGCATCGCCGACGGGATCGTTCAAGAGAACGATCTCGCCACCCGCGCCGGTATCGATCAAATCTCGCAGGACAAGCTTTCCGATCCGGCCGAGGCCGTTAAGAGCGATGCGGGTCATGAAGATCAGGCCTTTGCTTTAGTGTCAGTGCCGATAGCGTCGACACGGGATTGGAGGGACATCCGGCTCAGCGACTCGAACGGCAGCTCGACGAAAGTCATGATCCGCCGGCGCAGCGCCGCATAGGTCTGGGCGAAAACCAGAGCCTTCTCGGCATCTGTCCCTGTCGCTTTCACCGGGTCGGGCAAACCCCAATGGCCAGTGATGGGCTGGCCGGGCCAGGGCGGGCATTCCTCTGCCGCTGCCGTGTCGCAGACGGTGAAGACGAAATCCATCACGATGCTGCCCGGCTGCTGGAACTCCGAAATATGCTTGGACCGCAGACCGGCGATGTCATGCCCGTTTCGCTTCAGGATTTCCAAAGCGAAGGGGTTCAGTTCGCTGTTGGGCCGAGTGCCAGCAGAGAAGGCCTGAAACTTGCTCTTGCCCAGATCGCGGAGCAGTGCCTCGGCAAAGATCGAACGGGCAGAATTGCCCGAGCAGATAAAAAGTACGTCGAAGTCGGTGTCGGGGATAGTGCGGTCCATTTGAACGGCGTCCTTTGGGGCAGAGAGCAAGGGGGCAAGGAGATCGGGCCGGGCACGACCCACATCGAGAGCGAGGTAGCCGATCAAGCCTTCCGTCGTGTCGAGATCGACAGCGTAGTAGAGCGACCGACCGACCCGTGTGACCTGGACAAGACCCGACGCCGCAAGGTCAGCGAGGTGATGCGACAGGGTGTTCTGTTTCAGACCCAAAGCCTCGGCGATCTCGGTCGGCCGCACGCCTTGCGGCGCAAAGCGCATCAGCAGGCGGAAGACCGCCATCCGGCCGGGGTGGCCGAGCGTGGCGAAAGCGTGGATGGCGCGATTCTGTTCCATGTTTCCCGATTAACGGAAATAAATGGAACCGTCCAATGAAGGTTTCATGACATCAGACGCTCAGGCACCTGCGCTGATTGATCCAGATCACGGCAGTGATCGCCCGCCCATGCGCAGATGCGCATGAAGTGGAGCGCCGCCGATGATCCTAGCCGTTCTGTCTGCCCTTGCTGAACCGACCCGCTTTGAAGCCATGCGCCTTCTGGCGGACGGCTCGGAACACTGTGTCTGCGAATTGATGCGGAAGCTGGGAGCCACCCAAAGCCGGATGTCGCGGCACATGCAGGTACTGAAGCAGGCGGGGCTGGTTCTGGACCGGCGCGATGCGCAGTGGGTGCGCTACCGGATCAACCCGGACCTGCCGCCGTCCCTGATCCAGCTGGTCGAAGCCGCGTTGGAGCGGCCAATCATGGTGACGGAGCGGGCAGCATGAGCGTGTTCGGCTGGCTGAACGACCAACTGCTGCGGATGACCTGGCTCAACGATCTGGTCGGCGCGGGCGTGGCGGCCGTCGGGCTGGACCCCGCCTCGCGCATTGGCGGGTCGGTGCAGTTCTTCGTCTATGACGTGATCAAGATCTTCATCCTGCTCTCGGTGCTGATCTTTGCCATCTCCTATGTGCAAAGCCATTTTCCGCCCGAACGGACGCGGGCCATGCTGGGCGGACGGTCCGGTCTGGGCGCCAACACGCTCGCGGCCCTTCTGGGCACGTTGACGCCGTTCTGTTCCTGTTCGTCGATCCCGCTCTTCATCGGCTTCACCGCCGCTTGCCTGCCGCTGGCGGTGACGTTCTCCTTTCTGATCTCCTCGCCGCTCGTGGATCTGGCCTCGGTCATCCTGCTTGCCTCAATCTTCAGCTGGCCCATCGCGCTGGCCTATGTCGCAGTCGGGCTGGTGGTGGCCATCGTGGGCGGGACGATCATCGGGCGCATGGGGATGGAGGGTCAGGTTGCGGAATTCGTCCGCACGGTTCCCGTCTCGGGCGAGGCCGCGACCATGACCCGGAACGAGCGGCTGACCTATGCGCGCGATCAGGTAGTGGAGATCGTCCACCGCGTCTGGCCCTATGTGCTGATCGGTGTCGGCATTGGGGCTGCGATCCACAACTGGGTACCCGCCAACGTAATTTCGGCCATGCTCGGGCAGGACAAGTGGTGGTCGGTCCCCGTGGCAGTGCTGGTGGGCATCCCCATGTATGCCGACATCTTCGGCACATTGCCGATCGCCGAGGCGCTGGTCGGCAAGGGCGTGGGACTTGGCACGGTGCTGGCCTTCATGATGGCGGTGACGGCCCTGTCGTTGCCCTCGCTCATCATGCTGAAGCGTGTTGTGAAGATGCCGCTCCTGGTCACCTTCACCGGCGTCGTCACCCTTGGCATCCTGTCCATCGGGCTGATCTTCAACGCGATTTCCAACTGGTTCATCTGAGAAAGGACCACATCATGATCATCAAGATCCTCGGCTCGGGCTGCAAGAAATGCGTCACCTTGGGCGAGAACGCCAAAGCCGCTGCATCGGCTGCCGGCAAGCAGGCCGAGATCGTTAAGGTCACCGATTTCGCTGAAATCGCCGCCTATGGGGTGATGTCGACGCCGGGGCTGGTGGTGGACGAGAAGGTCGTCTCGACCGGCAAGGTGCTGACGGTGGAAGAAATCGGACGGCTTATTTGATGGAATATCGCGTCCACGCCCGCCGGATCGATGCGCATGGGAGCCTCGCCGTGGCCAAGGAGGCCGAAGTCACGCTCGACACCGATTTGGCGGGGCGGCGCGATGCGATGAACCCCGTGGAATTGCTGCTGGCGGCGCTGGCCGCTTGCATGCTGAAGGGGATCGAGCGGGTGACGCCTATGCTGCATTTCCAAGTCGACGGGGCCGAGGTTGCGCTGGAGGCAGTACGCCAGGACGCGCCACCCAAACTGACGCTGATCCGCTACGAGATCATCTTGGACAGCGCCGAGACCGACCAGCGCCTTGATCTGTTGCACCGCAACTTCCTGAAATACGGCACGATCTCGAACACGCTGTCCGGCGCAGTGCCGATGGAAGGGACGCTGACCCGGAAGGTCTAACATCATGGCCCACGACCACACCCAAGATCATCGCCCGCCCACGGACCTTGGCCCCGCGTTCCGCTGGGCCGTAGGCCTGAACACGGGCTACGTGATCGTGGAAGGTGCAGCGGGCTGGATCACCGGATCGCTGGCCCTGCTCGCGGATGCCGCGCACAACCTGACCGACGTGGCCGGTCTGCTGATCGCCTGGGGGGCAGCGGTGCTGGCCAAGCGGGCGGTGACGGCACGGCATACCTGGGGTCTGGGGCGGGCCACGATCCTTGCCGCGCTGTTCAACGCCATCGCCATTCTGGTGGGTGTCGGTGCGGTGACGTGGGAGGCGGTGCAGCGGCTGTCTGACCCAGTCGCCGTGCCCGGCCTGACGGTGATGTTGGTCGCGCTGGTCGGGATCGGGGTGAACACGGGCTCTGCGCTCTTGTTCATGTCTTCACGCAAGGGCGATCTGAACGCGAAGGGCGCGTTCCTGCACATGGCGGCGGATGCGGCGGTTTCGGGGGCGGTGGTGCTGGCGGCGGCCGGGATCATGGTCACCGGATGGGATTGGCTTGACCCCGCCGTGGCGATCGCGGTCAGCTTGCTCATCGCTATCACCGCCGCCGGATTGTTCCGCGAGGCGCTGCACTTGAGCCTTGATGGTGTGCCGTTCGAGATTGATCGTGCTGCCATTGCCGATTGGCTGGGGCGACAGGAGGGTGTGCAAAGCCTGCACGATTTGCACATCTGGCCGTTGTCCACCACGCGCACGGCGCTGGCTGTGCATCTGGTCTGGCAGGGGAGCGACCCCGACGCCTTCATCGACCGCCTGACCGATGCCTTGGCCGAGGCGCATGGCATCGCAAATGTCACGCTGCAACTAGAGCGCCGCCCCTGCGACAGAGCAGCTTGATTCTGTCGCGGTCGAAGGGTTCACCCGCTTCATCAGGGCCTCAGCGAATTCCTAGCGGTCGAAATATCGGCTGGGCCTTTCTCACCGCAACATCTTGAAATACTGGACCATCTCGAACACCCTGCCATGAGCCGTGCCGCTGGAGGGAAGCCTGCGCCGCAAGGTGTGACAGGTTCATTTGGGGGCAGGCATGGTCGGATGGCCGCGGATCGTATTGGCTGGCGCGATCGTTGGCATTGTTGGCGGGCTGATCGGGCTTGGCGGGGCAGAGTTCCGTCTTCCGCTCTTGATCGGCGTGTTCGGATTTGCAGCCCTTGATGCGGTGATCCTGAACAAGGCGACCAGTCTCATTGTGGTGGCTACAGCGCTGCCGTTCCGGGCGGGAACCGTGCCCCTTGATCAGGTGCTGGCCGAATGGCCGATCATCCTGAACCTTCTCGCGGGAAGCCTTCTTGGCGCATGGATCGGGGCCGGGCTGGCTGTGCGGATGAAATCCCGCACCCTCTATCGCGTTTTGGCCGGGCTTCTGGTGCTGATCGCGGCAGTGCTGGCCCTTAGCCACAGCATGAACTTGGCGGCCACTGCCCTTGTGACCGGACCTGCGCAGATCGTCGCGGGCCTTGTCGCAGGGTTCGGCATCGGCATCGTGGCCTCGCTGATGGGCGTTGCGGGGGGTGAGTTGCTGATCCCCACGCTGGTCCTTCTGTTCGGAATCGACCTGAAACTCGCAGGCAGCCTGTCGCTGGCGATCAGCCTGCCCACCATGCTGGTCGGGTTCGCCCGATACAGTCGGGACGACAGCTTCACGGTCTTGGCACGCAATCAGGGCTTCGTACTGTTCATGGCCTTGGGGTCCGTGATCGGCGTCGCTATCGGCGGCCAGCTTCTGGGGATCGTGCCCGAGGTCGTGCTGCTGCCGGTGCTGGTCGCCATCCTGCTTGTATCGTCGGTCAAGGTCTGGCGCCACGGCTAGGGTCAAGTCGCGGCAGACAGATTCACACGCTTCATCAAGGCTTCGGCGGATTCCTTGCGTTCGGAGTAGCGGTCCACGAGGTATTCGGCCCGGTCGCGCGTCAGCAGCGTGAACTTCATCAGTTCTTCCATCACGTCCACGATCCGGTCGTAAAGTGGCGAGGGGCGCATGCGGCCGAACTCGTCGAACTCCTGAAACGCCTTCGGGATCGAGGACTGGTTGGGGATCGTCAGC
>CAZLIC010000099.1:0-13569 GCA_964559535.1 uncultured Rhodobacterales bacterium
AGCTTGAATCAGAAGTTCCACGGCAAGGGAATCCTGATACTCAACAGGCCCTAGATGGAAGTTTCTTCGACCTGCGGGAACCCGTGGCATACATGGCTGTCTTGGTCCTTCGCCGTCGAGGTCTTCAGGCTGAGAGTTTCGCCGGAATTGGCATCCACACCGGCTCAGTTGCACAAATCGGTTGACGGCCGGACCGCCCCAATGCCCGGACGGACCTATCCCACGACTTTCATGGCAGGGATGCCAAGCGCAGTGTAGCCGTTCAGCACGGCGACACGGATCTGGACGTCGGCTCTCCGCCCATTTCATCCTTCCCTTCGCTACAGCCCGAAGCTAACCTCCGCTTGCTGGTGCGGGCATCGAACCGCCGCGTTTGTAACGTGGAAACGTCCAGGGCGCGGTCGGCGACGCATCGGCACACAAGCAGTCCCTGATTGCGGCAAGGCCCCTGTACTGCCTCTCATGCCACTGTCACGCCGCCTTGCCAGAACCAGCAGCCACCAGGTCTTTCGCCTCCCTCCGACAGTCGTTCAGGTCCGCTGCCACGTCCTCCGCGATGGCATCCTCCTCGGCCGGTGTCTTCGCGGCCAGGATGTCGTGGACACCGGTGAACAGGATGTCGAAAAACTCCCACATCAGATGCGGCGGGGGGAAGCGGGCGCCGCGGCGGAGGGGGACACCGGCGCGCGCCCAGGCGCGATGGGTGTCGCGCAGGAGGTCGCGTTTCGACGTGGAATGGAGGCGCGACATCAGCAGGATGGCGCGGTGCTGCGGCATCCGCAGGCTGGGCGGCAGGTGCATGTCGAGAAAGAAGGCAAGGGAGAGCGGCGTGCCTGCGGCGGGGGGTGTCTCTTTCCGCCCGTTCAGGGTGTGTTCGAGCGCGTCCTGGAGAAAGAGGGCTTCGCGGAGGGCGAGAGCGCCGTCCCAGCGTTTGCGTTCTTCGGGAGTGAAGGGTCCGCGGAAGCGCACGCCGCGCCCGGGGACAATCTCGATGTCGTCGGGATGGGGCAGGAGGTCGGCGGTCGGACGGCCTGCGGCCCTTGCTGCATCATGCCGCCGCTGCTGGAAGTCGCGGAAGTCCGACCAGTCGGCGCAGTCTGCGGCGATGCGGGCGGCGTCTTCCGCCGAGGCGCGGGCATCGCGGTCGAGAAGATCGCGCTGTGCGATCGGGCTGCCCTTCATGGCGGTCTCGAGGGCCTTGCGCAGGAGCGCCTCGCGCAGCGTCATCTCCACAGGCCCGCTGGAGGTCTGCACGGTGTGGGTCCCGGCCAGCAGGTCGAGCAGCAACCGGTCGCCGGGGGCGGGCGGTGCGTCTGGACCGGTGGCGGTGCGGCCTTCCCGCTCAGCATCAGTCTTGCCACCGACCTTGTCGCAACTACCCGCGGATCTCCGGCGGGGTCTGCTTGTGTCACGCGCCATGAGGGCCACCTTCGCTGTGTGCCGTGGTGTCCGGAAAGGAAGGGGGCAGAGATGGCCGGTGGCCCGGGCCGCACCTGTCAGGCGAATTGCCGCCCCCCGGACTGCCACCCCCCGGATGGCCACCCCGCGCACCGCCAGTGCCGCCGCCCGCCTCGCCCGGCCGCCCGCGCCAGGCGCGGATGATGTCGATGACCTCATCGTACATGTCGGCGGCAACCGCCTCGACGTCGCGGGGATCGAAGCCCGGGGAGAGGACCTCGCGGACGGCGCGGGCCCCGGCGCCGAGCACCGCCAGCATCTGCCCCGGGGGAGGTGCGCGTGTGCCGCGGGGCAGGTCCATCCCGGCGGCGGCCCATGCGGCGCGGGACTGCTTCAGCAACGCGCGCTGTGTCAGCGCCGACAGGTCCATCATGCGGGAGACCATGCCGTCCGGACCGCGGCGCAGCCGGGTGGGCAGGGACAACTCGGCGAGTTGTGCCATGCAAAGCGCGTCGCCGGGGATGACGCCGGGACCGGAACCTCCGGCGGCGGTGCGGGCGCGCCTGGTTTTGCGGCCCGCCGCACCACCTGTGCCGGGTCCGTGCCGCCCTGCTTCCTCTGCCATTCCCGGCAATACGGCCCCTCCGTCGCCGGATCCGGCCTCCTCCCCGGCCCCCGTCCTTTCTTCCGTCCCGCCCGCCACACCATCCTTGAACCCGGTTTCCGCCCCTGCCTGCGTCGCTCGCCCCGACTTGCGCCCCGACTTGCGCCGTGCCTTGCGGTCCGAGGCATCAAGGCTGCGGTCGAGCGCGTGCTGCAGCAGCCAGGCCTCGCGCACCCGGACGCTGCGCAGGGCCGCGTCCCACTCTGCGTCTGTCGACGGCCCGGTGATGCGCGCGCCGCCCGGATGGTCGGGATCGATGTCGTCGGGATGCGGCAGGATGCGTGTCGCATCCTCACCCGCGGCCTTCGCCCGGGCGATGCGCAGGGTCTGGCCCAGCCGGAAGGATGCGGCGAGGGCGCGCAGTTCCGCATCGTCGGCGGCAAGGCGTTCCTCGGCGCGGCGGAACTGCTCGAGCATCAGCCAGGCGGCGTGAGAGTTGCCCTCGCCCGCGGACTTCGCGGTGGCAAGCAGGATCGCCTCGGCGGCGGGCACCTCCCGCGTGCCGTCACCGCTGCGCAGCCGTACCGGCTGCTGCGCGATGCGGTGGGCGATGCGGTCGATCTCCGTGGCGGTGACAGGGCCCTTCGCGGACCCCGGCCCCGATCCGGAGCTTGCGCGCGGGCGGGAGGGCTGATGTCGCGGGCCGGTCATTCCGCATCCTCCCGTTGGTGTTTGCCGGATGCAGCGCCGGAAAGCGAAACCCCGGCGGTCCGGCCCCGGCGGCGGGTCCTGGCCGCCGGCACGGGGGAAGGTGCATTCTCCACAGGTCCGCCCGGGGCCATGTCCGCCGCGGCACCGGGACCGCCGGTGCCGGGCATGTCCGCGTCCGACCCCTGCGCCACGCCCCCGCTCCCGCGCGCCGCCACCACCTCCTCGAAGCTCTGCCCCGTCGCCGCCAGCACCGGCGCCTTGCCGGTGAAGCGGCTCCAGCGCGCAAGGATCGTGTCGCAGTAGAGCGGGTCGATCTCGACGAGCCGCGCGCGGCGCCCGGTGATCTCCGCCGCGATCATCGTGCTGCCCGAGCCGCCGAAGGGATCGAACACGATGTCCCGCCTGCGGCTGCAGTCGCGGATCGCTTCCGCAATGAGGGCCACCGGCTTCACCGTCGGATGCATGGCGAGCGCCGCATCCCGCTCCGCCCCGAAGGCGTTCACCCCGGCATGGTCCCAGACATTTGTGCGGTAGCGCCCGGTCTCGCCCAGCCCGAAGCTGTTCACATGCGGACCCGGCCGCACCTTCCAGACGAAGACCAGCTCGTGCTTCGATCTGTAGAAGGTCCCCATGCCGCCGTTGGTCTTGTTCCAGACGCAGAGGTTCTTCAGCTCCGCAAACACCCGGTCGCCCGCCGCCAGCATCTCGCGCATGTGCCGCCAGTCCATGCAGACGAAGGCAATGGCGCCCTCGCGGGACAAAGCTGCCGCCGGGGCCAGGGCATCGGCGAGGAAACTGGTGAATGCCTCCGCCGTCATCTCGCCCGAGGCGAAGGCGAACTCGCGGTGCCGGGCCCGGCCGAGCCCGCTCACATGCCCCTCGATCGGCACGTTGTAGGGCGGATCGGTGAAGACCATGTCGACCGCCTCCGCCCCCAGAAGCCGCCGCGCCCCGTCCGCATCCCGCGCATCGCCGCAGAGAAGTGCATGACCACCGAGCCGCCACACATCGCCCGGCTGCGTCACCGCCGGTCCAGCCGACAGGTCCGGCACATCGTCCGCCCCCTCGGGGCCCGCCGCCGACGGATCGGCCGCCCGGGCCGCATCGAGGATGCCGTCGATCTCGGCCAGCGCGAAGCCGGTCAGCTCCACCTCGAAGTCCACATCGATCAGCGCCTGCAGTTCGACGGCCAGCAGCCCGCGGTCCCACCCAGCGGCCTCCGCCAGCCGGTTGTCGGCAAGCACATAGGCACGCCGTTCGGCCTCGGACAGATGCGCCAGTTCCAGCACCGGCACCTCGGCCAGACCGAGAAGCTTCGCTGCCGCCACGCGGCCATGCCCGGCGATGATCTCCCCGGCGGCACTGACCAGCACCGGGTTCACGAAGCCGAAGCGGGCGATGCTGTCGGCGATCTGGCGCACCTGCGCCCGGGAATGCGTGCGGGCATTGCGGGCATAGGGCACCAGCCGCTCCACCGCCACCCAGGCCAGCGCCGCGTGCCGCATCGCCCCGGTCGCCGCCCGCGCATCTGACCCTGTCAAGCGCGAATCCGACAGACCCCGCGAAACCGGCCGTCCCACACCCTCCGCCCGACCTGCCGCAATCGCCTCTGTCGTGCTGTTCCTGTTGCTCCGGGTCATCCCGTTCCTCCGAAGGTCGTGCAGTGTGCGCGGCACATGCGGGAACAATGGCGGAACAATCGAACAGTGGAAGGGGGGATATTTCCACATCCTGTATTGACAGGTGATTCGAAAGCTATCTGGCGGGGTCTCGGGCAGGCGCCACCCCCAACGCTGTGGAGGGGTCCGGCCGGGATTCATCTCCAGCAAGGGCGGTTATCACGATTGCGTGATGACTGCATCCGGTGCCCTATCCGGGCCCTGCGGAGGTCGTTTCAGAGCTGTTTTCGGCCAGATCAGTCTGCAGAACAGGCCAGTCGCCCCGGCGTGCCGCGAATCACCTGCCCTGCTGCGGGGCTCTGCGGCGGGTGCGCCCTGCCACGATGATATCCAGACCATCGTCAGACCGGCCGCCGGTCCCGTCCGCTTCCGGGACCCCAGCACGACACAACCGCCGGCCGCCGAACACCGCGTCGCTCGCAGACATCTCCGGCATCCGCCGGAAAACCTGGCTGCGTCCGGCGCCACCGCTTGAACCGGGAGGGCCGTCCTCCCACGTGTCCTGCACCAAGCGCCCGGAGGACCGACCTTGCCCCTGACACACGTGATCGTCGTCGACTTCCGCACCGGCCCGCGCCGCTGGGCCGAATTCGACGTCGACGTCGAGACGGCCACCATCTCCAACCCGCGCAGCGAGGGACTCGATGCCAGGGTCATCATCGGGCAGCTCAAGCATGCGCACGAGACCTTCAAGGGCGAGATCTGGTTCGACTGGATGGAGAGCTACAAGGCAAAGCCGCCACTCAGCGATCCGCAGTCGATGGCATGGTCGTTGAGGGCCATCGGCTACAAGCTCGAAGGAGATCTGGCGCGCTACCCGTGGCCGAAGCGGACACCGCTCCCGCCGGGCGCCATCAGCTGAAGATGGCCCGGGCAGACGCCGGACCCGCTCCGGGAACCGGTGTAGCTGTCTGGCCGATCCGCTAGTCCGCTGGCCCGGATGTTCCGGCGTCTCACCGGATCCGCAGATGGTCCGGATCGCCACCCGCCGCGACGTGCGCCTTGAACCAGTCCGGGCGGCGACCCCTGCCGGTCCATGTGGATCCCGGGTCCTGCGGGTTCCGGTACTGCGGGACGCCACCACCGGCATCTGGCCGCGCGCGCTTCACCCCGGCCAGGTCCGCAAGCGAGAACCCGTGCCTCCGCGCCACGGCTTCGGCCGCGGTGTGCGCCTCCGCCTTCGCCCGGGTATCGAAACCCGCGATGGCCGCGGCAATCCGGTCCTGCAGTCGCTTCAGCGCGCCGAGGTCGAGATCGTCAAATCGCAGAGTCATGGTGCCGTCCGTTCTGCAGTGTTCTGTCACCGCGTCAAACCAGCCCCGGCGGCGGCAGACAAGAGGACTTTGCAGGACAGGTGTACCTGAGGCCTCCTGCAGAACCGGTCCTCCGCGCCACGGCAGGATTCACCGGTAGACAAACCATCGAAGAAACGGGACTGAACGGTCAGTCGCCGGCTTCCGCGTCCGGTCTTCCCGTGCCGTCCACCGTCGGAGCGTCAGTGGCCGGTATGGTGGACGAGGCATCAAACGCAGCCGTTCCAACGTACGTTGTCCCCGCGGTCTCCGGGACAAACCCGCGCAGTTTCTCGGCACCGAACGCGGATGCTGCGGCATTCAGAATCTGTCGTGCATGAGGGTCGTTCATCTCCTGCGCCCGCTGCAGCAGCCAGGTCTGCGCCTCGCGCAGCGCTGCACGTCGCGCACGGACGATGGGGGAGATCTGCATCTTCATCCGTCCTGTGCCCGGGGACCTGCGGGGCCACGGAGAATTCCACCCCGAGCCCCTGCCTGCACAGGACAGCCGTTTCCTTTCCCAAGTCAAGAAACGCGCGCCTGTTCCTGGAGACGCAAAACTTTCGGTTGTGACGAAAGTGACCCTCCCCTTATGCTGTGCTCCAGGATTTCTGGGAATGTATCGACTTTCATGCCGTCTGACCGGAGTGACGCAGAGGCAATTGATGCAGCGGCTCCTGTCACGGAATGTCTGAAGAACCCAACACTTTCGGCGTGATCTGATAGACTTGGGCATCCCTGCATGAAGCTTTGCCGATGCGGAAACAGCCCGCGCTTCCCGGCCCGCACGACGCCATGAAGAAGAAGCGGGCGCGGAGGGAACTGTTGCTGGCCGAGATGGATGCGGTGGTGCCGTGGGGCTCTGTTGCACAAATCGGCTGACAGCCGGGCTGCCACTGTTCCCGGACAGACTTATGCTGCCCGCCCCGACCGGGGGCATAGGTGAAGACGACACCCGGTGGTGACGTGCCGCCCGAGTGTCGGTCATCGCGGGCAAGTGCCCAGAAGTATCCGGTTTTGGTTTTTCTTGCCCCCGGATCGAGGACTGGAGCGCGGGTCTCGTCCATGAACAGCTTGGAGGACCGCTTCAGATCGGCCATCAGCGCGTCATGGAGGGGGCGGAGTTCGAAGGCGGCGCGCCCGACCCAATCCGCAAGCGTGGATCGGTCGAGATCGACGCCCTGACGGCTGTAGATCTGGGCCTGCCGGTAAAGCGGAAGGTGGTCGGCATACTTGCTGACCAGCACATGGGCGACCGTGGCCTCCATACTGCGCTCCCGATGGACTCCCAACGACACCTCCCGTGCAATCTCCACGAGGGCGCATCGCAGCTTACGGATTCAGCAGGAAGGTGGGGTCAGAACAGCGCTTACGTCGCAGGTCCGGGATCGGCAGTTTTCTTTCTGCGACTGCAAACCTTCATGATCCCCGGCAGGACTTCGCTGTTTATCGCTGCCATATCCGTCGGACGCATGGTCAACCCCTTGATGGCGAGTATTGCTCTCAAAAGACCGGAACGAAACCGGTGCAGGGCCATGACCGGCCGCGGGCGGCCGGGATCGATCAAGGAGGCGTTGGCGAACGGACAGCCGGTCGATGAGATCCTGAATGGTCGCTGTCGCATTCGCTGCACGCGCCTGTCGTGCGAACCCAGCGGCGCTACGGCGGCGGATGTCACCCGCCGCAGGCCTGTCTCAGCGCGACCGCGGCCTGAGGCGTCGCGCCTAGAACTGAAAGTCGCCTTCCGACAACTCGGCGAGTGTTTTGCCGGCGATCCGGATATTGTTGTTGTCGTCGACGGCGATCATCACGTCTGTTCCGGACTGTGTCATGTGATCCGCGACGAGATCGGCATAGGAGGTGATCGCGCCGACTTGCGACAGATCGATCACGTCGAGCGCGTCGAAATCGGCAATTCGATCGATGCCGAAGCTGAGGCCCCGAAACACGAAGATATCGGCATGGTCGACCGGACTCGCGGTATCGTCTCCGATCAGCGTGTCGTTGCCGGTGTCGCCGGAGAGGATGTCGGTCCCGGCCTCGCCGCGCAGCGTGTCGTTGCCGCTTCCGCCTTCCAGCGAATCATCGCCGTCACCGCCGAAAAGGATGTCGTTGTCGTTGCCCGCCTTCATCCAGTCCGCACCGAGCCCGCCGTAGAGCACGTCCGCTCCGTCACCGCCGTCGAGCTCGTCGAAGCCGTCGCGGCCCTCGAGCGTGTCGCCGCCTGCCAGCCCCTCGATCCGGTTCGAGTTGTCGTCGCCGCGCAGCACGTCGACGTCCAGCGATCCGCGCAGGTGCTCGATCCCGGAGAGCACGTCGCCCAGCGACCATGACCCCGCCACTCCGCCCTGCGCCGTGGTGATCGCCAGATCGACGATGACCCCGTCGGCCCCGCCGGGGGAGGTGTCGGATGCATCGTAGTAGCTGGCGCGGTCGGCGCCCGCACCGCCGCTGAGGGTGTCGGCACCCGCATTTCCGGCGAGCGAATCGTCACCGGCGTTGCCGACAAGGCTGTCGTTCCCGTCGTTGCCGGTCATGTTGTCGCCAAAGGCCGTGCCGACCAAGGTGTCCGGTCCGGTGCCGCCCCAGGTGACGAGGCGCGACAGGATGTCCTGAAGGTTCCAGTCTGCGGTCAGGTTTCCGGCGGAGTCCTCGACCATCAGCCGCTCGATGCCATGGCCGTAGGAGGGGCTGTAGACCTGGTTCATCACCGTGATGTTGTAGGTCGTCCCGGAGATCGTGAAGCGCACGATCATGTTGTCGGTGCCGTTCGTCCTTTCCAGGCGGATCAGCGCCGGGTCGACGTTCCTGAGCACCAGCGTATCGGTTTCCGCAAGCGAGCTGCTGCCGTCATCGATCGTGTCGCTGCCGTTCGGCAGGGTCCAGACATAGGTGTCACTGCCGTTCTGGCCGCTCAACGTGTCGTTTCCGCCGCCGCCATAGAGCCAGTCGTCACCATCTGCGCCCTCGAGAACGTCGTTTCCACCAGCCCCGTAGAGGTTGTCGCGAACCGCCCTACCGTGCAGCACATTGGCGCCTTCGTCGCCCGTCACGCTGGTGCGGGCGAAGATCTCGTTCTGGTCCCAGGACGAGCCGTCGGCAAAGACAATGCGCTCGATGCCCTTGCCCGACACCGTGCCGCCGAACTGGTTGCTGACCAGGAGCGTGGCGCCGCCGGTCCCGGCCACCGTGATCAGCAGCGTGTCCTGCCCTTCGATGCGGGTCAGCGTCACGTCGGAGGCCGAAACATTCTCGAGGAGCAGTGTATCGGTTTCCGCCTGGCTGGTGGCACTGTCGTCGATTGTGTCGCCGCCGTCTCCCCGCAGCCAGTGGTAGCTGTCGCCTCCTGCTTCGCCGCGAAGCAGATCGTTCCCGGTGCCCCCGGTCAGATGGTCGGCGTCGTTCCCTGCGGTGAGGGTGTCGTTGCTGTTTCCGCCGAAGAGATTGTCGCGCCGACCTGAGCCGACCAGCGAATCCTCCTGCGCTGTTCCATCTGTGCGGGTGCGAAGGAAGATGTCGTCGAGGGTCCAGACCTCGCCGTCGGCAAAGGCGATGTTCTCGATGCCGTAGCCGTAGACCGTGCCGCCCGCCGACGTATTGAAGCGGTTCAGAACCGTGAGTGTGGTTTCCGCGCTTCCGTTCCGGTCGAGATCAATGCCGACCGAAAGATGGTTCGATCCTGACCCATGCGTCAGAAGCACCTGATCCGACATCACGCTGACGAAACGCAGGACGTCGGACTCCGTCTGGCTCGACGTGGTGTCATCGATCGTGTCAGCCCCGTCGCCATTGGCCCAGACGTAGGTGTCGTTGCCGACGCCGCCCTTGACCACGTCCGTCCCGGCGTCGCCGTGCAAGGTGTCGTCGCCCTGCTTGCCCTCCAGCGTGTCGTTGCCGCCCCCGCCGTTCATTTCGTCCCGGAAAACGGTGCCCGAGAGATTGTCAGCCGGATCAAGACTCGTAAACTTCATGATTGCATCGGGATCGGACAGCACCTCAATGAAGGCGCCGTTCGCGAGTTCGATGATCTCGATCCCGCGGCCCGGGGCCGCTGTGTTCAGCCGGTCGACGAGCGTCAGTATGTCACTGCCGATCACCACCTCCATGTCGATATCGTTCGTCGCCTTCCGGATATTGATCTGGCCCGACGCGATGTTCTTCAGGATCAGCGAGTCGATCTCGGTCAGGCTGTTGGTCGCATCGACGATGCGGTCGCTGCCGTCACCGGCCGACCATTCGAACCGGTCGTTTCCGTCGCCGCCGCTCAGCGTGTCGACGCCTGCCCCCCCGACCAGCAGATCGTCACCATTGCCGCCTGTCAGACTGTCAGTGCCTGCGCCACCGTAGAGATTGTCATCATGGTCGAGCCCCGCCAGCGTGTCGCCGACCCCGGGGCTGTCAGCGCCCTCGACCTTCGTCCGCGCCAGAATCCGGTCAAGATCCCAGACGACCCCGTCAGAAAACAGGATTTCCTCGACGCCCCGGCTGAGCACCGCGCCGTCGAACTGGTTCGCGACGGTGATCGTCTCGGTGCCGATCCGGACCAGCAGGTCCTTCGACCCCGTGATCCGCTGCAGCACCGCGCCACCGGAAGCGACATCCGTCAGGACAAGGCGGTCGGTATCGGTCGCACTTACGGTCCCGTCGCTGATCCGGTCGTTTCCGCTTCCCGTCGACCAGCGGTAAGTGTCCGACCCTTCGGCGCCGTTCAGCGTATCGGCACTGCCGCTACCGGTCAGCGTGTCGTCTCCAAGTTCGCCGTTCAGGACGTCCGTCCCGTTCTCCCCGGTGATGATGTCCCGCGCCACCGTGCCGTCCAGAGTTCCGGACCCGACCAGAGACGTGCGCGCGAGGATGTCCTCCAGCGTCCAGTACGTCCAGGTCGCGCCGTTCCAGAACCGGATCATCTCGATGCCGTAGCCTGCCGTGGTGCTTTCGAACTGACGTTCAACGGTGATGTCCTGAAACGTGTTGGTCGCAATCAACACCCTGATGAGAAGGTCCTCTCCGTTGTCGCTGCGGCTCAGGGTGACGTCGGACTGCGTGGTGTTCTTCAGATCGAGGACGTCGATCTCGGTCAGGCTTGTGCCAAGATCCCGGATCCGGTCCGAACTTCCTGCCGCCGGTCCGTCCCCCTTGAGCCAGATGTAGGTGTCATTGCCCGTGCCGCCGTCGAGACTGTCGAGGCCGCCACCGCCGGTGAGCGTGTCGTCGCCATTTGCTCCGTCTATGCTATTGCCGGTGCCATCGCCGTTCAGGTTGTCGCCGAGGTCCGTCCCGGTGGTCGAAGTACCGGCGGCCAAGGTTGTGACCTTGGAAAGAATGGTCGCGCGGTCCCAGACGACGCCATTGGCGAACTCGATGGCCTCGATCCCTTTTCCCGATGTTGCACTTGACAGCATGTCGTTCAGGGTGATCGTTTCGCCACCGCTTCCTCCGACGGTGATGACGATCTGGGGCCCCGACCTCGCCAGAGTAATATCGCCTTCATTCGTGTTCTCGAGGATCAGGCGATCCTCTTCGCGCGGTGACCCGCCGCTGTCCTCGAGGATATCGTTGCCCGATGGCGCCGATGTGCTCTTGGTCCAGATGTAGGTGTCTGAACCGTTTCCGCCCTTCAGCGTGTCGTTGCCTGCGCCGCCGACCAGAAGGTCCGCACCGTCCCCACCGACCAGGCTGTCGTTGCCGCCCTGGCCGGTGATCTTGTCGCGCCCCGGCGTCCCGGCGAGTGTTTCGCCGGACACGGTTCCACCAAGCCCCGACGTGTTGAAGCCGGGCGCGACCCAGGGCTGATGTGCATTGCCGTCGGCCTGATGATCCGCGCTGAGTGCTAGCGCCACGACCAGCGCCTTGGCGGTGACGCGACCGCTGGAGAGGTTCTCTTCCCAGGCCAGTTGTTCGGTGGCCGACGGCTGTCGCCCGAGCGCATTCACGAACGCCTGTTCCACCAGCGCCGCGCCGCTCAACCCCTTCAGCGAGTTGAACCCGGCGCCGACAAGGGTGCCTCCGGCATTCCGGACGATGAGCGCACCTTCCTCGGCAAGAAGGTCCGCAGCGATGTCCCAGGCCGTGCGCGTCCCTTCCATCAGCTCACGGCTGATCCAGGCAACTTCCTGCGCCGTCGCATCGCGGTCGTAGACCACATCGACCAGCGACCGCGCGATTCCGGCGACATGGACCGCATCGAGGCTGCGTTCGAACTGGGCCGGGTTCATGATCACGTCGAAGTTGTTGGTCGACATGTGGCCATTGCCGACGACGAGGTGTTCGACGCGTTCGGCCAGGTCAACCGCAAGCGTGGCGCGCCCGGCGGCGTTCACCGTGGTCCCGGTTTCGTTGAGGAGCCGCAGATGGCGGTCCAGTTCGCCCAGCGTCGGACCCCGCCCGAAGCTGTTGAGGTAGAGCTGCGTGACGAAATCCGCGGCCTTCGTCGCCCCGTAGCGCACCGTGAACTCGCCAGAGGTGATCAATCCCGCAGAAAGAGACGCAGCATTCAGCTGCCCCTCGACGATGTATGCCACGAGCATTTCCACCTCGGCCTCGTCGAGGTCGCGGTCAAGCACGGTGTCGTAGATGCGTGCCGCCTCGGCCAGCACCTGCGCCTTTGCTGTCGCGTCAAGGCGTACCGTCGAGGTCGTGGTCTGCAACACGTTCGATGCGTCCCGCCAAGACAACTCCGCCGTCCAGGTCTCGAAGCCGACCGGGTCGACGGCATGTGTCACGTGGGCGTTCGTGGCACCGACGGCGGCAGTGACGCCGTTGTCCCAGCTGTAGCTGCCGTTTCCGGTCACCGACCGCTCGATCACCTCCTCGCCTGTCGGCCGCATCCGCCGCGCCTCCAGCCCGTCGGCCGACGTCTCTGTGGTGAAGACGCTCAGCCGCACGCCTGCCTCGTTGAAAGACGTGACGGTTTCGGTGACACTGCCGTCCGGGTTCACGACCCGGACGAGCGTCCGGTCGGCGATACCGTTGCCGTCGTAATCCGCCGTCTCGGTCAACATCCGCCCGTCGCGGCTTTGCGTCACCGTCAGGCTTTCGCGGAGCGTCTGCGCGGCGTCATTGTAACGGGTAACGCGGGTGTCCGTGCGCGCGCCGTCCGCCGCGAAGGTCGTCGTCTGCGTCGTCGTTCCGTCAAGTGTGCCATCACCGTCGACGTCGTAGTCCACGGTCGTGCGCAATCCGTCACCCGAGGTCGTGGTGGTCTGCACGAAGGCGACGCGTCCGACCCCCAGATTGCCGTTGATCGGCGCATAGCTCTCGGTCAGGGTCGTGACGCGGTCGCCGTCCGCTTCGGTCAGCGTGACAACTGTGCGGCGCAGTTCGGCCTCGAGGTTGCCATCCCGGTCGATGGCCGTTTCACTGCCAGAGCCGTTCGCGTAGCGCAGGACCGTGATCCGGGCCGAGGTGTCGCCGTCGTCCTCGATGTCCTGCCAGACCGTGGTCACATCACGCCGGTCATCCGTGACGTCCTGAATCTGCCGGTCCAGGGTTCCGTCGCCATCAAGGTCGAACGTGGTTGTCACCGTCCGCCCGTCGGCCGAGGTCACCATGGTGGTGCGGTCCTGCAGCCGTGCGCCGGAGGCATAGGTCCGGGTTTCGACCGTGGCGGCGCCGTCCGCCGTGCGCACAACCTCGCTGATCCGGTCGATGCTGCCGTCGCCCGAGTAATCCGCCTCGATCCGCTTTTCGAGCCCGTTGCCCGACGTCACGCTGACGCTCGACCCGGTCTGTGCGGCAGTGCCGTCGAAGGTCGCCTGCGAAACGACGATGTCGCCATCCGCCTCAAACGTGGTGACGGTCTCGCTCCGCACTTCGAACACGCCGTCGCCGTCTAGGGCCTGTTGAGTATCAGGATTCCCTTGCCGTGGAACTTCTGATTCAAGCT
>CAZLIC010000100.1:0-13428 GCA_964559535.1 uncultured Rhodobacterales bacterium
TGCCCAAGTCTACCAGAACACGCCAAAAGTGGCAGGTTTTTCAGACGTTCCTATGATTGAGTCAACGTCCGCTAAGGGCTCCAAGCCGTCATTGAGCATCGAGCATCGGGTTGCGAACACCACACTCCGATTCGCAGGCCATGGTTAACGCGGGCGCGGGGTTCCACGCGTAGCTACGGAAGCACTACGCCTGGCATACACGTGTCATACGCTTGGCATACGCCCCATGCCGCGGGATTCGTCCGGTAAACCCAGCGTTCGCAAGGGGTTGCGCGTCAGCCTCCGCGGCGCGGCTTGACCCGCGGCTCGGTTGACCGGATCTGCGTCCCGGTGCCATGTTCGGTGAACAGTTCCAGCAGGCAGGCATTCGGCACCCGCCCGTCCATGATGGTGGCCGCCCGTACGCCCTGATCCACCGCCATCAGCGCCGTCTCGGTCTTGGGAATCATCCCGCCCGAAATCGTGCCATCGGCAATCATGCCGCGCACCTCGTCCGGCGTCAGTTGCGTAACTACCTGACCGGACTTGTCTTTCACGCCCTGCACATCGGTCAGCAGCAGCAGGCGGTCGGCCTTCAGCGCCCCGGCAATGGCGCCGGCCGCGGTGTCGCCGTTCACGTTGAAGGTCTCGTTGTCGGCCATCCCGGTGGCCACCGGCGCCACCACGGGAATCAGCCCGGCGCCATACAGGTCGCGCAGGATTTGCACATTCATTTCAACGGGTTTGCCCACGAAGCCCAATTCCGGATCATCCGCCTCGCAGACCATCAGGTCGTCGTCCTTGCCGGAAATGCCCACCGCCCGGCCACCCTGGTCGTTGATCGCCTGCACGATCCGCTTGTTCACCAGACCCGACAGGATCATCTCCACCACCTCGACCGTCGCCTTGTCCGTCACCCGCTTGCCGCGCACGAATTCGCTTTTGATTCCAAGCTTCTGCAGCATGTCGTTGATCATCGGCCCGCCGCCGTGCACGACCACCGGGTTCACCCCCACCTGCCGCATCAGCACCACGTCGCGGGCAAACTCGGCCATCGCCGCGTCGTCGCCCATGGCGTTGCCGCCGAACTTCACCACCACCACGGCGCCGGTGTAGCGCTGCAGATAGGGCAAGGCCTCACTCAGGACACGCGCGGTCGCAATGCTGTCTTCCACACTCATGGTCTGCGCCCTCATGACGTCCCCCGTTTGCTGTGCGGGCGGCTTAGCGGCAGCAGGCCGCTCTGCCAAGACGGCTTGCGGTTCCCGACGGAAAGTCTAGGCTTTTCGGGCATGTCGCGGGGTCCAGAATGCCGGAGACGAAGTTCCTTCTGCTGACAGGTGCAAGCCGCGGAATCGGCCACGCCACGGTCAAGCGGTTCTCCGCGGAAGGCTGGCGTGTCCTCACCTGTTCGCGCCAGCCCTTCGACCCCCGCTGCCCATGGCCCGGCGGAGAGGACAACCACATCCAGGTCGACCTGGCCGACCCCAACAAGACCATCGCGGCCATCGAGACGGTGAAGGCCAAGCTGACCGACGGCAAACTGCATGCCCTTGTGAACAACGCGGGAATCAGCCCCAAGGGGCCGGGGGGCCGCAGGCTCAGCACGCTGGACACCGACCTGCGGGTGTGGGGCCAGGTGTTCCATGTGAACTTCTTTTCCAGCGTCATCCTGGCCCGCGGTCTGCAGGACGAACTGGCGCGGGCCAAGGGCGCCGTGGTCAACGTCACCTCCATCGCCGGCGTAAGGGTGCATCCCTTTGCGGGCGCCGCCTATGCCACGTCGAAGGCGGCGCTGGCGGCGCTGACGCGCGAGATGGCGCATGACTTCGGCCCGCTGGGCGTGCGGGTGAATGCCATCGCGCCGGGCGAGGTGGAGACGGCGATCCTGTCGCCGGGTACCGACAAGATCGTGGAAAAGCTGCCGATGCAAAGGCTTGGCCAGCCAAGGGAAGTGGCGGACGTGATCTGGTTCCTGTGTTCCGACCAGTCGTCCTACATCTCGGGCGCCGAGATCGAGGTGAACGGGGCGCAGCACGTCTGACGCCTGGCCGGTTCCCGGCCGCCGGGGGTTTCACCCCCCGTCGACCGTCGGGTCTCGGACCGATGGCGAGCGCGATGGGCAACCTCCGCTGGGGTACTTGGGCAAGGGGAACGGGCAAGAAATCGCCCGGGTTCTCATCTTTGTCCAAGTACCCCGGGGTCCGGGGCAGAGCCCCGGGGGGCCGGGCCGGGCTTGACGGATCGGGCCTTTCGCCGCTTATGGGGCCACCACCAAGGGGGCGGCCATGCTGGACGAAGACGGGTTCGACGACGCAGGGGCGGATATCCATCCGCTGTTCCACGGCGCCCCGCACAGCACCGAATTCCGCAAGCTGCGCAAGCGGCTGGTGCGGGAAACCCGTTCCGCGATCGACACTTACGCTATGGTGCGACCGGGCGACCGCTGGCTGGTCTGCCTGTCGGGCGGGAAGGACAGCTACACCCTGCTGGCCATCCTGCACGAACTGCAATGGCGCGGCCTGCTGCCGGTCGACCTCTTGGCCTGCAACCTGGATCAGGGCCAGCCCGGCTTTCCGGCCACCGTCTTGCCCGAGTTCCTGACGCGCATGGGCGTGCCACATCGCATCGAGTACCAGGATACCTATTCGGTGGTGATCGACAAGATCAAGCCGGGCGGCACGATGTGTTCCCTGTGTTCGCGCCTGCGGCGCGGCAACCTGTACCGCATCGCGCGTGAAGAGGGCTGCGCGGCCGTGGTGCTGGGCCACCACCGCGACGACATCCTGGAAACCTTCTTCATGAACCTGTTCCACGGCGGCAGGCTGGCCGCGATGCCGCCCAAGCTCTTGAACGAAGACGGCGACCTGACCGTTCTGCGCCCCCTTGCCTTCGTGGCCGAGGCGGATTGCGACCGCTTCTCGCGCGCTATGGGCTATCCGATCATCCCCTGTGATCTGTGTGGCAGCCAGGAGGGGTTGCAGCGCGCGCAGGTCAAACGCCTTCTGGACGAATGGGAAGCGCGCAGTCCGGGGCGCAGGCAGGTGATGTTCCGCGCGCTCATGAACGTGCGGCCCAGCCACCTGTGCGATCCCGGCCTTTTCGACTTCCTGTCGCTGTGGCCCGACGCCCGCCCGGGCCTTGAATCACAAGATCAGGTCTGACAGCGTCAGCACCGGCGTTCCCACCAGCCGGATCTGGAAATCCGCCGACCCGTCGCCGTTCACGTCGCCCGACAGGATGTCGCCGGAATAGCGCAGCTCGCCCGCCACGTTGCCAAAGGCGGCACCCTCGATGAAGGTGAAGTTCTGGTTGCCCTGCACCTCGGTGTTGGCGTCGATGGTGTTCAGGTCAATCAGGTCGGCGCCGTGGGTGAAGTCGGTGATCACATCGCGCGTCGCGCCGCGGCCGATTTCGACCACATCGTTGAAATCGAACACGTCGTTGTTCAGCCCGCCGGTCAGGCTGTCGGTGCCCAGGCCGCCGGTGATGTTGTCGCTGCCTTCGGCGCCCACCAGCGTGTCGTTGCCGCCTTCACCGAACATGGCGGTGTTGTTGGTGCCCGCGAACATCGCATCCGCCACGGCACTGCCGCGGAAGGTGGCCACGCCGGTGCCGCCGGTGAAGATGAAGGTGCTGCCGCCGCTGTTGGCAAAGATCGATTCGACGAAAGTGATCGACGTTCCGGTCAGGTCCACCACGCCGCTGTCGGACACGCGGATCGATTCCACGAACCCCGAGCCGAAGATCACGTCGAAGCCCGACAACTGCGCCGCTGTCAGCGTGATCGACAGGTCGCCGAAGATCAGGTTCTCGACGCCGATCAGCGTGGCGACGGACAGGTCGACGCTGCCGGTCGCGCCTGAGAAGTTCAGCGTGTCGGTGTCGTTGCCGCCGTCGATGGTTTCCGCCAGCCCCGACACATCGGACACGCCGGTGATCAGGATCTGGTCGTTGCCGATGCCGCCCTGGATCAGGTCGGTATCCTGGCCGCCGATGATCGTGTCGTTCCCCTCGCTGCCGAACAGTGTGTCGTTGCCGAAACCGCCGACCAGCCGGTCGGCACCCAGCCCGCCTGCCACGCTGTCATTGCCGTTGCGGGCATCAACGAACTGGGCGTTCAGAACGTCGGTCAGAAGGATCGTGTTGTCGCCGTTCGAGCCACGGATTTCCTCGATGGAAAACACGGTGGCACCCGTCAGGTCGACAACGCCGCCGCCGGACACAAAGATGCGTTCCAGAAAGCCTGACCCGTCGATCCGGTCAAAGGCCGACAGTTGCGCCGCGCGCAGCGTGAAGTCGCCCTGGCCCAGGTAAAGCTCTTCGACACCGGATATGTTGGCCGCAGTCAGGTCGACGGCGCCGAAGGCACCTCCGGTCCGGAAATCGATCGCATCCAGGTCGCCGCCGCCCGAGATCGTCTCGGCCAGCCCCGAGATTTCGGCGGGCAGTTCGTACCGGAACACGTCGTTGCCCGCCCCGCCGGTCTGGTTGTCGACCCCGCCGCCGCCGGCCAGCGTGTCATTGCCTGCGCCACCGTCCAGCAGATCGGCGTCGTCATCGCCGCGCAGCGAATCGTTGCCTGCCCGCCCGCGCAGCGTGTCGGCACCGGTGCCGCCGTCGGCTATGTCGCCACCGTCGCTGCCATCCAGCGAATCGGTGCCGTCGAACAGGTCGACGCGCTGCCCCGTTGCCACGCCGTTCAGCCGCACCGTGTTGGCCAGCGCGTTGCCGGCAAACTGGTCGATGTTGGTGATGGTGGCGCCCGCCAGATCGACCAAGCCGCCGTCCGACAGGATCAGCCGGTCAACGAACCCCGACCCCTCGATGATGGAAAAGTCGCCCAGCTGCGCAGATGTCAGCGTCACGTCGTTGCTGCGCAGGACCAGGTGTTCGATGCTGGAAAGGATGGCCGCCGTCAGGTCCACCGCGCCGGAGGCAAGGTGTTCGCGGAAATCCAGCGCGTCGATGTCGGCACCGCCGTTGATCCGTTCGGCAAGGCCCGAGATGTCGGACACGCCAAGGAACCTGAACACGTCATTTCCTGCGCCGCCGGTCAGGCGGTCGGTTCCCTGGCCGCCGGTGACGGTGTCGTTGCCGTCATCGCCCGAAACGGTATCGTCACCGTCGCCCGACATGATGATGTCGGCTTGCGCGGCGCCGGTGATGCTGTCGGCCGCGGCAGTTGCCGTGGCGTTCTCGATGAAGCCTGCGAACGGGCCGAAGCCATCGCCCGCCACATGGATGAAGTCCTGATTCGCGGTTCCCACGACAACGGCCATGACTCGTCTCCTGAATGAATTGTTGCGATGCAAGGTGAGTCGCCGGTCCGATACTACACCGGATCGGCAGATAGGGGTGGCTTTTGCAGACCCTGAAAATGCTACGCAACTTGGGCGTGCGTGTTAACAAAGCAGACAGCTTTCACGCCTAGCACCAATCCCGTGCGGCACGCGAAACGGTGGATGAGGCATGGCATGATCGATCAGTCCAGCTGGGCACGGCGGATTTCGGGCGTGCTGCGTGCCTTGGAGCGGCCGGAGAACATGCTGTTCATCCCGGCCATCACGCTGGCGGCATTCTGGCTGGGCGGCGAACGCATGCTGATCGTGGCGGCCCTCGGCTTTCCGGCCATCATGCTGCTGGCAGGCCTTCTGCGGGCGAGGGGCGTGCGCGTGGCGATTGCGGTGAACCCTGCGGGCACGGCCTCCCGGCAGGATCTGGCCACCATTCTGGACGCGTCGCTGCAAGAGGCCGCCACTTCGGGCCTGGCGACCGCCTGCCTGGCCGTGATGATCGACGATGCAGAAGACCTGTCGGCGCGCCACGGCTTTGCCGCGCAGTCCGAGATTCTGGCGCGTGCCGCCGACCGGATTGTCAGTGCCATGCGCGGCGGTGACACGGTCGCCCGGCTGGGCGGCGGGGGGCTGGCCGTTGCCCTGCGCCCCATGCGTCGGCTGGACCTTGAGGCGATGGTGCAGATCGCGGCCCGGTTGCAGTCGGCACTCTCTGCGCCGTTCTCGGTGGACGGCGCGCAGGTCTACATCACCGCCTCTGTAGGGTTCTGTCAGTCGCAGCGGATGCCGGGAACCGACGGCGCCTCGCTGCGTGACGCCGCCATCACGGCCGCGGAAGAGGCGTTGCGCAACGGCCCCGGCGCCATCCGCGCCTATACCGCAGACATGGCCCGCCGCCGGTCTGACCGTGAGGGGACCCGCGCCGCGCTGGAAAGGGCCCTGGAGGCGGGCGAAATCCGCCCGTGGTTCCAGCCCCAGGTGTCAACCGACACCGGCGCCATCACGGGGTTCGAGGCGCTGGCACGCTGGCACCACCCGGAAAGAGGCCTGCTGCCCCCGTCCGAGTTCCTGCCCGACATCGAGGAGGCCGGCCTGTCGGAACGTCTGGGCGAGGTGATCCTGTTCCAGTCGCTGACCGCCCTGTCCAAGTGGGACAGGGCGGACCTGCGCGTTCCGACCGTGTCGGTCAACTTCTCGGCCACCGAGCTGCGCAACCCCAGGCTGGCCGAGAAACTGCGATGGGAGCTTGACCGCTTCGACCTTTCGATCGACCGGCTTTGCGTGGAGATCCTGGAAAACGTTGTGGCACAGACCGAAAACGACGTGCTGGTGGCCAACATCGCGGCGTTGTCGCGGATGGGCTGCGGGATTGACCTTGACGATTTCGGGGTGGGCCATGCCTCGATCACCAGCATCCGGCGGTTTCAGGTGCGCCGCATCAAGATCGACCGCAGCTTCGTGTCGCACATGGACGAGGACCGCGACCAGCAGCGCATCGTGGCCGCCGTGCTGAGCATGGCCGAACAACTGGGGCTTGATACGCTGGCCGAAGGGGTCGAGACGCCGGGCGAACACGCCATGCTGGCGCAACTGGGGTGCGGGCACGTGCAGGGCTACGCGATTGCGCGCCCGATGCCCTTCGACGACACGCTGGACTGGATCGCGCGGCACCGGGCGCAAGTCTCGCAGGTTGCGCGCATCGGCACACGGGCGCGGTAGGGCCTTGGCGCACGGGCGCGGGAGGGCCAAGGGCACGCGGCCCTTCACGGGCAGAGTACTGGCAGAGTACGGGCACTTCACGGGGGCACATCCGCCCGGCAACAGGACCCATCCGCGCAAGCAGTGACGGCATCGGGGAATACCGCTTGACCTTTCGCCCCCCCTGGCGTTGAAGGGCGGGCGTTTTCCCTTGCATGACCGGCGCCCCGATGGACGACCAGAACAAGAACCTCATCCTCGCCACAGCCCTGAGCTTTCTGGTGATCCTTGTGTGGTTCGTGCTGTTTCCGCCTCCTGAGGTGACGCCTACGGCCGAACCGGCGACGGTGACGCAACAGACCCCCGCACCCGCCGCAGCTGGCTCCACCACGGGCGCCGCCGCCGAAACCGCCCCCGCGCCCAGTGCCACCGCTCCGCGCGTGGCGGTCGACACCGAGCGGTTGACCGGCTCGATCTCGCTGCTGGGCGGCCGGATCGACCGGCTTTCGCTGAAGACCTATCGCCAGACGCTGGAAGCCGGCTCGGACATCGTGCACCTGCTGGTACCCGCGGGCGAAGCGGGCGCCTTCTATGCCGTGCACGGCTGGACGGCGGCTCAAGGCATTGCAGCCGAAGACGTGCCGGGCCCGAACACGCTGTGGACGGCCCCAGCCGACGCAAACCTGACCACCGAAAAGCCGCTGCTGCTGACCTGGGACAATGGCAAAGGTCAGGTCTTCACGCGCGAGATCGCCGTGGATGCGGACTACATGTTCACCGTCACCGACAAGGTGGCGAACTTTGGCACAACGCCGGTTTCGCTGCAGCCCTGGGGCATCCTGGCCCGCCACGGCCAGCCAAAGACGCAGAACATCTGGGTCGTGCACGAAGGCTATATCGCCCGCACCGACGGAACCTTCTCCGAGACGGACTATTCCGAGGCGGTTGACCTGCCCGAAGTCGCCCGTGAAGGCGCACTGGCCGAGGTGACCGAGGCCACGACCGATGGCTGGATCGGGTTCACCGACCACTACTGGATGGCGACGCTGGTGCCCGAGCAGGGCAAACCCTGGACGGCGGTGACAAAATATGTCCCGCAGGCCGACACCTACCAGGCCGAGATGCGCGCCCCCGTCGCCACCGTGGCGCCGGGCGGCGAGGCAGTCTCGACCACTCGTCTGTTCGCAGGTGCGAAGGAATGGGAAACGATCCGCGGCTACCAGAACAGCGCGGGCATCGCCGGGTTCATCGATGCCATCGACTGGGGATGGTTCTACTTCCTGACCAAACCGATCTTCGCCGTGCTGCATTGGCTGAACCAGATGATCGGCAACATGGGCCTGGCCATAATCGGCCTGACCTTCGTGCTGAAGCTTCTGGTGCTGCCCCTGGCCTACAAGTCCTACGTCTCGATGGCGCGGATGAAGGAACTGCAGCCCGAGATGGAAGCCCTGAAAGAGCGCGCGGGCGAGGACAAGCAGAAGCTGCAGAAGGACATGATGCAGCTTTACAAGGACAAGAAGGTGAACCCCGCCGCGGGCTGCCTGCCCATCTTCATCCAGATTCCGATTTTCTTCAGCCTGTACAAGGTGATCTTCGTCACCATCGAACTGCGCCATGCCCCCTTCTTCGGCTGGCTGAAAGACCTTTCGGCACCCGATCCGTCCTCGCTGTTCAACCTGTTCGGCGCCCTGCCCTGGGATGCGCCCGCGCTGGGCACCATTCCGCAGCTGATCTTCATCGGCGTGCTGCCCATTCTTCTGGGCATCACCATGTGGCTGCAGCAGAAGCTGAACCCGCAGCCGACCGACCCGACGCAGGCTGCCGTCTTTGCCTGGATGCCCTGGATCTTCATGTTCATGCTGGGCGGCTTTGCCTCGGGCCTGGTGGTGTACTGGATCACCAACAACATCATCACCTTCGTGCAGCAGTACGCCATCATGCGCAGCCACGGGCATACGCCCGACATCTTCGGCAACATCCGGTCAAGTTTCGCCAAGAAGGCGGCCGCGGCGCCGGCCCCGGCAAACAAGCCCGGGCCGCCAAAGAAGGGCGGCAAATGACCGGCAGGCTGGCGCATATCTTCCGCCACCCGATCAAGGCCCACGGACGCGAGGAACTCGCGTCCGTTGTGCTTTCGGCAGGGCACGCGCTGCCCTTCGACCGGCACTGGGCGGTGGCGCACGCCGCCTCGAAGTTCGATCCGGCAGTACCGGGCTGGATGTCCTGCGCGAATTTCCAGAGGGGCATGCGAACCCCGTCGGTGATGGCCATCGCGGCGCAGTACGACGAGGGCACGGGGCTGATGCACCTGACGCACCCCGACCTTCCCCCCCTGTCGTTCCACCCCCAGACGGAAGGCGCCGCGTTCATCGACTGGATACGCTCGATCAGCCCGGATGGCCGGTTTGCGCCGACGGCCTTGGTGCAGTCACCGGGGGTGGCGATGACCGATTCGGATTATCCGACGGTGTCGATCAAGAACCTGGCGTCCAATGCCGATCTTTCCGCGCGGATGGGGGTGGACCTGTCAATCCACCGCTGGCGCGGCAACCTGTGGGTGGAAGGCGTGGCGGCCTGGGAAGAATTCGGCTGGGTCGGCCGTCGGCTGCAGGTCGGCGAGGCCGTGCTGGACGTTCGGGAACGGGTGGGGCGTTGCAAGGCGACCACCGCGAACCCGGCAACGGGCGTGGTGGATGCCGATACCCTGGCCGCGCTGCGCGCGGTGGTGGGCGAGCAGGATTTTGGGATGTTCGGCGTCGTGGTGCAGGGCGGGCGGATTGCCCCGGGCGACAGGGTCGAGGTCCTGCCATGAGCGTTCTGCCTTTCCCCGAGGCCGAAAGGCCAGACCCCGAGGCCGAGGAGAAAGGTCGCCGCCTGTTCGTCGGCCCGATCGACTTTGTGAAGGGCGTCGTGGCCATGGCGGGCCTGCCGCCCGCCGATCGGCCCGAGGTGTGCTTTGCCGGGCGGTCTAACGTAGGAAAGTCCAGCCTGATCAACGCGCTGGCCAACCGGCGGCAACTGGCACGGGCATCCAACACGCCCGGACGGACACAGGAAATCAACTATTTCGCGCTGGGCCCGTCGCATTATCTGGTGGACCTGCCGGGCTACGGATTTGCCGAAGCGCCGGTGGCCGTGGTGGAGCGCTGGCAGAAACTGCTGCGCGCCTACCTTGCGGGGCGGGTCACCCTGCGGCGGGCCTTCGTGCTCATCGACATGCGGCACGGCGTCAAGTCGGTGGACGAAGACATCCTGCGGCTGCTGGACAAGTCGGCGGTCACCTTTCAGGCGGTCATCACCAAGGCCGACAAGGTGAACACCGCCACCCGCGAGGCAACGCTGGCACAGGTGCGCAGTGCCTTGGCCAAGCACCCCGCGGCCTACCCCGAAGTCGTGGTCAGCAGCGCCCAGACGGGCGAAGGCATCTCCACGCTGCGGTCGCTGATCGCAGGGATAGAGTAGGGTTAACCGGCGACCATTTCGGCAAAGCCTCGTTCGCAAGCCAACCTATCCACAGCAGACAATCGCCCAAGTCCGCGCAGGATCAAGGTGTTCGGCACAGTTGCAAGACGCCAGCGTACGATGCAGGGGATCGTCAGCCCTGCCGCATCAAGTTCGCGGATGGGCATGTCACTCACCCAGGCCGACTCTTTGGCCGTCGTGATCATTCCGACCAGGGTTGCACCATTTCCTGCATTGAAGGCGCGCGCGGACAGGACCACGACCGGTCGGCGCTTGAGGATCGGAATGTCTGCAAACGGAAAAGGCACGACAGCGGTGTCGAACCTGTCAAAGATCACGGAAGGCCTCTTCGTCTTCCTTGCTGCTCCACTCCGAAAACAGCCGCGATGTAGCGCCAAGGTAAGCGTCGGCACTGCTGAGCAATCTAACTGGTACAATCTCGCCCCGGCGGTCACGATACCAACGATTCCAGACATCCTTCATTGGTCCTACCGGAATGATGGCATCCGGTAGACGCCCGTCCTTGCCTAGTTTCATCCTGCGCCAAAGACCCGTCACACCGTCGATCTCGACCATCACTTCGCCTTCTGGCGGAAGCTCGCACAGACGGCCCAGGATTTCACGCCCGGGAAGATGTTTGAACCATATTGCATGGTCCTGAATAGCTGTGTGGCTCTCCACGGGTCCCTCTGCACGTTGTAAGGCCCCCCATATACCCCCCGTCGTATAGGGGTGTCAATCATCCTTGAGCGGACACCCACGGTACCCCTTGATCAGATCCGCTCCACCTCCAGCCACACCCCGCCCTCGGGCCGCAGCGTGAGGATCATCACCGGCTTCGGCTCGCGCCCCGGCACCAGGCGAAAGCGGAAGCGTGACAGCAGCGTCGACAGGATGATGACCGCCTCCTGCACGGCAAAATTCGCGCCGATGCAGATGCGCGGGCCGTCGCCGAAGGGCAGCCAGGCGAAGCGGTCGAATGACTGGCGGTCCAGGAACCGGTCGGGGTCAAACCTGTCGGGGTCGGGCCACAGCGCGTGGTGGCGGTGCAGTGCATAGATCGGCAGGATCACTGTGTCGCCTGGACGCACCTCGCGGCCCAAGAGCGTATCGGCGGCCTGCGCCGTGCGCGACAGGAAGGCGGCCGGAGGATAGAGTCGCAACGTTTCGTCGACGATGCGGCGAATGAGCGGCAGGTTGGCCACATCGGCCGCCGTGGCCGCCCGGCCCTGCAACACCGCCTGCGCCTCGGCCCGCGCGGCATCCTGAACGCCTTGGTCGAAGGCGCACAGGTACAACGCCCAGCTCAACGTCAGGGCCGTGGTCTCGTGCCCGGCGACGATGAAGGTCAGAAGGTTGTCGCGCAGTTCCGCCGTGGTCATGCGGCGGCCGGTCTTGGGGTCGGCGCCTTCCAGCAGCAGGTCCAGAAGGTCGGGCACCGGGCGCGCGCCCTCGGCCCGGCGGCGGTCGATGGACGCGTCGGCCGTGCGCTTCATCGCGCGCATCGCCGCACCCGAAAACAGACGGCCGGGCCGCGGCACCCAGGCCGGTGCGCCGATGATGTCCAGCACCGACACCTTGGCCGTGCCAGCGATGTACTGCTCGATGGCGCGGTGCACCCCGGCACGATCGAACCCGCCCGTCGGATCGCCGGAAAAGGTGACGTCCGAGATCACGTCGAAGGTGGTGGTCACCATCTCGTCAAACAGGTCGGCGGCGCGGCCCGCGGCGCGGTCTACCCGCTCGCAGGCGCGTTCGGCGGCGGCCGTCATCACCGGGCCCAAGGCCGCCACGTTGCGGTGGCTGAACACCGGCGCGGCGGTGCGCCGCTGCCACATCCACTCGGCGCCCTCGGCCACGAACAGGCTGTCGCCGATGGCGGGTTCCAGGATCAGCTTGGTCACCACCGACTTCGGGTAGTTTTCCACGTTCTCGCGCAGGATGCGGCGCAGGGCCCCCGGATCCATCACCATGTGCCAGCGCTTGCCGGTGCGGCCGCTGATGATGGGCGCGCGGGTGGCGATCTCGGGGATCAGTTCCAGCACGTTGCGCCGCCCGGCGCGAAGGCTGCCGATGACACCCAGCGGCGTGCTGTGCAGCGGCACGCGAACCGGGCGGGGCGCGGGTTCGGCGACAGGGCGCTGATGCGTCATGATGCAAGCCTCCTGACGCAGGATATAGGCGGTGTGCCGCACTGTCCAAGCCTGGGGCCGTTGCGTGGGCGGCATGGGGCGGATATGCCGCAACGGACGACTTCCCCCCAAAGTCCTGCCCCCGGAGACGCCATGTTCGCCCGCCTGATCGCCCTTGTGCTGGCCCTTGCCGTTCTGAACGCCTGCGGCAAGCCGGATTTCGAGGTGGAGCCGCCGCGAAACCTGGGCGACTTCAGCCTGGGCTTTGCCGTGGCCACGGCCCAGAACGCGCAGAAGGTGCCCATTTCGCGCAATGCCACGGCCGAGGAATGGGAAAAGGTGCTGCAAGAGGCACTGGATGCGCGGTTCAAGCGCTACAACACCGGGACCAAGCTGTACAACATCGGCGTCACGGTCGATGGCTACGCACTGGCGCCGCCCGGTGTGCCGGTGGTTGCGGCGCCGAAATCGGTGCTGGTGGTGACCGCGGCCCTGTTCGACGATGCGGCGCAGAAAATGCTGAACCCCGAGGGCAAGGGCAAGCAGATCACCGCCTTCGAGCGCGGCTCGTCGGACACCTTCATCGGTTCGGGGCTGACGCGGACCAAGCGGCAGCAGATGGAAGAACTGGCCTTCGTCGCAGCGCGCGAGATCGAGCACTGGCTGACGCAGAACCCGGAATGGTTCGGCCTGCCCCCCCTGCCGCAGCAACCGACGGTGCAGCGCTAGCGGCGGCTTGCCTTTTCCGGGGGCCGGTCCTAAGTAGCGCGCCGTTCGAAACCGGGCCCGTCGGACGGCCCTGCGAGGAGCGACCCCCATGGGCAAGGCAAAGTTTGAGCGCAACAAGCCGCACGTGA
>CAZLIC010000101.1:0-13109 GCA_964559535.1 uncultured Rhodobacterales bacterium
CGAGCGGCCGGTTTCGGGAAGGCCCATCATTTCGACCCAGGCGTCACCCAGCGCGGTGTCATCTTCGTCCAGAATCACCGTGGCCAGCACATGGCCGTTCAGCGCCATGCGGATGCGGTCACGCACCACGCCGTCGCGGGCGCCGATCAGCGTGCTGCCGTCCAGATAGACGCGGCCGGTATCGACGTACTCCTTGACCACAGGGCGGTCGCTGCCGATGTCGGTGAGCATGCCGTTCACGATGACGTCCGACGCAAGGCCGCCCTCGGCCGCGACACGCGCGTGTTCGCGCAGGTGGCGGTGTTCACCATGCATGGGAATCAGGATGCGGGGTTTCAGGATTCCGTGCAGCATCTGCAGGTCGGGCCGGTTGGCGTGGCCCGAGACGTGGTAAAGGCCGCCTGATTCATCGACGATGTCCACGCCCTTTTCGGACAGCGCGTTCACGATCGACAGCACCTCGCGTTCGTTGCCGGGGATGGTGCGGGACGAGAACAGGAAGGTGTCCCCCTCTTTCAGCTCCATTCCCAGGTACTTGCCGCGCGACAGCTGCGCACTGGCGGCGCGGCGTTCGCCCTGGCTGCCGGTGACCAGCAGCATCAGGTTCTGCCGGGGAATCTCGACGGCCTGCTCGACCGGCACCGTGGAGGGAAAACCCTTCAGCACACCCGATTCCGTGGCGGCCTTGACCATGCGCTGCATGGCGCGGCCCAGAAGGCAGATCGAGCGACCGGCGGCCACCCCGGCCTCGGCCAGCGTCTTCAGGCGGGCGACGTTGGAGGCGAAGGTTGTGGCGACGAACAGCCCTTCGGAGCGGCGGACAAGTTCGGTGATGGGGGCGGGCAGCGAGGATTCCGACCGGCCGGGGTGCAGCGAGAAGACGTTGGTCGAGTCGCAGGTCATCGCCAGCACCGGGCGTTCCGCCGCGATGGCGGCGAAGGCCGCGGGGTCCCAAGGCTCGCCCACCAGCGGGCTGGGGTCCAGCTTGAAGTCACCCGAGTGCAGGATGCGGCCGGCGGGCGTGTCGATGACCAGCGAGGCGCTTTCGGGGATCGAGTGGCTGATCGGCTGGAACTGCACCTCGAACGGCCCGGCCTTCACCGTTTCGGGGCGCGCGCCCACGGTGCGGATCGCCTCGCGCGGCAACCCGGCCTCTTCGAACTTCATGCGTCCGATGGTGGCGGTGAAGGTGCGGGCGTAGATCGGCGCCTTCAGTTGTGGCCACAGGTGGGCCAGCGCGCCGATGTGGTCTTCGTGCGCGTGGGTGATGATGATGGCTTCCAGCCGGTTGGCGCGTTCGATCAGCCAGGTCATGTCGGGCATGATGAGGTCGATGCCGGGCGAGGTGGCCATGTCGCCGAAGGTGACCCCAAGGTCCACCAGCAACAGGCGCTCGCGCCCTTCGGGGCCGTAGCCGTAGACATAGGCGTTCATGCCCACTTCGCCTGCGCCGCCAAGGGGCAGGTAGATCAGCCGGTTCGTCATGCTTCGTCCTTCGCGTCGTCGGCGGGGCAGGCCCCCCGCGGGGCTATTGGTTGAAGCGGTGGATGAGGACGAGACCGTGCATGGTCAGATCATCCTCGACCGCATCGAATATCGCGGTGTCCTGCTGGAACAGGGGCGCAAGACCGCCTGTGCCGATCACCTTCATCGGGCGGCCGCGTTCCGCGCGGATGCGGTTCACGATACCTTCGACCAGCCCGATGTAGCCCCAGTACACGCCAGACTGCATGCACGCCACCGTATTCGTGCCGATCACGCGCGCGGGCTTCGAGATATCGACATGCGGCAGGGCGGCGGCGGCCATGTGCAGCGCCTCGAGCGAGAGGTTCACGCCGGGCGCGATGACGCCGCCGACATAGGCGCCGTCGTCATCCACCACGTCCAGCGTGGTGGCGGTGCCGAAATCGACGACCACCAGGTTGCCGCCGTGCCGGTCATGCGCGCCTGCGGCATTGACCAGACGGTCGGGGCCGACGGCAACGCCGGGATCGACCCGCGGCGGGACGGGCAGGCGGCATTCCGGTTTTCCCACCACCAGGGGGCGCGTGTCGAAGTAGCGGTTGCACAGGACGCGCAGGTTGAACACGACGCGCGGAACGGTCGAGGAGATGACCGCCTGCTTGATGGTGACATCGACCTTGCCCAGCATCATCAGCGTCTGCAGCCAGACGAAGTATTCGTCGGCCGTGCGCTTGTGGTCGGTTGCGATGCGCCAGGTGGACAGGAAGCGCGCCCCGTCCCAGATGGCGAAGACGGTGTTGGTGTTGCCGCAGTCGATGGTCAGGAGCATTTTGCCGCCTTTCGCTTTGGGCTGGCCCCGGGGCTCTGCCCCGGACCCCGGGGTATTTGGGCAAAGATGAGGGGGGCGGACATCAGAAGAAGACCTCGGCGGCGGGGATGGTTTCGCGGCCCTGCGCGGTGAGCAAGACGAGGGCGCCGGTGGCGTCGATGCTGTCGAAGGTGCCGGTGCGGGTGGTGGTGCCGGTGCGGGCGCGGAGGGGCGCGCCGAGGTTGGCCGCATGTTTGAGCCATTCGGCGCGCAGGGGGGCGAAGCCTTCGGTGGTGAAGCGGTGTTCCCAGGCGGCATAGGCGGGGGCAAGCGCGTTCAGCAGGGTTTCGGGGGCGATGCGGTGGCCGGTTTCCTGCATGAGCGTGACCGGGCGCAGGGCACCTTCGTCGAGCATGGCCGGGTCGGGGGCGGCGATCAGGTTCACGCCGATGCCGATGGCAAGGTGGCTGACGCGGTCGCCCTGCCCGGCGCTTTCCAGAAGGATGCCCGCGAGTTTGCCGCCGTTGCAGAGCACGTCGTTCGGCCATTTGAGGGTGAAGCTGGCCGGCAGGTCGGTAAGGCTGGCAAGCGCGTCACGCAAGGCCAGCGCGGCGGCAAAGCTGCGCAGCGCCACGATGGCTGCCGGTTCCTGCGGTTTCAGGACCAGCGTGGCGTGGAAGTTGCCGGGCGGGCTGGCCCAGGCGCGGCCGCGGCGGCCGCGGCCGCCGGTCTGTTCGCCCGCCAGGATCCAGCAGGGGCCGGTGAGCGTGGCTGCAAGCCGGGCGGCCTGTGCGTTCGTGCTGTCCACGGTGGGCAGCACGACACGACCCGTCCCCGAAGGCCAATCAGCGAACAAGCGCCTCGGCGGCGATGGCCGCCGCGCCTTCAACTCCGAAGAGGTTCACGATGCCCACGACCATCGCCGCCGCCATGGCGACCATGGCGATGAAGGGCACCGGCGCCATGCGGGTGTCGAGCGGTTCGACCTCGGACCCGAAGTACATGTAGAAAACGATGCGCAGGTAGTAGAAGGCGCCGATCACCGAGGCCACGACACCGGCGGTGGCGAGCCAGGTGAGCCCGGAATCGACCGCCGCCTGCAGCACCGCGAACTTGGCGAAGAACCCGAGCATCGGCGGCACGCCGGCCAGCGAGAACATCAGGACGAGGATGCAGAGCGCCGCCACAGGGGCGCGTTTGGACAGCATGTTCAGGCTGGCGATGTCGGTGACTGCCCTTCCCTCACGCTCCATCGACAGGATGAAGGCGAAGGTGCCCACGTTCATGGCCACATAGATGGCCATGTAGAGCAGCATCGCCTCGACCCCCTGTGCGGCCAGGCGGGCATCGGTGGAACCCGCGGCGGCAAGTCCCATCAGCGCAAAGCCCATATGGGCGATCGAGGAATAGGCCATCAGGCGCTTGATGTCGCGCTGGCCGATGGCGGCGATGGCGCCGACGAACATGGAGACGACCGAGAGCGCCGCCAGCACCTGCCCCCAGTCGGCCGGGATGCGCCCGAAGGCATCTTGCACCACCCGGCCCATCAGGACCATCGCGGCAACCTTGGGCGCCGTGGCGAAGAAGGCGGTCACGGGCGTGGGCGCGCCTTCGTAGACGTCGGGCGTCCACATGTGGAAGGGGGCGGCCGAGACCTTGAAGGCCAGCGCCGAGAGGATGAAGACAAGGCCGAAGAGAAGGCCCAAGGGCGGCTCGTCCGTGAGAACCGAAAGGATGCCCGCGAAATCGGTGGTGCCTGCGTAGCCGTAGGTCAGCGAGGCGCCGTAGAGGTAGAGGCCGGAGGAGAGCGCGCCGAGGACGAAGTATTTCAGCCCGGCCTCGGTGGACTTCACGCTGTCACGGCGGATGGCGGCAATGACGTACAGGGCCAGCGACATCAGTTCGAGGCCCATGTAGAGCGTGATGAGGTCACCCGACGACACCATCACCATCATGCCCACCACCGACAGGGCGACGAGAATGGGATATTCGAACTTCAGGAAGCCGCGGCGTTCCATGTGGTCTTGCCCGACCAGCAGGATGGCGGCGGCGGCAAGCAGGATGGTGACCTTGGCAAAGCGCGCGAAGGGATCATCGACGAACTGGCCACCCATGCCGCTGCGCTCGCCGGTGCCGAAGCCGATCCAGAAGGCCATGAGCACGAAGACCGCAGCGGTGGCCCAGGTCAGCGCGGGCGCCATCTTGTCCTTGGTGCCGTACACCCCGGCCATCAGCGCGGCCATGGCGTAGACCGACAGCGCAAGCTCGGGCAGGATGATGTTGAGGTCGAGGTTCAGCATCTTATTCCCCGTGTTCCGCAGTGCGCGTGTCGGCAGCGGCCTGTGCTGCGGCGATGTCGGCATCATAGTCGGCCACGAGCTGCGCGACCGAGGGACCGATCAGGTCGGTGACCGCGGCGGGGTAGATGCCCAGATACAGCGTCATGGCGACCAAGGGCGCGAGGACCAGCTTTTCGCGCCAGTTCATGTCGGTGATGGTCTTGAGCGCCTCTTTCACCAGATCGCCGAAGACGACCCGGCGGTAGAGGTAGAGCGCATAGGCCGGTGACAGGATCACGCCGGTGGCGGCCACGAAGGCGACCCAGGTGTTCACCTGGAAGGCGCCCATCATCGACAGGAATTCGCCCACGAACCCCGATGTGCCCGGCAGGCCCATGTTGGCCAACGTGAAGTACATGAAGAACAGCGCATAGGCGGGCATGCGGATGACAAGGCCGCCGTAGGCGCTGATTTCGCGCGTGTGCATGCGGTCGTAGATCACGCCGACGCAGAAGAACAGCGCGCCCGAGATCAGCCCGTGCGAGATCATCTGGAACATCGCGCCGTCGATGCCCTGCTGGTTGGCGGCGAAGATGCCCATGGTGACAAAGCCCATGTGGGCGACGGACCAGTAGGCGATCAGCTTCTTCATGTCCTCTTGCGCCAGGGCGACCAGCGAGGTGTAGACCACAGCGATGGCCGACAGCCACATGCCGAAGTCGGCCAGCACATCGGTGCCCACCGGGAACATCGGCAGGTTGAAGCGCAGGAAGCCGTAGCCGCCCATCTTCAGCAGGACCGCCGCCAGCACCATGGACCCGGCGGTGGGGGCCTGAACGTGGGCATCGGGCAGCCAGGTGTGCACCGGCCACATCGGCATCTTCACCGCGAAGGAGGCGAAGAAGGCCAGGAACAGCAGCGTCTGCATGCCGCCTGCGACGTGGATGCCCAGCAGGCTGAAACTGTCCGACGGGAAGGTGTGCGACAACAGCGCGACCATGTCGGTGGTGCCCGCCTCGACATACATCGCCACCATGGCGACCAGCATCAGGACGGACCCCAGGAAGGTGTACAGAAAGAACTTGAAGGCCGCGTAGATGCGGTCCTTGCCGCCCCAGATGCCGATGATCAGGAACATCGGGATCAGCCCTGCCTCGAAGAACAGGTAGAACAGCACCAGATCCAGTGCCACGAACACGCCGATCATCAGCGCTTCCAGCAGCAGGAAGGCGATCATGTATTCCTTGACGCGGTGTTCCACCGTCCAGCAGCCAAGGATCGTCAGCGGCATCAGGAAGGTGGTCAGCACCAGAAGCGTCAGCGAGATGCCGTCAACGCCCACCTTGTAGGTCAGGCCCATGATCCAGTCGTATTCCTCGACGAACTGGAAGCCGGTGTCGGCCGGGTCGAACCCCTGCAGCACGGCCAGCGAGATGAGGAAGGTGACCGAGGTGGCGATCAGCGCCACCCATTTGGCGTTGCGGGCGCTGTTGGCATCGTTCGGCAGGAACAAGGCCAGGATCGCGGCGGCAACCGCGGGCAGGAAGGTGATGAGCGAAAGAACGTTGTCCATCAGTTCGCTCCTCCGAGCGCCATCCAGGTGATCAGCGCCGCGATACCCAGCACCATCATGAAGGCGTAGGTGAAGATGTAGCCGGACTGCAGCCGCATCGCCGCGCGTGTCAGCCGCGGGATCACACCCATGGCCAGCCCGTTGATGCCGCCGTCGATAACGGCGCCGTCGCCCTGTTTCCACAGCGCACGGGCCAGCCACATGGCCGGGCGCACGAAGAGCCAGTCGAAGATCTCGTCAAAGTACCACTTGTTCAGCAGGAACAGGTACAGCGGGCGTTGCTGTGCGGCAAGCTTGCCGGGCAGGTCGGGGCGGCGGATGTAGAACAGCCAGGCCAGCGACAGGCCGATCAGCATGGCGATGAAGGGCGACACCTTCACCCATTTCGGCGCCTCGTGCGCTTCGTTGATGACGTGGTTGTCGGGCCCCATGAAGATGGCGCCGGGCGGCGCCTCGCCGGTGACGGCGGCCTGTCCTTCGGCGGCAGGTGCGGCGCCTTCGGCAGGGGCGGTGGCGTGGCCTTCGGTTGCGGTGTCGGCGGCGTGGCCTTCGGTGACAGGCTCGGCGGAGTGGCCTTCGGCGGGTGCTGCCGCGTGATCGCCTTCGGCGGGTTCCGCCGCGTGGTCGCCTTCGGCGGCCTGGTGCGCGGCGGGTGCCATGGCGAACCAGTCGCGCATGGCGTCTTCGCGGCCGAAGAACACGTTGTACCAGATCATCCCGGCAAACACCGACCCCAGCGCCAGAACGCCCAGCGGCACCAGCATCACCAGCGGGCTTTCGTGCGGGGTGTGGGAAGCGTGGCCGTGGTCATCGTGGCCGTGGCCGTGGTCATCGTGGCCGTGGGCACCATGTCCGCCCCCCTGCCCGCCCCAGCGCGGCGCGCCGTAGAATGTGAGGAAAATCAGCCGCCACGAGTAGAACGAGGTCATCCCCGCCGCGACAACCAGCAGCCAGAACGCCCCTTGCGCGCCCACGAAGGCGCTTTCGATGATGGCGTCTTTCGACAGGAAGCCGGCGAAGCCGATGGCTGTGAGCGGAATGCCCACGCCGGTGATGGCCAGCGTGCCCACCAGCATGGCACGGAATGTCCACGGAATGTGGTGGCGCAGGCCGCCGTAGTTGCGCATGTCTTGCTGGTGGTGGGTGGCATGGATCACCGACCCCGCCCCCAGGAACAGCATGGCCTTGAAGAAGGCGTGGGTGAACAGGTGGAACATCGCCACCGAATAGACGCCCACACCGGCCGCCACGAACATGTAGCCCAGCTGCGACATGGTCGAATAGGCGATCACGCGCTTGATGTCGTTCTGCACCAGGCCGATGGTCGCCGCGACAAAGGCCGTCACCGCCCCAAGACCCGCGATGAACATCTGTGCCGCGGGCGCGTATTCCAGGATGGGCGAGATGCGGCAGACCAGGAACACGCCGGCCGTCACCATGGTGGCGGCATGGATCAGCGCCGACACGGGTGTGGGACCTTCCATCGCGTCCGGCAGCCATGTGTGCAGGATCAGCTGTGCAGATTTCCCCATGGCACCGATGAACAAGAGGATGCAGACGAGTTCCGCCGCGTTCCAGTCGCGCCACAGGAAGGTCAGCTGCATTTCCGCCAGTTGCGGCGCGGCGGCGAAGATGTCGTCGAACCGCACGCTGTCGGTCAGCACGAACAGCGCGAAAATCCCCAGCGCAAAGCCGAAGTCGCCCACGCGGTTCACAATGAAGGCCTTCATTGCCGCGGCGTTGGCGCTGTTCTTGCGGTAGTAGAACCCGATCAGCAGGTACGACGCGACGCCCACGCCTTCCCAGCCGAAGAAGATCTGCACCAGGTTGTCGCCCGTCACCAGCATCAGCATGGCAAAGGTGAAGCCCGACAGGTAGGCGAAGAAGCGCGCCTTGTAGTGCTCGCCCTCTTTCCAGTTGTCGTCATGCGCCATGTAGCCGAAGGAATACAGGTGGACGAGTGCCGAGACGGTGTTCACCACCACGAGCATGATCGCCGTCAGCCGGTCCAGCCTTATGCCCCAGTCGGTGCTGAGCGACCCGGATTCGATCCAGCGCAGCAGCACGATGTGCTGCGTTTCGCCGTCAAAGGTCAGGAACACGATCCACGACAGGAAGGCCGCCAGGAACATCAGCCCCGTGGCAATCACCTGCCCCGCCGTTTCGCCGAACAACCGCCAGCCGAACCCGCAGATAAGGGCGCCGAACATCGGCGCGAAGAGGATGATCTGGGTCATGCCGTCAGCCCTTCATCACGTTGGCGTCTTCGACGTCGATGGTGCCGCGGTTGCGGAAGAACACCACGAGAATGGCCAGGCCGATGGCGGCCTCGGCCGCGGCGACGGTCAGCACGAACATGGTGAAGACCTGCCCCACCAGATCGCCCAGATGCGCCGAGAAGGCGACGAAGTTGATGTTGACCGACAGAAGGATCAGTTCGATCGACATCAGGATCACGATGACGTTCTTCCGGTTCAGGAAGATGCCGAAGACCCCGATGACGAACAGCGCCGCCGCCACCGTCAGGTAATGTTCCAGTCCCACCGTCGCCATCGTTCCCTCCGGGTCTGTTGCCCGTTGCCGTCTGTAGGGTGGGCAATCTGCCCACCTTTCCGTCGATTGGTGGGCAGAATGCCCACCCTACCCCATGCCGCAGTGCGGCGCAAAACTCAACCCGCCGCGGCGCAGGCCTGTGCAGGCAGCGGCCCAAGGCCCCAGGCCTCGCCATCCTCACCTGCCGCCGTCAGCACCCGCGTCACCGCCGCCAGCCCGCCCGACTGCATCGCGCTGCGCGCCGCCGGGCCAAGGCCCGTCAGCCGGTAGTCGCCCGAGTTCGGCCCCGTCTGTTCCACCGCGTTGAAGACGGTGATCTGCTTCTGCGCGCGGCAGTCCAGCAGGTACAGGTTCGGGTCGAAGATGCGTTCCTGCGTCTCTTCGCACCATTCGGGCGAAATGAATTCCAGCCGCCCTTTGCCCAGCGGATTGGTGAAGTACTCGCTGCGGCATTCGATGATGCCGCCCACGGTTTCGGGGTCGTTCGTGCTGGTGGCGCCGCCGTCCACGCAGGCGGCCAGCGACAGCGCGAAGAACAGGGCGAGGGGCAGGCGTGGCGTCACGGCGTCACTTCCAGAACAGGTCGGGGTAGAAGGTCTTGCAGCCGCAGTCGGCACGCACGGTCTTTTCGCTGCCGCGCGGCGGCAGGGTGTCGCTGCCCACCCAGTAGCCAGCTTGCTTGGCCAGCCGGGCAAAGGCCGTCTCGTTCGCCAGGCTGCCGCCTTCGCGCATCGCCTTTACCCAGGTCGCCATGTCCTTGCCCGCCTTCAGCGTGCGGCCCGCATCGGCCAGCTTGTACTCGGCCTTGACCTGGCTGATCTTGCGCGTCTCGCAGTTCACGATGGAAAACCGCTGCCGGGTGCCCGAGGCATCCTCATCCACCGTCAGGAAGCCCACGATCCCCGCGCCTTCATCGACCGCAGAGTATTCGATGTGGCGGCCGAACTCGTTGCGGGCATCGGACCCGCAATTCTTCAGCTTCTTGATCACCTGCGAATCCGCGTTCTGCGCAATGGCGGAGGTTGCCGCCAGACAGAGCGCGATGATTGCCGCCAGAACCTTCATGTCACTTCTCCCGCCGTAGGGTGGGCAATCTGCCCACCTTTGCTCCGAAAGGTGGGCAGATTGCCCACCCTACAACCCCTGCCCCGGCTTCACGTCCCGCAGCTCCATCGCCTTGGCCGGGTCGCGCCACATCTGGGCGAGCACGTTCTGGCGTTTCACATCCGCGCGGTGGCGCAGGGTCAGCAGGATCGCGCCGATCATGGCGACCAGCAGGATCAGGCCCGCCAGCTGGAACATCAGGAAGTAGCGGTCATAGATCAGCAGCCCGAGCGCGCGGGTGTTTTCCACCGCTGCCGGGTCGGGTGCCACGGCGCCGCGCAGGGCGGGGGCGCCGTCGGCGCTGATCCAGACGCCATAGGCCAGCGACAGCTGCATCAGGATCACCACCCCGATCAGCAGGGCCAGCGGCATGTAGCGGGCCATCTCGCCCTTCAGTTCGGCGAAATCGACGTCCAGCATCATCACCACGAACAGGAACAGCACCGCCACTGCGCCGACATAGACGATGATCAGCAGCATCGCCACGAACTCGGCCCCCAAGAGCACGAACAGGCCCGCCGACGACAGGAACGCCAGGATCAGCCACAGCACCGAATGCACCGGGTTCTTGCTGACGGTCACCAGCAGGCCCGCCACCACCGCGGTCACCCCGAAGGAATAGAAGGCCAGATCGGCAAGGTTCATTCCGCTTTCTCCCCGGTTTCGCCGAACACGCCTTGGGCGATTTCCAGCGCCTTCTGCATGGCGGGCAGGCCGCCGAACATGCTCATCTGATAGATCACTTCGGCAATCTCGCGCTGCGTGGCCCCGGCCTGCAGGGCATGGCGGACGCTGAGTTTCAGCTGCGGTTCCGCCTGCGCGCCCAGCACCGTCAGCGCGGCGATGGTCACCAGCATCCGCGTCTTGGCATCCAGCCCCTCGCGGTTGAAGGTGCGGCCGAAGGCCATTTCCATGAAGTCTCTCGACATGGTGGGGATCAGATCCTCGAACCCCTTGACCTTGAAGGTTTCCAGCGCGGGGTTGAAGGCGCGCGCCATCTGCTGCGACTGCTCCAGCATTCCCTTCATCATCTGGGTCCAGGCGTCGGTCACACCGGCACCCCTTCGACCAGGCTTTCGGTCAGCGCAGCGGCGGCGGCCTCATCATTGCCGGGGTCTTCATCGTGCATCGCGTTCAGCGCGGCAAACCAGGCAACCGGGCCGAAAGCCAGGCCATAGGCCATCCACGGGTTGCGGTCGGAGTTCATGGCCACCGACCACACCGGACCCCAGGGCCAGGGCAGGGCCATGCTGACCCTTGCCTTCTGTGGCGCGCAGAGGTTCGGCGCGGAAGCCGCCGCCATTGCCTGCATCATCTCGACCCACGGGTTCAGCATCGGCCAGCCCTTTCAGCGGTACGGCGCGTCGATTTCGAGGTTGCGCGCGATTTCGGCCTCCCACCTGTCACCGTTCGCCAGAAGCCTGTCCTTGTTGTAGAACAATTCCTCGCGCGTTTCGGTGGCGAATTCGAAGTTCGGGCCTTCGACGATGGCGTCCACCGGGCAGGCTTCCTGACAGAAGCCGCAGTAGATGCACTTGGTCATGTCGATGTCATAGCGCGTGGTGCGGCGTGACCCGTCCTCGCGCGGTTCGGCGTCGATGGTGATGGCCTGGGCGGGGCAGATCGCCTCGCACAGCTTGCAGGCGATGCAGCGTTCCTCGCCGTTGGGGTAACGGCGCAGCGCGTGTTCACCGCGGAAGCGGGGGCTGAGGGGGCCCTTCTCGTGCGGGTAGTTCAGCGTGGCCTTGGGGGCGAAGAAGTACTTCATCCCCAGCGCGAAGCCCTTGAAGAAGTCCTGCAGCAGGAAATAGCGCGTGGCACGGTTCCAGTCGATCTGTGTCATCCCTCGATCCCCAGCTTTTCTTCGATGTGCTGCACCCGGCCGTCGATATCGCGGATGTACTTCCCCAACCCGACAAGCAGAGCCGCGTGCCCGTCGGACTTGATGTCGAGTTCGTCGATCTTCCCCTCGATCACGTCGATCCGTTCGCGGATTTCGCGCAGTAGCTTCAACACCAGACTGTCCGGTTCCTCTGCCATCTCACCCACCCTCCGTCCAGCATGCCAAGGTCTTGTCACGGACGCACGAAGCCCCCGGAAGGCAAGTACAGGCGGCGCGGGTCCAGTCGATGTGGGTCATGCTTCGATCCCCAGTTTCTCTTCGACATGCTCCACGCGTTGGTCCAGCTGACCCATGACCATGGCAAGGCCATTCACCATCATCCGCAAGCCAAGGATCTCGGATTTCGTGTCGGCGAAACCACTGCGCATCTCGGACCGCAGCCCCTCAACCTCACCCCGCAAGACCTTCAGGTCATCGCGGATCAGGCGAAACTGTTCCAGCATCAGGTTCTCGACGTTCTCCGCCATCTCAATGCCCCTCTGCCCAGCCAACCCAAGTCGGGGCAAGTTCGCATGAAGCTTCAATAGAGTGAGAGCGGGTGGCGCAGGTCCAGTCGGCTTGGGTCATTGCTGTTTCTCCGTCTGCGCGACTTCGGCCATGATCGCGTGAAGGTCCAAAGGGTAGCGAACCCCTGCTTCTTCTGCGACTTCGAAAAAGTATCCCGGGTCATCTTCATCGTAGTCCGGGCTCTCGTGAGCGAGACGCAGCAGCGCGGCACTTTCCTCCATGCACGCCTTGTTGCCCAGCGATTTGCACGCGTCGTAGCGCAGCGCGCTGAAGAGGATTTCCCCGTCTGTCTCGATCATCCCGTCGCTCATCGGCAGCACGACGTCCAAACCGCGCTCCGCAATCTCCCGGCGCCTCTTGTTGTCTGCTTTCGCCGAGGCACCGACTCCGGTCACGTAGAGAAAGTATACTGGGTAGCTGCAACCGTGATGCGTGTCGGCCAGGCAGCCAGCGATGTACCCTTCAGTCTTCACCAAAGCGACACCGCTATCAAAAGCGCAGTTCCAATCCTTCGCTTCGTAGCAGCTTACCGCCGTCTGCCCTTCAGGCGGCATGTCTTCGTCCTGTGCGAAGACAACTGACGGCGGCGCAAGCATCGGCAGGGCCGAAAGTGCACTTGTCAGAAGCATCTCACCCCCCCACCGCCCAACGCGCCCAGAACCCGCCCAGCACCTCGAACTTGGCGAGGAACGCCACCAGCACCACCCAGGCCAGCGACATCGGCAGGAACACCTTCCAGCCGATCCGCATCAGCTGGTCATAGCGGTAGCGGGGCACGATGGCCTTCACCATGGCGAAGAGGAAGAAGAAGAACGCCATCTTCGCCACCATCCACAGCGCGCCGTCGGGCAGGCCCGGAATGGGCGACAGCCAGCCGCCGAAGAACAACAGGCTCATCAGCGCGCACATCAGGAAGAT
>CAZLIC010000102.1:0-12891 GCA_964559535.1 uncultured Rhodobacterales bacterium
CCATCGGGCGGGCCATCGTGCGGGGGCCCGAGGTGTTCCTGTTCGACGAACCGCTGTCGAACCTTGACGCCGAATTGCGGGTGGAGATGCGGGTGGAAATCGCCCGCCTGCACCGCGAAATCGGCGCGACGATGATCTATGTCACCCACGACCAGGTCGAGGCGATGACGCTGGCCGACAAGATTGTGGTGCTGCGCGCGGGCCGGATCGAGCAGGTGGGGGCACCCCTGCACCTGTTCCACGACCCCGACAACCGCTTTGTCGCGGGCTTCATCGGATCGCCCGCGATGAACTTCGTGAAGGGCCGGGTGGCGGCGGCAGGTTCGGTCGACGCACCGGGGCTGTCGGGCACGTTGTCCACGGGCGTGGCGCTGCCCGGTGCAGGCGCCGAAGTGACCGTGGGTGTGCGGCCTCAGGCGCTGTCGCTGGCCGCGGGCGACAGCCACCGGGTAGAGATTGCCGAGGCGCTGGGCGGGCAGACCTTCATCCACGTCACCGCCGCCACCGGCGAAAAGCTGGTGATCGAAACCCGCGAGGATCCGAAGGTAAGGCCGGGCGACCGCACCGGCATAGCCTTCGACCCCGCCGCCGCGCTGTTCTTTGCTGCCGACAAGGACGGCAAGCGGCTGCGCTGAGCGGGCAAGGCTGCCGTGGGACAACGGGTGTCCCACGCTGGGACGCGCAGCGCCTTCAACAAAATCAATAGGTTGCAAGGCCGCCTTCACGATTTACCTGCGCCCGTGGCACCGGGCCGGGAATTCTGGATCCAGCCGGTACGCGGAAGTTTCGGCCCTTCGTGGGCCGGGCAGGCTTTGCTGCCGCGCCGCAGGCTTGGCCATCGGCGACGGCGCGCGGTGTCACCGTGGCGCGGCGGCCACAGCGCCCGGCGACAGAGCGCCATGCCCCGATTCCCATTGGCGCGAATCGCCCCTTTGCCCTAGGCGCGCGCCTCCGTCCCCAGTGGACCGGACCCCAGCGGCCAGGGCTTTTGTTCCTGCCGGTGCGGGGCGGCGCTGCCGCCATCGCATGCCGGGGCCGGAAAGCCGGACGGAAGGGTGCGTGGCTCAGGGGTAGAGCGCCGGGTTTGAGGCCCGGAGGTCGGGGGTTCGAGTCCCTTCGCGTCCGCCATGATGTAGCTCAAGGGTAGAGCAGCAGACTGATAATCTGTCGGTAGCAGGTTCGACTCCTGCCATCTCCAACCGCCCTTGAAAAGCGGTCGAACGAACGGGTGTCCGGGGCCGGCCTGCCAAGGGCCGCGCCCAGCCGCCGCAAGGCGGGGAAGCCCGGCCCAAGGCACCGGCGCAGGGCCGGTCGCGCGGATGACGGGGGCGCGGCCCCGGTTCCCCCGATGGCCGAAAGGCCAAGGGGTGCCGGGCGCCCTGCCCTCCTCTCGCTGCCGATCCGCACCGGCGACGGGCAAGGGCCGGTCCCGGCATCTTCACCGCCCCTTCCCGGGGCCCCAACCCGGCCCGGATGGGCAAGCAACCGAAAGGAACAGGACGGAACAGGAGGCGATGATGCTGGAAACGCTGGAAAAACTGCTGGGATGGGCACGGGTCACGGTGACCGAGAACGAGCGCGCGCTGGTCATCTTGCGCGGCCGGTTCGCGGCCATCCTTGGCCCCGGGCGGCACACGCTGACACAGGCGCGCGACACCCAGGTCGAGATGCACAATCTGGCCAAGGCGGTTTTCACCTCGGCCTTCGACGCCGCGCTGTTCCGCGAACGGCCCGACCTTGCCGCCGCGCACCTGACCGAAATCCGCACTTCTGCGGGTGAGGTCGCGGTGGTCTTTTGCGACGGGCGGCCGCTGGATGTGATGCGCCCCGAGGCGCGGCTGGTGGTCTGGACGGAGGCCGGTCCGTGGACGGTCGAACGCCTGCCGATGGGCGACACGGCGGCGGTGCCGCCCGACCTTGGGCAGCGGCTGGTGCGGCTGGGGCTGACCGGCGCCTTTGCCACGGTCGAGGTGGCCGAGGGGCATGTGGGCCTTTTGTCGGTTGATGGCGTGCAGGCTGCGGTGCTGCCTGCGGGGACGCATCGGTTCTGGGCTGACGGGCGCAAGCGCGCGGTGCGGCAGGTGGACACCCGCTGGCGCACGCGTGACGTGACGGGGCAAGAGATCCTGACGAAGGATCGCGTGACCCTGCGCGTCAACCTGTCGGCCGACTATCGCGTGACCGACCCGCTGCGCGCGGCGTCCGAGGTGAAGGACTTTGACGAGGCGCTGCACCGGTCGCTGCAACTGGCGTTCCGCAAGACGCTGGGGGCGGTGACGCTGGACACGCTGTTGGCCGACAAGGTCTCGGTCGATGCCGAGGCGGCGGCGGCGGTGCGGGCCGAGATGGCGGCGATGGGGGTGGAGGTGGGGCAGATCGCACTGAAGGACGTGATCCTTCCGGGCGAGATGCGCGACATCCTGAACCGCGTCGTCACCGCGCAGAAAGAGGCCGAGGCCAACGTCATCCGCCGCCGTGACGAGGCCGAGGCGACCCGTGCGCTGTTGAACGCCGCCAAGGTGATGGCCGACAACCCGGTGATGCTGCGGCTTAAGGAGCTTGAGGCGCTGACCGGCATTGCGGGCAAGGTCGAGCGGCTGACGGTGCACAACGGAACGGCCGGGCTGCTGTCCGACCTTGTGAAGCTGCGCGACTGAGCCTTGGCCCGCCCGGGAACACCCGGGCGGGCCGTTTCGCCTGTCAGAACAGGAAGTTCCCGGCGTCGGCGATCTCGGCCACCAGCGCGTCCAGCACGGTGATGCGCAGCGCGCCAAAGTCGATGCGCACGTCGGCGCCGTTCTGCGTGATGGTCAGGTCGCCCAGCGCGTTCGCCTCGCGCAGTTCGATCCGGTCGGTGCCATCGGCGAAGTCGGTGATCACGTCGCGCCCATCGGCCTGCAGGAAGGTGAAGGTGTCGGCGCCAAGGCCGCCGGTCAGCACGTCATTCTCGCGCCCGCCGACCAGCGTGTCGTTTCCGTCTCCCCCTGACAGCGTGTCGGCGCCGCGGCCGCCGGTCAGCAGATTGTTGTCCTCGCTGCCCGCAATCGCGTCTGCCCCGGTGCCGCCGATGGCGTTTTCCACCCCGATCATGGCCAGATAGCCCTGCGCCGGTGTGCCGCCCACCCCTGCGGGGTTCTGCCATTGGCTGGTGGACAGATCGAGCGTCAGGTTCGCGGTGAAGCGCGACAGGTCGATGGTGTCAACGCCGCCATCGCCCTGCACCTCGATGCCGAAGGTCGGGGTTCCGGGAGCGAAGGACAGCACGTCATCGCCGTCGCCCAGCACCACGAACCGAGCGCTGAGTGCCCCCAACGTCACCGTGTCGTTGCCATCGCCCGCCTCGACAAAGTCGATGCGGCCATCGACGGCGCTGATGGAGTCATTGCCCTCGCCCGAGCGCACGGCAAAGGCCCGCCCCGACCCGATGGTGATATTGTCGCGGCCTTCGCGCGTTTCGACCAGCACGGTCCACTCGGAGCCGGTGGTGATGGTGTTGTTGCCGCTGCCGGCCAGGATGGAATCGATCTGCCCGTCCTGCACGGTGATCTTGTCAGCACCGTCATACGTCTGCAGCGAACCGATCTGGCCTGACTTGACCAAGACCGTGTTCTTGCCGTTGCCCAGCGTCACCAACTCGATTTCGCCGCCGTCGAGCGTCAGCCGGTCGGCTCCGTCATAGGCGACCACACTGCCGACGTATCCCGTACCATCGACGGTCAGGGTGTTGTTGCCGCTGCCGAGGCTCACGGTCCCTGCGCCACCTTCCCCCCGGAAAGTGACGCGGTCATTGTTCGAGCCGACCTGAATCTGCTCGACGAAGCCGTCAACCGTGATCACGTCCACCCCGCCTGAAAACCCGATGCTGCGCACGTCGGCATTCGCGCCGACGTTGATCGTGTTGGTGCCCGAGTAGGAGGTGATCGAGCCGTAGAAGCCGCCGGTCAAGTTCACAGTGCTGATGCCTGAGCCGAGGCTGAGTGCGTCGCCACCGGCCAGGAATGTAAATGTGTTGTTGCCGTTGCTGCGGATCGAGCCGAACTCGCCGCCATTAGATATTGTGTTGGTGGAGCCGAAGCCAAACTCGATGGTGCCGATGCCACCTGAGCTTCCGGTGACCGTATTGGTCGAGCCATTCCCGAAACTTAGAGCCTCAACAAAGCCTGTCCCGACGTTGAAAACGTTTATCCCTTGTCCGAGATAGGCGTATTGGAGGTTTCCCGATCCCATAGTTATTGTGTTGTCGGTTGCCCACAGGTCCATATAGCGCACCCGTTGGCTGCCCAACGTCAGGTTCACTGTCCCGCCGTCGTCACCCAAGATGAAATCGACCCGCGTATTGAAGAGTGTGATCGTCGTGTTGCTGTTTGCCGCCAGTTCGATGCGCTCCAGGCGCCGGATGACACCGTCGTTCGTGTCAGAGATGTTCAAATCAAATTCGAACGCAGTTTCGTTGAAAAACCCGAGGTGACGGATGCGCCATGCCGGTCCCGATAGTCCGATGTTGAGCGTATTGTCCTCGGTCGCAGTCTCGACCCCGAGGTTTGCGGCGTCCAGCCGCAGCCCGCTCCAGTTGAAAGTGCCGCCGTCGAAAGCGCTAAAAGATGTTGCGCCATCCAGCGTAATGCTCTGCGTCGCCATCACGTCCTCCCAAAGCCGCGCCGCCCCGGAATGGGGCCGACCCACGCACCCGTGATCAGACTATTGGCCTTTGTCCGGAAACGAGACTCTCTTTCGTATAGGGCTATTCCCCGTAGGGCACCCACACCGTCTTGACCTCGGTCGCCGTCCGCAGCGCAGCCTTCACGTCGAACGCGGCCCAGTCCACCGCCCGGCCGTAATTCACCCAGGTCCGCTTCACATTCCCCGCCGCCTCGCGCTCGACCAATCCGGACAGGTCCGACGACGAGAAACACCACACCGCATCGACATCCAGGTGCGACGCCAGCGGCTTCGCCAGTTCCGCATGCGCCCCGGTCACGATGTTCACCACACCGCCCGGCACGTCGGAGGTATCCAGCACCTGATAGAGGTCGGTCGCGGCCAGCGGGTAGGCCTCGGACGGCACCACCACCGAAGGGCAGCCCAGCGCCATCAGCGGGCCGACCAGCGACACCAGCCCCAGAAGCGGCGCCTCGTCAGGGCAGATCACCCCCGCCACACCCACCGGTTCGTTCATCGCCAGCGCCACGCCGCGCACCGGCACCGCGCGCACGGCGCCGTCCCACTTGTCCGCCCAGGCGGCGCAGGCGAACAGCCGGTCCACCGACGCCGCCACCTCGGCCGCCCCATCGCGCCCCGTCATGTCGCGCAGCCGCCCGGCAAACTCGGCGGCCCGCGCCGACAGGTTCTCGGCCAGGTAATACAGCACCTGCGCCCGGTTCCACGCGGTGGCCCGGGCCCAGCCCTTGGCGGCATGCGCGGCCTCCACCGCGTTGCGGATGTCCTTGCGGTTGCCCAGGCCCGCATGGCCCAGAAGCCGCCCCTTGGGCGACCAGACCGCGCGGGAATAGCCGCCGTCCGGCCGCGCCTGGTTGCCGCCCACATACATCTTCGCCGTGCGGTCGATGCCTTCAACCACCGCCTCTGCCGGTTCGGCCACCGCCGCCACCTTCTTCAGCGGCTTGCCCACAGCGGCAGGGCGCAGGTAGGCCAGCATCCCCTCGCGCCCGCCTTCCCGGCCGAAGCCGCTTTCGCGCACCCCACCGAACCCGGCCGCCGCGTCGAACATGTTCGTGCCGTTCACCCACACCACGCCCGCGCGCAGCTTGGGCGCCATGTCGAGCGCCAGGTTCACGTTCTCGGTCCAGACCGTGGCCGCCAGCCCGTAACGCGAGTTGTTGGCCAGCGCGACCGCCTCTTCCGGCGTGCGGAAGGTCATGCTGACCAGCACGGGGCCGAAAATCTCGTCCTGCATCAGCGGGCTGGCCGACCCCAGCCCGGAAATCAGCGTGGGCGGATAGAAGCAGCCCGCGGGCACCGCGCAGGCCGCGCGGTACACCGTGCCGTCGCCGTTGCCCTCTACCATGGCGGTGATGCGGGCCAGCTGTTCGGGGTGCACCACGGCGCCCACGTCAATGCACTTGTCCAAGGGGTCACCGATGCGCAGCCCGTCCATCCGGCGCTTCAGCGCGGTGTGGAACCGCCCGGCCACGCCCTCCTGCACCAAGAGCCGCGACCCGGCACAGCAGACCTGCCCGCCGTTGAACCAGATGGCATCCACCAGCCCCTCGACCGCCGAGTCGAGATCGGCGTCGTCGAACACGATGTAGGGCGACTTGCCGCCCAGTTCGAGCGTCAGCGCCTTGCCGCTGCCCGCGGTGGCGGCGCGGATCTTCTTGCCCACCTCGGTAGAGCCGGTGAAGGCGACCTTGTCCACCGGGCTGGCCACCAGCGCCGCGCCGGTGGCGCCATCGCCGGTGACCACGTTCAGCACACCCTTCGGCAACCCGGCCTCACGCGAAATCTCGGCAAACAGAAGCGCGGTCAGCGGCGTCCATTCGGCGGGCTTCAGCACCACGCAATTGCCCGCGGCCAGCGCCGGGGCCACCTTCCAGGCCAGCATCAGCAGGGGGAAGTTCCACGGGATCACCGCGCCGCAGACGCCATGCGGGACCATGCCGGGAAACTCCGTCTCGGCCAGCTGCGCCATGCCGGCGTGATAGCCGAAGTGACGGGCCACCAGCGGCACGTCGATGTCGCGCGATTCCCGGATGGGCTTGCCGTTGTCCATCGTCTCCAGCGTGGCCAAGAGGCGGGAATGCTTCTGCACCAACCGGCCCAGCGCATACAGAACCCGCGCGCGCGCTGCGCCCCCGGCCTTCGCCCATTTCGGCTGCGCGCGGCGGGCGCCAGCGACGGCTGCAGCCACATCCGCGTCAGACCCCTGCGTCACCTCGGCCAGCACCTTGCCGGTGGCAGGGTTGGTGGTGGCAAACACCTCGCCCGGTTCGGTAAACCGCCCGTCTATCCAGTGCCCGAACCGCCCCCCGTGACGCGCAATCCAGGCCAGCGCCTCGGCATTGCCCTCGGGTGCGGGGCCGTACTCCATCGTGCGGAAGATGTCGGCGACGTTCATTCCATGATCCCCGTTCTCATCTTTGCCCAAATACCCTGGGGGTCCGGGGGCAAGGCCCCCGGCGCTCCCGGCTATCCCATCGCGTGGCGGTTGGCGGCGGAATAGGCGCCGGTCAGGAAATGCTCCAGCTGCCGTTCGATGTCGCCCAGCAGGGACGAGGCGCCGTAGCGGAACAGGTCGGGCTGCAGCCATGGGTCGCCCAGTTCGTCCTTCATCAAGGACAGGTACACCAGCGCATCCTTGGCCTTCGAGATGCCGCCCGCGGGCTTGTAGCCCACCTTGATGCCCGTTCGCGCCTCATAGGCGCGGATCGCCCGCACCATGGTCAGCGTGACCGGCAGCGTGGCGTTCACGCCTTCCTTCCCGGTCGATGTCTTGATGAAATCCGCCCCCGCCATCATGCACACCAGCGACGCCTTCATCACGTTGCGCAGGGTGCCCAGTTCGCCGGTGGCCAGAATGGCCTTCACATGGGCATCGCCACAGGCCGCGCGCATCTCGGCCATCTCGTCATACAGCGCCTGCCAGTTGCCGGTCAGCGCATGGCGGCGCGAGATGACGATGTCGATTTCCTTTGCCCCAGCGGCCACGCTTTCGCGGATTTCCTGCACGCGCAGGTGCCAGGGCGACAGGCCCGCCGGAAACCCGGTGGACACGGCCGCCACCGGGATGCCCGAGCCTTCCAGCGCCTTCACCGCGGTTTCGACCATGTCGTGATACACGCAGACGGCGCCGACCTTCAGGTCCGGCATTCCCAGCCGGTCCAGCATCCAGGGCGCCACCGGCTGGCGCGCCTTGCTGCACAGCCGCTCCACCCGGCCCCAGGTATCGTCGCCCGACAGCGTGGTCAGGTCGATCAGCGTGACGGCCTTCAGCAGCCAGGCCGCCTGCCATTCCTTCTTGACCGACCGCCGCCCCGGCAGCGTGGCGCAGCGGCGTTCCACGGCGCTGGTGTTCACCTGCACGCCCGCCACCCAGTCCAGGTCCAGCGCCATGCCGGGGTTGCGCGGGTGGGCATGGCCGGGAATCACCTGGGGCAACTGGCCGGATGCCGCTTGTACCGGGGAAAGCGTGGTCATCGGCCACCTCTGCCGCTGTCAGGATCAGTGGAACATGCACGCGGGCGGGCGGGCTGGCAAGACTGCTGTCCGCATGAAACTGACCACATGGTCAAATTATTGCGCTCTTGACCCGGCCGCCCGCACGTTGAACGTGACGCGGCCATCCCGAGCGGAGACCGACAGATGCCTGACCTTGACCTGACCGCGCATTGGGCCGGGATTCTGTCCCTGGTCATCTTCGTCACCGCCTATGTGCTGGTGGTGTTCGAGGAAGCCACGCACCTGCGCAAGTCGAAGCCCGTCATGCTGGCCGCCGGTCTGATCTGGGGGCTGATCGGCCTTGCCTATGTGATGGCCGGGCAGCCCGATGCCGCGCATGACCATGCGGCCGAGATCATCGAGGAATACGGCGAGCTGTTCCTGTTCCTGCTGGTGGCCATCACCTACGTGAACACCCTGGAGGAGCGGCGGGCGTTCGAGGTGCTGCGGGCGTGGCTGGTGGGCCTGGGGCTGGGCTACCGGGCGCTGTTCCTGCTGACAGGCATCCTGTCGTTCTTCCTGTCCGGGGTGCTGGACAACCTGACCACCGCGCTGGTGATGGGGGCCGTGGTGCTGGCCATCGGGCGCGGCGACGCGCGATTCGTGGCCATGGGCTGCGTGAACGTGGTGGTGGCCGCCAATGCGGGCGGGGCCTTTTCCCCCTTCGGCGACATCACCACGCTGATGGTCTGGCAGCAGGGCAAGCTGAGTTTCTTCGAGTTCTTCAACCTTTTCCTGCCCTCGGTCGTGAACTGGCTTGTGCCCGCGGCGCTGATGCTGGCCGCCGTGCCCGCCACAAGACCCCCGGCAATGACCGAAACCGTCACCGCCAAGCCGGGCATGTGGGGCGTGGTGGTGCTGTTTGCGGCCACCATCGCCACCGCCGTGGCGTTCAAGAACTTTCTGCACCTGCCGCCCGCGCTGGGCATGATGCTGGGCCTTGGCTATCTGCAGATCTTCTCCTTCACCCTGCAGCGCAAGGGGCACCGGCACGGCGACGAGGACATGATCCTGGACAGCTTCCAGCAGGTGCAGAAGGTTGAATGGGACACGCTCTTGTTCTTCTTCGGCATCATCTTTGCGGTGGGGGGCCTTGGCGTGCTGGGCTATCTGGGGCTCGCCTCGGACTTCCTGTACGCCGACCTTGGCCCCACCTACGCCAACATCATCATCGGCGCGCTGTCGGCCATCGTCGACAACATCCCGCTGATGTTTGCCGTGCTGACGATGGACCCGGCCATGTCCGACGGGCAGTGGCTGCTGATCACGCTGACCTGCGGCGTGGGCGGGTCGATGCTGTCCATCGGCTCGGCCGCGGGGGTGGCGCTGATGGGGCTGGCGAAGGGGGCCTACACCTTTTCGTCGCACCTGCGCTGGACCTGGGCCGTGGCGATGGGCTATGCGGCGTCCATTGCGGTGCATCTGTGGCTGAACGCAGCCCTGTTCTAGGGGCTTGGCCCCCTTGTGCGGAACCGGAAAACAGCTAACGTGCCGGTCCCCGCAGGGGGGCAATTGGGGGATACGGGATGAAGCTCAGCATCGAGCGCGCGGCGCTGCTGAAGGCCGTCGGTCAGGCGCAGTCGGTCGTCGAACGGCGCAACACGATCCCCATCCTGGCGAACGTGCTGATCGAGGCCGAGGGCGCCAGCGTCAGCTTCCGCGCCACCGACCTGGACATTGAGGTGGTGGACCGCGCCCCCGCGATGGTGGAACGCCCCGGCGCCACCACCGTGTCGGCGGTGACCCTGCATGAAATCGTGCGCAAGCTGCCCGATGGCGCGCTGGTCACGCTGACGTTTGACGCCGTGCAGCAGCGGCTGACGGTGGCCGCGGGACGGTCGACCTTCCAGCTGGCCACCCTGCCGCGCGAGGATTTCCCGGTGATGGCCAGCGCCGAGTACGCCTGCAGCTTCTCGGCCCCCGCGCCGCTGCTGCGGCGGCTGTTCGACAAGGCCAAGTTCGCGATTTCCACAGAAGAGACGCGGTACTACCTGAACGGCATCTACCTGCACACCGCCACCTCGGATGGCGCCCGCGTGCTGCGTTGCGTGGCCACCGACGGCCACCGCCTGGCCCGCATCGACGCCCCATTGCCCGAAGGCGCCGACGCGATGCCGGGCGTCATCGTGCCGCGCAAGACGGTGGGCGAGCTGATGAAGCTTCTGGACAGCGACGACGCGGTGATCGCGGTGTCGGTCAGCGAAACCAAGGTGCGCTTCGCCACCCCCGGCATCACCCTGACATCCAAGGTGATCGACGGCACCTTCCCCGATTACAGCCGGGTGATTCCGCTGGGCAACACCCGCAAGATGGAAGTCGACGCCGCCGAATTTGCCCGCGCGGTGGACCGGGTGGCGACCGTGTCGTCGGAACGGTCGCGCGCGGTGAAGCTGTCGCTGGAAGAGGACCGGCTGGTGCTGTCGGTGAACGCGCCGAATGCCGGCGCCGCCGAGGAGGAACTGGCCGTCGCCTATGACAGCGAGAAGCTGGAGATCGGGTTCAACGCCAAGTACCTCTTGGAGATTGCAAGCCAGGTGGACCGCGAGAACGCCGTGTTCCTGTTCAACTCCAGCGGCGACCCGACGCTGATGCGCGAAGGCGGCGATACCTCGGCACTGTATGTCGTGATGCCGATGCGCGTGTGATGGACCGCCGGGGGCGCTGCCCCCGGACCCCCGGGGTATTTGGGCAAAGATGAGAACACAGGCCGGTTTTGCCGTTGCCCGGCTGACGCTGTCGCATTTCCGCAGCCACCGATTGACGCAGTTGGACCTGGGCGGGCGGACGGCGGTGTTCGCCGGGCCGAACGGGGCGGGCAAGACCAATGTGCTGGAGGCGGTGTCGCTGCTGTCGCCCGGGCGCGGACTGCGGCGGGCCGAGGCGGCCGAACTGGCGCGGCAGCCCGAGGGAATTGGCTGGAAGGTGGTGGCCGACCTGACAGGGCCGGACGGGGATCATCAGGTGGAAAGCTGGGCCGGGCCGGGCGAGGCGCGGCAGGTGCGGATTGACGGCAAGGCGGCATCGCAGGCGGCGCTGGGGCGGCTGTGCCGTGTCCTGTGGCTGGTGCCAGCGATGGACCGGCTGTGGCTGGACGGGGCCGAGGGGCGTCGGCGGTTTCTGGACCGGGTGGCGCTGTCGTTCTATCCCGACCATGGCGAGGCGGTGCTGGGCTATGACAAGGCGATGCGCGAGCGCAACCGGCTGTTGAAGGACCAGGTGGCGGATGCGCGCTGGTACCAGGCGCTGGAGGCGCAGATGGGGCAGGCGGCCGACCTGATTTCCGGCAACCGGCAGGCCGCGGTGGACCGCCTGCTGGCGGCGCAGGGCGGGGGCAGCGCCTTTCCGGCGGCCGCGCTGCAGCTGGTGTGCGAGGGGCCTGCGGTGGGAGAGGCGTTCCTGCGCGCGCTGGCCGAGGGGCGGCGGCGCGACATGGCGGCGGGGCGCACGCTGGCCGGGCCGCACCGGGCCGACCTTCTGGCGACCTATGCCGCGAAGGCGATGCCCGCCGCGCAGTGTTCCACCGGCGAGCAGAAGGCGCTGCTGATCCGCCTGATCCTGGCCAATGCCCGGGCGCTGGCCGATGACGCGGGCGCGCCGGTGCTGCTGTTGGACGAGGTGGCGGCGCATCTGGACCCGGACCGGCGCGCGGCGCTGTATGACGAGATCGCGGCCCTGGGGACGCAGGCGCTGATGACGGGCACCGAGGCGGCGCTGTTTGACAGTCTGGGCGGCAGGGGGCAGGGATTTGCCGTCGCCGACGAGGGCGGCGAAACCCGGATCGTACCCGCATGACCGTGACCGGATACCAGCTGTTCCTTTACGCCCTTGGCATGGCGGGCCTGTGGGCGGTGCCGGGCCCGGTGTGGGTGGCGCTGACGGCGCGCGCCCTGTCGGGCGGCATGGCGGCGGCCTGGCCGCTGGCCGTGGGCGTGGCGCTGGGCGATCTCGTCTGGCCCCTGGCCGCCATTCTGGGCCTGACCTGGATCGAGAGCGTCTACGGCGACTTCCTGTCGCTGCTGCGCTGGGTGGCGGCCGTGGTGTTCCTGCTGATGGGGGTGATGCTGATCCGCAAGCCTGCTGTCGCCATGAACGCCGACAGCCGCCTGACCCGCCCCGGCCTGCTGGCGGGCTTTACCGTGGGGGTGGCGGCGGTGATCGGCAACCCCAAGGCGATCCTGTTCTACATGGGTGCGCTGCCCGGCTTCTTCGACCTTGGCCGGGTCACCGCGCCCGACATCGCCGCGATCATCGCCATTTCGGCGGTTGTCCCCATGGCCGGGAACCTGGGCCTTGCGCTGTTCCTGGACCGGGCGCGCAGGCTGCTGTCGTCTCCTGCCGCGGTGCGGCGGCTGAACGTAGGGTCGGGGGTGCTGCTGATGGGTGTGGCCGTCGCAATTGCAGTTTACTGACCAGTGTGAGACTTTACAGGACCAATCCGCTGGGTCAGGCCATGAACGCTCCACTCCGCAACAGCCGGGATGCCCTTCCGATGTACGCCATTGCCTTCGACCTGGAAATCGCGACGCTGAAACGCGAGTATGGCGATCCCTACAATAACGCGCATTTCGAGGTGAGGCGGGAACTCGAATCGCTCGATTTCAACTGGACGCAAGGAAGCGTCTATCTTTACGAAGGCACCGGCGGACTGGCGGCAGTGTATCGGAGCGTCTGATCTACGGCTGCGGCTTCGCTGGGATGGCCGCCTGAGCGTCGCTG
>CAZLIC010000103.1:0-12770 GCA_964559535.1 uncultured Rhodobacterales bacterium
GCGCCTGCGGGCCTGACGGTGGAGAATGCCGCCTGGGCGGTGACCGAGACGGTGGCCGAGACCATGGCCTCGGCCGCGGGGGTGCATTGCGCTGAACTGGGGGCCGAGGTGACGGCGCGGACCGTCATCGCCTTCGGTGGCGCGGCGCCGCTGCATGCGGCGCGGTTTGCCGAGAAGCTGGGGATTGCGCGGTTCGTGGTGCCGCCCGGCGCCGGGGTGGGGTCGGCCATCGGGTTTTTGCGGGCGCCGGTGGCGTTCGAGATCGTGCGGACGCGGCGGGTGCTGCTGCCGGATGCCGACTGGGCCGCCGTGGGGGCGATGCTGGACGAGATGGCGGCGGCGGCGCGGGCCGTGGTGGCCGAGGGTGCGGCGGGGCAGGTGCTGGCCGTCGAGCGGCTGGCACAGATGCGCTATGCCGGGCAGGGGCACGAAATCAGCGTGCCGGTGGCGGAAGGTGCTGGGTTCGCGGCGCGGCTGGGCGCCGATTTCGGCGCGATGTACGAACGCCTGCACGGCAAGACCATCGCCGGGAACCCGGCCGAGGTGACCAGCTGGACCGTGCGCGTGTCGGCGCCGGTGCCACTGTCGGATCCTTTGTCTGACGTGGCCGCAAGTGCCGCGGCGCCGGTTGCGAAGGCGCGCAGGGTGTGGCCGGGGGCGCCTGCGGCATGGCAGGACTGGCCGGAGCATGACCGCGCGGCGCTGGTGCCGGGGATGGCGGGGCGGGGGCCTGCGATCATAGCCGAGGACGAGACGACCACCGTGGTGCCGCCCGGCTGGCGGTTCCGGGTGGGGGCGGGCGGGTATCTGTGGATCGAGCGGGGGGACAGGACATGACCGACCAGTCGGCGCGCATCGTGACGGACCTGATCTGGAACCGGTTCATCACCCTTCTGGAAAACCAGGCGCAGACGCTGATCCGCACGGCGTTTTCCACCACCACGCGGGAATCGGGCGACCTGTCGGCGGGGCTGTTCGACCGGCGCGGGCGGATGGTGGCGCAGGCCGTCACCGGCACGCCGGGGCATGTGAATTCGATGGCGCTGGCTGTGGAGCATTTTCTGGCGCGCTTCCCGCTGGATAGGCTGGCCGAAGGCGACGTGCTGCTGTCGAACGACCCCTGGCAATGCTCGGGCCACCTGCATGACTTCACCGTGGTAACGCCGGTGTTTCACCAGGGCCGCGCGGTGGGGCTGGTGGCGAACACGGTGCATATTGTTGACATCGGCGGTCTGGGCTTTGGCCCCGACGGGCGCGAGGTGTTCGAGGAGGGCATCTGCATTCCCATCTGCAAGGCCGCCGCCCGTGGCACGGTGGACCCGTTCCTGCTGCAGATCATCCGGGCGAATGTGCGCGAACCCGAGCAGGTGGTGGGCGATCTGTACTCCTCGATGGCGGGGAACGAGGTGGCGTGCCGGGCGATTTCGGCGCTGCTGGCCGAGTTCGGGATGGCGGATTTCGAGCCGGTGGCCGATGCCATCATCGACCGCACCCGCGCCACGGTGGAGGCGCGCATCGCGGCGCTGCCGGACGGCGTTTACACCAGCCATGTGCGGATGGACGGTTACGAATCCGAGGTGCTGCTGGCCCTGACGCTGACGATCCGCGGCACCGACATGCTGCTGGATTTCGCCGGGTCGTCGCCTGCCAGCGGGCGGGGCATCAATGTGGTGCTGAACTACACCACGGCCTATGCGGTGTTCGGGGTGAACTGCGTGCTGAACCCCGACATTCCCTGCAACCACGGGTCGCTTGCCCCCATCCGGGTGACGGCGCCTGAGGGGTGCATCGTGAACGCGATGCGCCCGTCGCCGGTGTCGGCGCGGCACATGATCGGGCACATGCTGCCCGATATCGTGCTGGGCGCGCTGGCGCCGGTTCTGCCGGTACCGGCAGAAGGGGCGGGGCTGATCTGGAACCCGTCGATCCGCGGGCGGCTGCAGAACGGTCGGGCTTTTGCCACGGTGACGTTCAACGCGGGCGGCATGGGGGCGCAACATGACCGCGACGGCTGGAGTACAACGGCCTTTCCCAGCGGTGTGAAGACCATGCCGGTGGAGGCGGTGGAACAGACCGTGCCGGTGCTGATCCGGGCCAAGGAACTGGTGGCCGACACCGGCGGCGCGGGCGAATTCCGCGGCGGGCTGGGCCAGCGCATCGAGATCGAGAGCGACAGCGGCGCCCCGATCTTGCTGAACGCGATGTTCGACCGGACCACGTATCCGGCCGAGGGGCGCAACGGCGGCGGGCCGGGCGCGAAGGGGGCGGTGGCGCTGGCCTCGGGCCGGGCGTTGCGCGGCAAGGGGCTGCAGGAAATTCCGGTGGGCGACCGGCTGGTGCTGATGCTGCCGGGCGGCGGCGGCTACGGCAACCCGGCGAAGCGTGATCCGGCGCGGCTGGCCGAAGACCTGCGTGCGGGCTATGTGACGCCCGAGGGGGCGAGGCGCGACTATGGCATCGGCTGAGGGCACTGCAGGGCAAGGCCGGGGGCGCATGGCGCGGCTGTTGCCGCACCCGTGGCTGTCGGTGCTGCTGCTGTTGGTGTGGCTGCTGCTGGTGCGGCAGAACACGGTGGGCAACCTGGTGCTGGGGCTGGCCATTGCCGCCGCCGTGCCGCTGCTGACGGCCCCGCTGTGGCCCGACCGGCCGCGCCTGCGCAACCCGCATGTCTTTCTGTGGTTCTTGGCCATCGTGCTGTGGGACGTCCTGCGGTCGAACTTTGCGGTGGCGCGGGTGATCCTGTTCATGCCGGCAAATCGCATCCAGACGCGGTGGATCACGGTGCCGCTGGACATCCGCAGCCCGGAAGGCATCGCGCTTCTGGCGGGCACCATCACCATGACGCCCGGCACGCTGACGGCCGACATCTCGGCCTGCGGGCGGGCGCTCTTGATCCATTGCCTGCACGCCCCCGACCCGGCGGCGGTGGTGGCCGAGATCAAGACCCGCTACGAGGCGCGGCTGATGCGGGTGTTCGGATGAGCCCGGTTGTGGCCCATGCCCTGACCTTTGCCACCCTGTGCTTCACGCTGGGGCTGGTGATGAACCTGTGGCGGCTGATGCGCGGGCCGGGTCTGGTGGACCGGCTGCTGGCGCTGGACACCATGGTGGTGAACATGATCGCGCTGATTTTGCTGGGCGGGCTGGCCTCTGGCTCGTCGGTGAATTTCGAGGCGGCGCTGCTGTTCGCGTTGACGGGCTTCGTGTCGACCGTGGCGCTGTCGCGTTTTGTGCTGCGCGGGAACATCATCGAATAGCGGGGCCGTGGATGGACTGGCTGGTGGCGGGGCTTCTGGTGCTGGGGGGCGGGTTCGGGCTGGTGGGCAGCTTTGGCCTGCTGCGGCTGGCGCAGCCGATGCAGCGGCTGCATGCGCCCACCAAGGCCGCCACCCTGGGCCTTGCGGCGGTTCTGGCGGCCACGGCGCTGTGGCTGTGGTCGGAAAAGGGGCAGGTGACCGGGCAGGAGGTGCTGGTGATCCTGCTGATCTTCGTCACCGCGCCGCTGTCGGCGTTCTTTCTGGCGAAACTGCACATCGCGCGCGATCCCGCCCGCAGCGACCTGCCTGCCACCGGTACCGGGGCCGACTGGGCCACGCTTGCGCCCGACCGGACAGACGGTGGCACCTGAGCCCCGCCATCGGGCCGACGGCTGGAATTCAGCCTGCGGGGGTTGTGGCACGCAGGCTTTCGCGCGCCGCCACGGTTTCGAACCACGCCGCCAGTCCCGGCCGCCCGGCCCGCCAGTCGCGCGTGCCGTGGCGCAGGTCCAGATAGCCCAGCGCACAGGCCAGCGCGGCCTGCCCCATGTCGAACCCGCCTGCCAGATGCGCGGCCCAGGGGCCTTCGGCCGCATCCAGCGCGCGGGCGATCTTGGCCCACTGCCCTTCGACCCAGTCGGGCAACTGCGCCGCTGCGGGGCGCACGAAGGTTTCATAGCGCATCTGCAGCGCCGCCTCGGAGACACCGTCGGCCATGGCCTCGACCGTCAGCGTGTCCCACAGCCGTGGGGGCGCGGGGTACAGGCCCGCGCCAAAGCGGTCGTCCAGATAGCGGCAGATCACCCGGCTGTCGAAGACCGGCGGGCCGTCGGGGCGTTCCAGCACGGGAATCTTGCCCAGTGGGTTCTGCTCTACCGGCATCGACCCCGGCGCCAGCGGAGTTCCGGCCGCCGCCACAAGCTCGACCTCGCCTGCCCGACCGCATTCGTGCAGCAGCACCATCACCTTGCGGGCAAAGGGCGAGGCGGGGGAGTGATACAGTCGCATGGTGGGCTCCTCTGGTTTTTGGGAGGCAGGCTAGGGGGTGCCGCCTTCGGGCGCAACGCCCCGCATCAGTGCCGCAATCGCCTGAGGCCCGGCATCGGGCCGCGCCGCCAGCCCTGCCGCGGCCCCTTCCCGCGCCGCCGCGTCCTTGTTCTGGTTCAGCTTCACCGTGCTGTCCACCGCCGCCACCTGCAACCGGAAGGGCCTTATGCCACGCATCATCCGCTCCATCACGCCGTCGCTCATCTTGTCGGCCACCCAGGGTGTCTTGGGCGCAAGGTGGGCTTCGAAATGCGCGGTCACGCGGTCAAGGTGCGGGCGCAGGGCTTCGTCGGGCAGGGGGTGCAGGGTGCCGCGCAGGTGCACGGCCACGTAGTTCCAGGTCGGCACCTGATCGGGTACGCCATACCAGTCGGGCGAGACATAGGCATCGGGGCCTGACACCACCAGGACCGCAGGCAGGGGCAGTGCGGCGCGGGCAATGGCGTTGGACCGGGCCAGGTGCAGTGTGACCTCGGCGCCGTCCGGGCTGATCTCGAAGGGGATGTGCGCGGCCAGCGGCCCGGTCTCACCGTTCACTGCCAGCACGCCGAAGCCGCGTTCGCGGGCGATGCGCAGGGCATCGGTGGCAGGTGTCTGGCGGAACGCGGGGTTGGAGTGCATGCTGTCCTCCGGGCTTTGCGCCCATCCTGCCGCGCGCCGAAAGGAAAGGCCATGCACCCCACATCCCTGAACCTGCCCGACGGCCAGCCCTGGGACGAGGCCACTGCCGCCTACTTCGCCAAGTGCACCGAGAAGCTGGGGCTGATCCCGAACGTTCTGTTGGCCTATGCCTTCGATCCGGCGAAACTCGCGGCCTTCCGCGAGTTCTACAACGACCTGATGCTGGCGCCATCGGGCCTGACCAAGGCGGAACGCGAGATGATCGCGGTGGCCGTGTCGGCGCTGAACCGCTGCCATTACTGCCTGACGGCCCACGGCGCGGCGCTGCGCCAGTACACCGGCGACCCGGCGCTGGCGGAAACCATTGCCCAGAACTGGCGCGCCGCTGGCCTGCCGCCCCGTCACATAGCGATGCTGGCCTTTGCCGAGAGGGTGACGACCGACAGCCACCGCATGGCCGAACCTGACCGGCAGGCGCTGCGCGACGTGGGCTTTACCGACCGTGACATCTGGGACGTCGCGGCGGTGGCGGCCTTCTTCAACATGTCGAACCGCATGGCCTCGGCCACCGGAATGGTGCCGAACGCGGAGTACCACGGTCAGGCGAGATAGGCCGCACCGCCCCCTGCGCCCGGGGTGTCGAGGCGCCTGGGTAGGGTGGGCAATCTGCCCACCACCGGCCGGGGGTGGGGGTGGGCAGATTGCCCACCCTACAGGTAGCCGCCGCTGCGGAAACTGAGTTCCCTCTCTTTTCCGATGATCAGGTGGTCGTGCAGCGTCAGGCCCAGCACGGCGGCGGCGTCCTGGATCTGGCGGGTCATCGAGATGTCGGCCTGGCTGGGCGTGGGGTCGCCCGAGGGGTGGTTGTGCACGAGGATCAGGGCGCTGGCGTTCAGTTCCAGCGCGCGCTTCACCACCTCGCGCGGGTAGACGGGCACATGATCGACCGTGCCACGCGCCTGCTCCTCATCGGCGATCAGCACGTTCTTGCGATCCAGGTACAGCACACGGAACGTCTCGGTCTCGCGGTGGGCCATGGCGGTGTGGCAGTAGTCCAAGAGCGCGTCCCATGACGAGAGCACGGGGCGCTGCATCACCCGGGCGCGCATCATCCGCTGCGCCACGGCCTCCATGATCTTCAGGTCTTGCGCAACCGCTTCGCCTACCCCCTTGACGGCCAGAAGGCGCGGCAGGGGGGCGGTGACGACGCGGTTCAGATCACCGAAGGTTTCCAGCAGCAGGCGCGCCAGCGGCTTGACGTCCTGCCGGGGGATGGACCGGAACAGCAGAAGTTCCAGCAGTTCGTAGTCGGGCATCGCCGCAGCACCGCCTTCCGAGAAGCGCGCGCGCAGGCGGGCGCGGTGGTCGGCAATGTAGGAGGGCAGGCGTTCCGGCAGGGGGTTGGGTTCAACCGCCTCATCCGTGGCGGGCACGAAGAGGGGCAGGGACGATTCGTGCAGGGCATGGCGGTGTGACATGCGCCGCAGTCTGGCCGCGGCTCGGTTACCGCGTGGTTAATGGAATGCCGCGAATTGTGCCGGGCCGCGGGGTCATTCGGCGGCCAGCGGCAGGCGGCGGCGGGCGGTGCCGGTGATTTCGGCCATCACCTGGCCGATCAGGTCGCGGAAGGCGGCAAAGTCGGGGCGGCGCTCGACACGGGCTTCGTCCATGTACAGGGCACGGTCGATTTCCACCTGCACCACATGGACGTTCCGCGAAGGGCGGCCATAGGCCTGGGCGATGTAGGCGCCGGCGAAGGGGGCGTTGCGGGCCACACGCAGGCCCGCGCCTTCGAAGGCGGCTTCGATTCGGTCCACCACCTCGCGCCCGGCGGCGGCACCGAAACGGTCGCCCAGCACGACCTCGGGGCGCGGCTGGCCGGGGCGGGCGTGCGCCTCGATGGCCTCGTGCGGCATGGAATGGCCGTCAATCAGCACGGCCCGGCCGAATCGCGCGGTGGCGTCGTCCAACAGGCCGCGCAGCGCGTTGTGATAGGGATGCCAGGCCTGTGCCAGCCGCGCGTCGGCCTCGGCCCGGGTGATGCGCCCGGAATAGATGGCGCGGCCGTTGGCCACCACGCGGGGAATCACCCCGAGCCCCGAGGAGATGCGGGGATTGTGCGGTGCGCGCGGCAGGCCTTCGATCAGTGCCGGGTCAAGCTCGTCGCAGGCACGGTTCAGGTCGATGAAGGCGCGCGGCACGCGGGCGGCGATCAGCGGCGCGCCGCAGGCCGGGGCATCGGCGAAAAGCTCATCCACGAAGGCGTCTTCCGACGATCGGATGGCCAGTGCATCAAGCTGGCTTTCGGCCAGAAAGCGCGCCGGATAGTCGCGCCCCGAATGCGGCGAAGAAAACACGAACGGCGCCCGCAGCACCGCCGGGCGGTGCAGCAGGAAGGGGGGGCGGGGCGGGCGTGGATCGGTCATCATGACAGATATAGACGGGTTTTGCAGAAAGCCAAAACCCCTTGCGCGTGGCGGTGGTTCTGCCTATACGCCCATCCACCCGACGCGGTTCCGCCCGCGTCGTTTTCGTTGGTGCGGGCGGGGCGCGTGGGGCACGGCGGGCGGTTAGCTCAGCGGTAGAGCACTACGTTGACATCGTAGTGGCCACTGGTTCGATCCCAGTACCGCCCACCATTTTCACCGCTCCCCAAGACGCGGGGGGCACAGGTTCAACCGAAGGCGCGACCGCGCCGAGAGAGGGGAGACAGCCAATGAAGGTTGCCAACTCGCTGCGCTCGCTGAAGACGCGCCATCGCGACTGCCAGATCGTGCGCCGCAAGGGCCGGGTCTATGTGATCAACAAGACCCAGAAGCGCTACAAGGCCCGCCAGGGCTGAGCCGTCAACGCCGGAATTGCTGCGTGCGGCCGCCCCACCGGGCGGCCGTTTCGTTTTTGCCCCCCGCGCGCATCGCGGCGTCCCAGCGTGGGACACGGCGTGGGACATGCAATATCAATGGCTTGCGGGCGCCGATTCAGGATTTGGAAGGGTTTGCACCAGGGTTTTCGGGGGCGCGGCGGTCAGGCGGCCTGGATCGTGCGCGCCTCGGTCAGGATGGCATAGAGCTTGGCCGGGTCGCTGTTGGCGCGCAGCTTGGTTACCACGGACGGGTCGCGCATGGTGCGGCTGACCAGCGCCAGCGCCTTCAGGTGGTCAACCCCCGAATCCTTGGGTGCCAGCAGCGCGAACACCAGGTCCACCGGCTGGCGGTCGACGCTGTCATAGTCGAGCGGGCGTTCCAGCCGGATGAACAGCCCCACGATGCGCCCCAGATCATCAAGCCGGGCATGGGGCAGCGCGATGCCGTGCCCCACGCCCGTCGGCCCCAGGCTTTCGCGTTCCTGCAGCCCGTCCACCACCGTGGCGCTGATGATGCCATAGGCCTGCGCCGCGGCATCACCCAGTTCGTGGAACAGCCGCTTCTTGGAGGTGACGTTTCCAAGCACGCGCACGGCGGCAGGTGTCAGGAGTTTGGAAATGTCCATGGAGTCGCTGATTCCAGTGCGCCGGGGGCGCGTTACTTGCTGTTTCGAGGGTCGATCCAGCCGATGTTGCCATCGTCGCGCCGGTATACCACGTTCACCCCGCCGTGCCCCTCGTTGCGGAAGACAAGCATCCGCTGGCCTGCAAGTTCCATCTGCATCACGGCTTCGCCCACGGTGATCGACGGGATCCTGGTTTCCATCTCGGCGATCACGACCGGGACAAGGGTTTCGGGTTCGGGTTCCCCGGCTTCTTCCGAGGCCGCGAGGATATAGGCCGGGGACGCGTCGAACTCAACGGGTGACGTCCGGTCACGGTGATGGTCGCGCAGGCGGCGCTTGTAGCGGCGCAACTGCTTGTCCATCCGTTCGCGGCACATCTCGAAGGCGGCATAGATTTCGGGGGCGTGGCCTCTGGCCTGGGCGGTCAGGCCGGTGGACAGATGGATGACGGCTTCGCAGACGAATTCATGCGCGGCGCGGGAGAACACCACCACGGCCTCGGTCGGGCGCTGGGCGTACTTGTCGACGATCTCGCCCAGTTCGGCCTTTACATGGGTCTGCAGCGCCTCGCCGATGTCGATCTGTTTGCCGCTGATCTGGTACCGCATGTTTCCTCCTTCGCGTATGGATTCGGCCCGCCCCGGTACAGGGCGGGTTTCGGTCTGGGCGTGGACTGGGATTGATCCGTATTGTCCGGCCGCGCGGGGCGCGGCAGATGGCGCGCGTTGGGGCCGGACGGTTGGGGCCAGACGGTTGGGGCCAAACGGGGGCAAGTTGCGCACGCATCACGGGTATTTGGCGCCCGGGCACCCACGCTTGTCAACGGATTCGCGAAGGCTGCGTGACAGATGCGTGAAACCTGTCACGAGATCCGGAAATTCTGTCCGAGGTAGACGCGGCGCACGTTTTCATCGCGCACCACTTCGTCGGTGGTCCCGCTCATCAGCACGCGACCGTCGTGCAGGATATAGGCGCGGTCCACGATATCCAGCGTTTCCCGCACGTTGTGGTCGGTGATCAGCACGCCGATGCCGCGCCCCTTCAGGTCGTGCACCAGACCGCGGATCTCGCCCACGGCGATGGGGTCGACCCCGGCAAAGGGTTCGTCCAGCAGGAGGTAGCGCGGGTTTGCGGCCAGGCATCGGGCGATTTCCACCCGGCGGCGTTCGCCGCCCGACAGGGCCAGCGCCGGCGTGCGCCGCAGGTGGGTGATCGAGAACTCGGACAGGAGTTCTTCCAGCCGTTCGTGCCGGGTGTGGCGGTCGCGATGAACGATTTCCAGCACGGCCAGAATGTTGTCCTCGACGTTCAGGCCGCGGAAGATGGACACCTCCTGCGGCAGATAGCCGATGCCCAGCCGGGCGCGGCGGTACATCGGCAGCGCCGTGACATCGCGCCCGTCGATCAGCACCTGACCGCCTTCGGGCGTGACCAGCCCGGCGATGGCGTAGAAGCAGGTGGTCTTGCCGCTGCCGTTGGGGCCCAGCAGTGCCACCACCTCGCCGCGGTCCAGCCGCATGGACACGTCGCGGATCACCGGGCGCTTGCGGTAGCTTTTCCGCAGGCTTTTGATGAGCAGCCCGGCGGTGCCCTGCGTGACCGACAGTTCCGGCATCAGTTGCCGCCTTGTGCCGCGGTGCCGGAGCCGCCACCGGGCTGGAACACGGTTTTCACCCGGCCCTCCATCACGCCGGTCCCAGCCTTCAGGTCCAGCACCAGGCGTTCGCCGGAAATGGCGTTCTGGCCCTGTGTCAGCAGCACGCTGCCGGTCATCACCACGTTGCCTGTGGCCAGCGTGTAAACCGCCTCGGCGGCCTCGGCCGCATCGGTGGCATTCACCAGCGTGACGCCGCCGCTGGCGTGCAGCTTGTCGATGGCGCCGCCGCCTTCGGCGTATTCCACCCGCACGGTGGCGGCCGTCAGGCGCAGCGCGCCCTGCACCGCCAGCACGTTGCCGGTAAACACGGCGGTGCCGTCGGACTGGTTTACCTGCAGGCTGTCGGCGGTGACCTCGACGGGCTGGGTGGGGTCCTGCTTGACCCCGCCGAAGGCGACCTGGGTGCCCTGGGCCGCGACCGGCGTGGGGACAGCCGCGGCGGCCGCAAGCAGCAGGGCGGCGAGAGCGAGGGGAAGGGTGCGCATCAGGGGCCGTCCGCGGTTGCTTTCGGGGGATGGTATACCAGCCGCACGCCGCCGTTGAAGGCCATAGCGTAGTGGCCCGCGCCGGAAGCGGGGGATAACAGCATCGAGCCCGCCGTCAGGCGCCCCGCCGGGCCTGTGGCGGCGACGGCGCCGGGGCTGGCAAGGCGGGTACGGTCCATGGCGGCCGTCAGCGCGTCGGACGTCACCCGCCAGCCGGTGGAGGTGGTGACCACCACGTGGCCCGACACGCGCAGCTCTTGCCCTGCCAGGTCAATCTGGCCGACCTCGGCCGTCAGTTCTGCGGTGCCGCCGCCCTTCATGTCCAGCACGGCGCGCAGGCCCTGCGCTGTGGCCCCCTGCGCGGTGCTGCCCGGCCGTGCCTCGTCGGCGGTGATCGTCAGCGCCGCGCCGTCCCCGGTGATGCCTGCCCAGGCGGGGGCGGTGACGCGGGGTTCGCGCGCGCGTTCGGCAATGTCGACCTCGGCATAGGGGATGGCTGCATCGGGGTCGATGCGGCCCGAGAACAGGAACAGCGTCGACAAGAGCGCCAGTGCCGCCAGCGGCAGCGTGATCTTGAGAAAGGCCACGAGGCGCGAGTGCAGGTCGTCGGTCATGGGACCAAGGTAGGCACGGCGGCGGCCGGCGCCAAGCCGCGCTGGCCGGGGCGGGCGGGTTCCCGCCGCCGGACCGCACCGTCAGTGGTGGAAGATGTCGCGCTCGCCATCGTCCCAGCCCATCAGGTCCAGCCGAGCGCGGGTGGGCAGGAAGGCATAGCAGGCCTCGGCCACATCCAGCCGCCCTTCGCGTGCCAGCCGTGCCTCAAGTTCCGCCTTCAGGCGGTGCAGGTACAGCACGTCGGACGCCGCGTATTCCTTCTGTGCCTCGGTCAGCACCTCGGCGCCCCAGTCGGACGTCTGCTGCGCCTTCGACACGTCCACCCCCACCAGATCGGCCAGCAGGTACTTCAGCCCGTGCCGGTCGGTGAAGGTGCGGATCAGCCTGGAGGCGATCTTGGTGCACCACACCGGCGCCGTCACCACGCCGAAGGCATTGTGCAGCGCGGCAATGTCGAAGCGGGCGAAGTGGAACAGCTTCAGCACCGCCGGGTCGGCCATGAGGCGTTCCAGGTTGGGCGCGCGCGCCTGTCCGCGTGCGATCTGCACCAGGTGCGCGTGGCCGTCGCCCGACGACAGCTGCACCACGCACAGCCGGTCGCGCCGCGGGTCCAGCCCCATTGTCTCGGTATCGACGGCCACCACCGGGCCAAGGGTCAGGCCGTCCGGCAGGTCGTTGTGGTACAGGTGGATCATCGCGCCGCTCCGCAAGGGTCGCGCCCGGCATAGGCGGTTGGCAGCGGCGGTTCAATGCCGGGATGTTGCCAGACCTGTCCAGACTGTCCCATGATACCCTCAGGCAGACTCAGGGGGCACCGATGGCGTGGAGCGAGAACGACAAGCGGCTGGGGATGGACCGGCCGATTTCCCGGCGCGATTTCCTTGACGGCATTGCGTTGACCGTTGGCGGAGCTGCGGCTTTGTAGATGTGCGGTGCGGGCCGCGCGCAGGCGTTCACGCCCAGGACAGATGCCGCCTATCCGCCTGCCTCGACCGGCCTGCAGGGGCAGACCGACGGGGCACAGTCCGCGGCCCATGCGCTGCGCAACGGCACCTTTCTGGGAAGGTCGAAGCACCACCGATACTGGCGAAACCTACGACCTTGTGGTCGTTGGTGCCGGCATTTCGGGACTAGCGGCGGCGTTCCTGTACCGCCAGCAGGCCGGGGCCGACAAGCGCGTGCTGATCCTTGACCCGCTGGAGGATTTCGGGGGCCACGCCAAGCGCAACGAATTCACCGCCTCGAACGGCGCCCGGCTGATCGGCTATGGCGGCAGCCAGACGATGCAGACGCCCAGCTACTTCTCGGCTGCCGTCAACCGGCTGTTGTCCGACGTCGGCATCGAGACCTCGAAGTTCGAGACCTACTACAACCAGTCCTGGGCCGAGGAGCGCGGCCTGTCGGGCGCCGTGTTCTTTGCGAAGGAACAGTGGGGCGAGGACCGGCTGGTGGTGCAGGGCGACGACACCGCCGCCTGGGTGGCGCAAACGCCGATGAACGACAAGGCCAAGGCCGATCTGATTGCGCTGATTGATGCCCCGGCCGGCATTGTTGCGTAAATGCGATGGAGGATTCACTCAGTGAATCCAGCGTGGTAGC
>CAZLIC010000104.1:0-12746 GCA_964559535.1 uncultured Rhodobacterales bacterium
CTCGTCGAACTCCTGAAACGCCTTCGGGATCGAGGACTGGTTGGGGATCGTCAGCATCCGCATCCAGCGGCCAAGGACGCGCATCTGGTTCACTGCGTTAAAGCTCTGCGATCCGCCCGAGACTTGCATGATGGCCAGCGTCTTGCCCTGCGTTGGGCGGACCGCCCCTTCGGAGAGCGGGATCCAGTCGATCTGCGTCTTCATCAAGCCGGTCATCGCGCCGTGGCGCTCTGGCGACGACCAGACCATCCCCTCGCACCAGGATGCAAGATTGCGCAGCTCCCGCACCTTCGGGTGGGTCGCATCGACCCCGTCATCGACCAGCGGCAGGCCAGAGGGATTGAAGAAACGCACCTCGGCTCCAAGCCGGGTCAGGATCCTGGCCGCCTCCTCGGCTGCCAGCCTTGAAAAGCTGCGGGTGCGCAGCGAGCCGTATAAGATCAGGATCTTCGGAGGGTGGGCAGCGATTGGAGGAGATAAAAGCCGATTGCCGTCGATGCCAGGGAACAGTGCGTCGTCTATGTTGGGTGTATCGGTCATGAAGGAAACCTGTTGCGTGTGCGGTTAGCGAAGGCGACCAGCGTCAGCATCACCGGCACCTCGACCAGCACGCCCACGACCGTGGCGAGCGCGGCGCCCGAGTTCAGACCAAAGAGGCCGATGGCCACAGCCACCGCCAGTTCGAAGAAGTTCGACGTGCCGATCAGGGCGCAGGGGGCTGCCACCTTGTGGGGCAGCTTCCAAGCAAAGGCCCAGGCATAGCCGAGTGCGAAGATGCCATAGGACTGGATGATGATCGGCACGGCAATGAGCGCGATCAGCAGCGGCTGGGCGATGATCACCTGCCCCTGGAAGCCGAACAGCAGCACCACGGTCAGCAGCAGGCCAAGGACCGAGGCGGGCTTGATCCGCGCGGTGAAGTCCGACACCGCCACTTCACCCCCGCGCGCCATCAAGGCTCGCCGTGTCAGTGCCCCGGCGATCAGAGGGATCACGATGTAGAGGACAATCGACAGGATCAGCGTCTCCCAAGGCACGGTGATGTCGGTCACGCCCAGCAGGAAGGCCACGATCGGCGCAAAGGCGACGACCATGATCAAGTCGTTGACGCTGACCTGCACCAGTGTGTAGTTCGGATCGCCCTTCGTCAGCTGCGACCAGACGAAAACCATCGCCGTACAGGGGGCCGCGCCCAGCAGGATCAGTCCCGCGATGTATTCGGGTGCCTTGGCCGGGTCGATCAGCCCCGCGAAGACGTAGTTGAAGAACAGCACCGCAAGCGCCGCCATCGTGAACGGCTTGATCAGCCAGTTGATGACCAGCGTGATGACCAGCCCCCTCGGCCGCCGCCCCACATCCTTCAGCGAACCGAAGTCGATGGCGATCATCATCGGATAGACCATTGCCCAGATCAGCACGGCCACGACCAAATTGACCGAGGCATATTCCAGCCCCGCCAGCGCAGTGAACAGCCCGGGCATAAGGTTGCCAAGCACAAGCCCCACAAGGATGCAAAGAGCGACCCAGAGGGTCAGCCAGCGTTCGAACAGGCTCATGCAGGTTCTTTCTTTCCGGGAATGCAGCAGGCCCCTTCGGGCGGAGGGGTGAGACCCATGATCAAATCGGCGAGCGGTGCCAATGACGCCGGGTTCAGCGCATAGCAAATCCGGGGTCCGTCGATCTCGCCTGTGATAACGCCAGCGGACTTGAGGATACGGAGGTGTTCCGACACTGTTGACTGAGCAAGGCCGACTGCGCCCACGATATCGCCTCCGATGCAGCCTGGCGTGGCCTGAAGCAATCGAAGGATCCGGATCCGCGCCGGATGTGCGAGGGCCTTTGCCAAGACGGCCGTCGTTGTCTCGTCCGTTGCCATCTGCGCGCTTTCCAAACCGCTAAGATTCCGTATATCGTCGATTTACGATTTCATCCGCCATCGGACAAGCAAGTTTGTGGCACTTGAGATCGTAGGCGGCGCGAGGGAGACGCGCTCCGGGAGGAAACGGATGAAAAGCAGGCGTCGCGCTTTGCTGATGGGGCTGGCGGCCGCGGCCGCGCCCTTTGTTGGGACACGAGGCTGGGCCCAGGGCCCGGCACCCTTCAGATTTGCTCTGACGCCAGTCTTCCTCGACAACGACGCGGCAGTCATTTCTGCCCTTCGCTCTGCTTTGGCCGAAGGCATGGGCCAAGACATCGAGCTCGTCCAGCGAAGGACGTATCAGGAGATCTCGGGCGCGCTTCTCGACGGTTCCGTGGATGCCGCTTGGACATGCGGCTATCCCTATCTTCAGCACAAGACCGAACTTTCGCTGCTCGGTGTACCCGTCTGGCGAGGGCAGCCGCTTTACCAGTCTTATCTCATCGTCGCCCGGGATGATCCCGCGACCGCGCTATCGGACCTGCGTGGCGGTGCTCACGCCTTTTCGGACCCCGACAGCAACTCCGGTTTCCTCGTCACTGCGTCGGACCTCGCGCGGGATGGCCAAACCCCGGACCAGTTCTTTTCACGGGTCATCTTCACCTACGGCCACCGCAACGTGGTCCGGTCGGTGGCAGGCGGCCTGACCCGATCCGGAAGCGTCGATGGCTACGTCTGGGAGGCCCTTAGTTCCGCCGAACCGGATCTGACAGCACGGACAAAGGTCATTGTGCGCTCGGAGTGGTTGGGCTTTCCCCCGATGGTTGCCCGGGCAGATCGCATGGATGAGCCATCTGTTATGGCCTGCAAGGCAGCGCTGCTTGGCCTTTCGGCCACAGCGCAGGGGACGGAGGCACTCAGACTCTTGAGTCTGGATGCGATCGAGCCGGGAGAGGACGCCCTCTTCGACGGGATCGCCGCCCGCATGGCTGTCTTGTCGGGCGGATGAGACCCTTGCCGCGCTTTCGCAACTTGCCCGTGACCCTGCGTGTGCCGCTGGTGATGGCGGGCCTGATGATCCTGCTTGGATTTCTGGCAAGCCAGAGTGTCCTGTCGGCCTTGGGTCGGGTACAGGACGCCCGCCTGTCCGAGACCGCAAGACTTCATGTCGAAGGCTTGTCCGTCGCCCTTGGCCCGTCTGTACTTCGGCAGGATGTCTGGGAGGTCTACGACATTCTGGACCGAGCCCGCTCGGCCTACGATGGACAGAGATTGCTCCTGTCGATCGTCGCCGACGAACGCGGGCGCATCCTCGCCGCTACGGATCCGCGTCGCGCGCCCGTGGGCGAAGAAGTCGCAGGGTTCGAAGCGGGCGCCGTTCCCCCTGACGCCGTTCGCATGACCGGTGACCCCCTGCTTCGGGTCGCGGCACCGCTGCTTTTTCAGGGCCGTAAGATCGGTCAGATCGTGACCGAACTGGACGTGACCGATCTGCTGGCCGAGCGCCGCAATGTCTCGATGTGGCTCTTGTTCGGAAATGCTGCGGCCACGGCGCTCCTCGCCTTCGGTGGCTGGCTGGCCGTTGCGCGAATCCTTCGACCCGTCGGCGCTTTGGTATCGGCCATGGACGAGTCCAAAGGCGCGCCGAGGCCTATCGCTGAGTCAGATATTCCGCGTGGCGACCCGGGGCTGTCACGGCTGATCTCCACCTACAACCGCATGACCACGGCTGTCGAAAGCCGCGCCGAGGCCGAGCGTCGGCTTGCCGAGCGCGAACGATTTGTCAGCCTCGGAAGGCTGTCCTCATCGCTTGCACATGAGGTAAACAATCCTCTGGGCGGTTTGCTCAATGCGGCCGATACCATCCTCTCCTATTCGGACAGGCCTGAGGTTGTGCGGCAATCGGCAGAGCTGATGCAGCGAGGCCTCTCGCATCTGCGGGATGTGACCCGGGCTATTCTGGATGAAAACCGCCTTGACCGCGTTGGCCAGGCTCTGCGTCCTGAAGACCTTGAAGACCTCAAGCTGCTGTTCGAGCCCGAGGTTGCCAGCCGTGCGCAAAGGCTGCATTGGAATGTCGAAGCGGGATTGGCAGGCCTGACAGGTCTTCCTGCCGCGCCCGTCCGGCAAATCGTCTTGAATCTCCTCCTCAATGCGGGCGCTGCAGCCGGTCAGCACGGCCAGGTCGGTCTGGATGTTACGGCAGGCGAGGGACAGCTCGTCATTGAAATCACTGACACTGGCCCCGGCTTGGGTCAGGCCGATCTTGTCCGGCTGCTGGCATCTGGTCCGCTTCCACCGGGTGGTGGGGTAGGACTGCGTCTCGTGCACGATCTGGTGTCCGAGCTTGAAGGCGAGATCCATCATGATCGGGTGGGCGACAAGACATATGTCCGCGTCACTCTGCCCTTGAAGGACGCTAGCCATGCTTGAAGGCAGGCGCATCGTTCTGGTCGAGGACGACGAGATCATGGGGGCTTCGCTTGTTCAGCGTCTGGAGCTGGAAGGGGCCGAAGTTCAGTGGCACCGTCAGATGCTACGCGCGCTACCTGCAATTCGGACACCCCGAAAACCGGTCGATGCGGTCATCTGCGATATCCGACTGCCGGATGGCACTGGCGAGGAGCTCTATGAAACCCTGACTCGGACCGGTCACCCGCCGGCATTTCTCTTCATCACAGGTCAAGGATCGATTGATCAGGCCGTGCGCCTGATCCGCTCTGGCGCCATGGACTATATCGCAAAGCCTTTTGACATCGCGCAGCTTCTGATCCGACTGACCCAGGTCATGCAGCCACGCGCCGAACAGGAGATGCCCCCGGAATCCGGGATCTCCGAACTGGCCCGTGCCATAGACCGGCAAGTGGCTGATGCAGCAGGTCGCGAAACGCCCGTTCTGCTGCGCGGTGGTCCGGGGCTTGGCAAGGTCAGGCTTGCCCATCACATTCACGAACAGTCCGACCGGCGGGCAGCCCCGGCCGTGGTCATCGACGCACTCGGCGGAACCGTCGACACAGCGGCGCTCGCCGGAGCCATCTCCAGTGCTGGTGAGGGGTGCCTGATCATCGTCGGCATTGGTCGCCTTACCTCAGATTGCCAGGACTTGCTGCTTGCTGCGCTCAGAAAGGCGGACTTTCGGCTCATCGCGACAGCCGGGCTGAGACTTGACGAGAAGGTGGGCGATCATTTCCGGTCCGATCTCCTGTCGCTTCTCACCTCGCATGAGATCGTCGTTCCCGCACTGTCGGAGCGACCGGAAGATGCCGTCTGGCTTGCCGGACGTCTCTTTCCATCGATGAATGCCCGTAGGGCCAGTCCGCTGACCGGGATCGCCGCATCTGCCGAAGAGGCCATCAGGGCGCATGACTGGCCTGGGAATGGGCGCGAATTGCGTGCCAGACTGCTGCGCGCTGTCGAGGCGGCGGTTGGCGATCTCGTGCTGACATCGGACCTGTTTCCCGAACGGGCCGGCGATGCCGGATTGCGATCTCTTGCCGAAGTGCGGGATGCCGCAGAGCGATCACAGATCGCGGCTGCACTGGAGCGAACGGGTGGCCAAGTCGGAGAGGCTGCAAAGCTTCTCCGCGTTTCCCGGACGACACTCTGGGAGAAGATGCAGAAGCTTGGTCTTTGACCGGGCAAACGCGTGGCTTGAAATCAGCAGCATGTTCGGAAAACCGAACACCCAAAGATTTGCTATATTTTTAAGCACGTTGCGAAACGATGGGGAAGGAGTTCTGCCGACCCAACCGAAGCTTTCCCCTGCTAACCTTGCCCAAAGGGAGCCACGGGAGGATTAGCTACCATGAAATGCAATCGGTTGGTCGATGTCGGCCGCCGCCAGTTCCTGCGCGGGGGCCTTGTCGCCACCGCGGGCGCTGCTGCGGCCACCGTTGTGGGAACCGGGCAGGCGCAGGCGCAGACCGCGCTTGCGCTTGTCGATTATCCGGCGAACCGTCTGGCGAATATCGCCGATCTTGCTGTCAATGAGCCGATGGACATCGGCTATCCCGATGCCGACAGCCCTGGCATCCTGATCAAGCTTGGCCAAGCAGTCGAGGGCGGCGTCGGACCCGATGGTGACATAGTCGCCTATTCGGTCCTGTGCCCACATAAGGGCTGGCTGCTGAGCTACAATGCTGGTGACAAGACGCTGAACTGCCCCGGTCACCATTCGCGGTTCGACTGCGAATCCGGTGGTCAGCAGATCTGGGGCCATGCCACTCAGAACCTGCCGCAGTTCAAGCTGCGGGTCGAGGACAACGGCGACATCTACGCTGATGGGGTTGACGAGCTGATCTACGGCCGTCTCTCCAACGTGCTGGCATAAGGGGGGACGAACCATGGCTTTCAAGCGTCAAGTCGGCCGCCTGCCGATCATCCCTGCCGATGCGCAGGAATTCAACGTCACCTGCCACTACTGCATCGTCGGCTGCGGCTACAAGGCCTACACTTGGCCGATGAACCGTCAGGGCGGAACCGCACCCGAACAGAACAAGTTCGGCGTCGATCTGAGCGAACAGCAGATCATGGACACCGAGGCGTGGTATGCGCCTTCGATGTACAACGTCGTCCGCCAGAACGGGCGCGACGTGCAACTGGTGGTAAAGCCGGACGTGAACTGTTCCGTGAACTCGGGCCTCGGCTCGATCCGCGGTGCCCGTATGGCCGAGAATCGTCCCAGCCGCGTGACCGGCACCCAGGCACAGCGTCTTTCCGATCCTCTGGTCTGGCGCAATGGTGTCTGGCAACCGACCTCCTGGGAAGACGCGCTCGACCTCGTGGCCCGCGTGACCGCGCGTGTGGTGACCGAAGGGTCCGAGGATGACCTCGTGGTCTCGATGTTCGACCACGGTGGCAGCGCCGGCGGCTACGAGAATACCTGGGGCACCGGCAAGCTCTATTTCGAAAGCATGAAGATCAAGAACTGCCGGATCCATAATCGACCCGCCTACAACTCTGAGGTCCATTCGTCGCGCGACATGGGCGTGGACGAGCTGAACTACGCCTACAAGGACTACACGCTGACCGACACGATCTTCATGCTCGGCGCGAACTCCATGGAAACGCAGACCAACCTTTATCTGAACCACATGGTTCCTGGTCTGCAGGGTGGAGCAAGGATGGTGGTGGTCGATCCGCGCCGCACGCTCACCATCGCCTCGTCCGAGCAGTATGCGGGTCCGGAAAACGTTCTGCACCTTGCCATCAAGGAAGGGACTGACCTTGCCCTGTGCAACGCGATCCTGACCGAGATCGTGGACAGGGGCTGGATCGATGCCGAGTTTATCGCGGCGTCGACCTTCCCCGAGGGCGTCGCGGTGGCCGAGGACGAGGCCCATCCGGCAAGCCTCGGCAGTCTAGAGCACGCGATGACAGCCTGCCGTCTGTCGCTGGACGAGGCTTCCGAGATCTGCGGCGTGCCTGCGGCTGACATCGCCAAGGCCGCCGAATGGATCGCCAAACCGAAGGATGATGGCAGCCGCCGCAAATGTGTGACCTGCTATGAAAAGGGCATCATCTGGGGCAACGACAACTACCGCACGATCGGTGCCATCGTGAACATTGCGCTGGCCACCGGCAACATCGGCCGCGAAGGCGGCGGCGTCTGCCGTCTGGGCGGGCACCAGGAAGGCTATTACCGTCCCGGAGACGCACATGTCGGCCGGCCGGCGGAATACGTCGACCAGTTCCTGATCCGGGGCCTGGGCGGTGTGCACCACATCTGGGCCTGCGACCACTACAAGACCACGCTCAACGCCAGTGAATTCAAGCGGGTGCACAAGCGCCGGTCCGACATGGTGAAGGACGCGATCGACGCCGCGGCGGGAGGCACGCGCGAGCAGGTGGTCGATGCCATCGTCTCGGCGATCAATGCGGGAGGGCTGTTCGTGGTGGATGTGGACATCATCCACAGTCAGATCGGCCAGAACGCCCATGTCATCTTGCCGGCCTGCGAAGCCAACGAGATGAACCTGACGTCGATGAACGGCGAACGGCGTCTGCGGCTGTCGGAAAAGTACATGGACCCCTGGGGCAACTCCAAGCCCGACGCGCTGATCGCAGCGGGAGTCGCTCAGAGTATGGAGCGTGTCCTGCGCGAGATGGGGATGGACGCCTATGCCGACCAGTTCAAAGGCTATGACTGGGCGACCGAGGAAGACGCCTTCATGGACGGCTACAACAAGGGCAATCCGGAAGTGACCTATGAGCGCCTGCGCGCCATGGGCAACAACGGGGTGCAGGAGCCGGTCGTGGGCTTCGAGAACGGCCAACTTGTCGGGACCGAGCGTCTGTATACCGACGGCCGCTTCACCCGGCACGGGCGCGAGGACGGCAAGGCGCTATTCTGTGCCGCAGGCTGGCGTGGCTGGCAGGCAGCGGGCAAGGCCCGCGAACAGGCGGCGCATCGGTTCTGGATCAACAACGTCCGGGCCAACATCTTCTGGCAGAACCAGTTCCTCGACCAGAAGAACGACTTCGTGCAAGACCGCTATCCCCACCCCTTCGTCGAGATGCACCCCGACGATATGGTGGAACTGGGCCTGAACCCGGGCGATCTGCTGGAGATCATCAACGACAACGGCGTAACTCAGGGCATGGCCTATCCGATGCCGACGCTGAAGCGGAACACCGTAGCGATGGTGTTCGGCTCGCCAGCGGGCAGCCAAGGCAACGTGGTGAACCCCGGCGTGAACGAACTGGTGCTGCCGGATTACAAGCACTGCTGGGGCGATATCCGCAAGATCTCGAACGCAACGGCGCAGACGGCTGGCATCTCGTTCAAGTCGCACGAGGTGGTGCTGTAAGGACACAGACAAGATACCGCCGCCGATCCAAGGGTCGGCGGCGCACTACATTCCGTGGCGCAGGGGAGGCAGCCGTGAGACTTGCTTACGTGACACTTCAGGGCCGTGGCCGGACAGATGCGCTTATCGCCGAAGTTGCGGCCTTGTTGATGAATGATGGAATTCGGTTGGCCGGGACCGTGCAGTCAAACCACGAGCGACCGGACAGGCGGAAATGCGATATGGACCTTGCGGTGCTTCCCGATGGACCAATCGTTCGGATCAGCGAAGATCGGGGTAGTTTGGCGCGGGGCTGCATCCTCGACTCTGGTGCGCTCGAGCAGACCGTCATGGCGGTCCAGCGCCGCCTTGAAGGCGCGGAATTGCTCATCGTAAACAAGTTTGGGAAGCGGGAAGCTGAGGGCAAGGGCCTCGTACCCGTCATCGCAGAAGCTTTGCATCGTGGGTTGCCGGTGCTGATCGGCGTAAACGGGTTGAATCTTGCGGCTTTCCTGACGTTTGCAGGCGAGGATGTGTGCGCGCTGCCGACCAATGCGCCGTCAGTCGCCAAATGGTGCAAATCAATGATCCGCACAGAGGCTGCCTGATCGCCGCTCAGCACCAGCACTCCCGACCCCTTGCTCCTAATTGAACAACAGGGAACGCTGGGCTTCGGCTTCAAGGCTGGCTAATAGCCGGGTGCAGCGATGCGCCCCTCAATCGATCGCCAACTCGCTGGCCGTCTTTCCTGCTTCCAACGCCTCCACGAACCACTGCGGTTTGCGCCCTCGGCCCGACCAGGTGAGTGCCGGATTCTCTGGGTGCCGGTATTTCGCCGCTGCAGGCGCACGGGAAGGTTTCGTCTCGGTGCCGACAAGTTCCGCCAGGGAGTAGCCCAGATCCCGGGCGAGAGCTTCCACCTTGGCGCGGGCTTCCGCCTTCTGCCGATCCTCATAGGTGGAAATCGCCTTGGCGATGTCCTTCTGCATTTTCTTCAGCTCGCCGAGCGACACTGCCTCGAGATCGTAATCAGCCATTTGTGCGGTCCGTGTCCTGAATGTCCCGGTATCGATAGCCCGTCGCGGCAAGGCGCCGCAACTCCCGGAAGGCAGGGGCAGGGGTGGCAAAGGCTGGTGATCGCAGTTTTCGTCGCAAGGGAGGTGCTGAACTGGGGGTCAATCAGTCCCGGTTGGCAGGGTGACAGGTTCTGGCATGGGCTCCCCGCGCATCTCTGTCTCCTGGGCCATCCCTTCGACTGACAATCCCCTAATCCCGTTCGGTTGCCTGCATGCAACCCCGCGTCAGACCGGGCCGAGTTGCCCCTTTGGGGCTGCCCGCTCCACCCCGGTCCTCTGGGGGTTTCCGGCGTCCGTTCCGTCCACCGTGCACGCGTCACCCGACGGGCTTTTTCCGGGTCTTGTCGAAGGGACGGTCCCGAAGACAGGACACAGAAGGAAGCTTACCATGCAGAACATCGTCATCCTCGCCGGCAACATCGGTCAGACCCCCGAAGTCCGCACCACCCAGGGCGGCACCAAGATCACCAACTTCAGCCTCGCCACCTCCCGCCCCCGCCTCTCGGAAGGTCGCGTCCTGCGCGACGAGAACGGCTACCGGGTCATGGACACGGAATGGCACCGCATCACCTGCTTCAACGGTCTCGGCAAGACCGTCGCAGAGCACTGCGAAAAAGGCATGAAGGTCCTCGTCCACGGCCGCATCCACTACACCAAGTGGACCGACGCAACCGGCATCGACCGCTACGGCTGCGAGATCATCGCCGAGAAGGTCGACTTCCTGAGCCGTCCGAAGTCGGCCGAGAACGAAAACCCCGAGCTGGTCGACCGCGACGACGAGATCCCGTTCTGAAAAGAACGGGATCTCCCCCACAGACCCGGCGGGGAAACCCGCCGGGTCTGTTAAACTTCAGACTTGCGTCTTCATCGCCGCCAGCTTCTTGTCGATCCTACCGATGTGGTGGTCCCAGTCATCTGCCCAGCCCTCGGCTTTTGCTTGCTTGCAGAGCGCCCTCGCCAAGGTCCAGTTGCCGCGCTTCTCTTCGATGATGCGAAGCTGCCGGTAGCCCGCGTGGGCCGGGATGAAGCCCCAGTTCTTGTCCTCGCGGAAGAACCGGGCGACATTAGCCCCGAGGCCGATCTGGCGCTGGAAACTCTTCACGGCCTCGTCCAAGGCGAATGGATCGTGATCCCGCCACCGGTAATAGAACCCACCCCTGACCGCAAAGTAGAAGTGCAGGTCAAGAACCGGGACGTTCTCGTTTACCAGCGTGTCCGCCCGATCCAGCAGCTTGTACCCCAGATGGCGCAGGTGCTCCTTCTTCAGGTATTCCGCCAGCGTGCCGAGCCTGTTGGGGTTGGTCGACCGCGCAAGGCTTTCCGCCGTGCCTCCACCGATTGGCGCGAAGACCCCTTCGATGGTCGCGCGTTCCTCCTGCGTGAAGGCGTCCGTCCACCAGTCACCGCTCGGTTTCGGTTCGGTTTTCCGACGGAAAAACGGCAGCATCCTGTTTCCATTTCCCACCACCGTGGGTAGCATCGCATCATGCATATACCTGACGACATCACACCCATCCTGCGTGAGATCGACCAGTCGCTCAAGGAAAAGGCAATACCGCCACACTCGCGCCCAATCATGGCGGTGATCGAGTTCGGAAACAGGTTCCGCATCAGTCTTCCGATTGCGAAGCTCCCGCCCGGTGCACCTGCAGAACTGGTCGCCACCAGCGCATACACCGACCGCATCCACCGCTGGTACGAAGAGGTCTACGGCGACCTGATCAAGACCGATTTCTCTGAGAAGGCCAAGGTCGCGGTCCTCGCGAATGGGGACCTCTGGGAGATGCGAATTCCGTTGATCTACGGGATGGCGGTTATTGGGGTGAAGCGCGAGTTGCCGAAGGAGACTGGCAACAGGATTGGGACGAAGGTTCTGGACATCAATGCTTGCGCCTCCCTTACCAGCATCACCGAGGCCCGCCTTCAGCATTTCTCGGATGATGACCTGAACGAGGTCTATGGGCTTTTCGTGGTGGGCCTCGACGTTCGCAAGGCATTCGACCGTTTCCGCAAGGCTGACCCTATGTTCGCTGCCGCCGAGGATGACTGGGCTGCCGCCGTTGCGAACATGACCAGTCAGTCACCGAACTGGGGACACGCGAGATGGGCATCTCTTCAGATGACCGAGAAGTTCATGAAGGGCCTGATCACGCTGGTCGGGGACGTCCCGGTCAAACGGGTTCACGACCTGATGGAGTTGCACGACGCACTTGCCTTCTCTGCCCCCGGCATGAACCTCAAGCACCTCCTTGCGGACATCCAATGCGGCGCTGGTGTCCGCTATAACGACCCGAAGACGCCATCCACGCGCCAGCAGGCCTACGCCGCGCACAAGGCCAGCGTGCTCGTCGTACGTGTCTTGGGCGACGTCCAGTACAGCCAAAACCGATAACCCCCCGCAGGCCTCGGACACTGCCGCTTTGCTCTAATTCGCCATTGTGAACCCAAGAGTTAGAGGAGTGCCGGTTTTCCGGTGACGGGTTGAGGGCTGGGAGAGTGGCTCCCGGCGCCTGTCACGGGAGATAGCCGATGGGTGTTGTGGAAGTTCTGGATCCGGTCGCACCGGCGCGGGCCGGTGGCTGGAAAGTGGACGTCAGCCGGGGCGAGCGGAACGGGCGGGTATCGTCTGAATGGTTCAACCGGCCGGATGATGAGCGGTATCTGTCGCTCGACGATCTCTGGGCCAGTGTGAAAGGCCGCTCCGAGCGCAGTCGCAGCCGGGTGGTGCAGACGGCTGACATCCGCGTTGAGGTCGCGCGCGACAACCCCGAGCGCTTGCACCTGATGCTGCCGAAAGCGCTGGAACCGGTCGCGCCGACGCATTGGGCCTTTGGTCAGCTTGCCAGCATCGTGGGGGCGCCTGCGTCCTACCTGCGGCAGCTGCCCGCGCCGCTGGCGGGGATCAACCTGCAATATGGCCTGGCCAACCATCGCGCCGAGCAGGTGAAGACTTTCGAGACCGAGGATGGTCGTAAGCGTTGTTGCCCCCCCACCTTCTGCCCGGCTTCCTGATCTGGGATTTGA
>CAZLIC010000105.1:0-12106 GCA_964559535.1 uncultured Rhodobacterales bacterium
TGGTGCCGCTGAAGGGACTCGAACCCCCGACCCCATCATTACGAATGACGTGCTCTACCAGCTGAGCTACAGCGGCATCCTTCCCGGGCCTCGCGACCGCGCCCGTGCCCCTACACCGCCGCACCGCGTTTCACAAGACGCTTCGCGACGGTCAGTCTGCCGGGGCAGGTCCGTTCCCCTGCTTGCCCGGCGTCCCCACCAGCAACGGCATCAGTTCCGCGCCTGTCGCCGAAGGCCCCGCCGCTTCGGGCGGTTCCCGCCACGACAGCGTGTCAAAGCCGTGGCAGTTGCTGCACACCGGCCCCCATGTCGCATGGATCGCCTGGCATTTGTCGCAGCACCACTGCGGGCCGCGCGGAGCGGTCAGCGCGCGGGCCAGCCAGCCGCGCACCACCTGCTCGTCCGATCCTTCACCACGCTCCACCGCCGCCATCAGCGCCAGCGTGCGGCGCGTCGGGTGGCTGGTGGGCAGGTCGCCCAGCGCCCGGCGGGCCGCAGGAAAATCCTCGGCCGCAATCGCCAGTTCGGCCTGCAACAGCCTGGTCTCCTCATGGTCGGGCTTCACCTTCACCAGCGCCGCAAACCGCCGCACCCGGGCCTGAGGGCTTTCCTCGGGCTCGATCTCGGCAAAGGCCGCGGCAAGGTCGGGGTGGGGCTGCGCGGCCCAGGCCTTTTTCAGCACACGCGCGGCGCCCTTCCTGTCGCCCTTGGCCGTCAGGCTGCGGGCAGCCATCGCGGCGGCGGGAATCAGGTCGGGCGACAGGCGGTTGGCCTCGATCGCCGCCTCGCGCGCCTCGATGCTGGCGGCATCGTCCAGCACCACCTTGGCCTCTTGCAGGGCCAGCACGGCATCGCGGCGGCGGTACACGTCCTTGGGCAGCGCGCCCGACCGCATCTGCGCCCCCAGCGTGGCCCGCGCACCCTTCCAGTCGGCACTGTCCGACTGCAGCCGCAAAAGCACCTCCTGCGTGCCGGCATGCCGGGGCTTCAGCGCATAGGCCTTTTCTGCCAGCTTCAGCGCGGTTTCCGTGTCGCCCTCGGCGATGGTCTGCTTCAACAGGCCCTGCACGCCGACGAACCGCGTGCGCTCGTCCTTCAGAAGCTCCTTGTAAGCCGCCTCTGCGCGCGCCGTGTCACCCACCTGCTCGGCCGCCTGCGCTACCAGCAGCGTCGTCAGATGCGGCTGGCCCAGATACCGCTCGGCCCGGTTGGCCCGCGCCATCGCCGTGCGCGGCTCACCCGAGGCCAGCGCCAGCAGCCCGTCGGACAGCGCCTGATAGCCCTTCCGTTCGCGGTTGCGGTCGAAGTAGCGGCTGATCGCCGTCTCGTCGCCGCTGATGAACTTCAGCGTCGCCACCAGAAGCCCCACCAGCTTCATCAGCACCCAGATCAGCGCCACCAGAAGGCAGGCCACGATCACCGCCTGCAGCGGCCCCATGGTGAACTCCCACCCGGCAATCGCCACCCGCAGGCCGGTGCCGGTGTCCAGCAGTGCACCCGCCCCAATCGCCAGCGCGGCAATCAGCAGGATGAACACGACAACCTTGATCAGCGACCAGATCATCGCCCTATCCCCCGACCGCGGCCGACAACGCGGCCAGCGCCGCGCCGGCATCGCGCCGCAGCGTGGCCTGCGCCACCCAACCGGCCATCGCCGCCTGTCCCGCCTCGGGCAGTGCCGCGATCTCGGCCAGCGCGCCGTCCAGGTTGCCCGCGGCCAGTGCCGCCTCGGCCCGGCTCAGCACGGCATCGGGGTCGTTCCCCTCGCGCGGCTCCAGCGACCGCACGCCCACCTGCGTGCGCAGGAAGGTGGCAATGCGCTGTCCCGCCGTCTCGCCCAGGTCCGATTTCAGCGCTGCTTCCAGCGCGGTGCGTGCGGCCTCGGGGAAACCCGCCTGCAACGATGCCAATGTCGGCAGGCCGGTTGCCGCATGGTCGGCCAGCGCGGGCGCCGCCGCATGGCCCGCGGCGGCCAGGTCGGCCACGGCGGTTTCGAACGGAGCGCCGGTTTCCAGAGCGGCCGCCATCCGACCCAGCGCCGCCGTCGCTGCCGCCGCCTGCGCGGTCGCCGTCGATTCGTCCTTCAGCGTTGCCGCCGCGGCCTGTGCCTCGGACAGCGCGGCGCGGGCAGCTTCGGCGGCGGCGGCCACCTCGGCCACCGCGGCACGGGCCGCATTGCCCTGTGCCGCCATGTCGGCCTTCAACGCGGCGATCTGCTGTTCCAGCGCCGCGGTGGCCGCCGGGTCAACGGTGGGCGACCCTTCGATCACCGTACCAGGCGGCAACGCCTCCAGCGCCTTGACGCGCGATTCAAGCGTGGACAACCGGGCCGTCGGGTCGGGTGGCACGGGCACGGCGGCCACGGCAGCCTCGGCCGCGTCCACGCGGCCTGCCAGCGTGTCAATCTGCGCCTGCAGCGGCGACAGATCCACCGGCGCGGCGGGTTCCGGCGCGGGTGGGATGGCGGCCACCTGCTCGGCCAGTGCCTGCAGCGCCTTGCCCTGGGTTGCGACCGTTCCGCGCAGGTCGGACACATCGCCAATGGGCCAGCCCTGCGGCACCACCTGCGCTGCCGCAAAACCCACGGCCGCGGCAATCACGCCGCCCACGATTCCCGGAAACGGGTTGCCCTTCTTCACCGTCACGGCGGGTGCGGGCTGGGCGGCAACCGCGCGCTCGGCGGCGGCCACCCGGTCGGCCAGTTCGGCGATCCGTGCCTCGGCCGCAGCCCAGGAAGCCTGCTCGGGCGCAGGTGGCCGACCTTCGGTGTCCGGCGCAACATCGTGAAAATCCAGGGGCTTGGACCCCTCCGGCAACATCTCTGGGGCCTCGGGCCTGTCAGGCGACACATCCATCACCACGGCCTCCTCGATGGCCTCTACCGGACTGTCGGTGCCGCCGTCCCCAGATGCCTTGGGTTTGCGTGGCGTGGCCATGGCATCCTCCCTGAAACCGACGCCGTCAGCCTAGCCCGCCCGCCGAAGTGCCTCAAGGGGCGGAAGCCATGTCAATCAGAATTGACAGCTCGGCCAGAAGAGAAGCGGCGTCGGGCCGAAGCGCGACGCGGCGGGATGCGGCGCGGCAGGTGGCGGCGGAATCGACGGCTGACGACAGCGACACAAGCCACAGGGGGGCGCCAGGCCCGGCGGCGGCGGCGCTGAACAAGGTTGCCGTGCGGGGCGAGAACAGCGGCACGATGACCGGGCGGTCCTCGGCCAGCCAGGCCTGGGCCCGCGCGGAAAGCGCCTCCGGCTCTTGCGCATAGACGGTGACCCCCACGGCCGGGATGCCCGCTGCCAGCAAGCGCGGCACAACCTCGCCGCGGGTGTCTGCGCCGTGCAGGTGCAGGACCCGGCCGGGGTTTTCCGCCGTCAGCAAGGTCACCAACGCATCGGCATCGCCCTGCGCCGACTGCGCGCCAAACCCCGCGGCGCGGGCGGCAGCGGCGGTGCGGTCGCCCACGGCGAAGGCCCGTTGCGGCAGGTGGCGGCGCAGGGGAAGGGCCGCCGTGACGGCGTTCTCCGAGGTGAAGACAACCGCGTCGAACGGCCCGTGGGGCAGTGCGGGCATCAGGTAACGGATTGAAAGAAGAGGGCTTTCCAGAACCTCGACGCGTCCGTTGAACCTTGCGCGCAGGTCGCGCGCAAAGCGGGCGCCCTGATCGGCGGGGCGGGTCAGCAGGATGCGGGCGGCTTGCGGGGGCATGGGGGCGGTGTTACCCCGTGGTGGCACCCTGGGGCAACGGCGATGAACCTGACGCTTCTTGGCATCGAATCAAGCTGCGACGATACCGCAGCGGCGGTGGTGCGCGATGGCGCCGATGGCCCGCAGATCTTGTCCTCGGTGGTTGAAGGGCAGGCCGCCCTGCATGCGGCCTTTGGCGGCGTGGTGCCCGAAATCGCCGCGCGGGCACATGCAGAACGGCTTGATATCGTTGTGGAAAAGGCGCTGTCCGGCATCGGGCTGGGGGGGCTTGACGGGATTGCCGTCACCGCCGGTCCGGGGCTGATCGGGGGGGTGCTGTCCGGGGTGATGCTGGCCCGGGGGCTGGCCGCGGCAACGGGGCTGCCCCTGGTGCCGGTGAACCATCTGGCGGGCCATGCCCTGACACCGCGGCTGACGGATGGCGTGGCGTTTCCCTACCTGATGCTGCTTGTCTCGGGCGGGCATTGCCAGTTCCTGTGGGTAGAGGGCGCCGACACGTTTACCCGGCTGGGCGGGTCCATCGACGATGCACCCGGAGAAGCCTTTGACAAGGTTGCAAAAATCCTGGGCCTGCCACAGCCGGGCGGGCCGGTCGTGGAAACCGAGGCCGCGCAGGGCGACCCCGCGCGCTTTGCCCTGCCAAGGCCGCTGATGGACCGGCCGGGCTGCGACATGTCCTTCTCGGGGCTGAAGACGGCGGTGCTGCGGGCGCGGGACCAACTGGTAGCGGTGCAGGGCGGCATCACGGTGCAGGACAGGCGCGACCTCTGTGCCGGGTTTCAGGCGGCGGTGGCCGATGTGCTGGCGGGCAAGACGTGCCGCGCGATGGCTGTGGTAAACCCGCATGACCCGCGTAGTTCTTCCGGCGTGCATACGTCACCACAGCCGGTTCTGTGCGTGGCGGGCGGGGTGGCGGCGAACCAGACCATCCGCGCGGCGCTGACTGCCGTGGCGAATGCCGCGGGCTGGGCCTTCGTGGCGCCGCCCCTGCGCCTGTGCACCGACAACGCCGCGATGATCGCCTGGGCGGGGATCGAGCGGATGCGGGCGGGGTGGCAGGGACCGGAGGATTTTGTCGCCCGCCCGCGCTGGCCGCTGGATGTGCACGCCGCACCGCTGGTGGGGTCGGGCCGGAAGGGGGCCAAGGCATGACCGTTTCGGTGATCGGCGGTGGCGCCTTCGGCGTGGCCATGGCGGCGGTGCTGGGGGCGAAGGGGCCGGTCACGCTGTGGTCGCGCGGGCCGCTGCGCACCATGGGCGTTTCCCTGCCGCCCTATGTGACGGTGACGCAAGACCTGTCGGCCGCGCTGGCCGAAACGGTGCTGCTGGCCATCCCGACGCAACAGGTGGGGGCGTTCCTGTCGGGGCAGGCGGCACGGTTTGCCGGGCGCCGGGTGGTGGCCTGCTGCAAGGGCGTGGACGTGGCCACCGGCCTGGGCCCCGTGGGCCTGATCGCCCGGTCCTGCCCGCGGGCAGTGGCGGCCATCCTGACCGGACCGTCCTTCGCCGCCGACATCGCCGCGGGCCTGCCCACCGCGCTGACCCTGGCCTGCGCCGATGACGTCGCGGGCGCACCGCTGCAGGCGGAACTGTCCACAGCCACCCTGCGCCTGTACCGCACCACCGACGTGACCGGCGCCGAACTGGGCGGGGCGCTGAAGAACGTGGTGGCAATCGGCGCAGGCGCGGTGATCGGGGCGGGACTTGGGGAATCGGCGCGGGCGGCGCTTGTGACGCGCGGCTATGCCGAGATGGTGCGGCTGGCGGTGGCGCGCGGCGCGCGGGCCGAAACGCTGGCGGGCCTGTCGGGGCTGGGCGACCTGATCCTGACCTGCACCTCCGACAAGTCGCGCAACTTCCGCTTTGGCCTGGCATTGGGCCGCGGCCAGCCGTTCGAGGCGGATGTCACGGTGGAGGGCGTGGCGACCGCCCGCGCGCTGGCCGCCCGGCACGGCGCCGACCTGCCGGTCACGGCGGCGGTTGCGGCACTGGTTGACGGGCGCATCGCGCTGGGCGATGCCATGGCGGCCCTGATGACACGACCCCTGAAACCGGAGTGACCCGATGAAAGCCCTGCTGATCTGCAAGGACAAGCCCGGCGCGCTGCAGGTGCGGCTGGACAACCGCCCGGCGCATCTGGACTATCTGGTGTCCACCGGCGTGGTGGAACTGGCCGGCCCCACGCTGGGCGAGGACGGGCATCCGAACGGCAGCATGATCGTGCTGGAGGTGCCCGACCTGGACGCCGCCCGCGCCTGGGCTGCCGCCGACCCCTACGCGCTGGCCGGGCTGTTCGACAGCGTCACGGTGCAGGGCTGGCGGCGGGTGGTGGGCTGATGCGGTACTGGCTGTTCAAGTCGGAACCCGATGCCTGGTCCTGGGACCAGCAGGTGGCCAAGGGGCATCAGGGCGAGGAATGGACGGGCGTGCGCAACTATCAGGCACGCAACAACATGCGCGCCATGCAGGCGGGCGACCGCGGGTTCTACTACCACTCCAACATCGGCAAGGAAGTGGTGGGTGTGGTCGAGGTGGCGCGCACGGTGGCGCCGGATTCCACTGCCGAGGGGGATGCGCGCTGGGACTGCGTGGTGATCCGGGCGCTGCATCCATTGCTGCGGCCGGTGACCTTGGACGCGTGCAAGGTCACGCCGGGGCTGGAAGGCATGGTGCTGGTGAACAACACCCGCCTGTCGGTGCAGCCGGTGACGGAACAGGAATGGGCGATCGTCTGCCGCATGGGCGGGATTGACCCGTAGGCCCCTGCAGGCCCATCCTGCCGGAAAACAGGAGGGGCACATGGAATTCCTGAACGTTCTGGCCGCGGCCGTGGGCGCGTTTGCCTTTGGCGCGGTGTGGTACATTGCCATGTCGAAGCCGTGGATGGCGGCCGCAGACGTGACCGAGGCGCAGCAGCGCAGCGGCGGGCCGATGCCGTTTGTCATCGGCATCGTGGCGATGATCGTGGTGGCCGGCATGATGCGGCACATGTTTGCCACGGGCGGCATTGCCACCATCGGCGCCGGCGCCATCGCCGGGGCCGGGATCGGGGCGTTCCTGATCACACCCTGGGTGGCGATGAACTATGCCTTTGCCTTGCGGAAGGGCGCGCTGACGGTGATCGACAGCGTCAACGCCATCGTCGGCTGCACGGTCATGGGCGTGATCCTGACGCTGTTCTGACGGGCCGCGCCTGCCTAGACCGGCTCGCCCTGCAACAGCCTTGGCATGCGGCCTGACGTGCCGGCCGACAGCCCCGCCGCCTGACGCATGAAGCCCTGGCGCAGCGCAGGCGCGCGTGTCACCAGCCCCATGCCCATGTCGCGGGCCGCACGCAGCAGCGGATTGTCGTTCGAGAACAGCCGGTTCACCGCATCCATCCCCAGCGCCATCGCCACCGTGTCGAACCGCCGCCAGCGTTCGTAACGCTGCAGCACGTCCAGCGCGCCGATGTCCTCGCCACGGCGGGCAGCGGTGGCCAGCACCTCGGCCAGCGCTGCCACGTCGCGGAACCCCAGGTTCAGGCCCTGCCCGGCAATCGGGTGCACGCCATGCGCCGCATCGCCCGCCAGCGCCAGCCCCGGCGCCACCCAGCGCGACGCCAGAGACAGCGACAGCGGATAGCTGAACCTGTCGCCCACCAGCCGCAGCGCCCCCAGAAAGTCGCCGAACCGCGGGGCGAGGGCCGCAAGATAGCCCGCGTCCGGCAGCGCCTCGATGGCCGCCGCCTGTGCCGACGGCTGGGTCCAGACGATGGAACTGGCATTGCCCGGCAGGGGCAGAATCGCCAGCGGCCCCTCGGGCATGAAGAACTGCTGCGCGATGCCGTCATGCGGCCGCTCATGCGCCACCGCGCAAACCAGCGCGGTCTGCCCATAGCTCCACCCCTGCCGCGCAATGCCCGCACGCGTGGCGGTGCCCGACCCGCGCCCGTCGCAGCCCACCAGCACCCGGCCCGCCAGCCGCCGCCCGCCCGCCAGCGTCACCGCGGCGCGCCCCGCCGCCGTTTCCTGCGCCACCACGCCCTCGCCCGCATGCAGGGTGATGCCCGCGGTGCGGTCCAGTGCATTGCGGAAGGCGGCAAACAGCGCGCGGTCTTCCACCATGTGGCCCATCGGGCCTTCCTGCATCTCGTCGGCATCGAAATGCAGGAAGAACGGCGCCGCCCCGGCCCCCGCCCGCCCGTCCGAGGCCTTGATCTGCCTGATCGGCTGCGCCCCCGGGCCCATCGCCGCCCACACCCCCAGCGCCGACAGAAGCCGCTGCGAGGCGATGGCCAGTGCATAGGCCCGCCCGTCGAACCCGGGTTCGGCCCGCTCGTCCTGCCGCGCATCCACCAGCGCCACCGTCAGCCCGGCCTGCGCCAGCGCCAGCGCCAGCGCCGGGCCGTTCAGCCCGCCGCCTACGATCAGAACGTCTGCCTCCTGTGCCATGACCCCGTTATGGCCCGCCCGGCGGCAATGTCCATGCGCCGTCCTGCCGCTGGACATTTGCCCCCCTTGCGTTTCACCTATGCTTCATAGCCCCGGGGCCGGGGCCGCAGACAGACTTCGGGGGGCATCGCAATGGACGGCAGCTGGCTGGGCATGACGGCGGCAGACCTGGGCCGGGCCATCGGTGCGGGCAAGGTCAGCGCGGTGGACGTGACAGAGGCCTTTCTTGACGCCATTGCCCGACACCCCGACGCCGCCCGCATCTATGCCCGCACCACGCCGCGCCGCGCCCGCAGCATGGCCATGGCCGCGCATGACCGTGCCCGCGCCGGGCGCCGGATCGGCCCTCTGGACGGCGTGCCACTGTCGTGGAAAGACAACATCGATGCCGCCCGGGCGGGGTGCGAAGGCGGCACGGCGCTGCTGCGCGGGCGGGTGCCTGCGGCGGATGCGCGCGTGCTGCACACGGCCTCGGCGCAGGGCGCGGTGTGCCTGGGCAAGACGCACCTGACGGAACTGGCCTTCAGCGGGCTGGGCCTGAACCCGGTGACGGCCACGCCGCCCAACCGCAACTTTCCCGGCGCGGTGCCCGGCGGGTCGTCCTCGGGCGCGGCGGCCTCGGTGGCGTTCGGCCTTGCCCCCGCCGCCGTGGGCTCCGACACCGGCGGCAGTGTGCGCATTCCTGCCGCCTGGAATGACCTGGTGGGGCTGAAAACCACGCACGGGCGGCTGTCTCTGCAGGGTGTGCTGCCGCTGTGCCTGCGGTTCGACACGGTGGGGCCGCTGGCGCGGTCGGTCGAGGATTGCGCGCTGATCCTGGCGGCGATGGAGGGGCGGGCTGCGGCCGATCTGGGCGGCGCCAGCGTTGACACGCTGCGGGTGGCGGTGCTGGACACGGTCGCCTTCGACGACATCCGCGCGGAACCGGCGCAGGGGTTCGAAACGGCAGCCGACCGGCTGGCGCGGGCCGGGGTGCGGCTGTCGCACCTGCAGGCGCCCGAGGTGACCGAGGCCATGGCATTGGCCGCACCCCTGTTCACCGCCGAGGCCTATGGCCTGTGGAAAACCGAGATCGAGCGCGCGCCGGACCTGATGTTCCCGCGCATCCTGGAACGGTTCCGGTCAGGCGCGGAGGTGGCTGCGGCCGATTACGTGGCGGGGTGGCGGCGGCTTGACGTGCTGCGGCGGCAGTGGGCCGCGCGGGTGGCCGAGTTCGATGCGGTGATCCTGCCCACGGCCCCCATCCTGCCGCCCGATGCCGCGCGCCTGATCAGCGACGACACCTATTTTGTCACCGAGAACCTGCTGTCGTTGCGCAACACGCGGATCGGCAACCTGCTGGGTGTCTGCGCCATCACCCTGCCCACCGGCACACCTTCGGCCGGGCTGATGATCATGGCACAGGCCGGGCAGGACGAGCGGCTCTTGCGCATTGCGGCCGCCGCCGAGCGGGCGCTGGGCTAGGGGCGCAAATGCCACAACTTCGGCCTCCAAGCCCGTGGATGCGCGCGCTTTTTCTGGACCGGTGCAAATCCTGCCGCTAAGCTGACGCAAACCGGGGCGATACGACCCCGGAGGTTGAGGCAGCAATGGACGGTCCCGAGCGGTTCTCGCAACTGGGCGACTATGCGTTTCCGCGGCTGCGGAAGCTTCTGGATGCGCATGCGCCGGGTGGCGACCCCGTCAACATGACGATTGGCGAACCGCGGCACGGTGTGCCGGGCTTTGTCGCGCCCATTCTGGCCGCCCACACGGCCGAATTCGGCCAGTACCCCCCCAACGACGGCGCCCCCGAGCTGCAGGCGGCCTTTGCAGCATGGCTGGCGCGGCGCTATGGCGTGGCGGTGGGGCTGGACCGGCTGCTGCCGCTGAACGGCACCCGCGAAGGGCTGTTCAACGCCGCCATCGCGCTGTGCCCCGAACGCAAGAATGGCCAGCCGCCCGCGGTGCTGATGCCCAACCCGTTCTACCAGGTCTATGCGGTGGCGGCGCTGACGGTGGGGGCGGAGCCCGTCTATGTGCCCGCAGTGGCCGCCAACGGCTTTCTGCCCGACTTCGGCGCGCTGCCGGCCGCGCTGCTGGACCGGACGGCCATCGTCTACATCTGCTCGCCCGCCAACCCGCAGGGCGCGGTGGCCAGCATGGCCTACTGGACCAACCTTCTGGCGCTGGCCGAAAAGCACGACTTCATCATCTTCGCCGACGAATGTTATTCGGAAATCTGGCGCAACACCCCGCCCCCCGGCATTCTGGCCGCGGCGCAGGGGCACGACCCCGAGCGGGTGGTGGCGTTTCATTCCCTGTCCAAACGGTCGAACATGCCGGGGCTGCGGTCGGGCTTTGCGGTGGCCGGGCCGGTGGCCACGGCGCGGATGCGCCAGTTGCGCGCCTTTGCCGGGGCGCCCTTGCCGCTGCCGCTGCAGCGCGTGGCCGAAGCCGCTTGGGCCGACGAGGCGCATGTGGACGAAAGCCGGGCGCTGTACCAGGCCAAGTTCAGCGACGCGGCAGAGGTGTTTGCCGGGCTGCAGGGGTTCCGGCTGCCCGAAGGCGGCTTCTTCCTGTGGCTGCCGGTGCCCGAGACGCTGGCCGACGGCGAGGCGGCAACGCTGAAGCTGTGGCGCGAAACCGGTGTGCGGGTACTGCCGGGGCAGTACCTTGCACGCGAGGCGGCGGGTGAAAACCCCGGCCGCGGATACATCCGCGTGGCGCTGGTTGGCGGGCGCGAGGAAACCAGAACGGGGCTCATCCGGCTCCGCGACTGTCTTTACGGGTGAGGTGAGGGAATGGCGTCGTACAACGTTCGGCACAAGCGCGACCCCCTGCTGGATCAGACCACCCAGGCCATGCTGGAACGGCGTGGCCACGAGCTCTTGGGGATGATCCTGCTGGCCCTTTCCGGGGCCTTCGTGATGATGCTGGCCAGCTACTCGCCCGAGGATCCCGGCTGGATGGTGGCCACCGACGCACCCGCCCGCAACGCGCTGGGCCGGGTGGGCGCCGCCACCGCCTCGACCCTGTTCGTGATCGGGGGGCTGGGCGCCTGGGGCATTCCGCTGATCCTGGGCATCTGGGGCCTGCGGTTTGTGGTGCACGCGGGGCAGGAACGGGTGATTGCACGGTCGGTCTTTGCCGTGTTCGCACTGATGGTCGGTGCGGTCTTTGCCGCCACGCATGTCCCCCCGGCTGAATGGCCGCTTCCGGCCGTGGGGCTGGGCGGGCTGTTCGGCGACACGGTGCTGGGCGCGCTGCTGGTGCTGGTGCCGTTTGGCGGCGGGTTGGGGCTGAAGCTTCTGTCGCTGCTTCTGGGTGTGGGCGTGCTGGTGTCGTTCCTGTTCGTGACGGGCTTTGCGCCCTCGGAACTGCGGGCCGCGCTGCGCTATGGCCTGAATTCGGTGATCGTGACCTATGCCACCTTGCTGGACGGCAGCCGCTTTGCGGCCGAAGGCGCCGTGCGCGCCGCTGCCGCGGTGCAGGCACGCCACGCCGCCTCCCGTGCCGCCTCCCCCGCTGCGCTGGTGCCCGCGGCGCAGGTCCCGCGCAGCGTATCCCGTACCGCCCCGCGCGTTGCCCAGCCCGAGCCCGAGGCCGACGAAGCCCCCCTGCGCCCCGCCCCGCTGCGTGCCGAGCGCAGCCTTGCCCCCGCCCTGACCGATGCCCTGGTGGCCGATCCAGCGCCCGCGCGTCAGGGCCTGCTGGGCCGCGTGCCCGGCCTGATCCGCCGTGCCACCCAGCCCGACCCCCATCCGCCCACCGCGCCCGAGACCGACGCGCGCGAAGACGGCGACGACCGCATCCGCACCGCCATTGCCGATGCCATCCGCAGCCGCGTGCGCGGCCAGCCGCTGGTGCAGGGCGGGGCCGCCGGCCTGACGCCGCTGCAGGCGGCCATCGCCGCACGGCGCGAACCGCCGCTGCACCGCCGTGTCGCCGCGGTGGCGGCGGCCGCCGCCCCGCTGGTGGCCACGCGC
>CAZLIC010000106.1:0-11247 GCA_964559535.1 uncultured Rhodobacterales bacterium
AGCTTGAATCAGAAGTTCCACGGCAAGGGAATCCTGATACTCAACAGGCCCTAGCGCGCGGGGGCCGCGGCCCCCGCCGCCCTTGCGTCAGGCCAGCGTGGCGTCGATGCCCTTGCAGGCCGCCACCAGCCCCTTCACCGCATCGACCGACTTGGTGAACATCGCCTGCTCGGCGTCGTTCAGGGTGATGTCGATGATCCGCTCGACGCCACCCGCGCCCAGCACGGTGGGCACGCCGACATAAAGGCCATCCAGCCCGTACTGGCCCTTGGCAAAAGCCGCGCAAGGCAGCACGCGCTTCTGGTCCTTCAGAAAGCTTTCGGCCATCTCGATGGCGCTGGCAGCCGGGGCATAGAAGGCGCTGCCGGTCTTCAGCAGGCCCACGATCTCGGCGCCGCCGTCGCGTGTGCGCTGCACGATGGCGTCCAGTTTTTCCTGGCTGGTCCAGCCCATGGCCACCAGATCGGGCAGCGGAATGCCCGCCACGGTGGAATACCGCACCAGCGGCACCATCGTGTCGCCGTGCCCGCCCAGCACGAAGGCCGTCACGTCCTTCATCGACACGCCGAACTCCAGGCTCAGGAAGTGGCGGAAACGCGCCGAGTCCAGCACGCCCGCCATGCCCACCACCATGTGGTGCGGCAGGCCGCAGAATTCGCGCAGCGCCCAGACCATCGCGTCCAGCGGGTTGGTGATGCAGATGACAAAGGCGTTCGGCGCATGCGCCTTGATGCCTTCGCCCACCGACTTCATCACCTTCAGGTTGATGCCCAGCAGGTCATCGCGGCTCATCCCCGGCTTGCGCGCCACGCCGGCCGTCACGATGCAGACGGACGCGCCCGCGATGTCGGCATAGCTGTTGGTGCCCTTCAGGCTGGCGTCGAAATGGCCGGTGGGGCCCGATTCGGCGATGTCGAGCGCCTTGCCCTGCGGCACGCCCTCGGCGATGTCGAAGAGGACGACGTCCCCCAGTTCCTTTTGCGCGGCAAGATGGGCAAGCGTGCCGCCGATCTGCCCGGCACCGATCAGGGCGATCTTGGGTCTGGCCATGGGGATTCTCCGACCTTTGGGGATGAAAACGCGCCATTCCCCTAGTCCCGTTCGGCCGCCCGCGCAAGATTGCTGCGCCGCAGCAGGCCGGTCCCCCCCTTGCCTTTCGTGCCCGGGGCGCTAGGCAAGCCCGACATCGGGGGCAGGAATGGACGGCATCGGGTTTTGGGTGGCGGCAGTGGCGGCGGCCGTTTGCGTGGGCATGGGCAAGGGCGGCCTGCCGATGGTGGGCATGCTGGGCGTGCCGGTGCTGTCGCTGGTCATCTCGCCCGTCACGGCGGCGGGGTTGTTGCTGCCGATCTATGTGGTGTCCGACATCTTCGGGCTTTATGCCTATCGCCACGCCTTCGACCGCCGCGTGGTGGCGATCATGGCTGCGGGGATGACAATTGGGGTTGGCATCGGCTGGGCCACCGCCCGGATTACCCCCGAGGCGGTGGTGACGGGCATCGTGGGCCTGATCGGGCTGGTGTTCGCACTGTCGCTGCTCTTGCGGCCGCAGGGCGCTTCGGCGCCGCGCCCGGCGCAGGTGGCGCCGGGGCTGTTCTGGGGCGCCGTGACGGGCTTCACCAGCTTTGTCAGCCATTCGGGCGCGCCGCCCTATCAGGTGTATACCCTGCCTCTTGGCATGCCAAAGGCGGTGTTCGCGGGCACCGCGACCATCGCCTTTGCCTATGTCAACGCCATCAAGCTGGTGCCTTACTGGGCCCTGGGCCAGTTGTCGCCTGCCAACCTGTCGGTGGCGGTATGGCTGGCGGTTCCGGCCGCCATTGCCGTGTTTGCGGGGGTGCGGCTGGTGCGCGTGCTGCCGGAACGGCTGTTCTTCCAGCTGGTCACCGGGTCGCTGCTGGTGCTGTCGCTGAAACTTCTGTGGGATGCCGCCTCAGGCGGGTGAACCCTTGGCAGGAAGCTCTTCCTCGACCGGCTGGAAGTTCTGCCCGCTGGCCACCAGGCAGGTCATCCCCTGGGCGGTGGTGACGGTGATCGTCCAGCTGCCGGTGTCGTCGCTTGCATAGACTTCCATCACGGTGTTGTTGGCCGCCAGCCCGACCGAGCGACGGGTTTCGCTGTACTTCGTGGCAAGATGGGCCACGACCGCGTCACGCGGGCCGCACTGGCCCTGCTGGGCCTGTGCGGCGAACGGAAGGCAAAGCATCGGAACGGCAAGAAGGATACGCATGGCGGCGCCTTTCGGACAGGGTTGCAGGGCCTTGATGCGATGGAAGGGTGCGCGCGAATCGCTCAGACGCGGTTAACGGCACGACCGCCGGTCGTCGTAATGCCCGACGTGGCCGCGCCCGCGCGCAACACCGGCGCATCGGTTCTTTCTGCAGCGCGGCACGGCGGGCCTTGCGGATTCTGTCCAGTGCGGCATGCAGTCGGCAACAAAGTTGCGAGACCGAATCATGCACCCACCCACCCGCCCCTGCCGCTCGGTCCTCTACATCCCGGCTTCCAAGCCCCGTGCGCTGGTCAAGGCGCGCGAGGTGGCGGCGGATGCCATCATCTTCGACCTCGAGGATGCCGTGGCACCCGATGAAAAGGCGGCGGCGCGGGACTTGCTGTGGCAGGAACTGGCGGCGGGCGGGTTTGGCGGGCGGCTGCGGCTGGTGCGGGTGAACGGGCTGGAAACGCCCTGGGGGGCCGAGGATCTGGCGGCTGTGAAGCCGGGGCTGTGCGATGCGGTGCTGGTGCCCAAGGTGAACCGGCCGACCGATCTGGATGCCGTGGCGGTACGGGTGCCGGGGGTGGACCTGTGGGCGATGATGGAGACGGCGGCGGGGATGCTGAACGCGGCCGCGATTGCGGCCCACCCGGCGCTGCGGGGGATGGTGATGGGCACGAACGATCTGGCCAAGGAACTGGGATGCCGCCCCCGCGCAGATCGCCTGCCGCTGGCAACCGGGCTGGGCCTGTGCCTGCTGGCCGCCCGCGCGCATGGGCGCACCATCGTGGACGGGGTGTACAACGCCTTTCGCGACATCGAAGGCTTTGCCGCCGAATGCGCGCAGGGGCGGGACCTGGGGTTTGACGGCAAGACGCTGATCCACCCCGACCAGATCGACGCCGCCAACCGGGCCTTTGCCCCGTCCGAAGACGAGATCGCCCTGGCCCGCCGCCAGATCGAGGCCTTCGCGCAGGCGCAGGCCGCCGGACAGGGGGTTGCCGTGGTGGATGGAAAGATCGTCGAGAACCTGCATATCGTCACCGCAGAGGCGACGCTGGCCAAGGCCCGCGCGATCGCCGCGATGGCAGCGGAGTAGGGCATGATCCTTCTGATCCTTGGCGTGGTGCTGTGGTGGGCAGCGCATCTGTTCAAACGGCTGGCCCCGGCACAGCGGGCGGCGATGGGCGACCCCGGCAAGGGGGTGGTGGCGGTGGCCGTGCTGGCTTCGGTGGTGCTGATGTATTTCGGCTATGGCGCGGCAAAAGAGACGGCCACCGTCTGGTGGGGGCGGTCGCCCGCGCTGGTGGGGATCAACAACCTGCTGATGGTGCTGGCGGTGTACCTCTATGCCGCGTCGGGCACCAAGGCGGCGCTGGCGCGCCGCATCCGGCATCCGCAGCTGACGGCGGTAAAGACCTGGGCCGTGGCGCACCTTCTGGTGAACGGCGACCTGCCGTCGTTCATCTTGTTCGGCGGCCTTCTGGCCTGGGCGGTGGTGTCGGTGATCCTGATCAACAAGGCGCAGCCCGACTGGACGCCGCCGGTGGCCAAACCGGGCGCCGAGGTGAAGGCCGTGGTGGGGACCGTGGTGGTGCTGGCCGTGCTGATGCTGGTGCACAACTGGCTGGGCTATCAGCCCTGGGGCTGAGTGCGGGGGAGAAGGGATGAAGCTCTACCGCTTCCTGTCCGAAGACGACACCTCGGCCTTTTGTCACAAGGTGACGGCGGCGCTAAACATGGGCTGGTCGCTGCAGGGCGACCCGACCTATGCCTTCGACGCGGCCCGCGGCGTGATGCGCTGCGGGCAGGCGGTGGTGAAAGAGGTGCCGGGCGACTATCATCCGGGCGTCAAGCTGGGCGAAATGTAGGGCAGGTTGACCTGCCCTTTCCGTGGGACAGCAGGCGTCCCACGGTGGGACACGGCATACGAACAAATGAAATCAATACGTTACAAGCGCGCGCTAGGACTTTGTTCATGATTGCCGCGCGTGGGACGCGGGGTGCGGCGGGGGGAACCCCGCCCTGTGGAGGCAAGGATGAAGACCAATCCGGGGCGGTTTTTCGAGGATTTCCGGCTGGGCGAGGTGATCCGCCATGCGGTGCCGCGCACGCTGTCGGGCGGCGAGCGCGCGCTGTACCATGCGCTGTACCCCAGCCGGTTCGCGCTGCAGTCGTCGGACGAGTTTGCCCGCGCCTGCGGGCTGCAGGCCGCCCCGCTGGATGACCTGATCACCTTCCATACCGTCTTTGGCAAGACGGTGCCGGACATCAGCCTGAACGCCGTGGCGAACCTTGGCTATGCCGAGGGGCGGTGGCTGCAGCCGGTGTATCCGGGCGACACGCTGGCCAGCACATCCACGGTGATCGGGATGAAGGAAAACTCGAACGGCCTGTCGGGCGTGGTCTGGGTGCGGACGCGGGCGGTGAACCGCGACCTGGAGCCGGTGATGGAGTATGTGCGCTGGGTGATGGTGAAGAAGCGCGACCCCGGCGCCCCCGCCCCGGCCCCCGTGGTGCCCACGCTGGCCCCCGCCGTGATTCCCGAGGCGCTGCATGTGCCCAAACGGCTGGATTTCCGCCATTACGATTTCGAACTGGCCGGCGAGCGGCATTGCTGGGCCGACTATGCGGTGGGCGAGAAGATCGACCATGTAGATGCGGTGACCGTGGACGAGGCCGATCACCTGATGGCCACACGGCTGTGGCAGAACACATCGAAGGTGCATTTCGACGTCACGCAGCGGCCCGACGGGCGGCGGCTGGTCTATGGCGGGCATGTGATTTCGCTGGCGCGGGCGTTGTCGTTCAACGGGTTGGCGAATGCGCAGCTGCTGGTGGGGCTGAACGCGGGAAGCCACGCGAACCCCTGTTTCGCGGGCGACACGGTGACGGCCTGGTCTGAGGTGCTGGACCGCGCCGAACTGGACGCGCCGGGGGTGGCGGCGCTGCGGTTGCGGACGGTGGCGGTGAAGGCGGGGGCCCCGGCCTTTGCCTGGAAGGCCGAGGGCAAGTACCTGCCCGAGGTGCTGCTGGACATCGACTGGTGGGCGCTGATCCCGCGGTGAGGTGGCTGGCCGTCCTTCTGCTGTCGGCGCAGCCGGTGCGTGCGGATGTGGTGACGGATGCCTTTGTCGGCGTGTTCCTGCACGAGGTGGCGCATGCACTGATCGATGTGCTGGACCTGCCGCCGGGGCCTTTGGAAGAGGACACGGCGGATGCGCTGTCGGTCTGGCTGATCGACCGGCTGTATCTGGGCGAAAGGGCGGCGCAGATCGTGGCCGCCCATGCGGCCACCTTTGCCGCCTATGCGGCCGAGGGGGAGGACGAGGCCTATCGGGGGCGGCATGCGCCCGATGCCGTGCGGGCCGCGCGGCTGCCCTGCCTGCTGGCGGGGCCCTGTGCGGCGGAACGGGCGGCGCTGTGGGCGGGGTTCGACGCGGCCTTCGTGTCGCGCCCGCCACAGGACCACGGGCCGGGGCTGCGGATCGTGCCGATGGCGGCCGAGGACGGCGCGGCGACAGCGGTACGCGAGGCAGCGGCACGATTCAACGGCGAGATCGGGCTTCCCGCCAGCGTGGACGTGGCGGTTGAGCCTTGTGGGGCACCGGACGCCTTCTATGACCCGCGGGCGCGGCGGGTGGTGATGTGCACGGAATACGCGGCGGAACTGGCACGCCTGCATGGGCGCTGAGTCGCTGGCGGGTGGACCACGTGTGATCACGCGCTGGAAATGCGTGATCACAAGTTGCATTTTTCTGCACCTGCGAAGGGCATGATGCCGCTAACGGGACATTCCGTCACGTGACTTGCCCGAAAAACCCGCTATTCAGTAAGGCAACAATCCAGCGCCGTGCGTCTGCGCGGCGGCCAGAGAGAGGGAACCGGTCATGGCCAGCACCAAGCGGGTGGAACGCCCGCTGTCTCCTCACCTGCAGATCTACCGTCCGCAACTGACCTCGATCACCTCGATCCTGACGCGGATCACCGGCAACGGGCTGATCGTGGGGGTGCTGCTGGCGGTGTGGTGGCTGCTGGCGGCGGCCACATCGCCCGGGTATTTTGCGCTGGCCGATGCGGTGGCGACGTCGTGGTTCGGCGACCTGGTGTTCACGCTGTCGCTGTGGGCGGTGTGGTACCACTATCTGGCGGGGCTGCGGCACCTGTATTTCGACGCGGGGCGCGGGCTGGACATTCCCACGGCGGAAAAGCTGGGCTGGGCCTGCATCGGCGGGTCGGTGGTGCTGACGGTGCTGACCATCCTGATCGTGCGGGGGGCCTGAGATGCGCTATCTGACCGACCGCAAGCGGGCCGAGGGGCGGGGTGCCGCGGGTTCCGGCACGGAACACCACTGGGCGATGACGGTGTCGTCCGTGGGGCTGGCGCTCTTGGTGCCGGTGTGGCTGTACATCTTCGGCAGCGCGCTGGGCGGCACGCATGACGCGGTGCTGGCCACCTTCGCGCGGCCCTTCCCGGCCATCCTGACGGCGCTGGTTCTGGTGGTGGGCATGCGCCACTTTGCCATGGGCGCCACGATGATGATCGAGGATTACGCCCGCGGCACCATACGCAAGGCCCTGATCATCGGGGTGATTTCACTGTCCTGGGCGGTTGCGGCCACGGGCCTGTTCGCGCTGGCGCGCATCGCGCTGTGAGGGAATGATGACGGCATATCCGTACGAAGTGCACGACTACGACGTGGTGGTGGTGGGCGCCGGCGGCGCGGGGCTGCGGGCGACGCTGGGCATGGCGGAACAGGGGTTGCGCACGGCCTGCATCACCAAGGTCTTCCCGACGCGCAGCCACACCGTGGCGGCGCAGGGCGGCATTGCGGCCAGCCTGGGGAACATGGGGCCGGACAGCTGGCAGTGGCACATGTACGACACCGTGAAGGGGTCGGACTGGCTGGGCGATACCGACGCCATGGAATACCTGGCGCGCGAGGCGCCCAAGGCGGTGTACGAGCTGGAGCACTACGGCGTGCCGTTCAGCCGCACGGAAGAGGGCAAGATCTACCAGCGCCCGTTTGGCGGCCACACCACCGAGTATGGCGAAGGCCCGCCCGTGCAGCGCACCTGCGCCGCGGCCGACCGCACGGGGCACGCGATCCTGCACACGCTGTACGGCCAAAGCCTGAAGCAGAAGGCCGAATTCTACATCGAATACTTCGCGCTTGATCTTGTGATCACAGACGGCGCCTGCACGGGTGTTGTGGCGTGGAAACTGGATGACGGCACGATCCACGTCTTCAACGCGAAGATGACGGTGCTGGCCACCGGCGGCTATGGCCGCGCCTATTTCAGCGCCACCTCTGCCCACACCTGCACCGGCGACGGCGGTGGCATGGTGGCCCGCGCGGGCCTGCCGCTGCAGGACATGGAGTTCGTGCAGTTCCACCCGACCGGCATTTATGGCGCGGGCTGCCTGATCACCGAAGGTGCGCGCGGCGAGGGCGGCTATCTGACCAATGCGAACGGCGAGCGGTTCATGGAGCGCTATGCCCCCACCTACAAGGACCTCGCGTCGCGCGACGTGGTCAGCCGCTGCATGACGCTGGAAATCCGCGAAGGCCGTGGCGTGGGCGCCGAGAAGGACCACATCCACCTGAACCTGTCGCACCTGCCGCCCGAGGCGCTGCACGAACGCCTGCCGGGGATTTCCGAGTCGGCGAAGATTTTTGCCGGTGTGGATGTGACGAAGCAGCCGATCCCGGTGCTGCCCACGGTGCACTACAACATGGGCGGCATCCCCACGAACTATTGGGGCGAGGCGCTGGCCCCCACCGCCGACAACCCCGACCGCATCTTCCCCGGCCTGATGGCCGTGGGCGAGGCTGGGTGCGCCTCGGTCCACGGGGCGAACCGGCTGGGGTCGAACTCGCTGATCGATCTGGTGGTGTTCGGCCGGGCGGCGGCGATCCGCGCGGCCAAGGTCGTCAGCCCCGACACGGCGGTACCCGCCACCAACAAGGCTTCGGTGGACGCGGCATTGGCCCGGCTCGACGGGCTGCGCCATGCGAACGGCGGCACCCCCACGGCCGAACTGCGCCTGACCATGCAGAAGGCCATGCAGTCGGACGCGGCGGTGTTCCGCAGCGACAAGACGCTGGCCGAGGGCGTGGACAAGATGCTGGGCGTGGCCAAGGGGATGCACGACATCCGCGTGACCGACCGCAGCCTGGTGTGGAACAGCGACCTGATGGAGACGCTGGAACTGACCAACCTGATGCCCAACGCGCTGGCCACCATCGTGGCGGCCGAGGCGCGCAAGGAAAGCCGCGGCGCGCACGCGCACGAGGACTATCCCAACCGCGACGATGCCAACTGGCGCAAGCATTCGCTGGCCTGGGTGGACGACGGCAAGGTGACGCTGGGCTATCGCCCGGTGCATCTGGAGCCGCTGACCAAGGAAGAGGACGGCGGCATCAGCCTGAAGAAGATCGCGCCGAAGGCGCGGGTGTACTGATGGCCGAGCCGGATGACGGCCTTGTCCGTCGCATCCTGTCAGGCCTGCGGGAACGGCTGGAACGGGTTCGGCAGGACCAGGATGACCTGCGTGATCTGCTGGCCCTGACGGAGCAGCAACTTGCCATCGAACAGTCGTTCCGACGTCGGCACGAGGTGAAACTTGGCGAACTTGAGAGTATGGTACGCCGGATAATGGCACGGCTGGAGCTTTCGGATGAACCGGATCGCGACTGACAAGTGGCTTGACCACGACATAGCTGGCGTTGTGCAAATGTTCCGGAAAGGCGAAACGCCCGAGTTCATTGCGGCCGAGTTCATGATCTCGGGCGGGTTGCGGCAGGCCGTCAGGCCCGGTGGCGCATTCGACCGGTTCCTGCGCCGCGAAGAGCAGGCGGTGGATCGGATGGGTTTCGACGGATGGCGCACGCATCCGGGTTTCGCCCGGATCGTGGACAGGGTCAGAGCAAGCGTTCGCGAGATGGATGACGCCGATGCCGTCGCGTTGGTGCGGCGTCTGATGCGCGATGACGATCCCGACATGGCCAGGAACGCCGATGCGGATTGACCTTCGTCTTCTTGGTGTGCTGCTGCCGCTGTCAGCCTGCGACCCCGCCGCCATGCGCGCGGGGGTGGCGGACCGGGCGGCGCAGTCGGTGGTGGTGAATGTGCTGGTGAACCAGTACCCGCGCCCGGATGCCGAGATTGCCACCGAATGCGTGCTGGCCAATGCCGCCCCGGCCGAGACCGATCAGCTGGCGCGCGATGTGGGCACGCGGGCGGGCACCAGCACGGTGGCCACCATCCGTGCCATCGCCGACCGGCCGGGCACGCTGCAATGCCTGGCGTCGCGTGGGCTTGCGTCCGTGGCGGTGGTGCCGTGATGCGGCGTCTGGCCCTGCTGCTGCCGCTGGCGGCCTGCGGGCCGGTGCCGGTGGCGCAGGCCGAACGGTCGTGCATGGAAGACGCCCGGCTGGCGCAGGCGCCGCGCGGCGAGATTTCCATCGGCGTGGGGTCGGGGGGGCCGCATGTGGGCGGCCAGATCGACGTTTCGTCCGATTTCCTTCTGGGCCGTGACCCGTCCGAGGTGTTCAACCGCTGCGTGCTGCGGCGGTCGGGGCAGATGCCGGTCACGCCCTTTACCCAGCAACCCGGCTACAGGGGATAGAGATGGTCCAGTTCACGCTGCCGAAAAACTCGAAGGTCCGCACCGGCAAGACCTGGCCCAAGCCGGAAGGCCGGAACGTGCGCAAGTTCCAGATCTACCGCTGGAACCCCGATGACGGCGAGAACCCGCGGGTCGACGTGTACTTCGTGGACATGGACAAGTGCGGGCCGATGGTTCTGGACGCGCTGATCAAGATCAAGAACGAGATCGACCCGACGCTGACCTTCCGGCGGTCCTGCCGCGAGGGGATTTGCGGCAGCTGCGCCATGAACATCGACGGCATCAACACGCTGGCCTGCATCTATGGGCTGGATGAGGTGAAGGGCGACGTGAAGATCTACCCTCTGCCGCACATGCCGGTGGTGAAGGACCTGATCCCCGACCTGACGCATTTCTATGCCCAGCACGCCTCGATCATGCCGTGGCTGGAGACCAAGACAAACCGCCCGGCCAAGGAGTGGCGGCAGTCGATCGAGGACCGCAAGAAGCTGGACGGTTTGTATGAATGCGTGATGTGCGCCTCGTGTTCGACGTCGTGCCCGTCGTACTGGTGGAACAGCGACCGTTACCTTGGCCCGGCGGCGCTGCTGCATGCCTACCGCTGGATCATCGACAGCCGCGACGAGGCGACGGGCGAGCGGCTGGACCAGCTGGAAGACCCGTTCAAGCTGTACCGCTGCCACACCATCATGAACTGCGCCAAGACCTGCCCGAAGGGGCTGAACCCGGCCAAGGCGATTGCGCATATCAAGAAGATGATGGTCGAGCGGGTGGTGTAGCGGCCGCGGGCCGGTTGTGGTGCGTGTTCGGGCTTTCTGTGGCGTTCCGTGCCATTCTGGCCTAGGCTGACGGCAGGGTGACGCGCCGCGGAGGCCCGCTGTGGCCCCTCTCCGCGAAAGGGCCGCTGCCCATGCCGTTGTTGCAACTGACCTATGCCTCGCGCCCCTTCGGCTTTGACGGGGCAACGCTGCAGGGCATCCTGATGGATGCCCGCCGCTGCAATGCGCGCGACGGGGTGACCGGGGCGCTGATCTGCCGCGACGACCTGTTCCTGCAGATGCTGGAAGGGCCAGAGGCGGCGGTCGAGGCGACCTACGGACGAATCCTGAAGGACGACCGCCATATCGAGGTCCGGCAACTGACCCGCCGCGCCATCCCCGACGACGGCCGCCTGTTTGCGGCCTGGGCAATGCGCGACGATCCGGCGCAAAGCTGGGTCTGGTCACGCGAACAGGTGCACGAGGGCGCGGCGGAACGGGCCACCGAGGCCGAGGTTCTGGCGATCTTTGCCCGCCTTGCCGCGCTGCCCGAAGGTTAGGTTGCGCCCGGTCTTGTTCCTTTCGGGGCATTGTTGCGTAAATGCGATGGAGGATTCACTCAGTGAATCCAGCGTGGTAGC
>CAZLIC010000107.1:0-11118 GCA_964559535.1 uncultured Rhodobacterales bacterium
CCGCGTACTTGTTCTTGAACTTCGACACGCGGCCGCCGGTGTCCATCAGCTTGGCCGTGGCGCCCGTCCAGGCGGGGTGCGCCAGCGGATCGATGTCCAGCGCCATCTGGTCGCCGTCCTTGCCCCAGGTGGTGCGGGTCTGGAAGGTGGTGCCATCCGTCATCTTGACGGTGATGGTGTGATAGTCGGGGTGAATGCCCTTCTTCATGGCCGCTTACTCCGCCTTTGCCTTGTAGTTGCCGTCCTCGGCGATTCGGGCCGATTTGCCACGGCGCGTCCGCAGGTAATACAGTTTCGCCCGGCGAACACGGCCACGGCGCACCACCTCGATCGTTTCGATGTTGGTGGAATACAGCGGGAAGCAACGCTCCACCCCCTCACCGAACGAGATCTTGCGGACGGTAAAGCTGGCGCCGATGGTCATGCCGCCCGAACGCGCGATGCACACGCCTTCGTAGGCCTGCACGCGCGAACGGCTGCCTTCGGTCACCTTGTAGCCGACGCGGAGCGTATCGCCCGCGCGGAAATCCGGAATGGTCTTGTTCAGCGAGGCGATCTGTTCCGCCTCGATCTGCGCGATGAGATTCATGCGCGGTCTCTCCTTTTTGCCTGCGGTGTGCCGCAGAGTTTGTTTCGCCAGATTGCTCCGCGTGGATGCAGGGGCGTGGGCCCGCAAGGGCCGGTCCTGCCGGAGGTGAGGCGCATGTGCTACAGGTCCGGCGCGGGGCAAGCCCCGGCAGACCCGCGGGCGTATAGGGGGGATGGGGGCGCCGGTCAAGGGGCGGGTCGCGCCCGTCAGCCTTTCGCGGCTGGCGCCAGTGCGTGTGCCACCATGCGGGCCAGCGTCGCCTGCCCGTTTCGGTACTCGGCCACCGAGGACGACGACAGCTTCAACCCCTTCAGCGCCGCCATCACCGTAGCGGCCACCGATGCGGCCGAACCCAGATGCCGCGCCCGCGGCCCGATCCACCCGGCCAAGGCCGCGCTCATCCGCTCTTCCTTTTCGCGCGCGATCTCGGCGGAAATCGCAAAGCCCGCATCCAGCAGCTCGCGTCCATGCGGCGTGCCCAGCACCACGTCCATGAACTTGCCGTCCTTGGCCGCAAAGGCCGCCGCCAGCACGGCCTCGTCCGGACCGTCCTGTTCCAGCGCCGCCTGCATCTCGGCCAGACACTGCGCAAAGTACCGCTGGGTCAGCGACCGGAAGATGTCTTCCTTGTTGCGGAAGTGCAGGTACAGCGCCGTGCGCGACAGGCCCGCACCCTGCGCTATGTCCTCCATCGACACCCGCTTGTAGCCATATCCGGCAAACACCCGGAAAGCGGCGTCAAGGATGACCGTCTCGCGGTCGGGCAGGGGGGCGGCGATGTCCATGATGACGATCTGACGAAATCACGCGAACCTGTCAAACGAAGCCTTGACGTTCTGACAAATCGGGCAATAACTGTCAGGAAGTCAAGATGGAGTTGCGCATGGCCCGCACGCTGACTGTCAACGGTTCCTCCCACACGCTCGACCTGCCCGATGACATGCCGCTTCTGTGGGTGCTGCGCGACGCGCTGAACCTGACGGGCACCAAGTACGGCTGCGGCATTGCCGCCTGCGGTGCCTGCACGGTGCATCTGGACCGGGTGGCGGTGCGGTCCTGCCAGACGACGCTGGCCGATGCCGAAGGCGCTCAGGTCACCACGGTTGAAGGGCTGGGCAATCCGCAGGCGCTGCATGCGGTGCAGGCGGCCTGGGTGGAACATCAGGTGGCGCAGTGCGGCTTCTGCCAGTCGGGGCAGATCATGCAGGCAGCGGCGCTGTTGGCCGAAACGCCCGACCCCACCGATGACGACATCGACAGCGCCATGAGCGGCAACCTCTGCCGCTGCGGCACCTACCCGCGCATCCGCGCCGCCGTGCACACCGCCGCCATGAACCTGAAGGGGGCCTGAGCCATGAGCCGCATCGGCACCATCGCCCGCCGCACCTTTCTGATCGGCGCTGTCGCCATTGCCGGGGGCGCGGCCTTCGGCACCTGGGCCTACCGCCGCCCCTACCCGAACCCGCTGGACGGCGCGAAAGGCGCCGCGGCGCTGACCCCCTATGTGCTGATCGACGGTACCGGCGTCACCGTCATCGCGCCACGCGCGGAAATGGGGCAGGGCATCCATTCCACACTGGCCGCGCTGGTGGCCGAGGAAATGGACCTGGCCTGGGATCAGGTGCGGGTGATGCACGGGCCCGCCGCCAAGGCCTACTACAACGGCGCGCTTCTGCAGGAAGGCGTGCCCTATCCGCCCACCGACCACAGCTGGCTGGCCGAAAGCCTGCGCGCGGCGATGGACGTGCCGGCCAAGTTCCTCGGCATGCAGCTGACCGGCGGGTCCACGTCAGTGCCGGATGCCTTCGAGAAGATGCGGGCGGCAGGCGCGGTGGCCCGCGCGGCGCTGGTGGCCGCCGCCGCGCGGCGGTCGGGGCTGGATGCGGCGGTGCTGAAAACCGAAGGCGGCGCCGTGGTGCTGCCCGACGGCACGCGGCTGGCCTATACCGACCTTGCGGCAGATGCCGCGACGGTGGACCTGCCCGACACGCCACCGCTGCGCGACCCGTCGCAGTGGCGGCTTCTGGGCAAGGCGCTGCCGCGCACCGACATGGTGGCCAAGTGCACCGGCACCGCGGCCTTTTCCGCCGACACACGGCTGCCCGGCATGGTGTTCGCCACCATCCGCACCAACCCCCACCTTGGCGCCGCCCTGCGGTCTTTCGATGCCGCAGAGGCGCTGAAGGTGCCGGGCGTGACCGAGGTGCTGGAGGTGGAAAACGGCGCGGCCGTGCTGGCCACCAACACCTGGGCCGCCTTCCGCGGGGCCGAGGCCATTCAATTCGACTGGGCGCCCGCCACCTATCCCGCCGCATCTGCCGAGATCGAGGCCGAGATCGCCGCCTCGTTCACCGAGGACCGCCGCAACAGCACCATGCGCGACGATGGCGATGTGGACGCCGAGCTGGCCGGTGGCGCGACGTTTGAAGGCGAGTACCGCGTGCCGTTCCTGGCCCATGCCACCATGGAGCCGATGGCCGCCGCCGCCTGGCTGCACGACGGTCGGCTGGAGATCTGGGCGGGCAACCAGTTGCCGACCATGATTCTGGACACCGGCGCCGAAGTCGCGGGCATCGAAAAGGACGCGGTCGAGGTGCACACGCCGTTTCTGGGCGGCGGCTTCGGGCGGCGGGCGGAACTGGATTTCGTGCGTCAGGCGATCCGGCTGGCGGTAGCCAAATCCGGCACGCCTGTGCTGCTGACCTGGACGCGCGAAGAGGACACCACGCATGACGTGTACCGCCCGGCCGCTGCCGCGCGCATCCGCGGCCGGATCGACGGCGGGCGCATCGCGGCGCTGGACGTGGCGCTGGCCGCGCCTTCGGTGGTGGCCAGCCAGATGGGCCGCTATGGCTTTCCGGTGGGCGGGCCGGACGGGACCATCGTGCAGGGCGTCTGGGAAAGCCCCTATGCCCCCGCGGCGTTCCGGGTGACCGGCTACCGCGTGCCCGATTCGGTGCCGCTGGGGTTCTGGCGGTCGGTGGGCGCGTCGCAGAACGCGTTCTTCCTGGAAAGCGCCGTGGACGAGATGGCCCATGCCGCAGGCGCCGACCCGCTGCAATTCCGGCTGGACCACGTGGTGCACGCGCCGTCGCGCAAGGTACTGGAGACGGTGCGCGAGATCAGCGGCTGGCCGGATGTGCCCGCAGGCCGGGCGCGCGGCGTGGCCTTCTGCCTGTCGTTCGGGGTGCCGGTGGCAGAGGTGATCGAGGTTGAGGACACCGGCAGCGGCATCCGCATGACCGGGGCATGGGCCGTTGCGGACGTGGGCACCGTGCTGGACCCGCAGAACGCCGAGGCGCAACTGTCGGGCGCCATGGTCTACGGCCTGTCGGCGGCGATGACCGGGCGGATCACCTTCGAGGAAGGGCGGGTGGTGGAGACCAGCTTCCCCGACTTCGCCCCCCTGCGCCTGTCGCAGTGCCCGCCCATCCGGGCGCAGGTGCTGGGCCTGGGCGGCCCGATCCGCGGCATCGGCGAACCCGGCACGCCCCCCGCCGCGCCCGCCTTGGCCAACGCGATCTTTGCACTGACAGGGCAGCGACACCGGGCGCTGCCGCTGGCAGATGCGGTGGGCTTCGCCTGACCGAAGCCTCCCGCGCCTTCGGCTTGGGCCCGGCAAGGGGGGCGTAAGCCCCCCTTGGACCCCCGCACCTGGCGCGACCCGCGCGCTGGCGCTGTCGCGCCGGACGTCGTTCCCTGCACGAAGGCCGGGGGCGCCGCCCCCGGACCCCCGGGATATTTGTGAAAGGAAGAAGGGCGCATGGTGTTCCGCCCCGGCGCGGGTTCGCCTATCTTGCCGCCCATGCTGCGGATCACCGACACCCTTGCCATCGAGGACTGGGAACTGACCGAGACCTTCTCGCGGTCGCAGGGCCCGGGCGGGCAGAACGTGAACAAGGTGGAAACCGCCGTGGACCTGCGGTTCTGGGCCGAACGCTCGCCCAGCCTGCCCGCCCCGGTGAAGGCGCGGCTGAAGCGGCTGGCGGGGCGGCGCTGGACCGATGAAGGCGCGGTGCTGATCCGCGTCGAGGACACCCGGTATCAGGGCCAGAACCGCGCCATCGCGCGGGAACGTCTGGCCGAGCTGATCAGGGCCGCGCTGGTGGCGCCGAAGCGGCGGGTGGCGACAAAGCCCACGCTGGGGTCCGTGCGGCGGCGGCTGACGGCCAAGACCCAGCGGGGCGAGGTGAAGGCCCTGCGCGGGCAAGTAGAGGACGGGGAATGACCGAATCGCTGGTGGACCGCCGCGCGCGGTTGATGGGGCCGAACGTGCCCACCTTCTATCGCACCCCCCTGCACATCGTGCGGGGCGAGGGGGCCTGGGTGTGGGATGCCGGCGGGCGGCGCTACCTGGACTGCTACAACAACGTGCCGCATGTGGGGCATTGCCACCCGCATGTGGTGCAGGCCATTGCCACCCAGGCGGCACGGCTTAACACCCACACCCGTTACCTGCACGAGGGCGTGCTGGATTACATCGAGCGGCTGACGGCCACGATGGGGCACGGGCTGGCACAGGCGATCATGACCTGCACCGGGTCCGAGGCGAACGACATCGCGCTGCGGATGGCGCAGGCGGTGACGGGGCGCACGGGCATCATTGCCACCGACAACACCTATCACGGGAACACCATGGCGGTGTCGCAGCTGAGCACGCGCCGCCCGCCCATCGGCGGCCGCTGGCCCAACGTGCGGCTGGTGCCTGCGCCCGATGTGCTGGCCGGACCGGACGCGGCGCAGCGGTTTGCCGGACATGTGGCCGGGGCCATCGCCGATCTGGACGCTGCGGGGTTCGGCATTTCGGGGATGCTGCTGTGCCCGGTGTTCGCCAACGAGGGCCTGCCGGTGGTGCCGCACGGCTTCCTTGACCCGGCGCTGGCGGTGCTGCGCGCGGCAGGCGGCCTGTTCATCGCCGATGAGGTGCAGCCGGGCTTTGGCCGGTCATGCACGCATTTCTGGGGGCATGACTGGATTGGCGCCGCCCCCGACGTGGTGACGCTGGGCAAGCCCATGGCCAACGGTCACCCCGTGGGCGCCGTGGTGGCGACCCCGCCGGTGATGGCCGCCTTCCGCGAGAACTTCGGCTATTTCAATACTTTCGGCGGCAACCCGGTGTCGGCCGCCGCCTGCAACGCGGTCATGGACGTGATTCAGGGCGAGGGGGTGGTGGACCACGCTGCCCGGACCGCCGCCCACATCATGGCCCGCCTGCAGGCCCTGCGCCACCCCTGGCTGGCCGAGGTGCGCGGGGCAGGGCTGTTCTTCGCGGCCGAGTTCACGCGCGACGATGGCACCCCCGCCGCGCAGTTCACCGAAGACGTGGTCGAGGCGGTGCTGGCCCGCGGCGTGCTGATCAACCGTCTGGGCCGCGGCCGCAACGTGCTGAAGATCCGCCCGCCCATGGTGCTGACGGTCGAACAGGCCGACATCCTGTGCGACGTGCTGGAAGACGCGCTGGCGCAGACCGGGATGACCGCGTGACCGAGGCAGAAGAGGCCGCGCGCCGCTGGCAGGGGCGGCTGGTCCGGCTGGTGGGCGAGCGCGAAAACGCGGTGTACGAGATGGCCACGCCGCAGGGCCGCGCCGCGCTGCGCCTGCACCGGCGGGGGTATCAAAGCGCCGCGGCCATTGCCGCCGAACAGGGGTGGATGCAGGCGCTGGCGGCGGCGGGCGTGCCGGTGCCCGAACCGCTGGCCACGGCGGGGGGGGACATGCAGGTGACCCTGTCCGGCGGGCGGATGGCGTCGGCGGTCAGGTGGCTGGACGGCGAACCCCTGGGAGAGAACGGCAAGCCCTTCGATGTGCCCCTGCCCGTGGTGCTGGCGCGGCATCGGGCGCTGGGCGCGCTGGTGGCGCAGGTGCATGTCGTGACCGATGGTCTGGCCATGCCCGCGGGCTGGCCGCGGCCGGTGCGGGACCGTGACGGTCTGGTGGGAGAGGCACCGGTCTGGGGCCGGTTCTGGGACCATCCGGCCGCCACCCCGGATGACCGCGCCGTGCTGCTGCGCGCGCGCGATGCGCTGCGCGAACGGCTGGCCGGGTTCGGCCCGGTGGCGCCCATCCATGCCGACGTGTTGCGGGAAAACGTGCTGGTGGACGGCGACCGGCTGTCGCTGATCGACTTTGACGACTGCGGCACGGGGTTCCGGTTGTTCGACCTGGGCACGGTGATGGTGCAGAACCTCTACGAACCCGCCTACCCGGCCATCCGCGACGCGCTGATGGACGGCTACGGAACGGCCGATATCGCCGCCGTCGAACTGATGACCCTCGCCCGCTGCTGCGCCTCGGTCGGCTGGACGATGCCGCGGCTGGCGGCGGGCGATGCGATCCACCGGCGGCACATCGCTAGGGCGGTGATGTGGGCGGGGCGGGTGGTCTAAACGGCCGAATCGAGAATTGGTGAGGGCCCGATACCTTTTCTTCGACGTGATAACATATAATTCGATATTTATTTTCATCAAGGGGTCGCTTAATCTTGCGGCTTTTCAAGATCCGAGAGTCTCGGGAGCGTTTTCCAGAAAGTAGATGCGTATCTATGGTAGACTTGGATTCCTTCCTCTGAGTTGTGGACGGAAAATCTCCATATTCGAATTGCTTCGTCCATCGCTTTGAGCACCTCACAGGAGAAATCAGCGAGTTGGCTGTAGCTAATGTCTATGTCAACGATACCGCTCTGCAGAGCACTTGAACGAAATCTTGAAATTCCCTTTTTGAAGTGCGCTACGTTTTCATTTCTATAGACCCCGATCCCGATGTAGCGGCTGTCAGCCTGCAAAAAGCTTACCAAATCTCTAAGGCGCTCAAGATGTGATGAAATCAAGTTAACCTGAGATAAATCCGCCGACCAAGTCGGCACAAGTCGCTGTCTTTGGGACAAGAACAGACCCTCGTTCGAGCTGGAAACCTTCAAATACTCCATCAAAAGTCCACTGTTCCTATCGACAGTGGCATAAGTTGAAGCAACGAGCCTTTCAGCTACTGACCTGATTGCAATATGTAGAGCCCAACCGCCATATGAGTCGTCCGTTTTCTCCTTCACGTCAACATTGTCAATGATCGCACGAAGAAAGCCAACGCACTCAATTAGTGTTCCGCGCCTCAACTCTAGTTCATCGCAAATTCTGTTGATTTCGCCCTCATCTTCTTCTACCCAGGTATTCACACATCCAACTCCTCCACAAACCGCGCGTTCTCGGTGATGTACTGGAACCGCAACTCCGGCTTCTTGCCCATCAGCCGCTCCACCAGATCGCCCGTCTCGCCCGGTTCGTCATCGTCAATCGAAACACGAATCAGCTTGCGGGTCAAAGGGTTCATCGTGGTGTCTTTCAGGTCCTTGGCGTCCATCTCGCCCAAGCCCTTGAACCGCTGCACGTCGATTTTCCCCTTGCCGCCCAGCCCCTTGGCCAGCCATTCCTCTTTCTCGGCATCATCCGCCACATACATCCGTTTCGCCCCCTGCGTCAGCCGGTACAAGGGAGGGCAGGCCAGGTACAGATGGCCCTTGTCGATCAGCGGGCGCATCTGGGCGAAGAAGAAGGTCATCAGAAGGCTGGCGATATGCGCGCCGTCCACATCGGCGTCGGTCATGATGATGACCTTGTCATAGCGCAGGTCGTCGATCACGAATTTCGACCCCATCTGCACGCCCAGGGCCTCGCAGATATCCCGGATTTCCGCGTTTTCGCCCAATTTGGATGACGCGGCGCCCAGAACGTTCAGCACCTTGCCGCGCAACGGCAACAGCGCCTGATATTCCCGGTCGCGCGCGCCCTTTGCGCTGCCTCCCGCCGAGTCGCCCTCGACGATGAAGATCTCGGTCCCTTCGCGCGATTTCGCCGTGCAATCGGTCAGCTTTCCCGGCAGGCGCAGGCGTTTCGTGGCCGATTTGCGCGCAGTTTCCTTTTCCTGCCTGCGGCGCAACCGCTCTTCCGCCCGCAGTACAAGGAAATCCAGAATGGCGCCCGCCGACTTCGGGTCCGACGCCAGCCAGGTGTCAAACCGGTCGCGCACCGCGCCTTCCACCAGACGCGCGGCTTCCTCGGTGGACAGCCTGTCCTTGGTCTGCCCCACGAATTGCGGCTCGCGGATGAACACCGATATCAGCGCACAGCCACCCGCCAACAGATCGTCGCGCGTCACCAATTCTGCCTTGCGGTTCTTCACCCGCTCGCCATAGGCGCGCAGGCCTTTCAGCATAGCGGCCCAGAACCCGGCTTCATGCGTGCCACCTTCGGGCGTGGGCACGGTATTGCAATAGGACTGGATGAAGCCGTCACGCGCGGGTGACCAGGTGATCGCCCATTCCACGCTGCCCGGCAGGTCATACTTTTCCTGAAACGAAATGCGCCCGGCAAAGGGTTTGTCAGTATAGGTCGTGTCCTTTCCCATCGTGTCCGACAGGTAATCGGCCAGCCCACCCGGGAAGTGAAACACCGCCTCGGCAGGGGTATCGCCATCGGGCACTGCCGATTTCCAGCGGATTTCCACGCCCGAAAACAGATAGGCCTTCGAGCGGGCCATTTTCAGCAGCCGGTGGGGTTTCAGAAGCTGTGAGCCAAAGATTTCGGGATCGGGGTGGAAGGTCACTGTCGTGCCGCGGCGGTTTGGGGCAGGGCCGATCTTCTGCAGTGGCCCCAGCGGCACCCCGCGCGAGAATTCCTGCGCGAAAAGTTCGCGGTTCCGCGCCACCTCGACGCGCAACCGGTCGGACAGCGCATTCACCACCGATGCGCCCACGCCGTGCAATCCGCCGCTGGTGGCATAGGCCTTGCCGCCGAATTTCCCGCCCGAATGCAGCGTGCACAGGATCACCTCCAGCGCCGACTTGCCGGGGAATTTCGGGTGCGGGTCCACCGGAATGCCGCGGCCGTTGTCGCGCACCGTCACGCTGTGGTCGGCGTGAAACTCGACGTCGATCCGCGTTGCATGGCCCGCCACCGCCTCGTCCATCGCATTGTCCAGCACTTCGGCCACCAGATGGTGCAAGGCGCGTTCGTCGGTGCCGCCGATGTACATGCCGGGCCGTTTGCGCACCGGTTCCAGCCCTTCCAGGACCTCGATCGAGGAGGCGTCGTAGGTGTCGGCGCTGGACAGAAGGTCGGTCATGGGGGCACTCCGGAGGTTCCGGTGATTGTGTCACCGGGGGCCGGAGGCGGCAAGATGTGGTGGCGCCTGTGCCCGGACGCCGGTCTGTCGCCGCGGGGCTGCATATGCAGAAGGCCGCAGGTGGGGGACCCGCGGCCTTCTGTCCTTTGTGCCGCGTCAGGCGATCACGACGGGGTGCATTCCGGATGCTCGCGGATGTCGCGGGGCGAGTCGCAGCCCGATCCGCCGGGAATGCGCTTGCGGCGGCGTTCGGCGGCGACCGTGGGCATGTCGACATTGAAGCCGGCCTTGGTGTCGGCGAACGTGGGCGCGCCGATTGTCATCAGCATCGCGGCGGCCAGCAGGGCCTGGATCGTGGTTTTCATGGTCGTCTCTCCTTCGGGGTTGTGCGTTTCTGTAGGGACAACCTGTCCGGATTCGCTGCGCGCGGGCACCAACCATGGTCTTGCCAAGTTGTGCCGGGGCGGTTCCCCATGGTCGGGACGCGGATCGGACCATGGTCGGCGGGGTGGTGCAACACCATGATGCCCAAAGGTTTTCCTTTGCGCCCGCCGGGCACGCCGGAAAGCTGCCAGACCTTGGTCCGATGGAATCGGGCGACTTCGGTAGCATGTTGGTCGGCATCGAGCCTGAGTGGGCGAGACACAGGTCCTGCCGGAGTGGCTTTGGGGCCAGTTGAGGGCCAGAATGGTGGGGCATGCGCGGGCCAAGCGCGGCGAATCCCGGGGACAAGGGGTCCGATGCAGCGGCGAGCGGTTCTGATCTGGGTTCTGGCGGTCCTTGCGCAGCAAGGGGCCCCAACTCGGTTGCTGGCAGATCAGGGCCGTGGGCGTGGTCGCGGCGGCGATGACGGGAAAGGCGATGACGACCGCGAGGATGACGGCCAGGACGACGACCGTGTCGATGACGACGGTGGCGATGACAGTGACGGTCGCACCGGCAAGGACAGCGGGGATGCGGGTGGCGGTGGGCCGTCCGAGGTGGATGCCGACATCCTGGTGATCCGCTATGCCGATGGATCGGCCGAGCGGTTCCGCAACGGCCGCTATCAGCGCATCGACGCCGCTGGTGCCATTGTGGAAGACCGGCCCGGCCTGGGGACCGACAGGGCGCGGCTGGCGGCTGCCCGGCCCGGCCGCGGGCGCGAGATGGTCATCCGCATCGACAGCCGCACGAACGAGGTCGAGACGTCCGACCGTGGCGGCTGGCGCGAACAGATCGTCCGTGGAACCTATCTGCTGACCGACCCGAACGGAAATGTCGTGCGGCGGCGTGGTGTGCGCGCGTCGGACATTGCGCGCATCCATCAGCTGGCAGGCGGCTGACGGTCGCACAGCGCAGGCCACCTGTCCCACGCTGGGACACGCGGGTCAATTCAACAAAATCAATGAGTTGCACGCGCGCGCTAACGATTG
>CAZLIC010000108.1:0-11095 GCA_964559535.1 uncultured Rhodobacterales bacterium
GCCCCGCTGGTGGCCACGCGCGCCACGGCCGTGGCCAGGGCCGCCGTCGCCCCGCGGCCCCGCGCCGAACCCCCCGTGACCCTTGCCGCGACCCCTGCCCCTGCCGCGCGTGCCGCCGCCCCCGAACCGCTGGCGCTGGACGACGATGACGACTGGTCCGACGCCGACCTGGTTCCCGAACTGGTGGACGATACGCCCGCCTTCCTGCGTCACCCGGTCCCTGTGGCCGAGCCCAAGCGCATCGTGCAGCCCCCGGCCGTCAAGCCCGCCGCGCCCTCGAAGCAGGCGCTGGCCGAAGCGCAGCCGAAGCTGCGTTTCGACGACCCGCCCGCCTATGAACTGCCGCCGCTGTCGCTGTTGGCCAACCCCGCCAAGGTGCAACGCCACACCCCCAGCGAAGAGGCGCTGGAAGAAAACGCCCGCATGCTGGAATCGGTGCTGGACGACTATGGCGTGAAGGGCGAGATCGTCTCGGTGCGCCCCGGCCCGGTGGTGACCATGTACGAACTGGAACCCGCGCCGGGGCTGAAGGCCAGCCGGGTGATCGGCCTTGCCGATGACATTGCGCGCAGCATGTCGGCGCTGTCGGCTCGCGTGTCCACCGTGCCGGGGCGCAGCGTGATCGGCATCGAGCTGCCCAACGCCCAGCGCGAGAAGGTTGTCCTGCGCGAAATCCTCTCGGCGCGCGACTTTGGCGACACGCAGATGAAGCTGCCTCTGGCGCTGGGCAAGGACATCGGCGGCGATGCCGTGGTCGCCAACCTGTCCAAGATGCCCCACCTCCTGATCGCCGGGACCACGGGTTCGGGCAAGTCGGTGGCGATCAACACGATGATCCTGTCGCTGCTTTACAAGCTGACGCCCGAGGAATGCCGCCTGATCATGATCGACCCCAAGATGCTGGAACTGTCGGTCTATGACGGCATCCCGCACCTTCTGTCGCCCGTCGTCACCGACCCGAAGAAGGCCGTGGTGGCGTTGAAATGGGTCGTGGGCGAGATGGAGGAACGCTATCGCCGCATGTCCAAGATGGGCGTGCGCAACATTGATGGCTACAACGGCCGGGTGCGCGAGGCGATCGCCAATGGCGAGATGTTCCGCCGCACGATCCAGACCGGGTTCGATGACGACACCGGCGAGCCGGTCTTCGAGACCGAGGAATTCGAGCCCCGGACGATTCCCTACATCGTTGTGATCGTGGATGAGATGGCCGATCTGATGATGGTGGCGGGCAAAGAGATCGAGGCCTGCATCCAGCGCCTGGCGCAGATGGCGCGGGCCAGCGGCATTCACCTGATCATGGCCACGCAGCGGCCGTCGGTGGATGTGATCACGGGCACCATCAAGGCCAACTTCCCCACCCGGATTTCCTTCCAGGTCACCTCGAAAATCGACAGCCGCACCATCCTGGGCGAGCAGGGGGCAGAGCAGCTGCTGGGCATGGGGGACATGCTGTACATGGCGGGAGGGGCCAAGATCACGCGTATCCACGGGCCCTTCGTCAGTGACGAGGAAGTCGAGGAAATCGTCAACCATCTCAAGAGTTTCGGCCCGCCGCAGTACATGTCGGGGGTGATCGAAGCGCCCGAGGATGACGCGGCGTCGGAGATTGACCAGGTTCTGGGCCTGGGCAGCGATGCGGGCGACGATTCCCTTTACGATCAGGCGGTTGCGATCGTCGCCAAGGACCGCAAATGCTCGACCAGCTACATCCAGCGCAAGCTGGGCATCGGCTACAACAAGGCCGCCCGGCTGGTGGAGCAGATGGAAGAGCAGGGCGTGGTGACGCGGGCGAACCACGTGGGCAAGCGGGAAATCCTGGTCGAGGAGCGCTGACCCGGCCCCACCGGATGATCCTGCGGTTGCCGGGGGCCGGTTCCCGTCCGCATCCGCAGCAGCAGGCCACGGCCGCTTCAGCCTGACATGCCGCGCCCGACCGGAACCCCCGGACGGTGGCGCGGCAGGAAATGGCCTCAGGGCCGCAGGAACTTGGCCGACGAGGCCGCGCTGCCCCCCAGGTCCTCACCCGGCCGCTGGAAGGGCGAACTTGTCGCCTGCATCTGCGTCAGCAGCGTGTCCAGCGGCGCCTCCAGCGCCGTGCCCAGCGCCACCTTCTGACCCTGGTAGTCGGCCTTGGCCGACACCACCGACACCACCCGCACCTGCCCGTCGCGCACCGCAAAGATCGGCGCCCCGGACGAACCGAAGTCCACCGTGCACGACAGCACCAGCACCTCGGGCTGCCGCGCGATCACATGGCACAGCTGCTGCAGCGTCGGCGCATCGGACCGGTCCTGCGCATAGGACACCACGCCCACCTCGTCGCCCTCGGACGGGCGCCCGTCGGTGGCAAACGGCACCACCGAGGGCAGCCGGATCGGCTGGTCCAGTTCGATCAGCGCCAGGTCGTAGGCCACCCGCGCCGCGCCCTCTTGCCCGCCATAGACGTATTCCGGATGCGGCACCGCGCGGCGCACCTTGCGGTAGGCCGCCGCGCGCCCGTTGCGCCACCCGGCGCGGAACTCGATCTGGCCCGGGTCGATGCGGGCCCCGGTTTCCTTGTCGAACAGGCAATGCGCCGCCGTCAGCACCAGGTCGGGCGAAATCAGCGCGCCGGTGCAGAACCCCCGGCGCCCCAGGTCGATCCGCCCCACCGCATCCCAGCCCCGCGCCTGATCGGCCGTGTCCAGCCGCATCAGCCCGCCGTCCTGCGCCACGGCAGGGGCGCCCAGCAGGGCCGTCATCAGGGCCAGGACACAAGCCGGGATCAGGCGCATCTTGCAGGCTCCACCACACGGATTGTTTCCGTTCTGGCGGTGGTCCGCGGCGGGAATGGGGCGGTGATCAGGTCTTTGCAAGGGATTGTGGTGGCGGCCCGCCCGTGGCCCAGTCCAGCAGTTCCACGGTGTGAACAATCGGCACCGCGGTGCCCGAGCCGATCTGCATCATGCAGCCGATGTTGCCCGCGGCAATCACGTCGGGCGATTTCGCCTCGAGCGTTGCCACCTTGCGCGCCTTCAGTTCGCCCGAAATCTCGGGCTGCAACAGGTTGTAGGTCCCGGCCGAGCCGCAGCACAGATGCGGGTTCGCGGGTTCCAGCACCTGAAACCCCGCGCGGTTCAGCAGCGCCTTGGGCGCCCCCGTCACCCTCTGCCCGTGCTGCAGCGAACAGGCCGCGTGATAGGCCACCCGCAGGCCCTTCGGCGCGCCTTCGGGCAGCCCCAGCCGTTCCAGCACCTCGGTTACGTCCATGGCCTTGCCCGCCACCGCTGCCGCCTGACCGGCCAGCGCATCGCCCGCAAACATGTGGCCATAGTCCTTCACCGTCGTGCCGCAGCCCGAGGTGTTGATGACGATGGCATCAAGGCCCCCCCGCGCCTCTTCGGCCCCCCACGCCCGGATGTTGGCCGCAGCCGCCGCATGGGCCTGCGCCTCTTTGCCCATGTGGTGCGTCAAGGCCCCGCAGCAGCCCGCGCCCTCGGCCACCACCACCTCGCAGCCCAGCCGGGTCAGCAGCCGGATGGTGGCGTCGTTGATGTCGGTGTTCAGCGCCTTCTGCGCGCAGCCGGTCATCAGCGCCACCCGCATCCGCCGCGTTCCCTGCGCAGGGAACGTCTGGGGGTCGTCGTTGCGGCTGACCGGCGGAATCCGCTTCGGCGCCATGGCCAGCATCGCGCGCAGCCGCGCATCGGGCAGCAGCGGCGCAAAGGGGCGCGCAATCTTGGCGCCCAGCAGCGCCAGGCGGAACCGCATCGGGTGGGGCAGCACGAAGGCCAGCACCGCCCGCAGCAGCCGGTCCATCAGCGGGCGGCGATAGGTCTTTTCGATATGCGCCCGGGCGTGGTCCACCAGATGCATGTAGTTCACGCCCGAGGGGCAGGTGGTCATGCAGGCCAGGCACGACAGGCAGCGGTCGATGTGCTTGACCGTCTTGGCATCCGCGGGCCGACCCTTTTCCAGCATGTCCTTGATCAGGTAGATGCGCCCCCGCGGGCTGTCCAGCTCATCCCCCAGCACCTGATAGGTCGGGCAGGTGGCGGTGCAGAACCCGCAGTGCACGCAGCTGCGCAGTATTTTGTTCGACCGCGCGGTGGCGGGGTCCTTCAGCTGGTCGGGGGTGAAGTGGGTCTGCATCCTGCTGCCGGTCATCCTGTGTAGGGTGGGCAATCTGCCCACCATGCGCGAAAGGTGGGCAGATTGCCCACCCTACATCACCCCCCGAACACCCTGCGCGGGTCATACTGCCGCCGCAGCCCGGCGGTCAGCGCCGCCACCCCCGGCGCCTCCGGCGCCTGCGCCGGTTCCGGGCCCTCGCCCAGCCAGCGCGTCGCATGGCCCTGCGCCACCGCGGCGCGCAGCGCCGCACCCTGTCCCGCGGGCAGCCGCAACCACAACAGCGCCCCACCCCAGTCGATAATTGCAGGCGGGTGGCCCAGTGCGGCCAGCACCGCGGGCGTGTCCGACGGCTTCAGGTGCACCCGCCACAGCGCCCCCGACAGCCCCGCCATCGCCGCCGCATCCCGCACCGCCTGCCAGCGCGCGGCACTCTCGCCCGCCTCCAGCACCGCCCACGCCCAATCACCGCCCAGCAGGCCCAGCAGCCGCCCGCGACGGTAGGCCACGCTGGCCGCAAACCCCTCGATCCGCAGCAGCGTCTCGCCCGCCGCCATCGCCGCCCCCGTCACCTCGAAGGGCGACCCCAGCGCCATGGCCATCGCCGCCACCGCCTGCGCCGCGGTCTGGCCGCGCGCAACCAGCGTCAGTTCAGTCTCGGGCAGGGGCTGCACCTTCAGGCTGACCTCGCTCAGCACACCCAGCATGCCGCGCGACCCCGCCATCAGCTTGACCAGGTCAATCCCGGTGACGTTCTTCATCACCCGCCCGCCGTTCTTCACCACCGTGCCGCGGCCATCGACGAACCGCACGCCCAGCGCATGATCCCGCGCCGCCCCCTGCACCACCCGCCGCGGGCCGCTGGCGTTGGCGGCGATCACCCCGCCGATGGTGGACACGCCTGTGCGCCCCAAGAGCCGCCGGAAATCCGGCGGCTCGAAGGCCAGCCGCTGCCGTTCTGCCGCCAGCACCTGCTGTACCTCGGCCAAGGGCGTGCCCGCCTGCACCACCAGCGTCAGCGCCCCCGGCTCATACAGCACCACACCCGACAGCCCCGCGGTGGACAGAACCTCGCCCCCTCCGAACACCCCCCGCGTACCGCCGCCGCGCACCGACAGTGGCGCATTGGCCCCGCGGATGATCTCGGCCAGTTCGGCTTCGGTTGCGGGTTTCACGCCACCCCCCCGTCGCGCCAGCGCATCGCCAGCGGATAGCGGCGGTCCATCCAGAACGCCTTGTGCGTCAGCCGCACCCCCGGCGCCGCCTGGAACCGCTTGTATTCGCTGATGTACAGCAGATGCTCGACCTTCTTCACCACCGCCCGGTCATGGCCCATCGCCACGATCTGGTCGACCGACAGATCCCGCTCCACCAGCCCGTCCAGAATGGCGTCCAGCACCGGGTAGGGCGGCAGCGAATCCTCGTCCTTCTGGTCGGGCCGCAACTCCGCCGACGGCGGCTTGTCGATCACCCGCGGCGGAATCACCTCGCCCGCCGGGCCCATCATCCACGGCCGGTGGTTGGCGTTGCGCCAGCGGCAGGTCTCGAACACGCGGGTCTTGTACAAATCCTTGATCGGGTTGAACCCCCCGTTCATGTCGCCATAGATCGTGCAATAGCCCACCGCGACCTCGGACTTGTTGCCGGTGGTCAGCAGCATCTCGCCGAACTTGTTCGACAGCGCCATGAGCAAGAGCCCCCGCAGCCGCGACTGCACGTTTTCCTCGGTGATCCCCGGCGCGGTGCCCGCAAACAGCCCCGCCAGGGCCTCACCCACCGCCGCCTGCGGGCCGGTGATCGGCACAGTATCCAGCCGACACCCCAGCGCCCGCGCCACCCCCGCCGCATCCTCCAGCGAATGTGCCGACGTGAACGCCGACGGCAGCATCACGCAGCGCACGTTCTCCGGCCCCAGCGCATCGGCCGCAATCGCCGCCACAATCGCCGAATCGATCCCGCCCGACAGGCCCAGCAGCACCTTGCGGAATCCGGTCTTGCCCAGATAATCGCGCAACCCCATGCACATGGCGGTGTAATCCGCCTCATAGCTGCGCGGGATCGGCGCCTTCAGCCCCGGCAGCGCGCGCCAGCCGTCATCGCCTTCGACAAACTCCACCACCGTCAGGCACTCGTCGAACTGCGGCATCTGCACCGCCAGCATGCCGCCGGGGTTCAGCACCAGCGACGCGCCGTCGAACACCTGGTCGTCCTGCCCGCCGATCATGTTCAGGTACACCAGCGGCAACCCCGTCTCGACCACGCGCGACACCATCAGGTTCAGCCGCGTGGTCAGTTTCCCCCGATGATAAGGCGAACCGTTCGGCACCAGCAGGATCTGCGCCCCGGTTTCCGCCAGAGTTTCGGCCACATCGGGGTGCCAGGAATCCTCGCAGATCGGCACGCCGATGCGCAGGGGCCCCACCCGCACCGGCCCCGCCACATCGGCGCTGGCAAACACCCGCTTCTCGTCGAACACGCCGTCATTCGGCAGATGGTGCTTCAGCACCGTGGCCGACACCGCGCCGCCCTGCAGCACATAGTACCCGTTGAACAGCCGCCCGCCCTGCAGCACCGGCCCGCCAATGCCCACCGCCGGGCCATCGGCACAGTCCGCTGCCAGTGCCTGCAGCGCCGCCACCGCATCGGCCACGAAGGCGGGCTTCAGGATCAGGTCCTGCGTCTGGTACCCGGTGATGAACATCTCGGTCAGCGCCACCATGTCGCAGCGCTCTGCCTTCGCCGCCGCCCAGGCCCGCCGCGCCAGCGCGGCATTGCCCGCCAGCGCGCCGACGGTGGGGTTCATCTGCGCCAGCATCAGGCGGAAGGTCGCGGTCATCCGGTCATCCCCCCGGGTCCTTCCCGGATACACCCGGCAAGGATTAGCAGATCACCCGCCAGTGGGAAGGGCAGGCGCTTGCCTGCCTTGCCCTGCCCCGGTAGGTTCCGCGGCGGCAATGCAGCAGGGGTGAAGGCATGGGCAGAACCGGCATCGCGGCAGGCATCGCACTGATGCTCCTGTGCCCCCCCGCCTTGGCGCAGGATGTACAGACCAAGCAGTACGAGGACGGCTCGGTCTACGAAGGCACCTTCAAGGACGGCCTGCCCGACGGCACAGGCACCTTCCGCCTGCCCAACGGTTATGAATACACGGGCGACTGGGTGCAGGGCGAACCGCGCGGCAAGGGCACCGCGCGCTACCCCAACGGCGCGGTCTACGAAGGCGATTTTGCCGCAGGCAAGCCCGAGGGCACGGGCCGCATCACCCATGCCGACGGCGGCAGCTATGACGGTATCTGGACCGATGGCCGCATGACCGGCTCCGGCACCGCCCGCTATGCCGACGGTGCGGTTCACGAAGGTCTGTTCAATGACGGCGTCCCTGAAGGCCAGGGCACGCTGAAGCTGCCTGCCGGGCCGACGTTCCAGGGGCCCTGGGTCGCCGGCGTGCTGCAGGGGCAAGGCAAGATCACCTTTCCCGATGGCGCCAGCTACGAGGGCGAGCTGAAGGACGGCCAGCGCCAGGGCAAGGGCAAGCTCACCATGCCCGACGGGCTGGTGTACGAAGGCGACTGGTCCGATGGCCAGATCAACGGCAACGGCAAGCTGACCCAGCCCAACGGCGACGTCTACGAAGGACAGTTCGTGAACGGCCAGCGCGAAGGCCAGGGCAAGCTGACCTACGCCACCGGCGACGTCTACGAAGGCGCCTTCCGCGCCGACCTGCGGCATGGCAAGGGCCGCTTCACCGGCCCCGACGGCTATGCCTATGACGGCGACTGGGTCGATGGCCGCATCAGCGGGCAGGGCCGCGTGACCTACCCTGACGGCGCGGTGTACGAAGGCGCGCTGAAGGATGACCAGCCGCAAGGGCGTGGCCGCATCACCTATCCGGGCGGCGCGAGCTACGACGGCGAATGGACCGCGGGCGTGATCCAGGGCAAGGGCAAGGCCACCTATACCGACGGTTCGGTGTTCGAAGGCACCATGCAGGCCGGCCGTCCCGAAGGGCAGGGCACCACCATCTGGCCCGACGGCACGCGCTATGCCGGCGCGTGGACGGGGGGCGAACGCACCGGCGAGGGGCTTGCCACCTATCCCGACGGCAGCACCTACAAGGGCAACTTCGTGAAGGGCCGCCGTGACGGCCGGGGCGAATTCGTCACCGCCGACGGGTTCCGCTACGTGGGCGACTGGAAGGCCGGCGTCATCGAGGGGCAGGGCACGGCCACCTACCCCAACGGCGACATCTACGAAGGCACCTTCCTTCGCGGCGAACGCAGCGGGCAGGGCGTGCTGCGCTATGCCAGCGGCGAAGCTGCGGCCGGGCTCTGGCGCAATGGTGTGCTGACCGAACCGGCGCCGGTGCCGGAAGCTCCGGCCGGCGATGCTCCGCAGGGCGCGGCACCGGCAGACGGCACACCCGAACCCACGCAACCGGCCCCGGCCCCGGCCAGCGACTGACCTTCGCCCTCCGGGCGCCTCCCTCCCCCCTCGTGGGGGAGGGATGGGGTGGGGGGGATGGCCAACATGCGAAATCCATGCCGGAAAACGCTTCGTACGCAATGGGTTGATGGCTGCGGCACCGGGGTGCCCCACATCCCTCAAAGCCCCGGCAACACCACGCCGATCCACCGCCCCCCGGCCACCTCCAGCAGCCTGTCAGTCAGCACCAGCCCGCCCGGCTCCACCCGCCGACCGTCCGCCACCAAAGCGTCCAGCGCATAGACGGCCAGCGACGCCCCATGGTCTATCCTTGCCGCACCTGCGCCGACCCATACCTTTGGGGCGGGCCGCGGCGCGGCCACCATCACGTTGAAATCGCGGGAAACTCCGGCTACGTCACAGGCCGCAACCGCCAACCCGCCGTCAAACGCCACCGGGCTCAGCGGCGCCGCCAGCAGGTCCACCGCGTCACCCGCAAGGCGGAAACCCGGGCCGTCGATCACCGTCAGGCTGCGCCAGATGCCGGGAAAGCGCGAAAACGGCCCGTTCTCGGCCACGGTCGCCACCGAAATCCGCCAGACCATCCCTTCCGGCCCATCCCGCCGCGCCAGCTCTACCGTCTGCCCCCGGCCATTCGCCCAGGGCTGCACGCGAAAGTCCGCAGGGCCCAGAACGCGGCTCACCGGCGCCCGAAAAGCCGTTCAATGTCAGCCAGTTGCAGGACCACGTGGGTGGGGCGGCCGTGGTTGCACTGGCTGGACCCGGGCATCGCCTCCATCTCGCGCAACAGCGCGTTCATCTCCTCGCCCCGCATCTGGCGGCCGGAACGGACCGACCCGTGGCATGCCATCCGGCTCAGCACCGCATCAATCCGCGCCCGCACCACGCCCTGCCCGCCCTCGGCCAGCTCGTCGCAGATATCGCGGACCAGCCGTTCGGCATCCACGACGCCCAGAATGGCCGGGGTCTCACGCACCGCCACGGCGCTGCCCCCGAACGGCTCGACAGCCAGTCCCAACCGCCGCAGGTCGTCTGCGGCCGCCAGAATCCGCTCTGCATCCACCTGCGACAGTTCCACGATCGCCGGAATCAGCAGCGCCTGCGCGGCAATTTCCCCGGCATCGGCCTGCGCCTTCAGCCGTTCATATTGCAGCCGTTCATGCGCCGCGTGCTGGTCCACGATCACCAGCCCCTCCGGCGTTTCGGCCACAATCCAGTTGCCATGCAGCTGCGCCCGCGCCGCACCCAGCGGCCCCGGCGTCGGCTCGCCCACAGGCTCGACCCGCGCCGCAGGCGCTTCGGCCAGCCCCGGCATCGGCGCCTGAAACGCCGCGGCCATCCGCAACGCCGCGGGCGTCGGCCGGTCCATCTGGTAAACCCTTGGCGTCATGGCAGAAACCGTGTCCTGCGCCAGCGTTGTTGCCGTGCGCGGCCCGGTTCCGGCCAGCGTGGCGCGCAGCCCCGACACGATCAGACCCCGCGCCGCATCGGGCATGCGGAACCGCACTTCGGACTTCGCCGGATGCACGTTCACGTCCACCAGCTGCGGGTCGCAGTCGATGCGCAGCACGGCGGCCGGGTGCCGGTCACGCGACAGAAAGTCGTAGTAGGCCGCCCGCAGCGCCCCGAACAGCATGCGGTCGGCCACGGGGCGGCCGTTCACATACAGGAACTGGGTCACCGCGGCCCCGCGTGAATAGGTGGGAAGTGCTGCAAAGCCCGAAAGGTGCAGCCCCTCACGCTCGGCCGACACGGGCACCGCGTTGGCCGCGAAATCCTCGCCCACCACGCGCGCAATCCGCCGCAGCGCCGCATCCGCACCCCGTTCGGCATCGGCGCGCAGCAGAAGACGCCCCTCGCCCCCGTCGGTCACGTCGCGCAGCACGAAGGTGACGCCCGGCGAGGCCATCGCCAGACGCCGCATCACCTCGGCAATCGCCTGCACCTCGGCCCGGTCCGACCGCATGAACTTCAGCCGGGCCGGGGTGGCAAAGAACAGGTCACGCAGTTCAACCGTCGTGCCGCGCGGATGCGCCACCGGGCGCACCGGACCCACCCGCCCGCCGGAAACGGAAATCTCCGCGCCGTCAAAGCCTTCGGCGCGCGACCGGATGGTCAGGCGGCCCACGGCACCCAGACTGGGCAGCGCCTCGCCGCGAAACCCGAACGAGCGGATTTCCAGGAGGTCGGATCCGTCGATCTTGGATGTGGCATGGCGGGAAAGCGCCAGCGGCAGATCGTCCGCCGTCATCCCGCAGCCGTCATCCGCCACGCGGATCAGCAGCTTGCCCCCCGCCGCAATGTCCACCGCCACCCGAAGGGCGCCAGCATCCAGCGCGTTTTCAACCAGTTCCTTCACCGCCGAAGCCGGGCGTTCCACCACCTCGCCTGCTGCAATGCGGTTGGCCGTGCCTTCATCCAGCTGGCGGATGACAGGGCGGGCAGGGCGGATGTTGGGGTTGGACATTGACATGACACTACCCATAGCCCCGCCCCCTGAGTCGGGCAAGCGTCTACTGAGTCAGCCCCTCGGGCTGGC
>CAZLIC010000109.1:0-11046 GCA_964559535.1 uncultured Rhodobacterales bacterium
CCCAGCATCTCGGCCTCGGTCAGCTCGTAGGCTTCCGATTCCACCATCATCACGGCGTCCTTGGTGCCCGCGATGACGAGGTCCAGCCGCTGCTCGGGGTTCGCCCGCAGCTTGGTCATGTCGTCCATCGACGGGTTCAAGAGGTATTCGCCATTGGCAAAGCCCACGCGCGCGGCACCGATCGGGCCCATGAAGGGCACGCCCGAGATGGTGAGGGCCGCCGACGCGGCGATCATCGCCACGATGTCGGGGTCATTCACCAGGTCGCAGGACAGCACCGTCGCCATCACCAGCACTTCGTTGCGGAAGCCTTCTACGAACAGCGGGCGGCAGGGCCGGTCGATCAGCCGCGACACCAGCGTTTCCTTCTCGGAAGGCCGCGCCTCGCGCTTGAAGAAGCCGCCGGGGATTTTGCCCGCGGCATAGTATTTTTCCTGATAGTGCACGGTCAGGGGGAAAAAGTCCTGACCGGCCTTCGCCTGCTTGGCAAAGGTCACGTTGGCCATCACGCTGGTTTCGCCCAGCGTGGCGATGACCGACCCGTCAGCCTGGCGGGCAACGCGGCCCGTTTCCAGTGTCAGCGTTTCGCCGCCCCACTGGGTGCTTTTCGTCACGATGTTGAACATTCGGTGTTTCCTCTCGGGACCCCGGCCCCTGCCGGTAGTCCCTTCATCTGGCGGCCCCATTGCCGCCGCCCCTATCCTGTGCATGTGCCCGGGGCCTTGGGCGTCACGTCGCAGATGAGGCGCGCCTTACACCATGGCGGGGCCCGGGGGAAGTGGGGTGGAGGCTGGACCGTCCCGGCCAGACATTCCGTGCGAAACAGCTTTGGTCCCCTGCGCTTTGACGTGTAGCGTGCACCGGGCAACGCCATGGAGCAAACCTTGACGTCTCCCCTTGCCGAGAATGCCCGAGATCCCGCCGCAAAGCGCGAAGAGGCGCTGCGCGAGGTGCTGGACCTGATCAGCCGGTCGCGCGGGGATGAAGCGCCGGTGTTCGACGCCATCGTGCGCAGTGCCGCGCGGCTGTGCGACGCGCCGATGGCGTGGCTGGTGATCTGCAATGACGCACAAACCGCGATGACTGTGGCGGGGTACCATGGCCTGAGCAGACGACAGATCAAGACCGGCGACAGCTTCGAACTTGGAAGGCAAGCCGATATGATCACCGGTCTGGGTCTGGCCATCCTGGAGGCACGCACGATCCAGGACGAAGACCTTGCCGTGACACCAGCCTATCAGAACGGCGTCTGGGACACGCGGAAACTGGTGGACGACGAGGGCATGCGCACCCGCGTGTCCATCCCTTTGGTCAGCGTCGGCAAGGGCATTGGCGCGATCATCCTCAGCCGCCGCGAGGTCGCCCCATTCACCCCCGACCAGATTTCCCTTGTTGAATCCTTCGCCGCACAGGCGGTGATTGCCATCGAGAACGTCCGCCAGTTCCGCGAGTTGCAGACCCGGCTGGAGCGGGAAAGGGCGTCCGCCGAGATCCTTGAGGTGATCAGTCAAAGCCGGGATGACGATGGGCCGGTCTTCGAGGTGATCGCGCAGAATGCGGCCCGCCTGTGCGGTGCCGCCGTCTGCAGCTTCTGGCGCGTCGAAGATGGCCTGATGCACTATAGGGCGAGTCATGGCCTTACCGGCGACGTGCTGGCCGAGGCGCAAGCGATCCCGGCCACGCCGCTTTTCGACAGCACGGTGACGGGTCAGGTGGTCAAGACCCGGGCCGTCGTCCGGATCGAGGACGCGACGGCGGAAAGCTATTACAATCACGAATGGGTCCGCGCGCGGGGGCTGAAGCAATTCGTCGGCGTTCCGATCTTTGTCCGCGACGAGGTCTGGGGCAGCATCACCCTTATGTGGCCCGCGGATCGCGCGCCACAGGACGCGGATATCGCCCTGGTCGAAAGCTTTGCCGCCCAGGCCAGCATCGCCATCGAAAACGTCCGCCAGTTCCGCGAGTTGCAGGCGCGGCTGGAGCGCGAGGCGGCGACGCGGGAAATCCTTGAGGTCATCAGCCAGAGCCGCGACGACGACAAGCCGGTGTTCGACGTCGTTCTGCGCAAGGCCGCGGATCTTTGCAACGCCTCGATGGCCAGTCTCCTCCTCACCAGCGAAGATCGCAGCCACGCGGTGCTGGCGGCAGATTGGGGCCTTGGTCAAGTCTCCGGTCTTATCCAGGTCGGCACGACAGTCTGGCCAATGGAGTCGGACTATGTTCCCTCGACCTGCATGCGTGAAGGCCGGATCGCGCACATACACGATCTTGCCGACACCGATCTCTACCGATCCGGCGACCCGTTGCGTGTCTCGGCGGTTGATGACGATGGCATCCGGACGATTCTGGCGGTGCCTCTGTTCAGCGGCGGCCAGACGGCCGGCTGCATTCTGGTCTATCGCCGCGAGGTCCGCCCGTTCTCTGCCGACGAGATCGCCCTGATCGAGACCTTCGCCGCGCAGGCGGTGATCGCCATCGAGAACGTCCGACAGTTCCGCGAGCTGCGGGACTCGCTCGAACAGCAGCAAGCGACCTCCGACATCCTGAGCGTCATCAGCCAGAGCCGCGAAGATGAAATACAGGTCTTTGACCTTATTCTGGAGAAGGCGGCCGTCCTGTGCGATGCGGATCAGGGCAGCCTGATGATCGTCAACGAAGCCCGCACGCACGTTCGTCACATGGCCGATTGGGGACATGAACACACGGCATACCATCCAGGCCTCGAATACTCGCTGGACCTGCGGCTTTCCATCGTGCCGACGATACGCACGGCGAAGGTGGTTCACATCGAGGATTATGCCCAATCGGATGCCTACAGGGACCGCGATCCGATTGCCGTCGATCTGGTTGAAACCGAAGGGCACCGGACACGGCTGGTCGTTCCGCTTTTGCAGAACGGCATCGCCATCGGGTGCATTGCGCTCGGCCGCCGGACAGTGCGGTCCTTCACGCTGCCTGAAATCCAGCTTGTCGAAACCTTTGCCGCCCAGGCCGTCATCGCCATCGAGAACGTCCGCCAGTTCCGCGAGCTGCAGGCGCGGCTGGAACGCGAGAAGGCGACACGGGACATCCTGGAGGTCATCAGTCAGAGCCGTGACGACAACACGCCGGTGTTCGACATGATCGTGCAGAATGCGGCCCGCCTTTGCCGCGCCGACGTCTGCACCTTCTGGCGCGTCGAGGATGGCTTGATCCACTACTGCGCAAGCCATGGCCTCGACAGGGCCGCCGTTGCAGAGGCGGTTCTAACCCCGCCCACACCGCTTCTGGACAACACGTTGACCGGCCAGGTAGTGAAAGCGCGGGCGGTCGCCCGGATCGACGATGCCATGGCGGAAAGCTACTACGATCACGAATGGGCAAGGGCGCGGGGCGTGAAGCAGATGATCGGAGTGCCGATCTTTGCGGGCAGCGAGGTCTGGGGCAGCATCAGCCTCATGTGGCGGGCCCATCAGGCACACCGGGACGCCGATATCCAGCTGGTCGAAAGCTTCGCAGCCCAGGCCGCCATTGCCATCGAGAACGTCCGCCAGTTCAAGGCGCTGGAGGCGCTGAATGCCGAGCTTGGGGACCGGGTGCAGGTGCAGGTCGGCGAGATCGAGCGGATGGGGCGGCTGAAGCGGTTCCTGCCCGCGGCGGTGGCGGATGCGGTGGTCTCGTCGGGGTCCGAGCGGATGCTGAAAAGCCACCGCGCGCTGCTTGGCGTGCTGTTCTGCGACATCCGCGGCTTTACCGCCTTTTGCGAGACGGCGGAACCCGAAGAGACCATCGAGGTCTTGCAGACCTACCACGAGGAAATGGGCAAGCTGATCGAGATGCACGGGGCAGGGGTGGATCACCGCATGGGCGACGGGATCATGGTGCTGTTCAATGACCCACTGCCCTGCGATGACCCGGCGGGGCAGGCGGTCCGGCTGGGGCTGGCCATGCGCGACCGGATGGGGGTGTTGTGCAAGGGCTGGAAGAAGCTGGGACACAAGCTTGGCTTCGGGGTCGGCATATCGCTCGGCTATGCGACGGTCGGCATGGTGGGGTCGGGCGGGCGCATCGACTACACCGCCTCGGGCACCGCGATCAACCTGGCCTCGCGGCTGGGCGATGAGGCGCTGGACGGAGAGATCCTTCTCAGTCCCCGTGCCCGGCTGGCCGTCGAGGATGACTTTGCCATCGAGCCGCGCGGCGAGATCACCCTGAAGGGGATGCGCGAGCCGGTGGACGTGTTCCGCGTGACGGGGGATCGGCCGCCGGGCGGCGCATGACAGGGGGCTGAACAAGAAGGGGGCCGGGGCGATGCCTCGCCCCGGCCCCCCTTTATGTCGGCCGGTTCACTTGCCCCAGATCGCCGCATAGGCCTCGCGGTAGCCGTTGTTCGGGTCAAAGGCGTTGCCTTCGGTGTTGGCCAGCCCTTCCTCGGTCACCAGCGCGGGCGCCGTGATGTAGCCCGAGCAGGCCTCGCCCTGCACCGCACGGTTCAGCTCGTCCACCAGCTGCCAGCCCTGCAGGTTCAGCGGTTCGGCCACAGTGACGGCCTGATACTGGCCGGTGCGGATGCGCTGGAATGCGGCTTCGGACCCGTCACCGGCCGAGCCCGCCTTGGGGTTGGCCTTGCCGTCGATGCCCGCCGCCGCCAGCGCCGGACCCATGAAGTCGAAATACAGGTCGTTGATCGCCAGCGAATGCGTCCAGGCCGCACCGTGCTGCTGCAGCAGCGTGGTGGTCAGCGGACCCATGCGGGTAGAGGTTTCGGCAATGGGCGTATCCACCCACTGCAGCACGGTGCCGCCGCCGGCCTCGATGATTTCCTTCAGCTTGGCGGCCTTCAGGATGGCGATGGTGTAGGTCGAGTCGGTGAAGATCACCACGCCCGGCTTGCCGCCGGCATCGGCCAGCGCCCATTCCGCGGCCTTGACCGAGACGTCCATCGCGTCGGTCGAGACGTTGGCAAAGATGCCGCCCGGCGCGTCGCAACCGATCTTGGGGCCCGAGTGCCATGACACCATCGGGATCTTCGCGGCGACAACGCCTTCCAGCGCGGCCTGCTGTTCGGCGGCGTCAAAGCCGTTGATCACGATGCCGTCGGGGTTCAGCGCCAGCGCCTGCCCCACGGCGGCCGACCGGCTTTGCACCGACCCGGCGCCGTCCAGCACCTTGACCGTCCAGCCGATCTTGGCCGCGGCTTCCTCGATGCCGTTCGTCACGCCCAGGATACCGCCGTTCTTCATGTCGGCGGCCAGCACGACGATGGTCTTGCCCTCGGCGGCCTTGGGGCCGGTGGTGGGGCCGTCAAAGGCCTCTTGCGCCAGGGCCGGCAGGCCCATCGCGCCCAGAATCGTGCCCGCCATCAGGGCATTCAGAAGTGTCCGTTTCAGCATGGTGTTTCCTCCCTAGGATGCTGTTTTCATTTCGACTTGGCGCCCTTCTTCCGCTGCGCGTAACCGGCGATGCCGATGGCGATCAGAAGCGTGGTGCCGTTGAACAGGGGTTCGACCCAGAAACTGCCGCCGAACTGCTGGATGCCCGAGATGCCCACCGCCAGGATCATCACCCCCACGATGGTGCCCCAGACATTGACGCGGCCGGGCTTGATGGTGGTAGACCCCAGAAAGGCCCCCACCAGCGCGGGCAGCAGGAATTCCAGCCCCACCGACGCCTGCCCGATGCGCAGTTTCGCCGCCAGCAGCACGCCCGCCAGCGCCGTCAGCAAACCCGAGGTGACAAAGGCGCCGATCACGAACTTCCGTGTGGGGATGCCGTTCAGCTCGGCCGCGCGCTGGTTGGCGCCGATGGCGTACAGGTACCGGCCGACCGGCGTGTATTCCAGCACCACCCACATGGTGAAGGTGATGACCACCACATAATAGGCCGTGATCGGCAGGCCGAAGATGAACGTGGTGCTCAACGCAAAGAACTCGGGCGGCAACTCGCCCACCATCTGCCGCCCGCCGGTGTGCCACAGCGCCAAAGCATAGACGATGGTGCCGGTACCCAGCGTGGCGATGAAGCTGTCGATCCGCGCCACCTCGACCAGAAGGCCGTTCAGAAAGCCCACGGCCACGCCCAGCACCAGCACGATCATCACCGCCACCGGCCAGGGCAGGCCATACATCGTCTGCAGGCTGATCGCCAGAATGTGCCACAGCACAATGCCGTAGCCCACCGTCAGGTCGATGCGGCCCGCCACCATGGGGATCATCGCGGCCAGTGACAGAAGCGCGATGATCGCCTTGTCCGACAGGATGGCGCGCAGGTTCAGCATGGTGGGGAAGGTGTTCGGCAGCAGCACCGAGAACAGCACGATCAGCCCGAACATCAGGATGACAAGGCCGTAGGTCGGCGCCAGACGGGCCAGCTTCTGCCCCGCGGACAGGCCGCTAAGCTCGTCCTTGGTCGGCTCGACGGCGTTGGATTCGATACCGGGCATCTGGTTCCTCAGGCGGCTTCACCGGCCGATGCGGCCTGGATCAGGGATTCGGTGGACAGGCGCGCGCCCGTCAGTTCGGCCACGGGCTGCCCGCGGCTGAACACGATGGCGCGGTGGCAGATGGCGGCGATTTCCTCGAAATCGGTCGAGACCACCAGCACGCCCATGCCGCTGGCCAGCGCCTGATAGATCAGGTGATAGATTTCCGCCTTGGCCCCCACATCGACGCCCGCGGTGGGGTCTTCGGTGATCAGCAGGCGGCGGCCACTGTCCAGCCAGCGGCCCACCACCACCTTCTGCTGGTTGCCGCCCGACAGCGCCTCGATCGCCAGCGTCGGGTCGTTGGGCGACAGGCCCACGCGGCGGCCGATGGCCCGCGCCATGCCTTCTTCGCGGCGGGGAGCCATGAAGGAAAGCAGGCCCCGCCCCGTGGCCGAGGGGTTCAGGAAGGCATTCTCGCGGATCGACAGGCCGGGGGCCACACTTTCGCCCACCCTGTCGCGCGCCACCAGACCAATGCCGCTGGCCATGGCGGTTTGCGCGGTGGCCAGCACGGGCGCGCGGCCGTCCAGCATGATGCGGCCTGCATGGGGGATGGCGCCGAACAGCGCGCGCCCGATGTCCTCGTGCCCGGCCCCGCGCAGGCCGGCCAATCCCAGCAGTTCGCCGCGGCGGATTTCAAAGGATACGGGGCCGACGTGGCCCGTTGCCAACCCCTGCACGGTCAGGATCGCCGGGCCGTCCTGCACGGCGGGGCGGTCGATCTCGCGTGCCTTGCGGCCCACGATCAGCGTGACCAGTTCCTCGGGCGTGGTATGGTCGATGGGGCGCATGCCCACCATCTGCCCGTCACGCAGCACCGCCACGCGATCGGCGATGCGGAAGATCTCGTCCAGCCGGTGGCTGACATAGATCATCCCCACGCCCTTGTCCTTCAGCGGGCGCAGCGCGGCGAACAGGCGTTCCACCTCGTCGGCGGGCAGGCTGGCGGTCGGTTCATCCAGCACCAGGAAGTCGCAGTCGGCGGCCAGCGCGCGGGCGATGGCGACAAGCGATTTCTGCGTGCGCGTCAGGCTGGCCACGCGGGCGGTGGCCGGAAACTCGGCGTCCACCAATGCCAGCGCTCGGTCGGCGGCGGCTTCGGTCGCCGTCCAGTCGATGCGGCGGCCGCGTTTGGCATAGCCCAGCGCAAGCGCAATGTTCTCGGCCACCGACATCCATTCGATCAGACCGAGGTCCTGGTGGATGAAGGCCACCTTCTGCCCACCCGCGCGCCCGGCTTCGTGCTGGTATGGCGTGCCGTCGATGGAAACGCCGCCCTGGTCGGGCCGGTGGATGCCGCCCAGCACCTTGATCAGGGTCGACTTGCCCGCACCGTTCTCGCCCAGCAGCGCCACGATCTCGCCGCGGCCCACGCGCAGCGACACACCCTTCAGCGCCTGCGTGCCGCCGAAGGACTTGACGATGCGGTCGAAGAACAGGCCGTCAGACGACGGTTGCATGGCGTGCGGCTCCTCCCCGTCCGGCCCCTGTTCTGCGCACAGGTTTACCGGTAACGTAGCCAAACTGGACCCGGGGCTGAGTCATGTCAAGCGGAAAAGTTAACGATAACATGGATCGGCGCGGCAAGCCGAACCTGGAAGACATCGCCCGCGCCGCGGGGGTGTCGAAGATGACCGTCAGCCGGGTGCTGCGGGGCGGCGGGGGGTTTTCTGACGAGACGCGGGACCGCGTGCTGGGCGTGGCGGGGCGGCTGGGCTATGTGCCCAACCGGCTGGCGGCGGCGTTTGGCGCGGATCAGGCCAGTACGCTGGTGGGCATGTGCGTGCCGCGGCTGACGTCGGGGCTGTTCAGCCATGTGCTGGACGGGGTGGACCGGGCGCTGACGCGGCTGGGGTATCAGGTGATGATCGGGTCGAACGACCATTCGGCCGAACAGGAAGAGGCCTGGGTGCGGCAGGTGGTCAGCTGGCGGCCGGCGGGGGTGATCCTGTCGGGGCGCACCCACACGCCGGGCACGGTGGACCTGCTGCGGCAGGGGGGCATGCCGGTGGTGGAGATCTGGGACCTGACCACCAGCCCCATCGACATGTCGGTGGGGTTCAGCCACCGCGACTGCGGCGCCGAGATGGGGCAGTTCGTGCTGCGGCGGGGCCGAAGCCGGGCGGGGTTCGTGGGGGCCCTGTCGCGGTCGGACGTGATGGGGCGGGCGCGGCTGGAAGGGTTTGCCGAGGCCCTGGCGCAGGGGGGGCACCCGCTGGCCGACCGCGAGGTGCTGCACGACAGCCCGGGGTTCTACGCCGGCTACTATGGGCTGGAGACGCTGCTGGCGCGGTCGCCGCGGCTGGACCTGGTGTATTTCCACAACGACGAAATGGCGATCGGCGGGCTGGCCTATTGCGCGGCGCGTGGCATCCGGGTGCCCGAGGACATCGGGATTGTCGGCTGGGGGGGGATGGAGGCGGCCAGCGTGCTGCCGCGCCGCCTGACCACCACGGTGGTGCCCACCACTGCCATCGGCAAGGGCGCCGCCGAGGCGCTGGTGGCGCGGCTGAAGGGCCAGCCCGGGCAGGACGTGACGGTGGTGCCCACCCGGCTGGTACCGGGTGAAACGGCCTGAGGCGCGTGGGACAGGCAGCGTCCCAGCGTGGGACAGCAGGTCCGTTCTAGTGATTTCAATGAGTTGCAGGCGCGCGTTAACCCGGCGTTCAGAATTGGGGCCGGTCGGGAGGTGCCGGGTTGCAATGGCCGTGCCTTGCCCGGTGCTGCACACCGCCGGAATGTTCTTCGCTGCCGATCACCGAAAAAAGCGGGTGCGCAATGGCTCGCCACGGCGCCCCCCCACCCCATCCCTCCCCCACATGGGGGGAGGGAGGCGAAAGACGCCGAACGTCGACACAAGCGGATGCGCGGCTTGGCTTTGCCATGCGGGGCCAGTGTTCGCCACCTGACAGAATGTTCCCGGTCTGCCTGAGGTACGCCCTCCGCGGCCCGGACGAAGTTCCGACGGTCAGCTATGCGGACAAAGCTGCCGTCACTGCGTTGGCGGCGCAAAATCCGCTCACAATTGCAGAAGGACCGGCGTGGAGGGCGTGAGCCGACTGACGGGCCACAGCATGGCGGCCGCAGCAAGACCAGAAAAGCAGCCTTCCATGTCCATGGTGGTTTGGCTGCCGTTGAGTGTCTGTCCCTGCTGGACCCCGGGGTATCTATCTGCTTCTATCAGTCAAGGCACGAAAAAGTGAGGCGACATGTACTTTGCAGTTGTATTTCCATTGGCCGATTTTCGCAGCCTGCACCGCGAAAACGCAGGTCGTTTGGAACGTCCCGCATGGGGTCAAACGGACCCGAGAGCCGAATTTGCGCGTGGTTTCGGAAAAATTCATACAAGAACAAAGTCGGCGGCAGGTTATGCTGGCGAGAACTACTACGCCGACTGCAACAATGTGGTTAAGTATCCGTCACAATATTTTCTAAATCCAATTCCGGGATTGCTGCGCTCCATCTTGGCATATCCCGCATATAGAAGATTCTACTTCGATGGGCAGATGTCTGGTCGTTTTGAGCTCGGATTCCGTTTGAACGCGGGCTCCATTCACGAGATAGCTCGATCCGAAGGCAGGGTGGAATACAGTACCGCGGAACTCGCCGCACAAATGTTGCAGAGCGATCTGCGGCTAGATTTGCTGGATGAACGAAAAATTGAACTTTCTTTTTCAAGCGCGGCGCAGGGTCTTCGGGATGCCTGGATACTTAGCAGTACAAAGAGTAAATCTCTCAGCACTCTTGATATCGAAACAGTTGGCTCCAAGTATGTCGGCGTCGGTGCTCCGTTCGTATTCATTCGATCTGGTCGAGAGGCGAAAATCAAATTGGAGAGGCAGAGGCGCGACTTGTTTCACAGCAAAGATCTTGAGCTCTTTCTGACGAGATCCGGCAAACAAGGGCAGAGCTTCGATGTGGCTGTGATACCATCTGTTGCTTCGCTTTCGGCAGAGACGCCCAAAGAACGGTTAGCCCGTTTATTCTACATCCAAATTCGGACAATTAGTTTTGCTCACTCATTCTACCTTCGGCAGGTGGCGTCTGAAAAAATTGCCGGACCAAACTCGCTGGAGCCAGCGATACAAGCGCTGCTTGGGCGGCTTTCAAGCTTGGAGCCCAGCGAAGGCGACCAGACGGATGAACTGGCGTGTCTTGAGATGTCCGAAATTTTGCGACGAACGGACCTGAGCCCTGCCCAACTAGCTTCCGAAATCGAGAAAATGATAAAGCCAAGCCTGCTACGCCGTTGGTTCGGCGGCTTCTTTGGCTATGCAGATAGAAAGGTAGACCTAGCGATTGAGGCCGCTGCAGGAGCTGCGACAACGCATCTCCTAAGCAGCGGCCCCTGAAAATATTGGGCAGCACCGAATGCTTAGCCCGTCTATGCCGTTGAGGATCGAAACCCCCTTGAGCGCGCATATGGCACTACAGAGGCCCAGAGTCAATGCTGCGGTGTGCATGAATGTCTCTAGCGGGCTCGAAGCCAACCTTGGGTACTCAAAGCCGTCATCTGATGGTTACACTCAGGGAGCGTCTGATCTACGGCTGCGGCTTCGCTGGGATGGCCGCCTGAGCGTCGC
>CAZLIC010000110.1:0-10785 GCA_964559535.1 uncultured Rhodobacterales bacterium
GCACGTCGGTGCGTGCCGGCACCGATCCCTTGACCACGTTGAAGGCCGACTGGAATGTCGGGTTCATGATCGCCGACGCCATCGCCGCCTGCGCCGCCTTGGCCGCGTCGCCCTCGACCCCGAACATCGCGAACTGGTCGCTGTTGAAGGTCACGGCGCCCTGCGTGCCGGGGAAACGGATGCAGACAAAGTCGGTGCCGGGCACCTTGTTGGCCTTCAGGAACTCGCCCTTGGCCCAGTCGCCCATCATCTGCATGCCCGCTTCGCCGTTGATTACCATGGCACTGGCCAGGTTCCAGTCACGGCCGCTGAAGTTGTCGTCGACATAGGTGCGCAGCTTCATCAGGCGGTTGAAGGCTTCCGCCATCTGCTCGCCGCCCAGCGCGGCGGGGTCAAGGTCGATGAAGGCGGCCTTGTAGAAATCGGTGCCCATGCCCAGAACCACGCCGTCAAACACCGTGGCGTCCTGCCAGGCCTGCCCGCCATGGCCCAGGGGCGTGATGCCGTTGGCCTTCATCGCATCCAGAACGGCCACCAGTTCTTCCCAGGTTTCCGGCGCCTTGCCGCCCGCCGCATCAAGTGCGGCCTTGTTGATCCAGACCCAGTTGGTCGAGTGCACGTTCACCGGCGCCGCGATCCACTTGCCGTCATACTTGGAAAAGCCCTGCAGCGCCGCAGGCACCACGGCATCCCAGCCCTCGGCCGCCGCAACGGCGGTCAGGTCGCCCAGCGCGCCTTCGGCCGCCCAGTCGGTGATGTCAAAGCCCAGCATCTGCACGGCCGTGGGCGGGTCGCCCGCGGTGACGCGCGCGCGCAGCGCCGTCATCGCTGCCTCGCCGCCGCCGCCCGCAACCGGCATGTCCACCCAGCCGATGCTCTTGGTGCCAAGGTCATCCTTCAGCACGTTCAGCGCCGCCGCCTCGCCGCCCGAGGTCCACCAGTGCAGCACTTCCACATCTTCGGCCATGGCCAGCGAAGTGGTCATCACCAGTGCGGCGGCTGCCGTCATCGTCTTTCCGAAAATGCGCATTGCGATCCTCCCGTATTGCGCTTGCTTTCCCCGCGTCAGGCGCGGGGCCGTACCCAAGGGGCCCGCGTGCGGCCGATCCGCATCACGAGCGACTTGATCTCGAAAAACTCCTCGAACCCGAAGCGACCGATCTCGCGCCCAAGGCCCGACTGGCGGACGCCGCCGAAGGTCACTTCCGGGAAGCCGTCCATCCAGGTATTGGTCCACACCGTGCCCGCCAGTGCGCGGCGCGCGAAGGCCAGGCAGGTGTGCACATTCTCGCTCCACACCCCCGCCGACAGACCGTAGGTCGCGTCGTTGGTCAGGGCAATGGCCTCGTCCAGCGTGCGGAAGGTCAGCACCGAAAGGACAGGCCCGAACACCTCGTCCCGTGCGATGGGCATGTCCGGCATGACGCCGGTCACCACGGTGGGCGCATAGAAATCGCCGGGCAGCCCGTCGATGCGCAGCACGGCACCGCCCAGCGCCACCGTCGCCCCTGCCGCCGCAGCGGCCTGCACATGGCCGTCGATCTTGGCCAGATGCGCGGGCGTCACGATGGCGCCCACCTGCGTGCGGTCGTCCAGCGGGTCGCCGAAGGCCACCTGGCGCGACAGGGCGGTGACGCGGGCCACAAAGCCTTGCGCGATGTCTTCATGCACGATGATCCGGCTGCCCGAATTGCAGCACTCGCCTGCATTGAAGTGCACGCCGAAGGTCACCGCATCGGCGGCGCTGTCCAGATCGGCATCGGGAAAGATCACCTGCGGGTTCTTGCCCCCCAGTTCCAGCGCCACCTTCTTCAGCGTGCCGCTGGCCGCGGCTTGGATGGCCCGCCCCACGGCGGTGGACCCGGTGAAGGTCACCATGTCCACGTCCGGGTGCACGGCCATCCGCGCGCCCACCGGCTGGCCATGGCCCAGCACGATGTTCACCACCCCGTCGGGCAACCCGGCCTCTTGCAGGATCCCGCCCAGCATCACCGTGGTGGAGGGCGTGATTTCCGAAGGCTTGACCACGCAGGTGCAGCCTGCCGCCAGCGCAAAGGGCAGCTTCTGCGACAATATCCAGAACGGAAAGTTCCACGGCGTGATGATCGAAACCACGCCGATGGGCTGCTTCAGCACCACGGCCATAATGTCATCGCCCAGGGAATCATGGCTGTCGCCGTGCACCGTGCGGGCCAGCGAGGCCGCATAGCGCCACAGGTCCGCCGCTCCGGTCACCTCGCCCCGCGCCTGCGTGATGGGCTTGCCCGTTTCCAGCGTCTCGATCAGCGCCATGGGCTCGGCCCGCGCCTCAATCAGGTCGGCCACGCGCAGCAGCACCGCCGCGCGGGCCTTGCCCATCAGCCGGCTCCACCGCCCATCATCAAACGCCGCGCGCGCGGCGGCGATGGCGGCATCGGCATCGGCCTCGGTCCCCTTGGCCGACCGGCTGACCAAAACGTGGTGCGCGGGCGAGGCACGGTCGAACGTCTCGGCACTGTCGCGCCACTGGCCGCCGATCAGATGGCGGTTCACCCGTGGCGCGGCGGGCAGGGCGGTGCCGGTTGACGGGATCAGGGTGTATTCGGTCATGTCCCCGGGAACTCCGGCTTGCGTTTGGCGCGGAAGGCGGCAACGCCCGCGTCGCGGTCGGCGCTGGCGGCCATGGCCGCGCTGCCAAGTGCCTCGATCATGGCACCCGTGTCCTCGCCGCGGGCGGCATGCAGCATGAACTTGGCCGCCTCGACGGCGCGGGGCGACAGCGTGGCGGCCTGTTCGGCCATCGCCAGCGCCACGGCGCGCGGATCATCGGCCACTTCGGCCACGAACCCCAGCGCCAGCGCCCGCTCGGCTGTCAGCCGCCGCCCGAACAGCGCCATTTCCTTGACCACCGGTTCCGGCAGCAACCGCCCCAGCCGCTGCGTGCCCGACCAGCCGGGCACGATGCCCACCCCCGCCTCGGGCAGCGCCAGCGTCGCTTTCGGTGCCATCACCCGCAGGTCGCAGGCCGCCGCCAGTTCCAGCCCGCCGCCAAAGGCATGGCCCGTCAGCACCGCGATGGTGGGCCGGCCAAGCCGCGCCAGCCGGTCGAACAGGCGATGCCCGCCCCGCACCCAGTGGCGCGCGAATTCGGCGGGCGTCAGGTCGCCCCAGGCCGTGATGTCGGCCCCGGTGCAGAAGGCCCGCTCGCCCTCGGCCGTCACCAGCACGCAAGCCACCTCGGGGCGCCGCTCGATCACCTCCAGGTGCCCGGCCAGCTGCCCCAGCATCTCCACCGTCAGGCAGTTCAGCTTGGCCGGATTGTCCAGCCGCAACTCGGCCACCGGACCGGACAGATGCAGGTGAACGCTGCTCATGGCGCCCACCCCATCGGCTGCGGCCGCAACAGCGACAGCGGCATCAGCGCGGCATCCGCCGCCACCTGCACACGGCCCTGCGACGCCTCCACGATGTCGCGCGCGGGGTCGATGCCGGGCATGATCTCGGTGGCCAGAAGGCCCCTGTCGGTCAGCCGGATCACGCAGCGTTCGGTGACATACAGCACCTCCTGCCCCTGCGCCCGCGCGCGGTGGCCCGAGAAGGTGACATGTTCCACCCGGTCCACCATCTTGGTGAATTTGCCGGGTTTCGTGACGGTCAGTCCGGTGTCGGACAGCGCAATCTCGGCCCCGGCCTCGAACCAGCCCGAGAACACGATCTTCCTCGCATGCGCCGTGATGTCGACAAACCCGCCGCAACCGGCGGTCAGATAGGGCTTTTTCCCCAGCTTGGACACGTTCACATTGCCGTCCGTGTCCACCTCAAGGAACGAAAGGAACGACAGGTCGAACCCGCCGCCCTGAAAGAAGATGAACTGCTGCGGCGAAGGCACGTAGCCCCAGGCGTTCGAGGCGCAACCGAAGGCAAACCCGGTCAGCGGCATGCCCCCCACGGCACCCTGCTCGATGGCCCAGGTGACGGCCTCGGGGTGGCCTTCCTCCAGCAAGATGCGCGGCACCATGGCGGAAATGCCGAAGCCCAGGTTGGCGGTCATCCCGGCGCGCAACTCCATCGCCGCGCGCCGCGCGATGATCTTTTCCACCCCATGCTCGGGGATCGAAAAGCTGCCCCAGGGCCGCATCACTTGCCCGCTGATCGCCGGGTCATATGGCGTCTCGGTGGTCTGCCGCTGGTCGGGGGCGACCACGATCAGGTCCACCAGATGCCCCGGCACCCGCACGTCATGCGGCCGCAGCGACCCCGCCGCCGTCACCCGCGACACCTGCGCAATCACCAGCCCGCCATGGTTGCGCACGCAGATCGCCTGTTCCAGCCCGCCCAGATAGGCGCCCTCATGCTCATAGGTCAGGTTGCCGCGCTCGTCCGCGGTGGTGGCGCGCAGGATGCAGACGTCGGGGATGATGTTGGGGAAATGCAGCCAGGTGTCGCCGCCGAATTCCACCCGTTTCACAATGGGTTCCGCCGCGGCCTTCGCGTTCATCGCGCAGCCTTCCCGCGCCGGGTCGGCAAAGGTGTCCATCCCCACCTTCGTCAGCACGCCCGGCCTGCGCGCCGCCGCCTCGCGGTGCATGTCGAACAAGATGCCCGAGGGCACGTTCCACGCCGCCACCCGTTCCTCGACGATCATCTGCCAGATCGCCGGCATCGGCAGGTTTGACGGACCCGAGGGATAGGACCCCGCCAGCACCCGCGCCAGCAAGCCGTCCTGCGCGATGTGGTCGATGCCCTTTACGCCGTACATGTCGCCCGCGGCAATCGGGTGCAGGGTGGTGATGTTGCGCGGATGCCCCTCGGCCCGGAACCGCTCGCCCAGCGCCTGAAGCACCCGGTCGGGGCAGCCCAGAGCCGACGACGACGACACGGTCACCACCACGCCATCGCCAATGCGCGCCACAGCCTCGGCAGGGGAGACAACCTTGCTCATGCCGGATACTCCACCGCCTGCCGCTGCCCGGTTTCGGCGGCCTTGCGCACCGCCAGCGCCACCGCCAGCGACTTCACCCCGTCCGATCCATCGGCCGCCGGACGGCCGGTGCCCTGCACCGCGGCCGCGAAATCGGCGACGGCCTGCGCGTACAGGTCATGCGTGGGGAACGGGACCGCCTGCCGCCCCTGCGCATTCACCACCGCGATCTCGCCCACCGGCGCCTGGGTCATCACGCCACGGGCAAAGATCGAGCCTTCGGTTCCGTGCACCTCCAGCCCCGACCCGGCGAAGGGATGGGTGAAGGATTCGTGGCTCTGCACCATCGCGCCGCCGGGCATTGCCCAGACCGACATGGCCGAATCCTCAACGCCCTGGCCCATGCCCGATGCCGTGGCCATCGCCACCACCGAAACCGGATCCTCGCCCAAGAGGAACCGCGCGACGTCGGCGTCATGCACCGTGATGTCGGGAATCACCCCGCCGCCCGCGCCGGCATCGTTGATCCGCCAGCCCTGCAGGTTGGCGGGCAGGTGCACGGCGTGGAAGATGCGCAGCGACAGCACGCGTCCCACGGCGCCGTTTGCGATCAGGTCGCGCACGGTGCGGTGGCTGCCGGAACAGCGCAGGTGGTGGTTGGTGGCAAAGGTCACGCCCGCCGCCAGCGCCGCCTGCACCATGGCGGCGGCATCGGCCACGGTCATGGCCAGCGGCTTTTCGCACAGCACATGCCGTCCTGCACGGATCGCGGCCATCGCCTGCGGCAGGTGCTTTTCGTTGGTGGAAGACACGTAGACGGCATCCACCGATCCAAGGAATGGACCCATGTCGGTGCCATGGGCCGCAATGCCGTGTTGTGCCGCAAAGGCCGCCACGCGGGCGGCATCGCCGCCCACGACCGCAACCACATCGCCCTGCGTACGCATCGCCCGGATCATGTGCTGCGCCGCAATCGTGCTGGCGCCGACCAGAAGCCACCGCATCCGAATCTCCTGTGGATCGTTCCAATGACGCTATGGAACGTTCCAAGGGTTGTCAACGAAAAGCTGGATCGCAGGATAAGTGTTGGAAAAACAAAGGGGTCGCGCCATGGCGCGACCCCCGGGCAGACTGAGTGGAAAGCGGTGTCAGTGTCAGCCGCGCAGCACCGATTCCCCGGCATACTCCGCCGTCTCGCCCAGCATCTCCTCGATGCGGATCAGCTGGTTGTACTTGGCCAGCCGGTCCGACCGCGCCAGCGACCCGGTCTTGATCTGCCCGCAGTTCGTGGCCACCGCCAGATCGGCAATCGTGGCATCCTCGGTTTCGCCCGACCGGTGGCTCATCACATTGCGATAGGCCGCGCGGTGCGCCATTTCCACCGCCTCCAGCGTCTCGGTCAGCGTGCCGATCTGGTTGACCTTCACCAGCATGGCATTGGCGCAGCCCTGCACGATGCCCTCGCGCAGGCGGCGCGGGTTGGTCACGAACAGATCGTCCCCCACCAGCTGCACCTTGCGGCCCAGCGTCTCGGTCAACAGCTTCCAGCCGTCCCAGTCATCCTCGGAACAGCCGTCCTCGATGGACAGGATGGGATAGTCGCTGGCCAAAGCCGCCAGATAGTCGACGTTTTCGGCGGGTGTCAGCGATTTCCCTTCACCGGCAAACTCATAGCGGCCTTTCTTGAAGTATTCCGTGGCCGCGCAGTCCAGCGCCAGCCACATGTCCTCGCCCGGTTCGTACCCGGCCTTCTCGATGGCCTTCATGATGAAATCCAGCGCGTCGCGGGTGGATGACAGGTTCGGCGCAAAGCCGCCCTCGTCGCCCACGCCGGTGGCCAGACCCTTGGCCGACAACTCCTTCTTCAGCGTGTGGAACACCTCGGACCCCATCCGCACGGCATCGCGGATGTTGTCGGCCCCCACCGGCATGATCATGAATTCCTGGATGTCGATGGGGTTGTCGGCATGCGCACCGCCGTTGATGATGTTCATCATCGGCACCGGCAGGACGCGGGCCGAGGTGCCGCCCACATAACGGAACAGCGGTTGCCCGGTGGCATCGGCCGCGGCCTTGGCCACCGCCAGCGACACGCCCAGGATCGCGTTCGCGCCCAGACGGCCCTTGTTCGGCGTGCCGTCCATTTCCATCATCGTGCGGTCGATGCCGATCTGGTCCAGCGCGTCATAGCCCACGATCTCTTCGGCAATCTCGCCGTTCACTGCGGCTACGGCCTGCAGCACGCCCTTGCCCATGTAGCGGCTCTTGTCGCCGTCACGCTTTTCCACGGCCTCGTGGGCGCCGGTCGATGCGCCCGAAGGCACCGCCGCGCGGCCCATGGCCCCGCTTTCCAGATGCACGTCCACCTCGACGGTGGGGTTGCCGCGGCTGTCAAGGATTTCGCGGGCGTGGATGTCGACGATGGTGGTCATGGGCGTGCCTCCGGGGCTGTGCCGTGGGGTGCTGCTCTCGGGGTGCCTTCTAGCGTGCGGCGGCGTTCGCGGTAAAGCGTGTAAAGGCCGGATGCGACGACCAGGGCGGCGCCCAGCAGCATCATGCCGGTGGGGTGTTCACCGAAGATCAGCGCGCCAAGGCCCAGCGCAAAGACCAGCCGGGTATAGCGGAAGGGCACGATCACCACCACATCTCCCGCCCGCGTGGCCTCGATCAGCGCCCAGTAGGCGGCCAGCCCCACGGAAATCGCCCCCGCCACCAGCAAGGCGCCCTGTCCCGAAGGCGGCCAGTCGCCGCCGCCCTGCTGCGCCATCAGGCCGATCCCCATCAGGATCACGGCAACATAGCCCCAGCTGGCCACCACTGCCGTGGGAACGCCCGGGTCCATGCGCCGCGCGGCCAGGTCGCGCCCGGCCATGCCGATCACCCCAAGAACGGCCCACAACACGTTGGGATCAAACGCCGTTCCGCCAGGCTGCACGATCAGCAGCACACCCGCGAACCCCACCAGCACCGCTGCCCAGCGCCGCCACCCCACCTGCTCGCCCAGAAACAGCGCCGCAGCCGCCGTCATCAGCACCGGCGCCGCCTGCAGGATGGCCGACATGGTGGCCAGGGGGATCAGCGCCAGCGCCATCACCATGCCCAGCGACCCGATCAGCTCGAACACCGACCGCAGCACCACCGGCAAGGCAAAGGCGCGGGGCTGGAAGATGCTTTCCCCCGCCCGCGCTGCCGCCAACGCATACACCGGCAACCCCGCCAGCCCGATCAGCAGCACCACCTGTCCGACCGGCATATGGCCAACGGCCAGCTTGATGAAGGCATCCTCGGCGGCAAACAGCACCATCGAAGCGATCATCAGAAGGATGCCGCGCAGGTTGGGGGACATGGGTTCCTCGGCTGTTGCACCGGTGCCTTATCGTGGCGGGGCGGGATTGACCATGCCGCAAGGGCGGGGTCTGGTGCGCGCAAGGCAGGGGGCAGGCATGCGCAAGGACAGGATCGACGCCGCGGGCGCCGCCGGGCTGGTCGGCATCGCTGCCCTGCTGGCGTTCAACCAGATCCTCGTCGTCTGGGTGAACGAAGGCCTGCAGCCGGTGTTCTTTGCCGGCCTGCGGTCGCTTCTGGCCGTGGGGTTTGTGTCGCTGTGGCTGTGGTCGCAAGACCGTTTGCCGCAGTACACCCCCGGAACCGGCCGCCCCGCCGTGATCGCCGGGGTCATCTTCGCCTCGGAATTCCTCTGCCTTTTCATGGCGCTGGACCTCACGATGGTGGGCCGCGCGGTGCTCATCTTCTATTCCATGCCGGTGTGGCTGGCGATCATGTGCCACTTCGGCCTGCCCGGCGAACGGCTGACGCCGATCCGCGTGCTGGGCCTTGTGCTGGCCATGGCGGGCACCGGCATCGCCATCTTCGACCGCAGCGGCGCCACCGCCGGGCAGGCCTCGCTGGCGGGCGACCTGCTGGCGCTGGGGGGCGCCTTCGGCTGGGCGGGTACCGCCTACATGGCCCGCGCCACCCGGTTCCGCGACGTGGGTGCCGAGGTGCAGCTTCTGTGGATGGTCGCCGTGTCGGCGCCGATCCTCCTGCTGGCCTCGCTGGCCTTCGGCCCGTGGATCCGCGACCTGCAGCCGCAGCACATCGGCTGGCTTCTGTTCCAGTCCTCGGTCGTGGTGGCCGGGGGGTTCATCGGCTGGCTCGCGCTGCTCGCCCGCTATCCCGCCGCCTCGGTGGCCTCGTTTGCCTTCCTTACGCCGGTCATCAGCCTGGCGCTGGGCTGGCTGGTGCTGGACGAACCGGTGGGCGTGGGGCTGCTTGTGGCACTAGCGCTTGTGGCGGCGGGAATCGTCCTGATCAACCGCCGCGCCTGAAAAACGGGCAGCCGGGCGCATCCGAATCCTCGGGGGATATTCGCGCCAAGCCTGAGCCCATGTCGCCAAGCCTGCCGGACAAAAGGCGTTTCCGGCGTGCTTCAGACACTGCATGAAGGTTGTCCACAGGCCTGTCCCCCGATCTGCCGCACCCCTGTGGATACGCCACCCGTGGTTGACGTGCCGCGGTCAAGCACAAAATATGGTATCCCCCGCAAAGATTCCTGTTGCTCGAATGACGGATTTGATTCACTTTCGCCGGGTGCGCCGCAGCAATGAGTCCGCAAGGACCGTGGCGGCGACGGGGCAGGCACCGAACCGCATCCGTGTGAACGGACACGCCTTCGCGCATCTGGTGCGGGGGGGCGGCGATGGCTTGCCTGTAAACGGGGCAAACATCCGGCGGGCAGCGGCCCACGGCAAGAAGGGGAGCATAAGGGAATGCGGATCGAGCGGCGCTTTACCACCGAAGCGGGCGAGGCTTACGGCAGCATCGGGTTCTCGCTGACCACCAGCGAAATCCGCAATCCCGACGGCAAGGTGGTGTTCCGCAACGACGCCGTGGAAGTGCCCGACGGCTGGAGCCAGGTGGCATCCGACGTTCTGGCGCAGAAGTACTTCCGCAAGGCCGGCATCCCCGCCCGGCTGAAGCGCGTCAAGGAAAAGGGCATGCCCGAGTTCCTGTGGCGCTCGGTCCCCGACGAGGCCGCACTTTCGGCGCTGCCCGAATCCGAACGCTTTGGCGGCGAAACCAGCGCCCGGCAGGTGTTCGACCGTCTGGCCGGCGCCTGGGCCTACTGGGGCTGGAAGGGCGGCTATTTCAGCACCGAGGCCGACGCCCGCGCCTACCACGACGAGATGCGTTTCATGCTGGCCCGCCAGATGGCCGCCCCGAACTCGCCCCAGTGGTTCAACACCGGCTTGCACTGGGCCTATGGCATCGACGGGCCGGGGCAGGGGCATTTCTACGTCGACCACAAGACCGGCAAGCTGACCGCCTCTGACTCCGCCTACGAACACCCGCAGCCGCATGCCTGCTTCATCCAGTCAGTCAAGGACGACCTGGTGAACGAAGGCGGCATCATGGACCTGTGGGTGCGTGAGGCGCGGCTGTTCAAGTACGGCTCGGGCACCGGCACCAACTTTTCCTCGCTGCGCGGCGAGGGCGAAAAGCTGTCGGGCGGCGGCAAGTCCAGCGGGTTGATGGGGTTCCTCAAGATCGGCGACCGCGCCGCGGGCGCCATCAAGTCGGGCGGCACCACGCGCCGCGCCGCCAAGATGGTGATCGTCGACATGGATCACCCCGATATCGAAACCTTCATCAACTGGAAGGTCATCGAGGAACAGAAGGTCGCCTCGCTGGTGGCCGGGTCAAAGATGCACGAGGCGCGCCTGAACGACCTGTTTGCCGCGCTGAAGGCGTGGGACGGGGCGGCGGCCGATGCCCATGACCCGGCCAGGAACGGCGCGCTGAAGGCCGCGCTGAAGGCCGCGAAAAAGGCGATGATCCCCGACACCTATGTCAAGCGCGTGCTGGACTATGCGCGGCAGGGCTTC
>CAZLIC010000111.1:0-10734 GCA_964559535.1 uncultured Rhodobacterales bacterium
CGATGTCGAAGGTCACCTCGATCTGCGGCACGCCGCGGGGGGCGGGCGGGATCTGTTCCAGATTGAACTGACCCAGCATCTTGTTGTCGGCGGCCATTTCACGCTCGCCCTGGAACACGCGGATCGTCACGGCGTTCTGGTTGTCTTCGGCGGTGGAGAAGACCTGCGACTTCTTGGTCGGGATCGTGGTGTTGCGGTCGATCAGCCGGGTGAACACGCCGCCCAGCGTTTCGATGCCCAGCGACAGCGGCGTCACGTCCAGCAGCACCACGTCCTTCACGTCGCCCTGCAGCACGCCCGCCTGGATGGCCGCGCCCAGCGCCACCACCTCGTCGGGGTTCACGCCCTTGTGCGGCTCCTTGCCGAAGAACTTGGTCACTTCTTCAACGACCTTGGGCATCCGCGTCATGCCGCCGACCAGCACCACCTCGTCGATGTCGCCCACCGTCAGGCCCGCATCCTTCAGCGCGTCCTTGCACGGCTTGATCGACTTCACGATCAGGTCGCCCACCAGCGATTCCAGCTTGGCCCGCGTCAGCTTGACCACCAGGTGCAGCGGCGTGCCGGTGTTGCGGTCCATGCTGATGAACGGCTGGTTGATCTCGGTCTGCTGGCTGGACGACAGCTCGATCTTGGCCTTCTCGGCCGCTTCCTTCAGGCGCTGCAACGCCATCTTGTCCAGCGTCAGGTCGACGCCGTGCTCTTTCTTGAACTCGTCCGCCAGGTAGTTGACGATCCGCATGTCGAAGTCTTCGCCACCCAGGAAGGTGTCGCCGTTCGTCGACTTCACCTCGAACAGGCCGTCGTCGATTTCCAGGATGGTGATGTCGAAGGTGCCGCCGCCAAGGTCATAGACGGCAATGGTGCGGGTTTCCTTCTTGTCCAGGCCATAGGCCAGCGCGGCCGCCGTGGGCTCGTTGATGATGCGCAGGACTTCCAGCCCCGCGATCTTGCCCGCGTCCTTGGTGGCCTGACGCTGCGCGTCGTTGAAATAGGCGGGCACCGTGATGACGGCCTGCGTGACCGTCTCGCCCAGGTAGGACTCGGCGGTTTCCTTCATTTTCTGCAGGATGAAGGCGCTGATCTGGCTGGGCGAGTACTTCTGCCCGCGCACCTCGACCCAGGCGTCGCCGTTGCCGCCGTTCACCACCGTGTACGGCAGGTTCTTCTTGTCCTTGGCAATGTGCGCGTCATCGACGCGGCGCCCGATCAGGCGCTTGACTGCAAAGACGGTGTTGGCGGGGTTCGTCACCGCCTGCCGCTTGGCCGACTGACCGACAAGCCGCTCGCTCTCGGTGAAGCCGACGATCGACGGCGTGGTGCGGGCCCCTTCCGAGTTCTCGATCACCCGCGGCTGCGCCCCATCCATGATGGCCACGCACGAGTTGGTCGTTCCAAGGTCGATCCCGATGACTTTCGGCATGTTGTTTCCCTTTCAGGCGATATGCTGAGGCTCAGGCCCGATTGCGGCCCCTGCGCCCCGATCCCAGGTTGAAGATGCCCCCGACCGTGTCATGCGCCAGCCGGTTACGGGGGCGATATAGGGGCGCGGCAAAGCCGCTGCAAGCGCACTGCAGCGCGGATTTTCGGGCATCTTGCGCGAATCTGTGGGTGTTGTGCCACGGTTGCCGTGCAGCCGCGCCACAATGATCCGCCTCACTTCCCCGCGCTCCACGAGGCAGAGGCGAAGCGGTAGGTGTAGAAGTCGGCGATCAGCCCGATCATCAGGAAGGCCAGCGTGCAGGCCACCGGATAGAACAGGTTCGAATAGTGCGGGCTGTAGTTCAGGAAGATGAAGCCGCGACCCTGGTCGATGATGTGGAACAGCGGGTTCCAGTCAAAGAATTGCAACAGGAACCCCGGCATCATGTTGGCCACGAACATCTTGCCCGACAGGATGACGTTGGCGCGCGAATAGACCTGCATGATCACCTGCACGCCCTCGGGCCACCACGGCTTGGCCGCCTGGAACACCATCCCCAGCGCCGCCCCCGAGGCCCAGGCCAGAAGGAAGGTTCCCATCGTGGCCGCCGGATACTGGAACGTGATCGGCGTGACGGCGGCGTGGTACAGGAACAGCAGCACCCCGGCCGAGAACACCTGCGTGTACAGCGCCCCCAGCGCCGCCGCGGCGGTGACGACCAGCGTGTTCATCGTCGCGTGCTTCATGATGGGCGACGTGGGCGCGTCGCTGCCGGCCACGGCGGCCATTGTCTTCACATGGGTCATGAAGACGAACACGCCCGACATGATGTACAACAGATAGTCGCCGCGGATCACCGTGCCGCGCATGCCCAGAAACTCGAACATGAAGTAGAACACCGCAACCATCATCACGGTCTGCATGATGTTCATCAAGAGGCCCACCACCGCGTTGCGATGCGACAGGCGCACGTTGCGCACGGCAGCGTGAAAGATCACGTCGCCCATGGCCAGCGCCGCCTGCAGGGGAGTGCGAACTGTCTTGCGCTCAAACATACGGCAGTTGCCCGATTCCGATGCGTTTCGGCCCCAGCATGGCACGGGAATGCTTGCCGTTCCCTTGCGGATAAGGATATGCGCCCGGCGGGGGCAAGGCAACGCCTTGGGGCCCCGACGTTGGCACAGGCGAGGTATCGTATGGAATTCTCATCACTCGTGGCGCTGATGCGTCGGCTTGCATTGCAGGCAGGCGACCGGATCATGCAGGTCTACCATTCGCCCGATTTCGAGGTACGCGCCAAGGGCGACAGCAGCCCGGTGACCGAGGCCGACGAAGCCGCCGATGCCGTCATTGCCGCGGGCCTGCGCGCCGCACTGCCCGGCCTGCCGCTGATCACCGAGGAACAGGCGGCCAGCCATGCCCTGACGGCGCAGACCTTCCTGATCGTCGATCCGCTGGACGGCACGAAAGAGTTCGTGCAGCGCCGCGGCGACTTCACGGTGAACATTGCCTATGTCGAAGGCGGCACGCCGCGGTTCGGCGTGGTCTACGCCCCGGCGCAGGGCCGCCTGTTCTGGACGCCGGCCGAAGGGGGCGCAGTCGAGGAAACCGGCGCCTTCGACAAGGACACGCCCGGCGCGCTGAAGCCGCTGCACGTGGCCACTCCCGACAACGGCGCGCTCATGGTCGTCGCCTCGAAGTCGCACCGCGATGCCGCGACCGATGCCTACATCGCACGCTACAGCGTGCGCGACATGACCAGCGCCGGGTCCAGCCTGAAGTTCTGCCTTGTCGCCACCGGCGAGGCCGACCTGTACCCGCGTCTTGGCCGCACGATGGAATGGGATACGGCTGCGGGTGACGCGGTGCTGCGTGCCGCCGGTGGCAAGGTGGTGCGGTTCGACGACCACACGCCGCTGACCTATGGCAAACCCGGCTGGGACAACCCCTTCTTCATCGCCTACGCCCCGGGCGTCGACCTGCGCAGCTAGGCAAGGCACCGCCGCGGCCAAATTCCGCCACAGTCCTGCGGCACATGTTGCGCGAACAGGTCGAAAGGTGCGAAAGGCGCTTCAAATCGTGCTGCGATGCACTATCCTCACCGGGTATTGATGACCCTCATTCAGGCATGTTGACATGAAGATCAGAAAAGTCACGAAGGCTGTGTTCCCCGTCGCCGGGATGGGCACGCGGTTTCTGCCTGCGACCAAGGCAATCCCCAAGGAAATCATGACGCTGGTCGATCGCCCCTTGATCCAGTACGCCATCGACGAAGCGCGCGCCGCGGGGATCAAGGAGTTCATCTTCGTCACCTCGCGCGGCAAGTCCGCGCTGGAGGACTACTTCGACCACTCGCCCGAACTGGAGAACACCCTGCGCAAGGCCGGCAAGGACGACCTGCTGGAAATCCTGCGCGAGACGAACATGGATTCGGGTGCCATCGCCTATGTCCGCCAGAACCGCCCGCTGGGGCTGGGCCACGCCGTGTGGTGCGCTCGCCGCCTGATCGGCAACGAACCCTTTGCCGTACTGCTGCCCGATGACGTGATTGCGGCGCAAAAGCCCTGCCTGCAGCAGATGGTCGAGGCCTACGAACAGATCGGCGGCAACATGGTGGCCGCCATGGAAGTGCCGCCCGCCAAGACCAAATCCTATGGCGTTCTGGACATCGCCGAGGACATGGGTTCGATCGTGAAGTGCAAGGGCATGGTCGAGAAGCCCAAGGTCGAAGACGCGCCGTCGAACCTTGCGGTCATCGGCCGCTACATCCTGACGCCCCGCATCATGCAGAACCTGAACCGCAAGAAAGAGGGTGTCGGCGGCGAGATCCAGCTGACCGACGCGATCGCGCGCGAGGTGAACCGCAGCGGCGTCTACGGTTTCCGCTTCCGCGGCCAGCGCTATGACTGCGGCTCGAAGGCCGGGTTCCTGCAGGCCACCGTGGCCTTCGGCCTGGCCCGCCCCGACCTGCGCGAGGAGTTCCAGGTCTACCTGAACGAGATGGTGGCGCTGTCGCGCGCCGCGCAGTGACCTGTGGCCGCGTGGCCCGCCCGCGTTTCTGACATCGCGCGGCGGGCCATGGCCCTGCCTTTCCCGCATGCCTGCCCCGCGGGCACGCTGCCCCCCATGCGCCTGTCGCTGGCCGAACTGCGCGCGGCCTTCCGACTGCGGTTGCGGCGCCGGCTGCTGCTGCTGCGCGCGCTGCGCAAACGGCGCGACCTGACCGCCATCTGCAACCGCACCCGCGCCATCCGCCGCGGCGCCATCCTGTGCTTTGCCACCCTGCGCGACGAGGCCGAGCGCCTGCCATACTTCCTGGCGCACCACCGGCGGCTGGGCGTGCAGCACTTCCTCATCGTCGACAACGGGTCAACCGACGGCACCCTGCAGCTGCTGCGCGACGCCCCCGACGTGTCGCTGTGGTCCACGCAGGCCAGCTACCGCGCTAGCCGCTTCGGGATGGACTGGGTGACATGGCTGATGATGCGGCACGGGCACGGGCACTGGTGCCTCACGCTCGATGCCGACGAAACGCTGATCTATCCACACTGGGAAACCCGCGACCTGCACGCGCTGACGCACTGGCTGGACCGGCAGGGCCTGCCCGCCATGCCCGCCATGCTGCTGGACCTGTACCCGCAGGGAAAGCTGTCGGCCCACGCCTACACACCTGGCCAGAACCCGGCCGAGGTGCTGCCGTGGTTCGACCGCGGCAACTACTCGGTGCAGGTACAGCCCCTGATGCGCAACCTGTGGGTCCAGGGTGGCCCGCGCGCCCGCGCCCTGCTGGCCGAAACGCCGCGGCAGGCACCCACCCTGAACAAGACGCCGCTGGTGCGCTGGCACTGGCGCTATGCCTGGGTGAATTCGACCCACGCGCTGCTGCCGCGCCGCCTGAACCGCGTCTATGCCGAAGACGGGGGCGAGCGGATCAGCGGCATCTTGCTGCATTCCAAGTTCCTGAACACCGCCGTGGCCCGTGCCGCCACCGAAAAGGCCCGCGGCGAACATTTCGGCCGCCCCGCCGACTTCGCCCCCTATTGGGACAGCCTCTCGGCCGACCCCGACCTGTGGTGCCCGGCCTCCACCCGGCTGGCCGGCTGGCGCCAGCTGGAATCGCTGGGGCTGATGTCGCGCGGGGGATGGGTTTGACGCAGTGGACAGATCGCCGCCCGATTCGTAGGTTGTGCCCTACGGTGGCCGCCACCGGCAGTTCGTTGCGATGCTTTGGTCTTGCCAAAGATTCGTCAGGTTTTGCCTGTCAGGCTGTTGCCGTGTGTGTGCAGGAAACGGGCGGGACTGTGCGTTGGGCGTGATCGAATCCTACCGGCTGCGGTGGCGGCGCAAGCGGCTTCTGGCGCGGGCCTGGTGGCACCGGCGCACCTTGCGCCCCGTGGCTGACCGTACCGCCGCCATCCGCAGGGGCGCCATCCTGGGCCTGACCACCCTGCGCAACGAACGCATCCGGCTGCCCTATTTCCTGAAGTACTACCGCACGCTGGGCGTTGAACACTTCCTGATGGTCGACAATGACAGCAGCGACGGGTCGCGCGAGTATCTGGCCGAACAGCCCGACGTGTCGCTGTGGACCACACCCGCCAGCTACAAGGGCAGCCGCTTCGGGGTGGACTGGCTGACGTGGCTGCAAATGCGCCATTGCCACGGCCACTGGTGCCTGACCATCGACCCCGATGAATTCCTGGTCTACCCCTACTGCGAAACCCGCCCGTTGCGCGCGCTGACCGACTGGCTGGATGCCTCGCAGGTGCGCTCGTTCTCGGCCATGCTCTTGGACATGTACCCGCGCGGTCGGCTTGACGCGCAGCCCTACGCCGAGGGGCAGAACCCGTTCGAGATTGCGCAGTGGTTCGACAGCGGCAACTACACCATCAGCCGCAACCCCCAGATGGGCAACCTGTGGATCCAGGGCGGCCCGCGGGCGCGCGTGTTCTTTCCCGAAGACCCATGGGCGGCGCCCGCGCTGAACAAGATCCCGCTGGTCCGCTGGGACCGCCGCTATGCCTATGTCAGCTCGACCCACGCGCTGCTGCCGCGCGGCCTGAACCTGACCTATGACGCCTGGGGCGGGGAAAAGGCCTCGGGCGTGCTGTTGCACGCCAAGTTCCTGGACACGCTGGCCGCCAAGGCCGAAGAGGAACTGGCGCGCGGCCAGCACTACGCCGCCAGCCGCGAATACATCGCCTACCGCAACACCATCAGCCGCCAGCCCGACCTGTGGTGCCGCTGGTCGGAAAAATACATCAACTGGCGACAGCTTGAAATCCTGGGGCTGATGTCGAAAGGAAACTGGGCCTGATGACGCTGGGCTTCGTCATGCTGTGCCACACCGATTTTGACCGCGCCGCGCAGGTCGCGCGGTACTGGGCCACGCGTGAGGCCCCGGTGGTCATCCACGTCGACCGCAAGGTAAAGTCGGCCACCTATGACAGCTTCCGCATGGCGCTGGCCGACCTGCCCAATGTCCGTGTCTTTACCGCCCATCGCTGCGAATGGGGCACCTGGAGCCTGGTGGCCGCCGCGCAGGATGCCGCCACCCGGATGCTGCAGGACTTTCCTTCCGTGCGTCACGTCTTTCTCGCTTCGGGTTCGTGCCTGCCGCTGCGCCCGGTGGCTGATCTGCGCGCCTGGCTGGACGAACGCCCCACCACCGACTTCATCGAAAGCGTCACCACCGCCGATGTCGGCTGGACGGTTGGCGGGCTGGACACCGAACGCTTCACCCTGCGCTTCCCCTTCTCGTGGCGCCGCCAGCGCTGGCTGTTCGACCGCTGGGTCGACCTGCAACGCCGGTTCAGGATGCGCCGGACGGTTCCGCCGGGCATCGTGCCGCATATGGGCAGCCAGTGGTGGTGCCTGACACGGCGCACTCTTTCGGCCATTCTGGATGACCCAAACCGTGCCGCCTGGGACCGCTACTTCCGTCGTGTCTGGATTCCCGACGAAAGCTATTTCCAGACGCTTGTGCGCCGCTATGCCACCGCGATCGAAAGCCGCTCGCTGACGCTCTCGAAGTTCGATCATCAGGGCAAGCCGCATATCTTCTACGACGACCACCTGCAGCTGCTGCGCAAGTCCGACTGCTTTGTTGCCCGCAAGATCTGGTCGCGGGCCGACCGGCTGTACCGGTTTTTCCTGTCGGACGAAGGTCTTGGCCAGCCCGCCACCGACCCGAACCCTGGCAAGATCGACCGGCTGTTCACCAAGGCCACCGAACGCCGCGTCAAAGGTCGCGCGGGCCTCTACATGCAAAGCCGCTTCCCCAACCGCGACCATGAAAACGGCAAGACCGCGGCGCCCTACCACATGTTCGAAGGCTATGCCGAACTGTTCGAGGATTTTGAGGGCTGGCTGTCGCGCACCTCGGGCACCCGGGTGCACGGCCACCTCTTCGCGCCGGACCGCGCGCATTTCGCCGGGGGCGAGCCGGTGTTCAACGGTGCGCTCTCCGACAACGCCAAGCTGCGCGACTACAACGCGCACGCGTTCCTGACCAACCTCATCTGGAACACCCGCGGCGAACGGCAATGCTTCCAGTTCGGCCCGGCTGACAATCAGGCGCCGTCGTGGTTCATCGCCACCGACCCCAACGCCACCGTCACCGTGATCTCGGGTGCCTGGGCAGTGCCGATGTTCCTGTCGAACGGCAACTTCGGCGAAATCCGCCAGCAGGCCGCACTGTTGCAGAAGGCCGAACAGGAACACCTGAACATCCTGCGCAGCCGCTGGACCAAGGCGCGCGTCCGCATCCTGAACCTGGCCGAATTCGTGGAAAACCCGATGGAGCCGTTGCAGCAGATCGTCGACGAGGTCAGCCCCCGCTCGGCCCGGCGGCTGACCGAGGCGCCGCGCATGCACGACCTGCGCGGATTCGGCCAATTCCTGCAGAACCTGCGCAACCAAGGCATGCAGCCCCTGCTGATGGGCGATTTCCCTGCCGGGGGCGAGTTGCCCCAAGGCCCCGCGCGCCAATCCCGCCCTTATCTGGTGAAGTGAAGTCATGCCCCTGCCGTTTGACAGTTTCGTCGTGTTTGCCGCCATGCGCACCGGGTCCAACTTCCTGGAAGCCAACCTGAACGCCATCGACGGCGTCACCTGCCACGGCGAGGTGTTCAACCCCGGCTTCATCGGCCGCTGGAACGAGCAAGAGGCGTTCGGCCAGACCATCGCCCAGCGCAATGCCAACCCCATGGCGTTCCTGGCGCAGATGCGCGCGGCAACCCCCGGACTGTGCGGCTTCCGGTTCTTCCACGAACACGACGCGCGGGTGTTCTCGCCCCTGCTGCTGGACCGCCGCTGCGCCAAGGTGGTGCTGACGCGCAACCCCATCGACAGCTACATCAGCCTGAAGATCGCGCAGGAAACCGGCCAGTGGAAACTGACCAACGCGCGGCGCGCCCGGTCCGGCCAGGCCACCTTCGATGCCAACGATTTCATCCGCTACCTGGACGAACAGCAGGGCTGGCAGCTGGCCATCCTGAACGGCCTGCAGGCCAGCGGCCAGACCGCCTTCTGGATCGACTACGAGGATCTGCAGGATCTGTCGGTGCTGAACGGCCTGGCCTCGTTTCTGGGCGCACCGGGTCGGCTGGACGCGCTGGACCCCACGCTGAAAAAGCAGAACCCCACCGAGTTCGAGGAAAAGGTCGCCAACTTCGCCGAAATGGAAGCCGCGCTGGCCCGGCTGGACAGGTTCAACCTCAGCCGCACCCCGAACTTCGAGCCGCGGCGCCCGGCGGGCATTCCGGGCTACCTTGCGGCCGGGCCGCTGATCTACATGCCTGTCCGCGGCGGCCCCGAGGCGCGGGTGGCGGCGTGGCTGTCGCAGGTGGGCCCGCTGGACGGCGATTTCAACCAGAAATCCCTGCGCCAGTGGATGCGCACCCATCCCGGTTTCCGCAGCTTCACCGTGCTGCGCCACCCGCTGTTGCGCGCCCACGCTGCCCTTTTCGGCCATGTCCTGCCGGGTGCCACGCCGGAACTGCGGCAGGGTTTCGAACGCACGATGCAGGTCAGCCTGCCCAATCCGAAAAAGGCCGATGCCCTGTCGATCGAGGAACAGCAGATGCTGCTGCTGTCATGGCTGCGGTTCTGCAAGATGGTGCTGGGCGGGCAGACCGGGCTGAAGGTGCATGCGCTGGTGGCCACCCAGGCGGCCGCGCTGCAGGGCTTCGGCGCTGTCCAGCCGCCCGACGCCGTGCTGCGCGAAGACAGCCTTGCCGAAGGGCTGGGGTTTGTTTGCGCACAGGCCGACATCGCCGCGCCGCACCTGCCGCCCGACCCCGAAAATCCGATGGTCCCACTGGCCCCGCTGCTGACCGACGAAATAGCGGAGGCCGCCCGCGACACCTACATGCGCGACATCACCGGTTTCGGCTTCGGCAACCTTGTCCCCTCACTCGCCCGCGCGGGCTGACAGGAACACGCCCACCGTCTCGGCAAACTCGCGCGGCTTTTCGGCGTGCAGCCAGTGCCCGGCGCCGGGCAGCCGGGCAAAGCGCGCGTGCGGAAACAGCGCGCGGATGGTCTCGCGGTGCTCGGGGCGCACATAGCTGCTGTCGGCCCCGGTCAGGAACAGCGCGCGCCCACCGAACCGGCCTTGCGTGCCCGGCCACCCGACGATGCGCGGCATCTCGGCCTCCAGCACGTCCAGGTTCAGCTTCCACCGCGGCGGGCTGGCCTTCAGGTCCAGCGACTGCAGGAAAAACGCGCGCAGCGCCGGGTCGGGCACCGTGGCCGCCAGCCGCCGGTCGGCCTCGCCGCGCGACGTGATCCCGCCCAGGTCCAGCGCCCGCATCGCATGCACATGTCGCGTCTGGTCGTGGTCATAGGCCACCGGCGCAATGTCGGCCACCACCAGCCGGTCCACCAGATCGGGCTCGGTCAGCGCCAGCTGCATCGCCGCCTTGCCGCCCATCGAATGCCCCAGCACGTCCATCGCGCGCCCCTCGGCGGCAATCACCTGCGCCAGATCGCCGGCCATCTCCGGGTATCCCTGCACGGGCATCCGCGGGCTTTCGCCGTGGTTGCGCATGTCCACGGTCACCACGTCGCGCGTGTCCGCCAGCCGCCGCGCGATCGCCCCCCAGTTCCGCCCCGAACCGAAGAGGCCATGCACGATTAGTAAAGGCGAATGCCCTAGGGGGGTGGTGGCAGGGAAGTGGTGTGTGGCCAGCATGCCAGCCTGATAACGCCGCGCGGCGCGCGCTGCCAGCCCGCATTGCCGCTGGCCCGGCACCGGCCTAGGGCCTGTTGAGTATCAGGATTCCCTTGCCGTGGAACTTCTGATTCAA
>CAZLIC010000112.1:0-10577 GCA_964559535.1 uncultured Rhodobacterales bacterium
TGCCCAAGTCTACCAGAACACGCCAAAAGTGGCAGGTTTTTCAGACGTTCCTTTATTGTTGCTGAAAATAGAACCGTTGTTCATGTCTTTATGGATAGCGATGACGTTGCGGATATGACAATCTACCTGACGGGGGATAAATCACAGCTCGAAATCATCCGTGGTTCGCGGATTGTTCTCGAGGACTGGGGCTGAACAACCGCGGGATCGGTGATTTCACCCATCGCTCGAACTGCCAGGATGATGGGCGCAAGCACCCATCCTTCGCCTCCGCCTAAAGGCCATCGCAGGTTGATCGGTGTCAAGTTTCGCCCGCCTTCCGTGGTATACTGACGTCACAGATGTGCCGCGGGCTGCGGTGCCGGAACCGACAGGAGACCAGCCATGGCGTGGAAATCCATTCTGATCGTTGTGACCAACCCCGACCGTGCGGCGGCCTCGGTTGCCGCGGCGGGGGCGGTGGCGGCGGCGCATGACGCGCATCTGCATATCCTTGCGGTCGGTTGTGACCCGTCGCAGGCGGCCTATGCCTTTGTCACCGCGGGCACCGTGGTGCAGCAGGCGATCTTTGACCGGGCGCGCGAGGATGCGGTGGCGACTGCGGCCGCGGCGTCCGCGCAGTGTCTTGTTGCGCCCGACGGGCGCCGCGGCGTGCGGATACAGACCGGCTGCGCGGCCGGATTTACAAGGTGAGTTCGCTTCCTGGGAAGCCCGGCCTGGGAATGCCGCGGCCCCGATGGCCGGAAGCTTTCATTTTATCGCCACGGCACGGCGAAATATCGTAAAACTCGCCATCAACTCGGGACCAAGAATGGTCCGTTGATGGAGGCGGGGCATGGACGCGATCAGAGACTGCCGGATGCTGGTGGACGGGGAATGGGTTGGCGCCGCGGACGGCGGCACCTTCGACAGCATCTCGCCGATCACCGGCAAACCTTGGGCGCGCATTCCCGAAGCCACCGGGGCCGACGTCGACCGCGCCGTGCGGGCTGCGGACCGCGCGTTCACCCACGGACCATGGGCCGCGATGACCCCCAGCCAGCGCGGCAAGAGCCTGCGCAGGCTGGGCGACCTTCTGGCCGAGCAATCCGAGGCGCTGGGTCGGGCCGAAACCATTGATACCGGCAAGATGCTGAAGGAAACCCGCTGGCAGGCGAAATACATCGCCGAATTCTTCCATTTCTATGCCGGTGCGGCCGACAAGATCTCGGGCGAGGTGCTGCCCATCGACAAGCCCGACCTGCTGGTTTTCACCAACCGCGAACCTTTGGGCGTGGTGGCGGCGGTTGTGCCCTGGAACTCGCAACTGTTTCTAGTGGCCGTGAAGATTGGCCCGGCGCTGGCCGCGGGCAATACCGTGGTGCTGAAAGCCTCGGAACATGCCTCGGTCGCGATGTTGGAGTTCGGACAACTGATCGAGCAGGCCGGGTTTCCACCGGGGGTCGTCAACATTGTCACCGGGCATGCCGACGTCGGTCGCGCGCTGACCAGTCACCCGCTGGTGGCGCGGATTTCCTTTACCGGCGGGCCGAACGCGGCGCGGGCCATCCTGCGCAACGCGGCCGAGAATCTGGCCGAGGTCAGCCTGGAATTGGGCGGGAAGTCGCCCTTCATCGTGTTCGACGACGCCGACATCGACAGCGCCGTGAACGGTGCGGTCGCCGGGATTTTCGGCGCCACCGGGCAAAGCTGCGTCGCCGGTTCTCGGCTGATCGTGCAGGACAGCGTGGCCGATCCGTTCCTGGACAGGATGGTGGCCGTGGCCCGGACGATCCGTATCGGTGACCCGCTGGCCGAGGAGACCCAGATGGGCCCGCTTTGCACCGAAGGGCAGCTGCAGCACATCCAGCGGCAGGTTGCCCTGGCCCAGGAACAGGGCGCGACGGTTCTGGTTGGCGGCAGGCAGCCCCCGGGCCTTGGCGGCACCTACTATGAGCCGACGATCATCGACTGCCCCTCGCCCGACCTGACCATTGTCGATACAGAACTGTTCGGCCCGGTCCTGTCGGTATTGCGGTTCAAGACGGAGGAAGAGGCGATCCGCCTGGCCAACCAGTCGGTTCATGGCCTTGCCGCCGGCATTTTCACCCTGAACGGCGCCCGGCAAATGCGCGTGGCAAAGGCCATGCGGGCGGGAATCGTCTGGGTGAACACCTATCGCGTCGTCTCGCCGGTTGCGGCCTTTGGCGGGGTTAAGGGCTCGGGCTACGGGCGCGAGAGCGGATTTCAGGCGATGTACGACTACACGCGGCCCAAGACCATCTGGGTCAGCACGTCGTCCGAGCCAATCGCCAACCCCTTTGTCATGCGCTGATCCATTCCACTTCGGGAGACGAGAGATGAAATTCCAGCTTGCCATCAACCTGGAGCGGATCGACGACAGTCTGGACATGAGGGATGTCGCGCGCCACACGCTGGAGATGGTGCAGATGGCCGATCGGGGCGGGTTCAGCATTGCCTGGGCGGCGGAACACCATGCGCTGGAAATGACCATCGCGCCCAATCCCTTCTCGATCCTGGCCTGGTGGGCCAACCATACCGACCGCATCCGCCTGGGTACGGCCTGCGTTGCCGCCGCCTACTGGCATCCGATCAAGGTGGCGGGCGAGGCCGCGTTCATCGACCTCATCTCGGGCGGAAGGCTGGAGTTCGGCATCGGCTCGGGCGCCTATCAGCGCGAGTTCGACCGGATGCATCCGGGCCTGAAACAGTCGGACGCCTGGCGCTACATGCAGGAAATGCTGCCCGTCGTGCGTGCGCTGTGGCAGGGCGATCATGAACACAAGGGCGAGTTCTGGTCTTTCCCGACCGCAACCTCATGCCCCAAGCCGCTGCAGGCCGAGGTTCCGGTCTGGGTCGCCGCCCGCGCGCCCATCACCTATGACTATGCGGTCAAGCTTGGCTGCAACATCATGTCCTGGCCGCTGACGCGCGAGATGTCCGAGGCGGAGCTTTACATGCAGCGGCTGAACGAGGCGGTGGCCGCAAACCCGGGCAAGAAGCGGCCCAAGATGGCGATGATGCGCCAGACCGCCCTTTATGACCGGAAGGAAGACTGGATGGTGCCGGTGCGTGCCGCACAGCGCGTGCTGTCGCAGTTCGAGAACCTGTTCAAGAACATGGGCGATGTCGAGAACGGCTTCCCGAAGTCGATCCCGCTGGATCAGCTTGGCAACCGCGCCGAATACGACCCTGACATGCTGTCGCGCAACCTGATGTTCGGCACCCCGGACGAGGTGATCGCCAAGCTGAAACTTTACGAGGCCCTGGGCGTGGACGAGTTCATCTACTACGCCAGCCTCGGCCTTGGCCATGCCGAACAGAAGCGTTCGATGGAGTTGTTCTGCCGCGAAGTCATCCCTGCTTTCAGCTGAGGCCCGGAATGTCGCATGTCGAACTTTTCCGGCGCGGACGGGTGCTGGAAGTGACTTTGAGCAAGCCCAAGGTCAACGCCATCGACCGGGCCATGAGCCAGGAGATGGGGGCTGCCTTCGCACTTTTGCGCGATGATCCTGACCTTTGGTGCGCCATCCTGACCGCCAGCGGCGACCGGATCTTCTCGGCGGGTTGGGATCTGAAGGCGCTCAACCAGGGCGAGATGGCCCTGAACAACTGGTGGGAAGAGGATTACGGCGATGGAGGCTTCGCCGGGCTGACCGAGAACTGGCGGCTGAACAAGCCGGTGATCTGCGCGCTGAACGGCATGGCGATCGGTGGCGGGTTCGAGATCGCCATGTCCTGCGACCTGATCATCGCGGGCGATCATGTGACGTTCGGCCTGCCGGAGATGCCTTTGGGTATCGTGCCGGATGCCGGCGCCCTGCAACGCCTGCCACGGCTTGTTCCGCGCAACATCGCCAATGAGATGTTCCTTCTGGGCCGTCGGATGACCGCGCAGGAAGCTGCGCACTACGGGCTGGTCAACAAGGTCGTCCCCAAGGGGCAGGAGCTTGCCGCGGCGCGGGAATGGGCCGACCGGATTGCCGCCTCGGCCCCGCTTGCGATGCAGACCATCAAGGAGGTGGAACGCGCGATCCAGGGCCTGCCGCTGGAACGCGCCTTCAAGGCCATGCGCGAGGGCGACCTGCCGACCTACCGGAAGATGCTGGGGTCGGAAGATGCCAAAGAGGGTGTGGCCGCCTTTGTCGAGAAACGTGATCCTGTCTTCAGGGGGCGCTGAGATGTATCCGGATGCGAAATCCGTACGCCGCGTGACGTCCATCGGTGCGGGCCCCATCGGCGGCGGCTGGAGCGCGCATTTTCTGGCGCGCGGCTATGACGTGACGGCCTTTGTCCATTCGATGGCCGAACGGGATGCCCTGATGGCGGTGATCGACACCGCCTGGATCAGCCTTGCCGCGCTTGGGCTGGCACCGGGCGCATCGCGCGACCGGCTGACCGTGACCGACGATCTGGCAGCGGCCGTCAGCCGGGCAGAATTCATCCAGGAAAGCGCGCCCGAGCGGCTGGAAATCAAGCAGGCGCTTTATGAAGAGCTTGGGCAACTTGCACGGCGCGATTGCGTGATCGGGTCTTCCACTTCGGGCCTGATGATGAGCGACATCCAGATGCGGTGTTCGACCCCGGAGCGGACCGTCATCGCGCATCCGTTCAACCCGCCCTACCTTTTGCCACTGGTCGAAATCGTCGGCGGGCAGAAGACCGAACGCGCCGCCGTGGAATGGGCGGCGGAGTTCTACCGGGTGGCGGGCAAGGCCCCCCTGATCATGAAGAAGGAAATCCCGGGCTTTGTTGCCACCCGACTGCAAGAGGCACTGTGGCGCGAGGCGCTGCACATGGTTGCCAACGGCGAGGCGACGCCCGAGGACATCGATGTGGCCCTGATGAACGGTCCGGCGCCGCGCATGGCCGTACAGGGGCAGTGCATGGCTTTCCACGTTGCCTGTGGCGAGGGCGGTATGGCCACCAATCTGGACCAGTTCGGCCCGGCGCTGAAATGGCCCTGGACCCGACTGCAGGCCCCCGAGCTGACCCAGGACCTGCGAGACCGGATGGTTGACGGCTGCAACGCCATCGCCGGAACGCGGCATTTCACCGAGATGGCCGCCACCCGCGACCGCGAGATTGTGGCCGTGCTGAAGGCGATCCGCGACGCACGGTCATAGACCGTGGCCATTCCCCGACTTCTTGCCCTCGTGCACCGCGCGGGTGGTGCGTTGGTGCAGGGTTTCCAGATACCGGGTCAGCGTGCCGGGCCACGACGGCGTTGCGTCCTTGGTCGGCCAGGCCTGGCGGTAGTCGCTTGGCTTTCGATCAAAGCATTTGCGGAAGGCGTAGGCGAAGTGTGACAGCGTGTTGAAGCCGGTTGCCGTGGCGATTTCCCGGACCGTCAGCTTTGTGGAAATCAGCAGCACCCGGGCGTGTTGCAGCCGTACGAGCGCCCCGAACTGCACCACCGAGCAGCCCACACCCCGGTGAAACTGCCGTTCGAGCTGCCGCTGGGAGATGCCGAGGGACGCGGCAATCTCGGGCACGGTCATGGGTTCCGAGATGTTCCGTTCGATCAGCGTGATCGCCTGCCGGAGCGTGGGCGCCAGAGAGTCGATCCCCTGCCCGAGGGTTCGCCGTTGCGGCGCGGTGGCCGGGCGGATGGGGTGGTGCAGCATCTGATCGGCCACTTCGCCCGCCATCGCGTCGCCATGCTGATCGGCGATGAGCTTCAGCATCAGGTCCACGCCTGCAAGCCCGCCGGCGCAGGTCAGGATGTGATCGTCAATTGTGTAGATCTGTTCGATCAGGGAGATCTCGGGGAACTGTTCCTGAAACCCCGGCGCCCAGGACCAATGGGTTGCAAGCCTGGCTCCGGCCAGCAACCCCGCCCTGGCGACCAGATAGCAACCGAGTTCGACCGAAGCGATGCGCACCCCTTCGCGGGCCTGACGGCGAATCCAGGAAAAGAGCTCGCGGTTCTGGTAGTCCTCGGCGCCCCAGCTAGCCAGGACGAACAGCGTCTCGCCGCGCCGGTTCCGTTCGGTGACGGGCTGCGCTGTGATCGTCAGCCCGTTCGACGCCGTGATTTCAGTCCCGTCCATCGACAGGATGTCCCAGTGATACAGCGGGTGCGGCGCAAGATAGTTTGCGATCCGCAAGGGTTCGATCATGGTGATGAGCGTCGCCATGTTGAAGCGCGGAACAATCAGGAAAGTCACCCGCGTCACAGCCCCTGCCGCCGTTTCCGGCATGCGGCGGCCCGGGTCGGAGATGATGCGATTTTTCGACATGTGGCCACGATATCAGTCGAAATACTGGCAGGAAAGCCTGCTTGGCGGATCAAGACTGACGGAATGTCGCAGGATTGCAGACGGGGAGACAGATGAATTTCGAGGTCGTCCTGACCTGTGCCGTAACCGGCGCGGGAGATACCACCGGCAAGTCGCCGCACGTACCGGTGACCCCGGCAGAGATCGCCAAGTCGGCGATCGAAGCCGCGCGCGCGGGGGCTTCGGCCGTGCATCTGCATGTGCGCGACCCGAAGACCGGCAAGGGGTCGCGCGACCTGGTGCTGTTCCGCGAAACGGTGGACCGCGTGCGCCAGTCGGGTGTTGATGTGGTGATCAACCTGACCGCAGGGATGGGCGGCGACTGGACGCCGGCCAAGGACAACTGGGCAATGCCCGGGCCGGGGACCGACATGATCGGCCCCGACGAACGGCTTGCGCATGTCAAGGATTGCCTGCCGGAAATCTGCTCGCTGGACTGCGGGACCCTGAACTTCGGAAACGACGACACGATCTACATTTCCACCCCACCGATCCTTCGGCGGATGGCCACGCTGACCAAGGAGTGGGGCGTGAAGCCCGAACTTGAGGTCTTTGACCTTGGCCATATCCGCTTTGCCAAGGCGATGCTGGCCGAGGGCCTGCTGGCCGATCCGCCGATGTTCCAGCTGTGCCTTGGAATTCCCTGGGGCGCGGATCAGACGGTCGAGGTCATGGCGGCCATGAAGGCACAACTTCCGCCGGGCGCAAGCTGGGCCAGCTTCGGCATCAGTCGGATGCAGATGCCGATGGCCGCCGCCGCAGTGGCGCTGGGCGGCAATGTGCGCGTCGGACTGGAGGACAACCTGTTCCTGGATCGGGGCGTGCTGGCCACCAACGCGCAGCTTGTCGAACGTGCGCGGACGATCATCGAAAGCATGGGGGCGCGGGTGCTGTCGCCGCAAGAGGCGCGCAACAAGTTGCACTTGCGCGGGGCAGCGGCCTGATGGCCGCCGCACCAGCCTCGGGCGGGCTGACGGTCCGCGGTCTGGTCAAGCGCTATGGCGCGTTCGAGGCGGTGGCAGGCATCGATCTGGACATCACGCGGGGGGAATTCCTGACGCTGCTTGGCCCTTCGGGTTCGGGCAAGACGACGCTTCTGATGATGATCGCGGGCTTTCAGGACGCGACCGCGGGCGACATCGCGCTGGATGGAACCTCGATCACCGGCACCCCGGCCGAAAAGCGCAACTTCGGAATGGTCTTCCAGGGCTATGCCCTGTTCCCGCACATGACGGTGGCCGACAATATCGGATACTCCCTGTCGGTGCGCGGTCGGCCCAAGGCCGACATCGCGGCCCGCGTGGCCGAGATGCTGGACCTTGTCCAGTTGCAGGGGATGGAGCACCGACTGCCGGTGCAATTGTCGGGTGGCCAGCAGCAGCGCGTGGCGCTGGCCCGCGCGCTGGCCTTCTCGCCGCCGGTGCTATTGCTGGACGAACCGCTTGGCGCCCTGGACCGCAAGCTTCGCATCGAGGTGCAGACACAGCTGAAGGATCTGCACCGGCGGGTGGGCACAACGTTCATCTATGTCACCCACGACCAGGAAGAGGCGCTGTCGATGTCTGACCGCGTGGTCATCATGCGGGCGGGAAAGATCGAGCAGGTTGGCACCCCGGAAGAGCTCTACACCCGACCGCGGTCGGAATTCGCCGCTTCGTTCCTGGGGAAAAGCAACTTCCTGCGCCGCGATGGCCGTCTGTGGTCGATCCGGCCGGAGCGGATTGACCTGCTTGCCCTGGACCAGGGCCGGGTCAAGGGCCGGGTGCAGTCGCGCAGCTATTTCGGGCCCGTCCTGAAGTATCAGATCGAGACTGCAGAGCACGGCGTTCTGGAGGTGGACGTCGATGCCTGGCGGGCGGGGGAAGCCATCCGCCCCGGGGGCGAAGTGGGCCTTGGCTGGAAGGACGACGCAGCCGTCCCGCTGGATGGCTGAAGCACGGAGGGCGGGGACAAACCCGCCCCGTCTGAGAAACGGGAGGCATCTCCCACAACACGGAGGAAAACAGATGCACGACAAGCAGTTCATGCGTGAGACGGTCACCGAAGCCGCCCATGCCTTCCGCGCCGGACGGTTGGACCGTCGCAGCTTTCTGGCCCTGTGCGGCATGGCGGGCGTCGCGTTGCCGTCGGTGCTGGCCGGCCGCGCCGAAGCCGCGGCGGGCGAGATCGTCATGTGGAACTGGGGCGGCCAGTCCGAGGAATGCCATGGCTCGGCCATCGGTACGCCTTTCACCGCGGAAACCGGAATTCCGCTGAAGTTCGACACGTCGGGCCCGCTGCAGGGCAAGATCAAGGAGATGGTCGACAGCGGCAACGTGACTGCCGATGTCTGCGACGCCGACCTGTTCGACGCCGTGGCCCTGGGCGCAAGCGGCCACCTGGAACCCATCGACTATGCGGTCGTCTCCAAGGACAAGACCCTGCCGCAGTATGCGTTGGAGTTCGGCACCTCGATCATCCTCTACGGCTATGCCTTCATGTACGACACCGAGGCCTACGAGGATAACCCTCCGCAAGGCTGGGCGGATTTCTTCGATCTGGCGAAGTTCCCCGGCCAGCGGTCGCTTTACAAGTGGGCCAACGGGTCGCTTGAAGCCGCGTTGATGGCGGATGGCGTGGGCAAGGACGCGCTCTATCCGCTGGATCTTGACCGTGCGCTGGCCAAGGTGAAGTCGATCAAGGACAGCACGATTTTCTGGGGTTCGGGGTCGGAAGCGCATGACATGATCGTCAACGGCGAAGTGTCGATGGGCATGGTCTGGCAGAACCGGGGCCGCAACATCGAGCAAGAGACGAACGGCCGCTACAAACTGGTGATGAACCAGGCCTTGGCCATGCCGGGTGCCTACATCGTGCCGAAGGGCAACCCCGGCGGGCGCGAAGCCGTGATGAAGTTCATCGCCGTGTCGCAGTCGGTGGATGCGCAACTGGGGCTGTTCGGCTGCCTTGGCATGACGCCGACCAACGCGGAAGCCGTGGCCAAGATCGCGCCCGAGGACGCCCCCTATGCCATCACGTCGGAAGCGAACATGGCGGTCATTGCGCTGAACGATCCCACCTGGTGGGGCCAGAACACCGACGCGGCCGTGAACGCCTTCCTCGAAGCGATCAGCTGACGCGTTCCATGCCTGCGGCGGCACGCGATCCGCCGCCGCAGGCCCTTTCCCTTTGACCCTGCATCGATCAATGACCAGAACCGCACGCTTCAACCCTGGCTGGCTGTTTGTTGCGCCCCTTCTGGGTCTGGTCGCGGTCATGTTTGCCGGGCCCCTGTTCAACATCATCTGGCTCAGCTTCACCGACCCCGCGCCGGGCCTGTCGAACTATGCGGCGCTGATCGAGAAGGAGAGCCTGCGAAAGCTGATCTGGACCACGCTTCGGGTCTGCCTGATCACTACGGCTCTGTCGGTGGTGCTTGGCTATTCGATTGCCTATGCCATGGCCAATACGACCGAGTCCGCACGCCAAAAAATGATGCTGTGCATCCTGATCTCGTTCTGGATTTCCGTACTTGTCCGTACCTTCTCGTGGATCATGCTTCTGGGTCGCAACGGGCTTCTGAACAACGGCCTGATCGAGCTTGGCCTGATCTCGCAGCCCATTCCCTTTGTCCGCAACGAACTGGGCGTGCTGATCGGGATGGTCCACTACATGATCCCCTATGCCGTCCTGCCGATCCTGGCCGCGATGCAGGGGATCGACGCCCGCGTGGTGCAGGCCTCGCGCAACCTGGGTGCCAGCCCGGCGCAGACCTTCTGGCGGGTCTATCTGCCTTTGACCAAACAGGGGGTGATCGCCGGTGCGCTGTTGGTGTTCATCCTGTCGCTTGGCTTTTACGTCACGCCCGCCATCTTGGGCGGCGGCAAGGTGCTGATGGTGGCCGAATACATTTCGGTGCAGATCCTGGTGACACTGAAATGGGGCACGGCCGCGATGCTTGCGGTCTTGATGCTGGGTTCCGTCCTTGGGCTGCTTTACGTCATGTCGCGGTTCATGAACCTGGCTTCGGCCCTGGGCGGAGGACGGACATGACCCCAGCCGCGCGCCTGAACCGGATCACCGCCTGGTGCCTGCTGATCTTCCTGGTCGCGCCGGCGCTGATCGCGGTTCCGGTGTCGCTGACCTCGAAGAATTATCTGTCGCTGCCCTGGGACGGGGTGTCGCTGCAATACTACCGCGAGGTCTTTTCCTCGCCAGACTGGTTGTCTTCCTTTCTGCAAAGCACTGTAATCGGCCTTACCTCGGCGTTGATCGCAACATCGATGGGCACCCTGGCAGCTGTCGGGCTTTGGCGAT
>CAZLIC010000113.1:0-10449 GCA_964559535.1 uncultured Rhodobacterales bacterium
GCGCCGGACATCATCGTGCGCAACGAAAAGCGCATGCTGCAGGAAGCCGTCGACGCGCTCTTCGACAACGGCCGCCGCGGCCGCGTCATCACGGGCACCAACAAGCGCCCGCTGAAGTCGCTTTCGGACATGCTGAAAGGCAAGCAGGGCCGCTTCCGCCAGAACCTTCTGGGCAAGCGCGTCGACTTCTCGGGTCGTTCGGTCATCGTGACCGGCCCGGAACTGAAGCTGCACCAGTGCGGGCTGCCGAAGAAGATGGCGCTCGAACTCTTCAAGCCGTTCATCTATTCGCGGCTGGAAGCGAAGGGGCTGTCGTCCACCGTCAAGCAGGCCAAGAAGCTGGTCGAAAAGGAACGCCCCGAGGTCTGGGACATCCTGGACGAGGTGATCCGCGAGCATCCGGTGCTGCTGAACCGCGCGCCGACGCTGCACCGTCTGGGCATCCAGGCGTTTGAACCCATGCTGATCGAAGGCAAGGCAATCCAGCTGCACCCGCTGGTCTGCAGTGCCTTCAACGCCGACTTTGACGGTGACCAGATGGCGGTTCACGTTCCGCTGTCGCTGGAAGCCCAGCTTGAGGCGCGCGTGCTGATGATGAGCACGAACAACGTGCTGTCGCCTGCAAACGGCGCGCCGATCATCGTGCCGTCGCAGGACATGGTGCTGGGGCTGTACTATGTGACGATGGAACGGAAGGGGATGAAGGGCGAAGGCATGGCCTTCTCCGACATCGACGAGGTCGAGCATGCGCTGGCCGCAGGCGAGGTGCACCTGCATGCCTCGGTCATCGCGCGGCTGAAGCAGATCGACGAGGAAGGCAACGAGGTGATGCGGCGGTTCAAGACCACGCCGGGTCGCCTGCGGCTGGGCAGCCTGTTGCCCTTGAACGCCAAGGCGCCGTTCGACCTGGTGAACCGCCTTCTGCGGAAAAAGGATGTGCAGACCGTCATCGACACCGTCTACCGCTACTGCGGGCAGAAAGAGTCGGTCATCTTCTGCGACCAGATCATGGGACTGGGCTTCCGCGAGGCGTTCCGCGCGGGCATCTCGTTCGGCAAGGACGACATGCTGATCCCGGACACCAAGTGGACCATCGTGAACGAGGTCCGCGAGCAGGTGAAGGAGTTCGAGCAGCAGTACATGGACGGCCTGATTACCCAGGGCGAGAAGTACAACAAGGTGGTCGACGCCTGGTCCAAGTGTTCGGACAAGGTGGCGGGCGAGATGATGGCCGAGATTTCGAAGGACCGCTTCGATCCGACGAACACCTACCAGCTGGAGCCGAACTCGATCTACATGATGAGCCATTCGGGTGCCCGGGGCTCGCCTGCGCAGATGAAGCAGCTGGGCGGGATGCGCGGCCTGATGGCCAAGCCTTCGGGCGAGATCATCGAGACGCCGATCATCAGTAACTTCAAGGAAGGCCTGACCGTGCTGGAGTACTTCAACTCCACCCACGGCGCCCGGAAAGGTCTGGCCGACACGGCGCTGAAGACGGCGAACTCGGGCTATCTGACCCGCCGTCTGGTGGACGTGGCGCAGGACTGCATCATCCGCATGCACGATTGCGGCACCGAGCGCGCCATCACCGCGGCCGCCGCGGTGAATGACGGCGAGGTCGTGTCGCCCCTGTCCGAGCGTGTGCTGGGCCGGGTGGCGGCCGATGACGTGCTGGTTCCGGGCACCGACGAGGTGATCGTGGCGCAGGGCGAACTGATCGACGAACGCCGTGCCGACCTGATTGCCCAGGCCGGCGTGCAGTCGACCCGCATCCGCAGCCCGCTGACCTGCGAGGCCGAGGAGGGCGTCTGCGCCATGTGCTATGGCCGCGACCTGGCGCGCGGCACGCTGGTGAACATCGGCGAGGCCGTGGGCATCATCGCCGCGCAGTCGATCGGCGAACCCGGCACGCAGCTGACGATGCGCACCTTCCACATCGGCGGCATCGCGCAGGGCGGGCAGCAGTCGTTCCTGGAAGCCAGCCAAGAGGGCAAGATCGTCTTCAAGAACGGCAACCTGCTGGCCAATGCTGCGGGCGAACAGATCGTCATGGTGCGCAACATGCAGATCGCCATCGTGGACGAGGCCGGGGCGGAACGTGCCAGCCACAAGCTGACCTACGGCGCCAAGGTGCATGCCAAGGAAGGCCAGATGGTGAAACGTGGCACCAAGCTGTTCGAATGGGACCCCTACACCCTGCCGATCATCGCCGAAAAGGGCGGTGTGGCGCGGTTCGTGGATCTTGTTTCGGGCCTGTCGGTGCGGGAAGAGACCGACGATGCCACCGGCATGACGCAGAAGATCGTCACCGACTGGCGTTCGGCGCCCAAGGGCAACGAACTGAAGCCCGAGGTCATCATCATGGACCCGGTGACGGGCGACCCGGTGCGGTCCGACACCGGCGCCCCGTACAGCTATCAGATGTCGGTCGATGCCATCCTGTCGCTGGAAGACGGCCAGGCGATCCGCCCGGGCGACGTGATTGCGCGCATCCCGCGCGAAGGTGCCAAGACCAAGGACATCACCGGGGGTCTTCCCCGCGTGGCGGAACTGTTCGAGGCGCGGCGTCCGAAGGACCATGCGATCATTGCCGAAACCGACGGCTATGTGCGGTTCGGCAAGGACTACAAGAACAAGCGCCGCATCACCGTGGAACCGGTGGACGACACGCTGCAGGCCGTCGAATACATGATCCCCAAGGGCAAGCACATTCCGGTTGCGGAAGGCGATTTTGTCCAGAAGGGCGACTACATCATGGACGGCAACCCCGCGCCGCATGACATTCTGCGCATCCTGGGGGTCGAGGCGCTGGCGGGCTACATGATCGACGAGGTGCAGGACGTCTATCGCCTGCAGGGCGTGAAGATCAACGACAAGCACATCGAGGTGATCGTGCGGCAGATGCTGCAGAAGTTCGAGATCCTCGACAGCGGCGAGACCACCCTTCTGAAGGGCGAGAACGTCGACAAGACCGAGCTGGACGAGGAGAACGCCAAGGCCGAGGCCAAGGGGCTGCGCCCCGCGGTGGCCGAGCCGATCCTGCTGGGCATCACCAAGGCGTCGCTGCAGACCCGCAGCTTCATCTCGGCGGCGTCGTTCCAGGAGACCACGCGCGTGCTGACCGAAGCTTCGGTGCAGGGCAAGCGGGACAAGCTTGTCGGCCTGAAAGAGAACGTGATCGTCGGCCGACTGATCCCGGCCGGAACGGGCGGGGCAACCTCGCGCGTCAAGAAAATCGCGACGGACCGCGACCTGAAGGTCGTGGCCCTGCGGCGGGCCGAGGCCGAGCAGGCCACGGCCCTGGCCGCACCGATGGACGACGTGATCGACTTCGACGCCGACGAGTCGGGGCTGGTCGATACCATCGAGAGCCGCGACCTGTGATGGCAGGGCCGCGCCCCCTGTTCCCGGCCATTGGCCGGGGCAGGGGGCGCGGTGGCGGTTGCGCCGGCAGGGCCTGGCGCGCCGCAGTTCCGGACCGGGCCGCGGGGGGTATCCTGCCGCCGCAAGCGGGGTGAAGCCTTGTGAGTGACGTTGAGACGTCGAACGACATTTTCCGTTTCGCACGCGATGCCGATGCCGCGGCGTACGGGGTGCCCGACCATTTTCACCGCTGGCTGTTTGCCGAACGCCTGGGCGCGCGGGGCGAGCGCAAGGAGATGGGGTTCGATGCCTGGGAAGGCCCGGCGCATCTGGCCAAGTTCTTTTCCTGGCACGGCAACGCCCACCTTCCCGACCCGTTCCCCGCCGCGCGGATGGACCCGCTGGTGGCGGCTTCGGCCGCCGTGGATGCGCAGGTGTTCAGGGTGCTGGGCCTGTCGCGGCACCGCCTTGTCGAGAAGATGGGCCGCTACAATGCGCAGGACCATGTGATGCTGAACCTGGTGCCGGGGCCCGAGCGGGACCGGGTGCGCGTCCAGCTGGACTTCGGGCCGGGCCACGGGCGGCTGGCGGCGCTGGGGTTCCACGCGCCCGACCCGGCCGAGCGCATCCGCACCCTGATTGCCGTGGATGCCGTGGCGTCCACCTATCTGACGCAATTGACCTACTACCGCGCGATGGGCCTGCGGGTGTGGGAGTATCTGGACCACGCGGCCGCGGACCCCGATGCGGCGGCGGTGCAGGCGGCCATGGCCGAGCATGACGTGATCCACCTGCCGACCTGGCGGTTCGACCTGATCCCTGATGGCGTGGTGGACCGGGTCACCTGTGTGCAGGTGCTGAAAGAGTTGCCGGGGGGGCTGGTGGCGGCGCTGTTTCCCATGCTGGCGCGGGTGCTGCACGCCTCGGGCGCGCTGTATGTGCGCGATCACATCCAGTTTCACAGCCCCAACCACATGCCGATCGACCTGTTGCTGCAGGCGGCGGGGTTCGTCTGCGAATTCGCCCCCATGTGGCGCGACCGCGAGGATATCCACGGCCTGCCGCGGATCTGGCGCAAGCTGGACCCGCTGCAGTTCGTCGGGCCGCTGAACCGATGACGCCCGTGGACACGCCCGCCCCGAAGCTGCCGCTGATCCAGTACTGGGACAGCGGCAATCCGCCCGCCGATGTGGCCGCGCTGATGCGCAGCTGGGCCGAGGACCCGCAGGTTTCCTGGCGCATGTTCGACCGCGACATGGCGCTGGACTATCTGAAGCGCACCTTTCGCGGCCGGGTGCGGCGGGCCTTCCTGAAATGCGGCGTGCCGGCGATGCAGGCCGATTTCTTTCGCTATGCGCTGCTTTACGCCGAGGGCGGCGCCTATGTGGATGCCGATACCGCCAACCAGGGCGGCTTTGCCGCCTTGTGCGCCGAGAGCGGGCGGGGCCTTCTGATGGACCGGCGCGGCAAGATCGCCAACGATGTGCTGTATGTGGCGGCGGCGGGCGATGCGCTGTTCGGCGCGGCGCTGGGGCAGGCCATTGCCAACATCGAGGGCGAGGTGTCGCAGAACGTCTGGCAGGTCACCGGTCCCGGCATCATGACGGGCCTGCACCGCCGTGCCGACGCGGCAGACCTGTTTCAGGGGTTCCGCATCCTGCCGGTGGCCGACGTGGGCAAGTCGGTGCGATTCCACTGGACGCTGGACTACAAGCAGGGCGAGAACGACTGGCGTCAGGTGCAGTCCAAACCGCAGCGGAACATCTTCCAATGACGGCACCCGCGGCGGCGGCCCCGGTCTCGGCGGGTGACAACCTGCGCGGCGTTGTTGCCATGTGCCTTGCCATGGCGGCCTTCACCGCGAACGATGCGATGATGAAGGCGGTGTTGCAGTCGGTTCCGCTGTATCAGGCGATTGCCCTGCGCGGACTGATTACGGTGTCCGTACTGCTGGCGCTGGTCGTCGCCTTCCGGCAGCCGGTTGTGCGGCTGGCGCGGCGCGATGCCTGGATGCTGGCGCTGCGCAGTGGGGCCGAGATCGGCGGGACACTCGCGTTCCTGGCGGCGCTGACGCACATGCCGCTGGCCAATCTTTCGGCGATCCTGCAGTCGTTGCCCCTGGCCGTCACGCTGGCAGCGGCGCTGTTCCTGAACGAACGGGTCGGGTGGCGGCGTGCGGCGGCCATCGGCGCGGGCTTTGCGGGGGTTCTGCTGATCGTCCGGCCGGGGGGCGAGGGATTTTCCGTCTGGTCGCTGCTGGGCGTGCTTTCTGTGGCGCTGGTGGTGGTGCGCGATCTGTCAACCCGTCGGATGACGGCGGCGCTGCCGACACTGACGATTGCCGTGGTTGCCGCCGCGTCGGTGGCGCTGACGGGGGTGGGCGGGTTGGCCGCGGCGGGCAGCTGGCACCCCGTGGCGCCGGTGGACTGGTTGCGGCTCGGCGGTGCGGCGGCCTTTCTGGTGGTGGGGTATCTTGCCGTCGTGCAGGCGATGCGGCAGGGGGATGTGGCGCTGGTCGCGCCTTTCCGCTACACCGCACTGATCTGGGCGCTGCTTTTGGGCTGGCTGATGTTCGGAACGTTGCCCGATGCACTGACCGGGGTCGGTGCGGGGCTTGTGGTGGCCTCGGGGCTGTTCGCCCTGTGGCGGGAACGAAAGGTTGCGGCACGATGACGACACCGATCGAGGAGCCCCTGCGGGTCTCGGTGGTGATTCCGATACGGAACGAGGCCGAGAACATTGGTGCGCTGGTAGACGCCATAGCTGCAGCGATGGCGGCGCATGCGCCCTGCGAGATTGTGGTGGTCGATGACGGGTCGACCGACGGGTCGGGCGATGTGGTCAGGGCGCGCGCAGGGGTCGTGGCAAACCTGCGCCTTTTGCGGCACGACCGCAGCGGCGGGCAAAGCGCTGCGGTGCATTCGGGTGTCGCGGCGGCGCGGGCTCCGGTCATTCTGACGCTGGATGGCGACGGCCAGAATCCGCCCGAGGAACTGCCGCGGCTTTATGCTGCGCGGCTGCAGGCGGGGCAGGGGCTGGTGGCCGGGCAGCGGGCGCGGCGGCAGGACACGCTGTCCAAGCGGCTGGCGTCCCGGGCGGCGAACGCGATCCGGGGCTGGGCCCTGGCCGATGGCACGCGCGATACCGGCTGCGGGCTGAAATGCTTTGGCCGCGACGAGTTTCTGGCGCTGCCCTACTTCGACCACATGCACCGCTACCTGCCCGCGCTGTTCCGCAGGCAGGGCCTGCCGGTGACACTGCTGGATGTCAGCCACCGGTCGCGGGTGGCGGGCCGGTCGAACTATAACAACTTGCAGCGAGGTCTGGTTGGCGCGGTTGATCTTCTGGGCGTGATGTGGCTGATCCGGCGGCGGAAGAAGGCGGTTCCGACCGAAGCGCCGCGATAGCGAGGAGCAGTGATGCATTCGATCGTGTCGATGCTGGGTGTCGAAACCGCAGAGGATGCGGCCTGGCTGGTGGCGGGCCTCTTGGGCCAGCTGATGTTCACCGCGCGGTTTCTGGTGCAATGGATTGCGTCGGAACGCGCGAAGCGTTCCGTTGTTCCGGTGGCATTCTGGTACTTTTCGCTGATTGGCGGGGCCATCGTGCTGGCTTACGGTATCCACAAGGTGGAACCTGTCATCATCGTGGGCCAGCTGCCGGGGGTGGTGATCTATAGCCGGAACCTGTGGCTGATCCATGCCGAGCGCAAGCGTGCCGCAACCTGACCGTTGGTTTCCTGCCGCGGTGGCCGCGGTGGCTGCGGTCACCGCGTTGCGTCTGGCGCTGTTGCCGTTCAGCCGGACCGATCTTTTCGTGGATGAAGCGCAGTACTGGCTGTGGGGCCAGGCGCTTGACTGGGGATACTACTCGAAGCCGCCGCTGATCGCCTGGGTCATCCGTGCGGTGACAGACCTTGCACACAGCGACGCCGCCTTCTGGGTGCGGGCGCCCGGGGCGGTGCTGCATGGGGTGACGGCGCTGGTGCTGGGATCGGTTGCCGTGCGGCTGTTCGGGGCGCGGGCGGCGCTGGCGGTCTCTGTCGGTTACGTGACGCTGCCGATGGCGGCGCTGGGATCGTTGCTGTTCTCGACCGACACGGTGATGCTGCCGTTGCTGGCCGCCGCGCTGTGGTTCTGGGTGGCGGGGCTGCGCGGCGGCGGCGCGCGGGCCGCGCTGGCAGCCGGGGTGGCGTGTGGTTTGGCGGTGATGGCCAAATACGCGGGCTTGTTCCTGCCGGCCGGGATGCTGGCTGCGGCGGCCATCAGCCCGGGCTGGCGCGCGCCCCCAGGGCACTGGGTGGCCTTCGGGGCCGCGTTGGCGGCCGTGGTGGCGCCGAATGTGATCTGGAACCTGTCAAACGACCTGACCACGCTGTCGCATACCGCCGACAATGTGGGCTGGTTGCGGCAGGGGGCGTCGGTTTCCCTGGCGTCGCTGGCTGAGTTCCTGCTGTCGCAACTGGCGGTGGTGGGGCCGGTTGTGGCCGTGGTATTTGCGCTGTGTCTGCTGTGCCCGGGCGGCGGCGATGCCGCAGCCCTGGCGGCCATGGCGGCCGTGCCTTTGGCGGTGGTGGCGGTGCAGGCGCTCTTGGGCGGGGCCAATGCAAACTGGGCGGTGGCCGGCTGGCTGCCCGGCACCCTGGTTGCCATGGTCTGGCTGGAGGGGCGGACGGCGTGGATGTGGCTGTCGCTGGGTGTGAACGGCGCGGTGTCGCTGGCGCTGGCGCTTCTGGTCATGGTGCCCGACCTGCGGCTGGGCGAAGAGCCGCTGCTGGCCAGGTATCTGGGGCGGGCGCACCTTTCCCGCCAGGTGATCGGGCTGGCACAGGCGGCGGGCGGTCTGCCGGTGGTGGCCGACCGTCGCGACGTGCTGGCCGACCTGTTCTACACCGGGCGCGACAGCGGGCTGGTCATTCTGGCGCGGCCGCATGGCGGGCGTCCGACGCATTACTACGAGCAGGTCCACATGATGCCGCGCGGCCTGACGGGCGATGTCCTCTTGGTGACAGCCGATCCGGGGCCCTGTGCGACGGGCGAGGCCTTGCCGCTGGACCTGCGCGGGGGGGCCTATGCCGGGACCGGGCTGATGGCGTGGCGGACGACGGCGGGGTGCCTTGATGCCGGACACTAGGGCACTGCTGCGCGCATGGGTGGTGGCCATGTTGCTTGCGGCGCTGCTGTTCACCCTGATGCCCGGCATCGACCTGGGGGTTTCGGGTCTGTTCGCCGCGCGCGGACGATTTCCGCTGGCCGACATCGCCGCACTTGAATGGCTGCGCCTGCGGATATGGGAACTGTCAGAGGCGCTTCTGGCGGTGGCCGCCGTCGGCTTTGTGGTGGCAGGGGCGACGGGCCGGGTGGCGCTGTGGCTGCCGCAACGTGCATGGGCGTTCATCCTGTCTTTGTACCTCCTGGCGCCCGGGTTGCTGGTGAATGCGGGCCTGAAGACGCATTGGGGCCGGGCGCGCCCGGCCTCAGTGGTCGAATTCGGCGGCTCGGCGCAGTTCACCCCTGCGCTGCTGCCGACGGATGAATGCCTGCGCAACTGTTCCTTCGTGTCCGGCGAGGCGTCGGCCGCCGCCGCGCTTGCCATTTCCGCTGCCGTGGGCCTGTTCGCCCTGCGCGCGCGGATGTCGCCGGGGACCTTCCGCGCGGGGATGTGGATGGCCTTGGCCGTGGCTGTTCTGGGCGGGCTGCTGCGCCTGGCCACCGGTCGGCATTTCCTGTCGGATGTCGTTTTCGCGTGGCTGTTGACGGCCGGCGTTGCGCTGGCGCTGCAGATGCTTTTCCTTGGCCGCCCGGCAACGGCGGCGCCAATTCCACGCCACGGTTAGAACGACATTGTGCCACCTTTCCGAGGCAGGCCCGACCCGGAAAGAGGACGGGGCGCGCACATGACCGATTCCACCCTTCCGGCAGCCCGCCCGCAAACGGGCGCGCGGCGCGTGCTGATGCTTGGCCTGTTGTACGGTGCCGAACTTGTGGCGCTGGCCGGCGTTTATCAGTTCTTTGCCGACATTGATTGCGGGACCACGACCGCAGAGGGTGCCTGCGACGTGCTGCGCGGGCTTGTGGTGCGGGCGCTTGTCGTGCTGGCCGCGGCAGGCGTATTTGCCTGGGCGCATCCCGGTGCCATCGGGCGGTTTCTGGCCGAAGGTGCCGGGGCGGTGCGCTGGGCCTTCGTGCACCTGGCGGGGTTGGGGTTGATGTTCGCGCCGCTGGCCATCGGCCTGTGGCAGGACCTGTCGCCCATGTTCGGATGGATTTTGCCCGTCTGGCTGGCCGGGGGGACCATGGCGGCGCTGGGGGGGCTGTTCTGGATCGCGCCGCCCGGTGCCTGGCGGCGGCTCCTCTCCTCGGACGGCTGGGCACCGGTGCCGGTGCTGGTGCTGGCCGCGCTATTGCCCGATGCGGCCGAGATGTTCCGCCCTGTCTGGGACTGGCAGGTCCTGACCACGGCCACCTTCGAGGCGGTGCACGCCTTCCTGAAGCTGTTCAGCGACCGGGCCTTTGCAGACCCCCAGACCTATGTGATGGGCGTCGGCTTCTTTGCGGTGCAGATCGCCCGGGCCTGCTCGGGCGTGGAAGGGGTGGCGCTGGTCTGCGGGTTCTGCGCGCTGTATGCCTTCATCTTCCGGCAAGAGTTGCGTCTGGGCCGGTTCCTGCTGGTGGTGCTGCCGCTGGGTATCCTGGCCAGCTGGACGCTGAACGTCGTGCGCATCGGGACGCTGGTGCTGATCGGCGCCCATGTCTCGCCCGACCTCGCCGTGAACGGGTTCCACAGCTATGCCGGGTGGCTGTTCTTCACGCTGCTGGCGCTGGGGATCGTGGCGCTGGGGCAGGCGGTGCCCTGGTTCTGGCACGATGCGGGTCCCCGCGCGCAGACTCCGCTGCGCGGCGACTTCGTGTCGGCCGCGATCCTGCCCTTCGTCGCCTTCATGGTGGCAGGCACGGCCACGCGGGCCCTGCTGCCGGTGCCTGCGCTGGGCGATCCGCTGGTTGCGCTGGTCCTTCTGGCGGCGGTGGCGATGTTCCTTCCGGCGCTGCGCGCGCTGCGCTGGAGCGGTGATGCCGTCGGACTGGC
>CAZLIC010000114.1:0-10102 GCA_964559535.1 uncultured Rhodobacterales bacterium
AGGGCGATCCAGAGCGCCAGTCGATCCGGCCCGATGCGGTCGCCTGCGAACCAGCTTAGGTCGCCCGCTTCGATCAGGGCGAGCCTGTGGCGCCAGCCCTCAGGCCCCCTCCGCAACCGCTCGTCCAGCCCACCGAGCCGCCCTGCGACACGGGCGAGCCGCGCGGCATTGCCCGCCTCGGCTTTGCGCCAGTCGTCGAGGATCGCAGTCTCGCGGGGTTCGGCCCTGGGGCCTGGCGGCAGATCGTCGGGCTCGTCTTCGATCGGACCGGGTAGGAACCACAGATCGTCTTCGGATCTCTCCACGGCCTCTTCCACCCCGGTCAGAGGGTCGTCAAAAATACTATATGGAGCAGATGCGTGAGACTTCATATGTGCAAAATACGTACGTTTTGCTCTTTACCCAAGGGTTTTCTTGGGGTGCGTCTGCACTCCTTGTATAGCACGCGCGCGCGACTGCCTGCGCGATCTCTCTGATCGCGCACAGCCTGAGGAAACGAAGGGCATTTCGCTGACCTCGGCTACCGAGAGCGCCCTTGCTTACGTTTACAAACGGTCGTTTATTGACGGTATGTGAAACTGCAAACGGCCTGTTTTGATGCCTCTGATCGGCTATGCGCGCGTCTCAACCGAGGATCAGACCCCCCTGCCCCAGTCGCAGGCCCTGAAATCCGTAGGCTGCGTCGAGATCCACGAGGAGCAGGCCTCGGGCGGCAATCGTGCGCGGCCGGTGCTGGCGCGGGTGCTGGAGCGCGTGGTCAAGGGCGACACGCTGGTGGTCGTGCGGATCGACCGGCTGGCGCGGTCGCTGTCGCATCTGCTGGAGGTGATCGAGCGGCTTGAAGCCAAGGGCGCGTTCTTCCGCTCGATCGAGGACCCGATCGACACCGCATCCCCGCAGGGCAAGTTCACCCTGCAGGTGCTGGGTGCTGCTGCCGAATTCGAACGCGCCTTGATCCGCGAGCGTACGAAGGCGGGGCTGGCCAGCGCCCGCACCAAGGGCCGCGTTGGCGGGAACCCTGGGCTACGGGCCAAAGACCCTGCCGCTCTTCGAAAGGTGCGGCTGGCGCGGCAGGATGGCTACATGGAGCGCTTGAACGAGAACGCGCAGGACTGGGTGCCCCATGTCCGCCGCCTGCGGCCCGACTTGGCCTGGGAAGATGTGGTGCGCATCGTCAACGGCCCCCTGCCCCGCGAGCGTCAATGGACGCAAAGCCGGCTTTTGCGCGCGGTCAACGCCTATGTCCGGGACGGCTTCCTGCCGCCCACGGTACTGGACCGCGCCGGCCGCCGCGAAACCGACGACCGCCTGCCCGCCATCGTCGCTGCCATCAAGGGCGCGGACCCCGAGATCACGCTTCAGGCGATCTGCACCCGGCTGGAGGCAATGCGCGAGCGCACGCCACGCGGGCGGACAAGCTGGCAGCCGTCATCCGTGAAGATGCTGCTGGAGCGGGCGGAGAGGCTTGGCTTGCTGGGTTGAGCACAATAACCTTGCAAATCTTCCATGGCATGGAGTAATTGCAAGGTATGTATCATCGCCATGCTACTCAGACCGTTCAATCCGCCCTCGACGCTCAAGCTGCTGTTGTCCTCTTGGGGCCTCGGCAGGTTGGCAAGACCACCCTTGCGCTCGAGATAGCTGAACAACGCCCATCCGTGTACCTTGATCTGGAACGCGACGCAGATCGACGGGTACTGACAGAGCCCGATCTGTATCTGGACGAACAGGTCGGCAAACTCGTCATCCTTGATGAGGTCCAGCAGATGCCGGACCTGTTCAAGACCCTCCGCGGACAGATCGACATGCGACGCCGCAAGGGGGCCCGCACAGGGCAGTTCCTTCTGCTTGGGTCTGCATCGAATGTGCTTCTGCACCAATCGGCCGAGTCCCTTGCCGGGCGTGTTCGCTATATCGAAATGCCGCCACTGCTGCTGGACGAAGTTGGCGAGGACAGACTGAACGACCTGTGGCTGAGAGGCGGTTTCCCTGACAGCTTCCAAGCAGATAGTGACCAGAACAGCCTGGCCTGGCGCGAGGACTTCCTGCGCACCTACCTGGAACGCGATATCCCTGCCCTTGGGCCGCGCATCCCGGCTGCTACGCTGCGCCGCTTCTGGACGATGCTGGCGCATGCGCAGGGTGGACTGCTGAATGCGAGCGCGCTTGCTGAGGGCCTGGGCGTCTCAGGCCAGACGGTGGGACGATACCTTGATCTGCTCGTCGATCTTATGTTGGTCCGGCGCCTGCAGCCTTGGCATGAGAATGCGGGCAAGCGCGTCGTCAAGTCGCCAAAGGTCTTTGTCAGGGATAGCGGCCTCGTCCATGCCTTGCTTGGCCTCGGTTCGCTGGAAAGCGTGCTGGGGCACCCGGTGGTCGGTGGAAGCTGGGAAGGGTTCTCCATCGAAACCCTGATCGCCGCCGCGCCAGTAGGGACCGAGCCCTTCTTCTACCGGACGGCGGCGGGGGCCGAGCTTGACCTTGTTCTGCGGCTTCCCGGGAATGCGATCTGGGCTATTGAGATCAAGCGCACCACAACACCCAAGGTGTCGCGTGGTTTCCACCTGTCGGTCGATGACATCAAGGCCGACCGGAAGATCTTGGTCTATGCCGGTGAACGGGAGGTGCCGGCAGGTGACGGGCTGAGAGCAATGCCTTTGGCCACCGCCGTGGAGCAGTTGCGCAATCTTTAGGGTTCTCAACGTGCGTCGAAGACCCGTCACAACGCTGCACCACGTCTCACTCAGCCAAGGACAACCAACCCTCCCCTTGCAGACAGTGGCCCTTACCGGCTTCGAGCATCATCGCGGTCAAGGCGCTGGTTGGCGGGAAGTCGGCCGCGGAACTCCCGCAAACTGTCCAGCACCTCGTGGGTGCGCGGCAAGCGATGAACCCGCAGAACATCATGGTCACGGATCAAGTCGATCCGATCACCTTCCACCAGGCCGAGATCTCTGACCAGCTTTACAGGCAGGCGCACCGCCAGGGAGTTGCCCCATCTCACGACTTTCATCCTGACCTCCTGCGACCACTAACGCCGAGAAAACTACATCCCCATGAACGCCAGAGAAAGCTTGGCCAGCAAGTCCCACTGTGCTTGTGCTTGCTGTACGCTCAGACACTAGATGTGGAAAAGGCTTGCGCGAATCTGGTCGGTCAGGCAATAGTCTCGAAAAATACCGCGCGGTCACATAAAAATCGCGCCCACGGATCGAGTAGGGCATGACCGAGATAGACAAAGACCTGGACGTCGCCATTGGCCACTACGCCGAACTCTTGGCTTCGAACCTGCATGCACAACGCGCAGCGCACTTTCCACCCGACGCGAAAAAGGTGATGCGCAGCTTGACGAGCGGTGAGGCGGCCGAGCTGCTCGGTGTCGATCACACCTACCTTCGCAAACTTCATCGGGAAGGCAAGATCACGGACGTCGAGACGACGGCCGGCAGCCACCGTCGTTATACCCTCGATGATGTCTGGGAGATCAGGCACAGCCTCGAGGCCAATGCCAAGAAGCCGGGAACCTACGTGCCTGGTCGGCGCAAAGGGGACGAGCTGCAGGTCATTTCCGTTGTGAACTTCAAGGGTGGGTCCGGCAAGACGACCACATCAGCACACCTTGCACAGAGACTTGCGTTCAAGGGTTATCGGGTCCTGGCCATTGATCTGGATCCGCAGGCGTCGTTGTCCGCCTTGCATGGGATCCAGCCTGAACTGGACCTCATGGAAGGCGGGACGCTGTACGACGCGGTCCGTTATGACGACCCTGTCCCGGTTTCCGAGGTCATCAGAAAGACCTACATCCGTGGCCTGGACCTCATTCCTGGCAATCTCGAGCTCATGGAGTTCGAGCACGAGACCCCGGCCGCGATCCAGCGTGGCGGCGCCCGCGCTTTCTTCGCGAGAGTCCGAGACGCCCTCGACAGCGTCGAAAGTGACTACGATGTCGTCGTGATCGACTGCCCTCCGCAACTGGGCTTCCTGACCATGTCTGCCCTTTCCGCGTCCTCAGGCGTCCTGGTGACCGTCCACCCGCAGATGCTTGACCTCATGTCCATGTCGCAGTTCCTGCGGATGACGGCCGACCTGCTGGGCGTGATCCGCGATGCAGGCGCCAACCTGCGGTTCGATTGGCTCCGGTTCCTGCCGACCCGCTACAAGGTGGGCGACGCCCCGCAAACCGAGGTGATCGCCTTCATCCGCGGGCTCTTCGGGCGTTCGGTGCTGACCAACCACATGGTCGAGTCGACGGCGATATCGGATGCCGGGCTGACCAAGCAGACCTTGTATGAGGCGGACAAGAAGGACTTCACGCGCCAGACCTTCGACCGCGCCATCGAGTCCATGAATGCTGTCAACGATGAGATCGCCGCGATCATCCAGAGCACGTGGGGACGCAATGGCAAGAAAGCCTAAACTGGGACTGCCCTTGCAGACCTTGCGTAATGCCCCCGACGCTCTTGAGGGGCGCAGGCTGCGGGGTGGCGTGTTCGAGATCGAGCCTGACCATGTCGAGACCGCGGGCAGGCTGGATGACCGTCTCCAAATCGAGATTGCTGGGCTGAAGGCATCGATCTCCAGAAGCGGCCAACGGGTGCCGATCCTCGTACGACCTCTCGAAGGGGATCGCTACAGCCTGATCTACGGACGGCGTCGACTCGAAGCCTGCCGGGAACTCGGGATCAAGGTCCGTGCGATCGTAACTGAAATGGACGGGGATCAAGCGCTTCGGGATCAGCTGCTCGAGAACCAAGAACGACGTGACCTTAGCTTCATCGAACGCGCGTTGGTCGCTGCGGCCTTGCTCAATGGCGATCATCTGGCAGAGGCGGAACGCACCAACAAGGGTGTGGCGGAGGTTCTGGGCCTCACCGAAGCTGGTGTGTCGCAGCTGTTAAGCGTCGTCCGCGCGGTTGGCGAGAGCCTCGTCCTAGCGATCGGTGCTGCGCCAGGTATCGGCCGGCCTCGTTGGGAGGAGCTTAAGAAGTCATTGGGCGATGCATCTGTGGACCGCGAGGACCTCGCTGCAGTGGCGGCAGAGGCCAAGTCTTCTCACTCAGGTGGCCCTGACGAAAAGTCGGACGCCGCGTTCCTGGCCGTCCTCGCCGCAGTGGTGCAGGCAGAGCGGCCGACCCGCCCATCAAGCCCCGGAGGGGCACCCAGTGTGGCCATTCCGGGCGTTGGTGCAGCAACCATCGCGACTGGGCGCCGCGGTCGACAGTTCAAGCTCGAGCTGAAGGCCGAGGACAGAGATTTTGTCAGCTGGCTTGAGGGCAAGGCCCCGCAGCTGATCGCCGAGCTTCACGAGCGCTGGAAGCGCAAGGAAGACTGAGGAAGAGCAACAACCAAAAAGGAGGCACGAGACAGGCAGAAAAGAAAAAGGCCCCGAGAAGCAAGCTTCACGAGACCTTTCTTAGGTTTCGCGCGGGACCAGCCCGCTACAAAACTCAGTTTTCGCACCTCTGAATGTAGCGATCTGGCCCCTTTCCCGCAAGCGCAAAGCGATTCGCGGGCCAGGGAAATTTTGCCTTCGTGAATGACATCATGGAGTACACACCGATTTCGCCGTTTATGCGGCCGATCTCGCACGCCCATCTGCGCGCGGTCGAGCGACCTGAGGCGTCTGTTCCGGGTAAGCCCATCAACAAGTGGGAACTCCTGCGCGAACTGTCCAAGGCGCAAGCGGCCTTTGGGGTCACAGAACGTGATCTGACGGTCATGCAGGGTCTCATCAGCTTCTTCCCGGACGATGCGCTTGGCGGAAACGCTGAAATGGTCGTCTTCCCGTCCAACAAGGCGATCTGCGAGCGGCTGAATGGTATGCCCTGCTCCACCATGCGCCGACACTTGGCGCGCCTTGTCGAGGCAGGCTTGCTCATGCGGCGCGATAGCCCCAACGGGAAGCGATATGTCCGCAAGCACGGCGAAGAGCGCGTGGCTTTTGGGTTCGACCTGTCGCCGCTCTACTGTCGGACCGAGGAGATTGCACGGGCCGCAGAGGCCGTGCGTGAGGCCGAGGACCGTGTGCGGCGACTGCGGGAGGTCGTGAGCCTGATGCGGCGCGATCTCGCTGCCCTGGCGGAATTTGGAGATGAGATCCAGCCGGGCCTTGGCCTCTGGGATCAGTTTCGCGACAAGGCTGTCCTCACAGCGCGCGCCCTGCGCCGCAAGCTCACGCTTGAAGAGCTCTCCGCATATCGGGCCGACCTCGAAGCCCTTCTTGATCATGCACGCAACGTCATTGATGGGCCTGAAACAGAAGAAATGAACATCAATGGTGCCAAGCTTGAGCGCCACCATCATAATTCAAATGAAGAATCTATAGTTCTTGAACCTGCCTCAGAAAAAGGCGGGGCGGCGGGCGGCACGCCAGATATTGAAACGGATACGCTTGTTGCTGACGTGGAAGAAGCCGACACAAGACGCGTGCCGAAGCTCCCGCTCCATCTGGTGATCGCGGGCTGCCCGTCGCTCAAAACCTTCTACCAGGGCGATATCCGCCACTGGCATCAGCTTTTCGACGCGGCTTGCCATGTGAGGCCGGCCATGGGGATCAGTGCGTCCGCTTGGGAAGAAGCACAACGGTTCATGGGCCCTGAGCAGGCATCCATCGTAGTTGTAGTCATGTTGGAACGCTTTGCCGACATCCGATCGCCCGGTGGCTACCTCCGCGCCCTGACATCGAAGGCCGCGGCGGGCGAGTTCTCCTGCGGCCCGATGGTCATGGCACTGATGTCCCGGCGAAATGCGGCATAACAGCTGTTAAGTTGCTTGGAGCGATCACCAAGCCTGACCCGACTTAACAGCTGTAAAGTCACGCGTCGCTGGGTCAGCAGCCAAAAAGAGGGAAAGGCTGGGGGTTTGAGGGTGACGGGAAGTGAGATCGGGAGAGTGGCTTCCGACGCCCGTCGTGGAGAAAAACTGATGGCCAAAGCAGCCCAGAAAGTCACCCTGTCACCTTCGCGGGACATCCCCTTCGACAAGCTCGTGCTGAGCCAGTCCAACGTGCGGCGCATCAAGGCCGGAGTTTCGGTCGAAGAACTGGCCGAGGACATCGCCCGGCGCGGGCTCCTACAGAGCCTGAACGTCCGACCGGTGCTTGATGCGGAAGGTGTCGAGACCGGCACGTTCGAGATTCCGGCCGGCGGCCGCCGCTTCCAGGCGCTGTCGCTCTTGGTGAAGCAAAAGCGCCTGGCGAAATCGGCGCCGATCCCCTGCATCGTGCGGGATGCCGCGTCGGAAATTCTCGCCGAAGATGACTCGCTGGCGGAGAACATGCAGCGCGTCGCCCTGCACCCGCTCGACCAGTTCCGGGCGTTCCAGACCTTGCGCGAGAAGGGTCAGGGTGAGGAGGCGATCGCGGCTGCCTTCTTCGTCACGCCGCAGATCGTCAAGCAGCGCCTGAAACTCGCCTCCGTGGCCCCTGCCCTGCTCGACGTCTATGCCGAGGATGGCATGACGCTCGAACAGCTGATGGCCTTCACCGTGAACCCCGACCATGCGCGTCAGGTGCAGGTCTGGGACGCGGTGAAGAATTCCTGGAACAAGGAGCCCTACGCCATCCGCCGCATGCTGACGGAGACCTCGGTTCGGGCCTCGGATCGTCGTGCGGTCTTCGTGGGTGTCGATGCCTATGAGGCGGCGGGAGGTGTCGTCCTGCGCGATCTCTTCCAGGGTGATGATGGCGGCTGGCTCGAGGACCCTGCCCTCCTCGACCGGCTGGTCGCCGATAAGCTTCAGGCTGAGGCCGAGGCACTCGCGTCCGAAGGCTGGAAGTGGATCGAGGTGGCGACCGACCTGCCCTATGGCTACAGCCACGGTCTGCGGCGACTGGCCGGTGATCCGGCGCCGATGACCGACGAGGAAAGCGCGGCCCATGCGGCGCTCCTCGCCGAGTATCGTGGGCTGGAGGAGGAATACTCCGGTCAGGACGAATACCCCGAGGAGATCGATGCGCGGCTTGGTCAGCTCGAGATGGCGATGGAAGCGCTCGAGCAACGGCCCCTGATCTACGATCAGGCCGAGGTCGGTCGCGCTGGCGTCTTTGTGACGCTGGATCGGGATGGCAGCCTCGCGGTCTATCGTGGCTATGTCCGGCCCGAGGACGAGCCGCGCGAGGAGACCGCTGTCCAGGATGGTGATGGCGCGGATGCCATGGGGCAGGGGGGTGATGCTGGTGTTTCCACCTGGAAACCGTCGGCGACCTCCGCCGGAGGCACTGTCATCACCTCGGGTGGTCAGCCGATCGGTGCTGATCCGTCCGACGAGGAAGATGACGGCGCGCTGAAGCCGTTGCCCGAACGGCTGGTCATGGAACTGACCGCCCACCGGACCCTCGCGCTGCGTGAGGCCATCGGGCGGTCGCCGGACGTGGCATTGACGCTCCTGCTTCTGAAGCTGGTGACGGATACCTTCCGCACCTCCTCTGCTTCCGGCAGCTGCCTCGAGGCCACGGTGCGTCATGTCTACATGTCCGCGCAGGCGCCCGATCTGAAGGACAGCATTGTGGCCAAGCTGGTGGATGAGCGTCACGCCGCCTGGGAGGCCGATCTGCCTCTCGGCGACGATGCAGTACTCTGGGATTATCTGACGTTCCTCGACCAGGGCAGCCGTCTGGCTCTGCTGGCGCATTGCCTCAGCTTCGGGATCAACGCGCTCCATGAGAAGGTGAACCCCTATGGGGCGGGTATCTCCGCCAGCGGTCTGACCCGTCGCATGGCCCATGCCGATCTGGTGGCACGGGCGGTCGATCTCGACATGGTCGAAGCAGGTTGGGAGCCGACGGTCGATGGCTATCTCAACCGTGTGCCCAAGGCCCGCATCCTCGAAGCCGTGCGCGAGGCGAAGGGGGAGGGTACCGCGCAACTTCTCGATCACCTGAAGAAGGGCGAGATGGCGACCGAAGCCGAGCGGCTCCTCAAGGGCAGCGGCTGGTTGCCCGAGGTCCTGCGCCGGGCCGATCTGGTGACGTTCGACGGCGAGGCGGTCGGAGAAGGGCAGGGGGAAGATGCGGGCGAGCCCGACGACATCGATCTCCCGGCTTTCCTGACGGCTGATCTGCCCGACGGCGATGCATCGATGATGGCAGCGGAGTGATCTGAGCCATCCGGGGGCGGGGAAACCCGCCCTCGAACCTAACAAAATACCGCAATATCAATATGATGAATGCGAATGCTCGCATTCGGGATGAGGAATCATGTCTGCAACAACCATCATCGACTCAGCCCCTCTTGGGGCACTGATCCGCTACACCGACGGCAGTCCCAAGCCGCCGGCGCGTTTCACCAAGAAGCTCGCCGCCTGGGAGCGCTCGAACGGCGTGGGCCGTCTTGTGAAGAAGGAACCGCCGCGGGTCTATCCGACCTGGACCGCACCGGCGACCTTCACGCTGCACGAGGGGAATTTCTCCTCGGACGGGGTCATCCTCGTCACCATCATGCGCAGCCACTCGGCGGACAGCCGGTTGGTATTCGAGGTCGCCGAGGAGCCGAAGCCTGGGCAGGTCCGCGTGCTTCTCGACTTCGGGGGCAACACCGAGTTGCTGCATCTGGCAGAATCGATCACCGCGGCCGAGCTCTGGATCGCACGCGAAGGCTATCGCAATGCGCGGCTCGAGATCGTCGGCACTGAGGACGGCGAGAGGGCAGGGGGCGCGGACCTAGCCGCCTGAGCCCTGGCAAGGCGTGAGGGGCCCACCCACGGGCGGGCCTCTCACCGACCACGCCCTCGTCCCGCGAAATCGCGGAGCGCCAGAGGATCCATCCCCCAAAGACGGAGGTCTTGAACCAAGAGCCCGCCCGGGAGGCTGGCAGCGTTGAAAGCATCAGCGGGACAACCGGCTCCTGACGTTGGGGCACCATCCCCCGCTCGCCATTCCCTTCCTTGCCCCGAATCCCGTCTTCGAGATCAACCCGCGAGGGGTCGGACTACGGGCGAGCCCGTGCCGCCGGGAGGATTCGGCCCCGTTTGAAGAGGGGGGCCGAACGCACCCGGTGATGTCAGCCAGTCTTCGGGCCTGCGGGGGCCTGTCGCGCGGGGGATGGTCCCCCGCCTCCAAGACAGGAGCCAAACAGATGTCCCGCAAAGATGCTCACGCCTTCGC
>CAZLIC010000115.1:0-9880 GCA_964559535.1 uncultured Rhodobacterales bacterium
CTATTTCTGAACTATTCCGGGAATAGATTCAGATCTTGACCCGGTAGGTGTCACAATCGCTTCACCGTCCTGCCCCAACGCCGCCACATTCGCCCCCTAGATCACCTGCAGGTCATCGAAGGGAAAGACTGCCATGCAGCATGTGATCCAAGGCTACCGCGGCCTGCGGCTGCTGGTGAATCTCAACTGGGATCGCCTTGCAGCGCTGGGCATCATCTTCGCCGCGCTGTTTGCCGGCGCCGCGCTGATCGACTTCATCCATACCCAGCCGCGCTGACCGCTGCCGACCGCGCGACACGGCCTTCCCCCGCCTTTTGACAAGCCCCGGCATTCCCGCTAGCACGTCAAGAGTTTGATCTTGCAGGGGGATGGGGTCGATGACAGGCGCGCACAGTGGCGACAGGCGCAGCATCGGCACGGTCCGGGTTCCGGTGCGCCGCATGGCAACCGCGCTTTTCCTTGGCCTTGCAACGCCTTGCCTTCCGGTGACAACGCCCGCCTTTGCCCAGGCCTTTACCTTTTCGAACGTGGTGATCGAAGGCAACGCGCGTGTCGAGGCCGCCACCATCCTGTCCTATGCCGGAATCGCCCGCGGCGCGTCGGTCAGCGCGGGCCAGCTGAACGACGCCACGCAGCGGCTGGTTGACTCGGGCCTGTTCGAATCCGCCGAACTGATCCCCCAGGGCAGCACGCTCTTGATCCGCGTGCGCGAATTCCCGACGATCAACGTCATCAACTTCGAAGGCAACCGCCGGTTCGATGACGAACGGCTGCAGGGCCTGGTGTCGTCGCAGTCGCGCCGGGTCTATTCGCCCGCGCAGGCCGAAGCCGATGCCGCCGCCATCACGGAGGCCTACGAGGCCGCGGGGCGCTATGCGGCGCGGGTGGACCCGCGCATCATACGGCGTGACGGCAACCGCGTCGACCTGGTGTTCGAGGTCCGCGAAGGCGGCGTCGTCGAGATCGAGCGCATCGGGTTCGTCGGCAACCGCGACTATACCGACCGCCGCCTGCGGCAGGTTCTGTCCACCAAGCAGGCGGGGCTGTTGCGCACCTTCATCGGCAGCGACACCTTCGTCGCCGACCGGCTGGAGCTGGACAAGCAGATGCTGCGCGACTTCTACCTGTCGCGCGGCTACGTCGACTTCCAGGTCGTCGATGCCTCGGCCGAGGTCACCCGCGAACGCGATGCCTTCTTCCTCACCTTCTCGATCCGCGAAGGGCGCAGCTTCAAGGTGGGCGCCGTCAGCACCGTGTCCGACATCCCCGAAATCGACGCGGCCGAGTTCGAGCGCGAGGTTCGCCTGCGCCCCGGTGTCACCTACAGCCCCACCGTCATCGACAACAACATCGCCCGGCTGGAAAACCTGGCGCTGCAGAAGGGGCTGAACTTCGTGCGGGTGGAACCGCGGCTGACGCGCAACGACCGCACGCAGACGCTGGACGTCACCTTTGCCATCGTGCGCGGCGAACGCCTGTTCGTCGAACGCATCGACATCGAGGGCAACACCACCACCCGCGACGACGTGGTGCGCCGCCAGTTCAGGACGGTGGAGGGCGACCCCTTCAACCCGCGCGAAATCCGCCAGGCGGCCGAACGCATCCGCGCGCTGGGGTTCTTCTCGACCGCCGAGGTCGAGGCGGAATCAGGCAGTGCCGCCGACCGCGTGGTGGTGAACGTCGATGTCGAGGAACAGCCGACCGGCTCTCTGGGCCTTGGCCTGACCTATGGCACCGAAGATGGTCTGGGGGCGACCATCTCGTTCTCCGAACAGAACTTCCTGGGCCGCGGGCAAAGCATCGCGGTGGACATCTCGACCTCCAGCGACACCAGCCGGAACAGCCTCAGCTTTGCCGAACCGGCCTTCCTGGGGCGCGACCTGCGGTTTGCGTTCGACGTCTTCTATAACCAGACCAACCAGTCGAACGCCGACTACGACACGCGCAGCATTGGCCTCGGTTCGTCGATCGGCTTTCCTCTGGGCCCGAACGGGCGGGCCGATCTGCGGTTCCGCGTGTCGCAGGATGAAATCAGGGACGTTGCGGCAGAAAGCTCGGCCATCCTGAAGCGTGAGGCGGACCGCGGCGCGCTGCTGACCTCGTCCCTGGGATACGGCTATTCGTTCGACAGTCGGCGCAACGGGCTCAGCCCGAACAGCAGCTTCGTGCTGCGGTTCAGCCAGGATTTTGCGGGTCTGGGCGGCGACGTGACATCGGTCACAACGTCGGTGTTTGCCGTGGCGGAACGTCGTGTCCTGAACGAGGAGGTCACGCTGCGCGCCGTATTCGAAGGTGGCGCGGTAACCGCAACCGGCGGCGACAGCACAAGGGTGACCGACCGCTTCTTCGGCAACGGCAAGCTGCGCGGCTTCGAGCCCAACGGCTTTGGCCCGCGCGACCTGTCGGCAGGCAATGAGGATGCACTGGGCGGCAATTTCTTTGCGGTGGCCCGGTTCGAGGCCGAATTCCCGCTGGGCCTGCCCGAGGAATACGGCATTCGCGGCGGCCTTTTCCTGGATGTCGGTTCGGTCTGGGGGCTGGATGACCGCGTGGGCACCGCGGCACAGCCAAACGGCGACGCGCTGGTGGACGACACGGCGCATCTCCGCTCGTCCATCGGGGTTTCGCTGTTCTGGGACACGCCGGTCGGGCCGTTGCGGTTCAACCTGTCCAAGGTGCTTGAAAAGCAGGACTACGACAAGGAACAGTCGTTCGACCTGACGATCTCGACCAAGTTCTGATGCGCGCGGCAGCGGCTGTCCTTGCCTCTGTGGCGGCGCTGGCTCCGGCCGCAGCGCAACAGGCGCCGACAACCGACAGCGGCCTGTCGGCCGCGCCGGTGCAGACGCCCGTGCTGGTCATCCGGCAGGATCGGCTGTTCGGAACCTCGGCCTTCGGCAAGGCGTCGCAGGCACGGCTCGATGCCGCCTCGGCCGCACTGATCGCCGAGAACCGCCGCATCGAGGGTGAGCTTGAGGCCGAGGAACGCGCCCTGACCGACCGCCGCGCCACCCTGCCCACGGCCGAGTTCCGGGTTTTAGCCGACGCCTTTGACGAAAAGGTGGAACGTATCCGCGCTGAACAGGACGCCAAGTCCCGCGAACTGGCACGCAGCCGCGACGAAGACCGCCAGCGATTCATCGAATCTGCCTTGCCGGTGCTGGCCGAACTGCTGCGCGACCGGGGGGCGGCGGTCATCATCGACCAGCAGGCGGTGTTCCTCAGCATCGACACGGTCGACATCACCGACGAGGCGGTGGCGCGCATCGACGCACGCATCGGCGACGGCAGCGGCGCCCCGCTGCCCTGAGACGACCGTGCGCCGGATGCGGCGCGAACCTTGCCGGTTGCCGCCCCGCTTGCTAGGCAGAAGGACAACCAGGAAAGGAGCCCGCGCCCCGATGCCCGACGACAGCTCTGCCACCGCCACCACGGGATCGGCCGATCTCGACCTGATCCAGCGGATCATTCCGCACCGCTATCCGTTCCTGTTGATCGACAAGGTGCGCGACGTGGTGGTGGGCAAGTCCTGCGTGGGCATCAAATGCGTGACCTTCAACGAACCGCAGTTCCAGGGACATTTCCCCGGCATGCCCATCTTGCCCGGCGTGATGATCATCGAGGCGATGGCGCAGACCGCGGGCGTGCTGGTGGGGCTGACGATGGACCTGGCCGACAAGGGCGCCAAGGTGTTCTTCATGGGCGTCGAGAACGCCAAGTTCCGCCGCAAGGTGGTGCCGGGCGACGTGCTGGAGCTGCATGTCACCGCGCTGCGGGGCGGTGGCCGGGTCTGGAAGTTCGAGGGACGCGCCATGGTGGACGGTGAGCTGGCAACAGAGGCGACCTTTACCGCCATGTTCGACCTTTCCCGCGGATGACGGGGGCATGATCGACCCGTCCGCCAGTATCCACCCTTCGTCTGTCGTCGAACCCGGTGCGCGCATCGGGGCAGGGGCCGTGGTCGGGCCGTTCTGCGTGATCGGGGCCGAGGTGACGCTGGCCCCCCGCGTGCAGGTGAAGTCGCACGCCGTGGTCACCGGCTGGACGGACATCGGCGAAGACACCGTCATTTTCCCCTTCGCCACGGTCGGAGAGGTGCCGCAGGACCTGAAGTTCCGCGGCGAGCACACCCGCCTGTCGGTGGGCGCCCGCTGCCGCATCCGCGAAGGCGCCACGCTGAACACCGGCACCGAGGGCGGCGGCGGCATCACCCGCGTGGGCGACGACGTGCTGATCATGACCGGTGCGCATGTGGGCCATGACGCGCAGGTGGGCAACCGGGTGATCCTGGTCAACAACGTGGCCATCGCCGGGCACTGCGTGCTGGGCGACGACGTGATCGTGGGGGGCCTGTCGGGCGTGCACCAGTGGGTGCGCATCGGCCGCGGCGCCATCATCGGCGCCGTCACCATGGTGGCGCAGGACGTGATTCCCTATGGCCTTGTGCAGGCGCCGCGGGGCGAGCTGGACGGGCTGAACCTGGTGGGGCTGAAGCGGCGCGGGGTAGAGCGCAGCGAGATCACCGCGTTGCGGGCCGCCTACCAGATGCTTGCGCAGGGCGAGGGCACCTTCCTGGACCGCGCCCGCCGCCTGTCGGACGAAACCGACAGCACGCATGTGCGCGAGGTGACGGATTTCGTCCTGGCCGCCTCGGACCGCAGCTTCCTGACGCCGAAATGACCGGACCGGCGGGGCAGGGCGGGCGCACGGCCATTGTCGCCGGGTCGGGCCTGCTGCCTGCCGCGCTGGCCGCCGCCGCGCCGCAACGCCCGCTGCTGGCCGCGCTGGAGGGCTTCGTGCCAGAAGGCATCGCGCCCGACCTGACCTTCCGGGTGGAACGGCTGGTGCCCTTCCTTCGGCATCTGGCGGATCTGGGCGTGACGCAGGTGTGCTTTGCAGGCGCGGTGCGCCGCCCGCGGCTGGACCCCGCGCTGTTCGACCCCGACACTGCGCAACTGGTGCCCCGCCTGCTGGCCGCCATGCAGGCGGGCGACGATGCCACCCTGCGGGCGGTGATCGACCTGTTCACCGCAGAAGGCTTCGCCGTGATCGGCGCCGCCGATCTGGCCCCCGCGCTGCTGCCCCCGCCCGGCCTGCTGGCCGGTACCCTGCCACCGGGTGCCGAAGCAGATGCCGCCCGCGCCGTGGCCATCGTGCAGGCGCTGGGGCAGGCCGATGTGGGGCAGGCTTGTGTGGTGCAGCAGGGCCTGTGCCTGGCTGTCGAGGCGTTGCCCGGCACCGACCACATGCTGGCCACGGTCGCCGCACTGCCGGCCAATCTCAGGCCGGGGGCCGGGGGCCTGCTCTACAAGGCCGCCAAACCGGGGCAGGACCGCCGCATCGACCTGCCCGCGCTGGGCCCCGCCACGGTGCGAAACGCCGCCGCCGCGGGCCTGCAGGGCATCGCCTTTGCTGCCGGTGACGTGCTGCTGCTGACGCCCGACACCACCGCGCAGGCCGCGCGCGAGGCGGGCCTGTTCCTGTGGGCGCGCGGGACATGAGGCTGTTCGTGCTGGCAGGCGAGCCTTCGGGCGACCGGCTGGGCGCGGCCTTGATGGCGGGGCTGCACGACCTGGCGCCGGGCACGGGTTTTGCGGGCGTGGGCGGCCCGGCCATGCAGGCGCAGGGGCTGGCCAGCATCTTTCCCATGCACGAACTGTCGGTCATGGGTTTGGCCGAGGTGCTGCCGAAATACCTGCACCTGCGCCGCCGCCTGCACGAGCTTGCCGCGCGCATCGCCGCCGACCCGCCCGACGCGCTGGTCACCATCGACAGCCCGGATTTCAGCCTGCGCCTGGCCGCGCTGGCCCGCAAGGCGAACCCCAACCTGCCGGTGATCCACTACGTCGCGCCGTCGGTCTGGGCCTGGCGGCCGGGACGGGCGGCGAAAATGGCCCGCGTGGTGGACCATGTGCTGGCGCTTCTGCCGTTCGAGCCGCCCTACATGACCGCCGCGGGCATGACCTGCGACTTCGTGGGTCACCCGGTGGTGGCCGAACGGCTGGCCACCCCGCGCGAGGCCGACGCGCTGGCCGGGTCGCACCCGCTGATCCTGGCCCTGCCGGGGTCGCGCAAGTCCGAGGTGCGGCGGATCGCCCCGGTGATCGGGCAGACGCTGTCGCTCTTGAAGGTGCGATTTCCCGGCCTGCGCGTGGTGCTGCCCACCGTGCCGCACATCGCCCCCATGGTGCGCGATCTGGTGCGCGACTGGCCCGTGCGCCCCGAAATCATCGACAACGCCGACCGCAAGCGCGCGGCCTTCGCTGCCGCCGAAGTGGCGATCGCCGCTTCGGGCACCGTGTCGCTGGAACTTGCGGCCAACGACTGCCCCATGGTGGTGGCCTATGACATGCACTGGCTGACCTTCCGGCTGATGAAGATGATGGTGCGGGTGCAGACCGTCACGCTGGTGAACCTCGTCAGCGGCGTGACGGCCGTGCCCGAATTCCTGGGCCCCGCCTGCCGCGCCGCCCGCATTGCCCCCGCCGTCGCCCGCCTGCTGACCGACCCCGAAGCGCAGGAGGCGCAGCGCGAAGCGATGAAGGTGTCGATGGCGCGGCTGGGCAAAGGCGACGAAGCACCGGGGCTGCGCGCCGCACGCTCGGTGCTGGCACATCTGGCGGGGCGGGGGGTGCTGCCTGCGCCGTAACGCACCGACCGGGGGCGTACCGGGATGTCCACCGGCGGCCCATATCTGAAAAAATCCCTAACGCGCCAGCGCAACCTATTGAAATGATTGAGGCTGCGTCAGCGTCCCACGGTGGGACACCGCCTGTCCCACGGGCCTACGCCCCGCGCCAGATCCAGCCGCCGCCCAGCACGCGGCTGCCCTCGGGCGCGTAGAACACGCAGGCCTGCCCGGGGCTGACGCCGTCTTCGGGGGCGATCAGTTCCACCTCGGCCTCGGTAGCCGACAGCGGGCGGATGATGGCCTCGCGCGGCGCGCGGGTGGACCGCACGCGCGCCATCACCTGCCATTCGGGGCGTGACATGAGCGGCGCGTCGCCCAGCCAGTTGATCTCGCGCAGCGGAATCACCCGGGTGGCCAGCGCCGCCTTCGGCCCCACCACCACCTGCCGCTTGCCCGGGTCCAGCCGCAGCACGTACAGCGGCTCGCCCAGGCCCCCGATGCCCAGCCCCTTGCGCTGACCCACGGTGTAGTGGATCACCCCCCGGTGCGTGCCCAGCACACGGCCCCCTTCGTCGACGATCTCGCCGGGGTCGGCGGCGCCCGGCCGCAGCTTCTCGATCACCGCGGCATAATCGCCGTTCGGGACAAAGCAGATGTCCTGGCTGTCGGGCTTGTCGGCCACGGGCAGCCCGTACCTTGCCGCCAGCGCCCGGGTTTCCGCCTTGGACGCAAGGCCGCCCAGCGGAAACCTCAGGTAGGCCAGCTGCTCCGGTGTGGTGGAAAACAGGAAGTACGACTGGTCGCGCGCCGGGTCGGCCGCGCGGTGCAACTCGGGGCCCACCGGCCCGTCGAACCGGCGGATGTAGTGGCCGGTGGCCATGCAATCGGCATCCAGATCCTTCGCCGTCGCCAGCAGGTCCTTGAACTTCACCCGTTCGTTGCAGCGGATGCAGGGCACCGGCGTGGCACCGGCCAGATAGGCGTCGGCAAACTCGTCGATAACCGCCTGGCGGAAGGTGTTCTCATAGTCCAGCACATAGTGCGGAAACCCCATGGTTTCCGCCACCCTGCGGGCATCGTGGATGTCGCGGCCGGCGCAGCAGGCGCCCTTCTTGGCCAGCGCCGCGCCATGGTCATAAAGCTGCAGCGTGACGCCCACCACGTCATAGCCTTCCTCGGCCAGCATCGCCGCCACCACCGACGAATCGACACCGCCCGACATGGCCACCACCACCCGCGTGTCGGCGGGGGGCTTGGGCAGGCCCAGCGAGTTCAGGGGGTGGTCACGCATCGGGGCACCTGTGGGAAGGGCTGGAATATAGGAAAATCCGCGGCACCTGCAACCCGCGCTGTTCATGCCCCCTTAAACCTGCCTGCCCAGACTGCGGCGCAAACGCAATCGAGGTAAGGCGATGTTTCTCAAACGCGTGGATGGTCCGCGGCAGGTGACGCTGCCCGACGGCAGCATCCTGTCCCGCGCCGACCTGCCCCCGCCCGACACCCGGCGCTGGGTCGCCAGCCGCAAGCTGGTGGTGGTCCGCGCCGTGGCCCATGGCCTGATCGCGGAGGCCGAGGCGCTGGAGCGCTATGCCCTGTCGGCCGAAGAATTCGCACTGTGGCGCGATGCGGTGGCGACCCATGGGGAAAAAGCCCTGAAAGTGACGACCCTGCAAAAGTATCGACAACTTTAGATTGAATACGCCGCACGGCGTGGCAGAGTAACCCGCAGTTAACCATTGCGCGCCACAGTCGTTAACGACACCGGCCCGGTCGCCGGCCAAAACGCGGAGCCCCTGATGCGAATCCTGCTTGTCGAGGACGACCCCACCACGTCGCGCAGCATCGAGCTGATGCTGACGCATGCGAACCTGAACGTGTACTGCACCGACCTGGGCGAAGACGGGATCGACCTGGCCAAGCTCTATGACTACGACCTGATCCTTCTGGACCTGAACCTGCCCGACATGTCGGGGCATGATGTTCTGCGCCAGCTGCGCCTGGCGCGGGTGGAAACGCCCATTCTCATCCTGTCGGGGGCGGATGATACCGAAAGCAAGATCAAGGGCTTCGGCTTTGGCGCCGACGACTACATGACCAAACCCTTCCACCGTGACGAACTGGTGGCGCGCATCCACGCGATCATCCGCCGCTCGAAGGGGCATGCGCAGTCGGTCATCCGTACCGGCGTGGTGGCGGTGAACCTTGATGCCAAGACGGTGGATGTCGAGGGCAAGGCGGTGCATCTGACCGGCAAGGAATACCAGATGCTGGAACTCCTCTCGTTGAGAAAGGGCACAACCCTGACGAAGGAGATGTTCCTGAACCACCTCTACGGCGGAATGGATGAGCCTGAGTTGAAGATCATCGACGTCTTCATCTGCAAGCTGCGCAAGAAACTGGCCGAGGCGACGGGGGGCCAGAACTACATCGAGACGGTCTGGGGCCGCGGCTATGTGCTGCGCGATCCGGGGCCGGGCGTGGGCCAGCGTATGGCGGTGGCGGGGTAGCGCCGCTTTACCACTGCCGGACCCGCGCTTACACCTGACGTGCAGGAACAGCGCGGGGGAAGGCGATGGACGGCTGGCGTCCGGTGCAGGAGTTGACCGAGGCGGAGGCCGCGCGGGAATGGCGCGACCTTTCGGCGCGGGTGCAGGACGCGAACCTGGCCTATCACCAGCGCGATGCCCCCGAGATCAGCGATGCCGACTTTGACGCGCTGAAGCGGCGGCTTCTGGCAATCGAGGCGCGCTTTCCTGCGCTGGCTGCCACCAGCCCCACGGCACAGGTCGGCGCCACGCCCGGCGAAGGCTTCGGCAAGATCCGCCACGCCGTGCCGATGCTCAGCCTCGCCAACGCCTTCGACCCCGCCGAGGTGGCCGACTTCACCGATTCGGTCCGCAGCTTCCTGAACCACGACGGCCCCCTGCTGTTCACCGCCGAACCGAAGATCGACGGGCTGTCGCTGTCGCTGCGCTATGAGGGCGGCAGGCTTCTGCAGGCCGCCACCCGCGGCGATGGCGAGACGGGCGAGGATGTGACGGCCAACGCCCTGACCATTGCCGACATCCCGCGCACCGCGCCGGGCGCGCCGCAGGTGATGGAGGTGCGCGGCGAGGTCTACATGAGCCACGCCGATTTCGCCGCGCTGAACGCGCGCCAGGCAACGGAACAGGCAAAGACCTTTGCCAACCCGCGCAACGCCGCCGCGGGCAGCCTGCGCCAGCTGGATGCCACGATCACCGCCAGCCG
>CAZLIC010000116.1:0-9775 GCA_964559535.1 uncultured Rhodobacterales bacterium
TGCGCTTCTTCGCCTATGCCTGGGGCGAACTGAGTGAGCCCCTGGCCGATACCCAGATGGGCGCAGTGCAAAGGCTGGCCGCGCTGGGGTTCCAGACCAACCCGCTGACCGTGCTCTGCGACGGCCCCTTGGCGCTTCTGGCACATTGGCGCGCGATCGAGGCGCAGCGGGCGACGCTGGGCTATGACATCGACGGGGTGGTGTACAAGGTGAACGACCTGTCGCTGCAACGGCGGCTGGGGTTCCGTTCGGCAACGCCCCGCTGGGCCGTGGCGCACAAGTTTCCGGCCGAGACGGCCTGGACCGTGGTGGAAGGCATCGACATCCAGGTCGGCCGCACCGGCGCCCTGTCACCCGTGGCCCGGCTGCGGCCCGTCACCGTGGGGGGGGTCGTTGTCAGCAACGCAACCCTGCACAACGAGGATTACATCGCCGGCCGCGATGCCCGCGGGGCACCCATCCGCGACGGCAAGGATATCCGAACGGGCGACTGGGTGCAGGTGTACCGCGCGGGCGACGTGATTCCGAAGGTGGCGGATGTGGACCTTGCGCGCAGGCCCGCGGACGCGATGCCCTATGTCTTTCCGCACGAATGCCCCGAGTGCCACAGCCACGCCGTGCGCGAAGAGGGTGATTCGGTGCGCCGCTGCACCGGCGGGCTGATCTGCCCCGCGCAGGCGGTGGAGCGGCTGAAGCACTTCGTCAGCCGCGGTGCCTTTGACATCGAGGGGCTGGGGGCCAGGCAGATCGAGATGTTCTTTGCCGACAGCGCGCTTCCCGTGCGCGAACCGGCCGACATCTTCACCCTGCCTGCAAGGGATGCGGCGAACCTGACAAAGCTGAAGAACCGCGACGGGTTCGGTGACAAATCGGTGGGCAACCTCTGGGCCGCGATTGATGAACGCCGGCGCATCCCGCTGGCGCGGCTGGTCTTTGCGCTGGGTCTGCGGCATGTGGGCGAGGTGGCGGCGCAGGACCTTGCGCGCCATTATGGCAGTTGGGAGGCGCTGGTGGCGGCGGTGGACCTTGCCCGCCCGGCAGCCCTTGCCCATCGCGCCGCCGATGAGGCCGAGGCGCTGGAACGCACCGCCGCGACAAGCGAAAACCGCCGCGCCCGCATCAAGGAGGCGCGCGATGCCGCCCGCGCGCCGGTGCCGCCCGAGGCGCAGGCGGCCTGGACCGAGCTTGTCACCGGTGACGGCATCGGTCCGGTGCTGGCGCTGTCGCTGTCGGACGCGCTGGCCAACCCCGACGAACGCGCCAGCATCGACCGGCTGGTGACGCATCTGACCGTCCTGCCGCCCGAGGCGCGGGCCACGCAATCGCCCGTGGCAGGCAAGAGGGTGGTGTTCACCGGCACGCTGGTAAAGATGACCCGGGCCGAGGCCAAGGCGCGGGCCGAGGCACTGGGCGCCAAGGTGGCCGGGTCGGTCAGCGCGAAGACCGACTTGCTGGTGGCCGGCCCCGGCGCAGGGTCGAAGCTGAAGGAGGCCGAAAAGCTGGGGGTGAAGACCATCGACGAGGATGCCTGGCTGACGCTGATCGGCGACGCATGAGCCGGCCGGAAATCCTGTTCCCCCTGTTTTCGGGCATCGAGACAATTCCCGGTGTCGGCCCGAAGCTGGCCAGTGCCCTGCAGGCACTGGAGATCACGCGCCCCCGCGACCTGCTGTTCCTGTTGCCCGTCGCGGGCACCGACCGGACCCGCAGGGCCAGCCTGCGCGACATCACGCCCCCGGCCACGGTGACGGTCGAGGTGACGGTGGGCCAGCACCAGCCCGCCCGCAGCCGGGGCAAGCCTTACCGCGTGCTGGTGCGCGATGCGGCCACCGATTTCATGCTGGTGTTCTTCCACGCGCGGCCCGACTACCTGCGCGATCTTCTGCCCACCGGGCAGCGGCGGCTGGTCTCGGGCAAGGTCGAGCTGTTCGACGGCATGGCGCAGATGGTCCACCCCGACCATATCCTGCGGGTGGAAGAGGCCGCCGATCTGCCACCGTTCGAGCCGGTCTATCCGCTGACGGCCGGGGTCACGCAGCGCCAGATCGCACGCTTTGCCGAGGCCGCGCTGGCCCGCACTCCGCCCCTGGCCGAATGGATCGACCCCGCGCTGAAGGTGCGCGAGGGTTGGCCCGACTGGCACGCCGCCGTCACTGCCGCCCATGCGCCGCAGAACCCTGCCGACCTTGCGCCCACGGCCCCCGCCCGGCAGCGGCTGGCCTATGACGAACTCATGGCGCACCAGCTGACGCTGGCGCTGGCGCGTCAGGCCATCCGCCGCGGCAAGGGCATCGCCTCGCTGGGCACCGGCACCCTGCAGGCGCGCGTGCTGGACAGCCTGCCCTATGCCCCCACCGGCGCGCAGCGCCGCGCCGTGGCGGAAATCGCCGCCGACATGGCCGCACCCCTGCGGATGAACCGCCTGCTGCAGGGCGACGTCGGGTCGGGCAAGACGCTGGTCGCCTTTTTGGCGCTGCTGGTGGCGGTGGAATCGGGCGGGCAGGGGGTGATGATGGCCCCCACCGAAATTCTCGCCCGCCAGCACCTGCAGGGGCTGGAACCCTTGGCCGCCGCCGCAGGCGTGCGCATGGTGCTGCTGACGGGCCGCGACCGGGGGGCCGAGCGGGACCAGAAGCTGGCCGATCTGGCCGCGGGGCGGACCCATATCCTGGTGGGCACCCATGCGGTGTTCCAGAAGGACGTGCTGTTCCATGACCTGCGACTGGCGGTGGTGGACGAACAGCACCGCTTCGGCGTGGCGCAGCGGATGGAACTGGGCGCCAAGGGAACTGCCACCGACGTTCTGGTGATGACCGCCACCCCCATCCCGCGCAGCCTTGCGCTGGCCACCTATGGCGACATGGACGTGTCGGTGCTGGACGAAAAGCCGCCGGGACGAAAGCCGGTGAAGACGGTGCTGGTCGATGCTGACCGGATTGACGAGGTGGTGGCGCGGCTGTCCCGCGCGGTGGCCGAAGGGCGGCAGGCCTACTGGGTGTGCCCGCTGGTGGAAGAATCCGAGGTGGTGGATCTTGCCAGCGCCGAGGAACGGTTCAAGGCACTGCGCGCGGCCCTTGGCGACGTGGTGGGGCTGGTGCACGGCCAGATGCCCCCCGCCGACAAGGACGCGGCGATGGCGCGCTTCGTCGCCGGGGATACCAAGGTGCTGGTGGCCACGACGGTGATCGAGGTGGGGGTGAACGTGCCCAACGCCAGCATCATGGTTGTGGAACGGGCCGAATCCTTTGGCCTTGCGCAGTTGCACCAGTTGCGCGGCCGGGTGGGGCGGGGGGCGGCGGAATCGACCTGCCTGATGCTGTACCATTCGCCCCTGGGCGAAACCGCCGCGCGGCGGCTGAAGACGCTGCGCGACACCGAAGACGGCTTCCGCATTGCCGAGGAAGACCTGGCGATGCGCGGCGCGGGTGATCTGATCGGCACCGCGCAGTCGGGCCTGCCGAAGTTCCGCGTGGCCGATCTGGAACGTCAGGCCAGGCTGATGGCCATGGCGCAGGCCGACGCGCGGCTGCTGCTGGACCAGGACCCGAAGCTGGAAGGCGAACGCGGCCGGGCGGCGCGGGTTCTGCTGTGGCTCTTGGAACAGGACCGGGCGATCCGGCTGATCTCGGTCGGATAGCGGTTTGTTCGCGAATGTTCTTACAAAGTTCTTGACGCACCGCTCGAATCATGAGAACAAGATGGCAACACGAGGGTGGAGGTTGCCATGCTGCGCGGAATGAAATCGCTGATCGACCGGACCTCCGGCACCGTGCTGGATGATGCCATGGGCATCGTCGCGCTGTTCGCCATCCTTTTTGCCGGGTTGTCGCTGCCCGGCCTCTGACGGTTCTGCCTGCGGTCTGATGGGGTCCTGCGCCTGTCCCCGGCGCCTGTCCAACCCCCGACGCATCCTTGCCGCCGCCTTCCCTGCGAAGGCGGCGGTTTTTTCCGCATGCCTTGCGTGGGACAACACTAAAAATGCGTTAACGCGCGCCCGCAACCTATTGGAATCATTGAAACCACATCGCTGTCCCAGCGTGGGACATCAGCCCTGCGCCGCCGCCGCCCCGGCTTCCGCCACAGCCGCCGCCTCGGCCACCGCCTCGATCGCCAGCAGGATCGAGGCATGGCGGTTGCGGTACTCGCGCGCGGGCAGCAGCACTTCCCAACCGTCGAACGGCGCCGCGGGCACCGGCCCGCCGTCCTTCAGCATCGCCCGCAGCGCATCGCGCGCCGCCGCCAGTTCGGTCGCCGTACGCCCCAGCACCGCCCCGCCCACCACCGCCGCCGAGGCCTGCCCCAGCGCGCAGGCCTTCACGTCCTGCGCAAAGGCGGCCACCCGGCCATCCTGCATCACCACATCGGCGGTGACGGTCGACCCGCAAAGCGGCGACCGCTTGCGCACCGACCCCTGCGGTGCCGCCAGCCGCCCCAGATGCGGCACATCCGCCGCCAGTTCCAGGATCCGGCCCGAGTAAAGCTTGATCAGGTCGCTGTCGCTCATGGCTTCCCCTTTTCGCCCCTGGAAGATAAGCGCGAAGCCGCGCCTTGCAAAGGACCATGCCCATGCCCTTCGACCCTGCGACACTACGGTATGATGCCAACGGCCAGATCCCCGCCATCGCGCAGGACCATGCCTCGGGCGAGGTGCTGATGTTCGCCTGGATGAACGCCGAAAGCATCGCCCGCACCTTGGCCACCGGTCAGGTGACGTACTGGAGCCGCTCGCGCCAGTCCCTCTGGGCCAAGGGTGAAACCTCGGGGCATGTGCAACTGCTGGTCGAGATGCGCATCGACTGCGACCGCGACTGCCTGCTCATGCTGGTGGATCAGACCGGCCCCGCCTGCCACACCCACAGGCGCAGCTGCTTCTACACCGCGCTGCGCGACGGCCAGGAAGCCGAGATCCTGTCACCCATGTAGGTCGGGGCTTGCCCCGACTCCCTACAACCCCACCATCCGCCGGATGTCCTCCGGCGTCGCCCCCTCGGCCCGGTACTTCGCCAGCGCGCGGGCATCGTCGCGCTTGGCCAGCCGTTTGCCCTGATCGTCGCGGATCAGGCGGTGGTGGTGGTATGTCGGGGTGGACAGGCCCAGCAGGCCTTGCAGCAGCACATGGATTTCGGTCGCCTCGAACAGGTCCATGCCCCGTGTGACCTCGGTAATCCCCTGCAGGGCATCGTCGACAACGACGCACAGATGATAGGCCGCCGCCCCGATGTCGCGCCGCGCCAGCACGACATCGCCGACGCGGGCGGTCAGGTGGCCGGTTGACAGCCGGTGCACACCCGCGCGCTCGGGCCCGGTTTCAACAAAGCTCATCCTGTCCGGCGCCACCGCCTGCAGGGCGGCCGCCAGGTTCAGCCGGATCGCGTCGGTTGGCCTGCGGCTGGACATCGGGCGGTGGCGGCAGGTGCCGGGATAGACCGCGCCATCCGGGGGCAGGTGGGTGACGCCCTCTTGCGGCGCCGCCAGCGCCGCGTGGATGTCGGCCCGGGTGCAGCTGCAGGGGTAACACAGGCCCCGGTCGATCAGGGGCGTCAAGGCGGCAGCGTAGTGCCCCAGATGGTCGGATTGCCGCCGCACCGGTTCTTCCCAGGTGATGCCCAGCCAGTGCAGGTCATCGTAGATCGCGGCGTCATACTCTGGCCGCACCCTTGCGCGGTCGGTATCCTCGATGCGCAGCAGGAACCGGCCCCCGGCCGCCTTGGCACGGTCAAACCCCGTCAGCGCCGAAAACGCATGCCCCAGGTGCAACGGTCCAGTGGGCGAGGGGGCGAAGCGGGTTACGAAAGCCATGCGGTGAAGGCCGCCTTGGCGCGGTCGGTATAGGCCTTGTAGCGGTCCTTGCGGCCCTTGCGGCCGCCCTTGGCGTCGATGGGCGGGAACAGGCCGAAGTTCACGTTCATCGGCTGGAACGTCTTCGCATCCGCCCCGCCGGTGATATGGGCCAGCAACGCACCCATGGCGGTGTCCGGTGGCGGCAGCGCCATGTCGCGCCCGGTGATCTCGGCCACCGCCAGACGGCCCGCCAGAATGCCCATGGCGGCCGATTCCACATATCCCTCGACCCCCGTCACCTGCCCCGCGAACCGCAGATGCGGCGCTGTACGCAGGCGCATCCTTGTGTCCAGCAACCGGGGCGAGTTGATGAAGGTGTTGCGGTGGATGCCGCCAAGGCGGGCAAAGTCGGCCTCTTGCAACCCCGGAATCTTTCGGAAAACATCCACTTGTGCGCCATGCTTCATCTTGGTCTGGAAGCCCACGATGTTGTACAGCGTGCCCAAGCTGTTGTCCTGCCGCAGCTGCACCACGGCATAGGGCTTTTCCGGCCGGTGCGGGTTGGTCAGGCCGATGGGCTTCATCGGGCCGAACCGCAGCGTCTCGCGCCCGCGTTCGGCCATCACCTCGATGGGCAGGCAGCCGTCGAAGTAACCCGCGGTTTCGCCGTCGCGGAAGGCGGTCTTGTCGGCGGCCAGAAGCGCGTCGATGAATCCCGCGTATTCAAGGCGGTCCATCGGGCAGTTGATGTAGGCCGTCTGCTCCTCGACCGTCTCGCCCTTGTCGTAACGGCTTTGCTTCCAGGCCACCGACATGTCCACCGTATCGGCATGCACGATGGGCGCGATGGCGTCGAAGAAGGCCAGATGCTCGGCCCCCGTGGCGCGACGGATGCTGTCGGCCAGTGCAGCGCTGGTCAGGGGGCCGGTCGCAATGATCCAGTGACCGGAGGAGGGAAGCGTGGTCACTTCTTCCCCGGAAACCGAAATCAGCGGATGGGCGCGCAGCCGGGCGGTGACGGCGGCGGCAAACGGGTCGCGGTCCACGGCCAGCGCGCCGCCCGCCGGCAGGCGGTGGGCGCGGGCCATCTCCATGGTCAGGCTGCCCGCCGCCGCCATTTCCCAGTGCAGCAACCCCACCGCATTACGCTCGTCATCGTCCGACCGGAACGAGTTCGAGCACACCATCTCGGCAAAGTCGCCCGTCCGGTGGGCAAAGGTGCCGACCTTGGGCCGCATTTCGTGGATCACCACGGGCACGCCCGCCCTGGCTGCCGCCCAGGCCGCCTCACTTCCGGCCATGCCGCCGCCGATGATGTGAAGAACGTCGCTCATGTCATTTATAAAGTTCAGATAAAGCCGTTCGTTGCGACAGGGTGAACACGGTGGGGTCATCGACGGAAACCCCTAACGCCTGAACCGCCACAAAGAACCCCGGCGCCGGCAATCCCTGCGACAGCCGCCCGGCGCAGACTGCGGCAAGGAACGGCCGCCCCGCCGCCGCATCCTCGGCCATCAGTGCCTCCAGCGCGTCGGTCACAACGGCCACCCGCACGCCGAACGCGCGCGCCAGTTCACCATAACCCACCGTGCCCCCCGCCGCCGCCACCGCGCGCAGCCGTTCGGCCAGCGCCTCACGCATCGTCCCCCTGCTCGGCAATGCGGGCCACCGACACCACCTCTTCGCCCTCGCCCACGTTGAACACCCGCACACCGCCCGCCGACCGTGACCGGAACGACACCTGATCGACCGGCACGCGGATCGACTGCCCGGCGCTGGTGGCCAGCATGATCTGGTCGGCGGTGTCTACCGGGAAAGCCGCCACGATGCGCCCGCCGCGCGGGCCGGGCGAGATGGCCTTCACCCCCTGGCCGCCGCGCCCGCGCACGGGATAATCGTGCGCCGACGACAACTTGCCCGACCCGCCCGCGGTGACGGTCAGGATCAGATCCTCGGCCGTCGACATTTCGGCATAGCGTTCGGGGCTAAGTTGGCCTTCTGCAACGGTTTCCTCTTCGTCATCGGCCTCGTCCTCGGTCACGCCGGCCATCAGGCGGCGTTGCTTGAGGTAGGCCGCGCGTTCTTCGGGCGAAGCGTTGAAGTGGCGGATGACAGCCATCGACACCACGCGATCGCCCTCGGCCAAGCGGATGCCCCGCACGCCGGTGGAATCGCGCCCCTTGAACACCCGCACTTCGGTGGTGGGAAAGCGGATGGCGCGGCCCAGGTGGGTGACCAGCAGAATGTCGTCATTCGTGTCGCAGACGCGCACGTCGACCAGCCGCACGCCTTCGGGCAGGTTCATCGCGATCTTGCCGTTGCGTTTCACGTTGGTAAAGTCCGACAGGGCGTTGCGCCGCACATCGCCGTCCGAGGTGGCGAAGAACACCTGCAGCGCGTCCCATTCGTCCTCGGGCACGTCGATGGGCATCAGGGCGGCAATCGACACGCCGGTGTCGATGGGCAGGATGTTGACGATGGCCTTGCCCTTGGCCGTGCGGCCCGCCAGCGGCAGGCGCCAGGTCTTCAGCTGGTAGACCATGCCGTCGGTGGTGAAGAACAGAAGCGCGGTGTGGGTGTTGGCCACGAACAGCGTCGTCACCACGTCGTCTTCCTTGGTCTGCATCGACGACAGGCCCTTGCCGCCGCGGTTCTGCGCGCGGAACTCGGCCAGCGGCGTGCGCTTGATGTAGCCGCCACTGGTGATGGTGACGACCATGTCCTCGCGCTCGATCAGGTCCTCGTCTTCCATGTCGCCGGACCAGTCGGCAATCTCGGTGCGGCGCGGCACGGCAAAGGCGGTCTTCACCTCGCGCAATTCGTCGCTGATGATCGCCATGATCCGGTCGCGCGACGACAGGATGTCGAGGTAATCCTTGATCTTCGCCGCCAGCGCCTCCAGCTCGTCGGTGATTTCCTTGACCCCCAGCGCGGTCAGTCGCTGCAGCCGCAGGTCTAGGATGGCGCGCGCCTGCGCGTCGGACAGGTTGTAGGTGCCGTCCTCGTTGATCGTGTGGGTGGGGTCGTCAATCAGGCGGATGTAGGGCGCAATGTCGTGGGCAGGCCAGCGCCGCGTCATCAGCCGCTCGCGCGCCTCGGCCGGGTCGGCCGATGACCGGATGGTCGCCACGATCTCGTCCACGTTGGTCACGGCCACGGCAAGACCGCACAGGATGTGGCTGCGCTCGCGCGCCTTGTTGAGTTCAAAGGCCGTACGCCGCGCCACAACTTCCTCGCGGAAGGTGATGAAATGCGTAAGGAAATCGCGCAAGGCCAGGGTTTCGGGGCGGCCGCCGTTCAGCGCCAGCATGTTGCAGCCGAAGGTCACCTGCATGGTGGTGAAGCGGTACAGCTGGTTCAGCACCACATCCGGCGTCGCGTCGCGCTTCAGCTCGATCACCACGCGTACGCCGTCGCGGTCGGTCTCGTCCTGCACATGCGAGATGCCTTCGATCCGCTTGTCGCGCGTGGCTTCGGCGATGCGGTCCACCATGTGGGCCTTGTTCACCTGGTAGGGAATCTCGTCCACGATGATGGCAAAGCGGTCCTTGCGGAGTTCCTCGATGTGGGTCTTGGCGCGCAGGATCACCGACCCGCGGCCTTCCAGATAGGCCTTGCGGATGCCCGACCGGCCCAGGATCTGGCCCCCGGTGGGGAAGTCCGGGCCCTGGATGATTTCCATCAGCCGTTCCGACGACAGGTCGGGGTTCTCGATCAACGCCAGCGTGCCGTCGATCACCTCGCCCAGGTTGTGCGGCGGTATGTTGGTGGCCATGCCCACGGCAATGCCGCCCGCGCCGTTGACCAGCATGTTGGGAAAGCGGGCGGGCAGGACGGTGGGTTCGCGGTCCTTGCCGTCGTAGTTGTCCTGGAAATCGACGGTGTCCTTGTCGATGTCGGCCAGAAGGAAGGACGCAGGCTTGTCCATCCGCACTTCGGTATAGCGCATGGCGGCCGGGTTGTCGCCGTCCATGCTGCCGAAATTCCCTTGCCC
>CAZLIC010000117.1:0-9765 GCA_964559535.1 uncultured Rhodobacterales bacterium
TCAAATCCCAGATCAGGAAGCCGGGCAGAAGGTGGGGGGGCAACAACGCTTACGAAGCTCTTCTAAGGTCATCCTATGACCCCCTTTGGCCCTGTGGCCTGACCAAGGCGGCGCAGACCTGTTCTTGGGCCTCGCGCATGTGACCGAGCAGGTGTGCCCGCGTCACATAACCCCACGTCACCCCAGCGGGGCGATGGTTCATCAGCAGGGTGATCGTCTGCATGTCCACCCCGGCCTCCAAGGCCCACGTCCTATAAGTGTGCCGCATCTGGTGGGGCGCGTGGGGGAACTGATCCGTGCGGCGCATCTCCTCGATGTGGCCCGACGTGCTCGTGGTTGACGGGAACACGAAGGGGCTGGCGAACGGCGCGGTGTCCTGTTTGACTTTCTCCAGTACCTGCAACAGCCGCCTTGGCAGGGGTAGGCGGAAGGCCCGCGCCTCGCCGCCCTTGGGTGAGGGCACGGTCAACACGCCGTCGTCGTCCAAATGTTCCCACTTCATCGACCGGGCGTCATGCGACCGCAGCCCGGTCAGCAGCAGAACCGTCCGGCAAGCCGCTCGCAACTGATCGTCCATGGCGTCAAGCGCCCGCCATGCCGCAGTCAGCCCGGCGACGTCCAGAGCCCATTGGCGCGGGGCTTCCTTGTTCATCCTTACCGCACGGCTGACCGGATTGGGTGGCAGGTCCTGAGTGCGCGCGGCATCGTTATAGACCGCCTTCAAAGCCCGCATTGCACCGTTTGCCCCATAGGGCCCGTTCTTCTTGGTGATCTTCTCGTGCAGGCTTCGCACGGTCTCGCGGTCCAGCCTGTCAAACGGAATGTCGAGGATGGGTTTCAACGGCCCCAGCACTTTTTCCTCATACCATCCAACAGTGCTAGGGCGGAGTTCAACGCCGCGCGTCTCCCTATAACGATCCCACGCTGTGCGAAGGCTGGGAACGGTGCGTTTGGCAGACCTTGGATCCTCTCCGCGTCGCAGCGTCAGTTTCAGCTCGTTCGCCTTGTCACGGGCGGTCCTGAGGCTCACGGCGTCGGTGCGACCGATTATGATCGACACGTATCGGTCGCTGCCGTCGTTAATTCGGCCCACGAGCTTGTAGCTTGCGGACTTGCTGCCCACGACAATGCGCAGGCCCGACACGTCCTCATCATAGACCTGCGCGCCAGCTTGATGTTCTTCGGCGATCCGATTTACGGTCGCTTGCGTAAGTTTGGTGCTCATTTGGTTCGACCTCATCATCGAGCTTCGGCCCGATGTCAGGCCCGGTACGAAACCAGAACCGACACGGTGCCACACGATGATGGTGTCGCGTTTCCTTATGAAAGTAAGCCATGAAACGACCCGGCATATTCCCATATGTCGTTGATTCTAAGACTTAAAATCCCTTGCTTTCGGGCGTGCCGGTTCGAGTCCGGCCGCGGGCACCAAGGTTGGACTGCGCGCGGAATTGTGCGGAATGCGCACTTTCTGCGGGATTTGCGGTCGTTTTCCGGTGATGAAGGTTCGAAATATGCAAGCCGCTACAGATGGTAGAAGGCAGCAGCGGTGCCGCCGAAGACGCGGTCGCGGTCGAGGGCGGGCAGGTGCGCGGTCAGGTCCCGTGCGGCGCGGTACCAGTCGGAATATTCGCCGCGCAACCGGCACACCGGCCAGTCCGACCCCCACATGGTGCGCTCGGGGCCGAAGACGCGCAGGATGTGATCGGCGTAGGGGCGCAGGTCCTCGACCGTCCAGCCCGGGTTTGCCTCGGTGATCAGCGCCGAGAACTTCACGCAGGCGCCGGTTTCCCCCGCGATGCGCGACATGCCTTCGGCCCAATGCGCAAAACTTTCGGCACTATGGGCGCGGATCTGCGGTTTCATGCAATGGTCGATCACCGTGCGCATCTGCGGATAGCGCTTCAGCAGGCGCAGGAAAGGGTCGAGATGGCGCGGAAAGCCCAGCGCGTCGAAGGTCAGGTCAAGGTCGACCAGTGCCCGGTAGGCCCATTGCACATCGTCGCGGTGCATCCAGCCGTCATCGGGAATGTCCTGGATCATCGGGCGGACTCCCTTGAATTTCGGATGCCCCTTCAGGCGCTTGAGAACCGACATTGAGGTGGCGTCTTCAAAGTTGACCCAGCCTACCACGCCCGCGACCCAGCCGCAGCCATCGGCCACGCCCAGCATGTATTCGGTCTCGTTCACCGTGGCCGCCGCCTGGACCACCACCGTGGCCCCTATTCCCGCGGCATCCAGCTGCGGTTTCAGGTCGGCGGGGTGGTAGGGGCGGTCCAGCACCGGGTCGCCCTTCGGCATCCAGTCATGATCCCCGCGGCCGGGGTGCCAGAAGTGCTGGTGTGCGTCGATCTGCATGGGTTGCTCCTTGTCCCGGCGCCGGAGGCTCTGCCCGCCTGCCATCGGTTCTTGAACGATGGCGAACGATGGAGGGCCCCCCCCCGGGGTATTTTCACAAAGATGAGGCAGCGGTCGGGCAGTCGGCCGCAATCAGACCCTGCGCCTTCAGGTCGTCCCACAGCGCCTGCGGGATGGCGGCGCGGGCGGCGGCCAGGTTGCCCGCCATCTCGGCCTGCCCCTGCCCGCCGGGAATGACCGAGATGGTGGCGGGGTGCATGAGCGGAAAGTGGAAGGCCGCGTCCACCATGCGCACGCCGTGCGCGGCGCAGGCGGCCTGCAGGCGACCCGCCCGGTCCAGCACCCACTGCGGTGCGGGGTTGTAGTTGTAGAAGGCGCCGGGGCGCGGGCCGGTGGCCAGCACGCCCGAGTTGTAGGGGCCGCCGATCACCACGCCCACGCCGCGCGCCTGGGCGGCGTTCATGAAGCCCAGGCTTTCCTGTTCCAGCAGGGTGTAGCGGCCGGCCAGCAGGAAAAGGTCGGGATCGCCGCGGTCCAGCACCCATTGGCACGGCTGCCATTCGTTCACGCCCAGGCCGAAGGCGCGGATCACGCCTTCGTCGCGCAGCCTGACCAGCGCCTTGTAGCCGCCCGCCATGAAAGCATCGAGCCTGTCCTGCAACGCCTGCGGGGTCTTGTGGTTGAACAGGTCAAGGTCGTGGGCAAAGAGGATGTCCACCCGGTCAACCCCCAGCCGTTCCAGCGAGAATTCCAGGCTGCGGAACACCGCGTCATAGCCGTAGTCGTAGATCTCGTTGCGCGAGGGGACGTCGAACCATTTGTCCAGCCCGTCACGTTTGTCGGGGGTGGTGGCGCGGAACAGGCGGCCGATCTTGGTGGACAGGATGTATTCATCGCGAGGCTTGCCGCGCAGGAAGCGGTTCAGCCGGGTTTCCGACAGGCCGAGGCCATAGAGAGGCGCCGTGTCGAAGTAGCGCACCCCGCCGTCCCAGGCCGCCTGCAGCACCGCATGCGCCTCGTCGTCGGAGATCGCGCGGTAGAGGTTGGCGATGGGGGCCGTGCCCATGCCGATCTCGGTAAAGCGCAAAGCGCCCTTTCCCCCCCGGTCCCAGACCCGTTCCGCCTGCATCGGTGCGCCTCCCTGCGTTTCCCACTGACATGCTAGTATGTCCCGGCTTCCGGGCCAACGGGTTTCGCGCTAGCGTCCGCACCAGAGCAGGGGGGATACAATGTCACGGTTTGCACAGGTGTTCGGCGCGGGGCGCAAGCCGGTGATCGCCATGGTGCATCTGCCCGCGCTGCCGGGCGCGCCGCTGTATGACCCAGAGGCGGGGATGGCGGGCGTGCTGGCCAGTGCGCGTGCCGATCTGGCGGCGCTGCAGGCGGCGGGCGTGGACGCCGTGATGTTCGGCAACGAGAACGACCGGCCCTACGAATTGCAGGTGGGCACGGCCAGCACGGCGGCGATGGCCTTTGTGATCGGGGCCTTGCGGGGCGAGATGCGCGTGCCGTTCGGGGTGAACGTGCTGTGGGATCCGATGGCGACCATGGCGCTGGCAGCGGCCACGGGGGCGGGTTTCGTGCGCGAGATCTTCACCGGGCTTTACGCCAGCGACATGGGCCTGTGGGGGCCCGATGCCGGGCGCGCGGTGCGCGAACAGGCACGGCTGCACATCCCGCAGGTGGCACGGCTGTACAATGTCTCGGCCGAATTCGCGCATTCGATGGACGCCCGGCCCTTGCCCGACCGGGCGCGGTCGGCGGTGTTTTCGGCGCTGCCCGATGCCGTGCTGGTGTCGGGGGCGATCACCGGCGAGGCGGCGCGGATGGAGGACCTGGAGGGGGTGAAGCGGGTGTTGCCCGCCACCCCGGTGCTGGCCAACACCGGGGTGAAGCATGCCACGGTGGCCGATGTGCTGGCGGTGGCCGATGGCTGCATCGTGGGGTCGGCGCTGAAGCTGGGGGGAGATACCTGGGCGGCGGTGGACCCTGACCGCGCGGCGGACTTCATGGCGCGCGCCCGCGCGGCGCGGGGGTACTGATGGACCTGCGCGCGGTTCTGGAAGAGCTGATGCTGATCCCGGGCCTGGCCGGGCACGAGGGACGGGTGGCCGGCGCCATTTCCCGGCATCTGGACGCCATGGGCATTGGGTGGCGCACCGACCGGCTGGGCAACCTGATGGCCACCCTGCCGGGCGATCCGGCGCGGCCTTCGGTGATGGTCTTCACCCATATGGATTCACTGGGCTTCATCGTGCGGAAGGTCGAGCCTTCGGGCCTTCTGCGGCTGGAACGGCTGGGCGGCGTGCCCGAGCGCGCGATGGCGGCGCAGGCGGTGCTGGTCTCGACCCGGGCGGGCGACGTGGCGGGGGTGATCGCCAACAAGAGCCACCACGCGACCTTGCCCGAGGAGAAGTACCGCGTGCTGCCCTATGCCGAGCACTATGTCGACTGCGGCTTCCGCGATGCGGACGAGGCGGCGGCGGCGGGGGTGCGGATCGGCGATCCGGCGGTGTGGCATCCGCGCGTGCTGCCCTTGCACGGGTCGCGCCTGGCAGGCACCACGGTGGACGACCGGGCGGGTTGCGCGGTGCTGCTTGCGCTCGCGCCGCGTGTCCTGGCGATGCCCGACCGGCCCACGGTGCATCTGGTGTTCAGCGTGCAGGAAGAGTTCAACCTGCGCGGCGTGTTGCCCGCCGTGCGCGCGTTGCAGCCCGACATCGCGCTGCAGATCGACCTGGTGCTGTGCGCCGACACGCCCGATATGGCGGGGCGCGGCGAAGTGCGGCTGGGCGGCGGCCCCGCGATCAGCCTGTATTCCTTCCACGGGCGCGGCACGCTGAACGGGTTGATCCCGCATCCCGCGCTGGTGGCGCTGGCAGAGGCGGCGGCCGATGCGCAGGGCCTGCCGCTGCAGCGGTCGGCCCATACCGGCGCGCTGACCGAGACGAGCTATGTGCAGCTGGAAGGCACCGAAGGCGTGGCCTGCCTGGACATGGGGTTCCCCTGCCGCCATACCCATTCGGCGCTGGAAGTGGTGGATACCGATGACCTTGCCGCGCTGGTGGCGTTGCTGGCCGCGACGGTTGCCCGCATCGACCCCGCCTTCCCCCTGACCCGGAGGCCGCAATGACCCTGACGCTTGGCCTCGACATCGGCACCTACGAATCGAAGGGCGTGCTGGTGGACGGCACCGGCGCCATCGTGGCGCAGGCGTCGCGGCCGCACCGCATGCTGGTGCCCCGCCCCGGCTGGGCCGAGCACCGCCCCGAGGAGGACTGGTGGGGCGACACGGTGCACATCATCCGCGCCCTGCTGGCGCATCCCGGCATCACCGCCGACCGGGTGGCGGCGGTGGCAATCAGCGCCATCGGGCCCTGCATGCTGCCGGTGGATGCGGGCGGCCAGCCGCTGATGAACGGCGTGCTTTACGGCGTGGATACCCGCGCAACCGACCAGATCGCCGCGCTGAATGCGCAGATCGGCGAGGACCGCATCCTTGCCCTTGGCGGCAACGCGCTGACCTCGCAGGCGGTGGGGCCGAAAATCCTGTGGCTGAAGGAAACCCACCCCGACCTTTTTGCCCGCACCTGGAAGGTGATGACCTCGACCAGTTTCGTCACCTTCCGCCTGACCGGCGCCTGCGTGATCGACCATTACACCGCTGCCAACTTCTCGCCGCTCTACGATGTCGTCCGGCTGTGCTGGACCGACGAACTGGCCGGTTTCCTGCCGCTTGACCGACTGCCTGACCTGATGTGGTCCACCGACATTGCCGGGCAGATCACCGCCGCTGCGGCAGCGGCCACCGGCCTGCGCCCCGGCACGCCGGTGACCTGCGGCACCATCGACGCGGCGGCCGAGGCGGTGTCGGTGGGGGTGCGCGACCCCGGCGACATGATGCTGATGTACGGCTCGACCATTTTCACCATCCTGGTCACCGACCGCCCGGTGCGCGACCCCCGCCTGTGGTACGCGCCCTGGCTGTTTCCGGGCCTGCACGGCAGCATGGCGGGGCTGGCCACCAGCGGCACGCTGACCCATTGGTTCCGAGACCAGTTCGCGCCGGGGGCCGACTGGGGCACGCTGGCGGCCGAGGCGGCGGCCAGCCCGAAAGGCGCGAAGGGCCTGTTGTGCCTGCCCTATTTCAGCGGCGAGCGCACCCCGATCCACGACCCGCTGGCGAAAGGCGCGATCTTCGGGCTGAACCTGACGCACACGCGCGGCGACATCTACCGTGCCGTGCTGGAAGGCATCGCCATGGGCACCGCGCATGTGCTGGACACCTGCCGCGACGCCGGTGCCGGGCCGCGGCGCCTGCTGGCGGTGGGCGGCGGCGTGCAGAATGCGGTTTGGATGCAGGCCACCTCGGACTTCGGCGGGGTGCCGCAGGTGGTCTGCGGCAAGACCATCGGGGCGAGCTATGGCGACGCCTTCCTGGCCGCGGTGGCGGCCGGTCTGGCGACGCCCGACGAGATTGCCGCCTGGAACCCGCCCGCCCGCACCGTGACGCCGGACCCTGACCCGGCGGCCCTGCGACTGTATCCGCTGTGGCAGGCGCTGTACCGCCAGACCCGCGACATCGCCCACGCGCTCTGACCCGGGCAAGGTCCTGCCCCGCCCTTCACGGGCGCGGCCCGGACAAGGACACCACGGCTCTACCACCACACCACCACACCACCGCTGCGCCGCACGTCACCCGAAAACCGCCACGCCCCACCTTTCTTCCTTTTCCAAATATCCCGGGGGTCCGGGGGCAGAGCCCCCGGGGGGTTGCCGCCAGCGCCAGCAACCCGACCAAAACCGCCGCCCCTGGGGGGTCCGGGGGGCCTGCCCCCCGGCCGGGCCGCGCCGCAGGGCGGCCCATGGGCCGCAAGGCCCGTGTGGCGCCCGAGGGCGGGGTGCCCTGTCGGAAATGGTGCCCTGTCGGAAATGGCGCCCTGTCGGGCAACCATGCCATTCAAGGGTGCGCGGATGGCCTGTAAGCCGGATTCTGTCCGAAGGTTGCCCTTCTGGATGACCATTCCTCTGCCGCACCCGTTGCCGGGGCGGTCAAGCTGCCAACCCGGGCCTGCGGGCTGAGACGTCCCTGCGGCGGTTTCGGCCCGACTTGCATCGCGCCGACCGGACCCGCGCCAGGCCCCTATTCGGCATTGCTCCGGGTGGGGCTTGCCGTGCCGCTTCTGTTGCCAGTTGCGCGGTGGGCTCTTGCCCCACCGTTTCACCCTTGCCCGGGCAGGCCCGGGCGGTCTCTTCTCTGTGGCGCTTTCCCTGGGGTTGCCCCCGCCGGGCGTTACCCGGCACCCTTGTCTCATGGAGTCCGGACTTTCCTCGGGCCCCGCCTTGCAGCAAGCCGCCCGCGGTCATCCGGCCATCCGCGCGTCGGGCGGCTTACGCCCCCGCACCGTCCCGGTCAACCGGGAACCGCGCGGCAAGGTCCGTGGCCATGCCCGCGTCCACCGCATCGGGCGGCCCGGCGGCCCAGGGACGGAAGCGCAGGCGGAAGGCGGCAAGCACCAGACCGTCCGCCAGCGCCGGATAGCCGAAGGTCCGCGCCGCCGCGGCGAATCCAGCCGGGTCGGCCAGCGCGCCGGGTGCGGGCCAGACCGCCAGCCCGGCCCGCGCCAGCCCCCGCCAGTCAAACCGCGGACCGGGGTCGCGCTTGCGCCCCGGCGCCATGTCGGAATGCCCGATCACCCCTTGCGCGGGAATGCTCCAGCGGCCCAGCACCCCGGCCAGGACCTGCTCCAGCGCTCGCATCTGCGGCAGCGGGAAGGGCGCATCCCCCGGATTGGCCAGTTCGATGCCGATCGAGCGGGAGTTCACGTCCCCCTGCCCGCCCCAGTCACCCGCACCGGCATGCCAGGCCCTCTCGGCCTCATCCACCAGTTGTTCGGCCCGGCCGGCCCCGTCGATCAGCCAATGCGCCGACACTTCGGCCGCGGGGTCGCACAGGCGGGCGCGGGCGGCCGCACAGGTGGCCATGCCGGTGTAGTGGATCACCACGAGGGACGGTCGCAGCCCGCCGCGCCGTTCACCCCGGTTCGGCGAGGGAAAGCGTCCGGACGTCGCGGTCACTGCGTGGCGGTGCGGAACGGCCGCGGGTCCCAGCCGCAGGCAAAGCCGTCGCCGTCGGGATCCAGCCCCTCGCGGTCACGGTCGGGGCCGCCGTTCTTCAGGAAGGACTCCTGCGCCAGATCGGCCGAGGGATAGCGGCCGCACTTTGCCAGGGGCGTGCCAAGGCCCAGGCCCGACCGCCGGTAAACCGGGGTGCCCGGCGCATGCGTGGTCGACAGCGCGAATTCCACGATGTTCGGGCCAGAGGGGCCGGAACGCGTGGGCACCGCCGTGGGTTGCACCACGGTGTATTGCGCGCGGTTGCGCGCCAGCCGCTCGGCATCGCTCTCGATCGTCTCGCGCGCCGAGACGGCGCCGAAATCCTGCTCGTCCGAGATGCCGGGATTGCTGTGCACCACTTCGCCCGACTCGACCTGAATGCCGGCAGGCGCGTTGCCGCGCGGGCGGTTCGGATCACTTGCGTCATAGGGCAAGGGGGCCGCGGGCGCGGGCGCGGGCGCCGCCGTCAGCGGCGCGCCCACCGGCGCGCCAAGCGGGGCCGCCGTGCCGCCTTCGGCGGCGTCGATGGCCGCTGCCGCACCGGCAACCGAGAAGCCGCCTGCCGGTGCCGTGGGCGCCGTGCCGAAGGGCGCGCCGGGTGCCGGCGCGCCGGGTGTGGTTATGGCGGGCGCCAGCGGCGCAGGCCCGCCGGTTTCCAGCGCGCGCTCGCGCGCCCGCACATAGCTGGCATAGTCGCCAAAGCCCACGCCGCTGTCCGGCACCGTTGTCTCACATGCTGCAAGACCCAGAACCGCCACCAGCACCCAAACCGTTCGCATCGCCAAAGGCCCTGCCCTCTTTTCCGTCAGGTTTACCACCATTTCACCGGTTTCGCCACGAACCCCGCCGAACGTTCCAGCACAGTGGCGTGATTCAGCAACGATGCCTCCTGCCACGGTCGGCCGATCAGCTGCAGCCCCAGGGGCAGGCCCTTCGAATCGAGCCCGACAGGTACCGAGATTCCGGGCAGTCCGGCCAGGTTGACGGTCACGGTGAACACGTCGTTCAGGTACATCTGCACCGGGTCGGCATCCGCCATCTCGCCCAGCCCGAAGGCCGACGACGGCGTGGCGGGCGTCAGGATGGCGTCCACGCCTTCGGCGAACACCGTCTCGAAGTCGCGCTTGATCAGGGCCCGCACCTTGCGCGCGCGGTTGTAGTAGGCGTCATAGAACCCTGCCGACAGCACATAGGTGCCGATCATCACGCGGCGCTGCACTTCGGGGCCAAAGCCTTCGGCGCGGGTCTTCTCGTACATCTCGGTGATGCCGTCGCCCTGCGCCAGCTTCG
>CAZLIC010000118.1:0-9711 GCA_964559535.1 uncultured Rhodobacterales bacterium
CGGCAAGCTGTACCAGCTGCCCGACCAGCAGTTCGCCAACCTGTACTGGTTCCGCAAGGACTGGTTCGACCGGCAGGACCTGAAGGACGCCTTCAAGGCCAAGTACGGCTATGACCTGGGCGTTCCGGTCAACTGGTCGGCCTACGAGGACATCGCCGAGTTCTTCACCAACGACGTGAAGGAAGTCGACGGCGTGGCGATCTACGGCCACATGGACTATGGCAAGCGCGCGCCCGACCTGGGCTGGCGGATGACCGACGCATGGCTGTCGATGGCCGGTGCGGGTTCGGTGGGTGAGCCGAACGGCATTCCGATCGACGAATGGGGCATCCGCATGGAAGCGGGCACCTGCAACCCGGTCGGCGCCTCGGTGTCGCGCGGGGGCGAAGCCAACGGCCCGGCAGCAGTGTTTGCCATTGCCAAGTGGGACGAATGGCTGCGCAAGTACGCACCTCCCGGTGCGGCCTCGTATGACTTCTACCAGTCGCTTCCGGCGCTGGCGCAGGGCAACGTGGCGCAGCAGATCTTCTGGTACACCGCCTTCACCGCCGACATGGTGAAGCCGAAGGCCGAAGGCAACAACACCGTCGACGACGCGGGCAACCCGCTGTGGCGTATGGCGCCGTCGCCGCATGGACCGTACTGGAAGGAAGGCCAGAAGGTCGGCTACCAGGACGTGGGATCTTGGACCTTCCTGAAGTCCACCCCCGAAGACCGCGCGCAGGCCGCCTGGCTCTACGCGCAGTTCGTGACCTCGAAGACCGTCGATGTGAAGAAGTCGCACGTCGGTCTGACCTTCATCCGCGACTCAACGGTGCGGCATGAATCCTTCACCGAGCGCGCCCCGAAACTGGGCGGCCTGGTGGAATTCTACCGCTCGCCCGACCGCGTGCGCTGGTCGCCCACCGGCATCAACGTGCCGGACTATCCGAAGCTGGCGCAAATCTGGTGGCAGCAGATCGGTGACGTGAACTCGGGCGCCTTCACGCCCCAGGAAGCGATGGACCGCCTGGCCGAGGAAATGGACATCACCATGGCCCGTATGCAGGAAGCCGACCAAGCGGCCGGCGTCTATGGCGGCTGCGGCCCGCGGCTGAACGAACCGCAGGACCCGGCGGTGTGGTTTGCCAAGGCCGATGGCCCGAAGCCCAAGCTGGAGAACGAGAAGGAACAGGGCGTGACGGTCAACTACGACGACCTGATCAAGCAGTGGACCGACAACCAGTGACCTGACCTCGTCCGGGGCGGCCGCGCGCCGCCCCGGACCCATCGCACCGCGACAGGGTGCGCAACGATACCATCACCCTTGGGGAGGGGGCAGGATGGCCTTGGAATTGCAGGCTGTGACCAAGAAGGTCGGGCCGATCACCCACATCAAGGAAACCTCGCTGGTTCTGGAGCCCGGACGTTTCAACGTTCTTCTGGGCGAGACCGGATCGGGCAAGACGTCGCTGATCAAGCTGATGGCGGGGCTGGACAGTGTCGCCTCGGGCCGCATGCTGATGAACGGGCAGGACGTGACCGGGATGAGCCCGCAGAAGCGGAACATCAGTCTGGTGCACCAGTTTTTCGTGAACTACCCGCACATGACGGTGTTCGACAACATCGCCTCGCCGCTGCGGGTGGGCGGGATGGCGGCATCCGAGATTCAGGGCCGGGTCGAGGCCGCGGCGGATGTGCTGCGCCTGCGGCCGATGCTGAACCGGCGGCCGCATGAACTGTCGGGCGGGCAGCAGCAGCGCACGGCGCTGGCCCGCGCCATCGCCAAGGAATCGACCGCCGTTTTCCTGGACGAGCCGCTGGCCAACCTGGACTACAAGCTGCGCGAGGAACTGCGCGACCAGTTGCCCGATCTGTTCGCGGGGCGCGGGGCGGTGGTGGTGTACGCCACGTCGGAACCGGCCGAGGCGCTGATGCTGGGGGGCTGGACCGCGCTGATGCACGACGGGCGGGTGTCGCAGTTCGGACCGACGGCGGGCATTTACCGGCAGCCGAACACGCTGGTGTCGGCGCGGGTATTCAGCGACCCGCCGATCAACCAGGCTGCGGGCGAAAAGCGGGGCAACGCGATCCGGCTGTCAACCGGTGCGGAATGGGTGCTGGCGGGTGCCGCGGCAAGCTTGCGCGACGGGGCCTATACCGTGGCGGTGCGGCCGAACCATGTGGCGCCGCGGCCGGTGGACGGCGCAGTGCGGCTGCGCGGGCAGGTTCTGGTGACGGAACTGTCAGGCAGCGAGTCGAGCGCGCATTTCCGGGTGGGCAGCGACACATGGGTATCGCTGGCGCCGGGCGTGCACCCGTTCGAGGTGGGCGAGGAGCATGACTTCTATCTGAACCCCGCCCATTGCTTCTATTTCGCGCCCGACGGCGCGCTTGCGGCCTGAGGAGGGGCGGAGATGGCCAAGATCACGCTCGACCGGCTTAAGCACAGCTACTCGGCGGCGCCCAAGGGCCCGCAGGACTATGCGCTGAAAGAGATCAACCTCGACTGGCAGGACGGCGGTGCCTATGCCCTTCTGGGCCCTTCGGGCTGCGGCAAGTCCACGCTTCTGAACATCATCTCGGGCCTTCTGGTGCCCAGCGAAGGGCGCATCCTGTTTGACGGACGCGACGTGACGCGCGATCCGCCTGACCGGCGCAACATCGCGCAGGTGTTCCAGTTTCCGGTGATCTACGACACCATGACGGTGTACGACAATCTGGCTTTCCCTTTGCGAAATCGCGGGGTTGTGGAAGACCGGGTGAAGGCCCGCGTCACCGAGATTGCCGCGATGCTGGACGTGACCGACATGCTGGGCACGCGGGCGGCAGGGCTGACGCCCGACAACAAGCAGAAGATTTCCATGGGCCGCGGGCTGGTGCGCGATGACGTGAACGTCATCATGTTCGACGAGCCGCTGACGGTGATCGACCCGCATCTGAAATGGAAGCTGCGGTCGAAGCTGAAGGAACTGCACCACCGGGTGCGGGCGACGATGATCTATGTGACGCATGACCAGACCGAGGCGCTGACCTTTGCCGATCAGGTGGTGGTGATGCAGGACGGACAGGTGGTGCAGGCGGGTACGCCGGTGGACCTGTTCGAACGCCCGCAGCACACCTTCGTGGGACATTTCATCGGCTCGCCCGGCATGAACGTGCTGCCGGCCGAGTTGCGCGAGGGTTCGGCTTTCGTGGCCGGGCAGCATGTGGCGCTGGAGGGGCCGGTGACCGCCGGTTCCGGCAAGATCGAGGTCGGCGTGCGGCCCGAGTTCGTGTCGCTGGTGGGGGCCGGGACAACCGGCGCGCTGGCGGGCACGGTACGCAAGGCGTCGGACCTTGGGCGGCACGGGGTTGTCGAGGCGATGGTGGGCGGGGCAAAGGTGGCGGCGGTGACGCACGGGCCGCTGCCTGCACAGGGCGAGACGGTGCATCTGGCTTTCGACCCGGCCCGCACGCGCGCCTATCGCGATGGCTGGATCGCCACCACACCGGGGGGCGTGTGACCATGCGGCGGACCAACCAGAAGGCGTGGTTCTTCGTGCTGCCGGTGCTGCTGCTGGTGGCGTTCAATGCGCTTGTGCCGATCATGATGGTTGTCAACTATTCGGTGCAGGAAACCTTCGGGAACAACCTGTTCCTGTGGCATGGCCTTGGCTGGTTCGAGGAAACCATAAGGTCTCCCCGGTTCCACGCGGCGCTGGGACGGCAGGCGATGTTCACGATGTCGGTCCTGCTGATCGAGATTCCGCTGGGCATTGCCATCGCCCTGGCGATGCCGCGCAGCGGGCCGTGGGTACCGGTGTGCCTGGTGCTGATGGCGCTGCCCATGCTGATTCCGTGGAACGTGGTGGGGTCGATGTGGAACATCTTCACCCTGCCCGACATCGGCCTTCTGGGCTATTTCCTGAACAATGTCGCAGGCATCGACTATGACATGACGCAGGACCCGGTGGATGCCTGGGTGACGGTGATCGTGATGGACGTCTGGCACTGGACGTCGCTGGTGGTCCTGCTGTGCTATGCGGGTCTCGTGTCGATCCCTGACGCCTACTATCAGGCGGCCAAGATCGACGGTGCCTCGAACTGGGCGGTGTTCCGCTTCATCCAGTTGCCGAAGATGAAGCATGTGCTGACCATCGCCGTGCTGCTGCGGTTCATGGACAGCTTCAACGTGTACACCGAGCCCTTCGTGCTGACCGGCGGCGGCCCCGGCAATTCGACCACGCTGTTGTCGATCGACCTGAACAAGATCGCACTTGGCCAGTTCGACCTTGGCCCGGCAGGCGCCATGAGCCTGATCTACTTCGCCATCACCCTGTTCGTCAGCTGGCTGTTCTACACGCTGATGACGCGCAACGACCCGAGGTAACGACATGCGCGCACGGTCGCTGGTTCCCATACTGTACATCGCGTTCCTGATGCTGCCGATCTACTGGCTGGTCGCGATGAGCTTCAAGACAACGCAGGAAATCCTTGGGGGTTTCTCGCTGTTCCCGCAGGCCTTCACGCTGGACAGCTATCGCACCATCTTCACCGATCCGACCTGGTACTGGGGATACATCAACTCGATCCTCTATGTGTCGATCAACACGGTGATCTCCATCGCCGTGGCCCTGCCTGCGGCCTATGCCTTCTCGCGTTACCGGTTCCTGGGCGACAAGCACCTGTTCTTCTGGCTGCTGACCAACCGCATGGCGCCGGCGGCGGTGTTCGCGCTGCCGTTCTTCCAGCTGTATTCGGCGGTGGGGCTGTTCGACACGCACATCGCGGTGGCGCTGTCGCACTGCCTGTTCAACATTCCGCTGGCGGTGTGGATCCTGGAAGGCTTCATGCGCAGCGTCCCGATCGAGCTGGACGAGACGGCCTTTGTCGACGGCTACAGCTTTCCGCGCTTCTTTACCCGCATCTTCCTGCCGAACATCAGCGCGGGCGTGGGGGTGGCCGCGTTCTTCTGCTTCATGTTCAGCTGGGTGGAAATGCTGCTGGCGAAGACGCTGACTGCGGTCGAGGCGAAGCCCATTGCCGCGGTGATGACGCGCACGGCGTCGTCGGCGGGGTACGAGTTGGGGCTGCTGGCCGCGGCGGGAACGCTGACCATCATTCCAGGGGCCATCGTGATCTGGTTCGTGCGCAACTACATCGCCAAGGGCTTTGCCATGGGGAGGGTGTGATGCGCGCACTTCCGGTTGTTTCGGTGCTGGCGGCCCTTGCGCCGCTTGCCGCGCAGGCGCAGCAGGCGGGCTGGGGCAACGTGGGCAAGAAAGAGGAGGCGGGCTTTTCCTGGACGGCGCCCCTTTGGCCCGATTTCTGGATGGCCTGGACGCCTGCCACATTCGCCGTGTTCTGCGGCATCTTTGCCGCCATGGCCGTGCTGACCGTGATCGAGATCCGGCGCCCCGGCGGGGCTGAGCGCAATGGCGTGCTGGGGCTGACCACCACGCGGGGCGACCGGCTGTTCCTGTCGCTTCTGGGCACCGTCTACATCTTTCTGGCCTGGCTGGCCTTCATGGGCGAGCCGGTGTGGGGCGCGCTGGCGCTGTCGGTGCTGTGGGGCGTGTTCTGTTTCTGGAAGGTCTAGGCGCGGCACGATGGCGAAGGATCACGGGGGGGCCGGGCGGGCCAGTGGGGAAGACGGACTGGAAGACGGGATGGAAGACAAGAAGATCAGGTTCCTGACCGAGGTCGAACTCGAGTTCATGTCGCGGCTGTGGGACATCGGCCCGGCCTCTGTGCGTGACGTGCAGGACGCGCTGGAGGCGGCCAGCCGCAAGCTGGCCTATACCTCGGCCGCCACCATCCTGCGCATCCTGGAACAGAAGGGCTTCGTCACCTCGACCAAGCAGGGCAAGGCGCTGATCTATGTGCCCACTTTGGGCAAGGATGAATACCAGTCGCGTACCCTGCGGAACCTGTCGGAAAAGCTGTTCGACAATGCCCCGGCGGCGCTGGTGGCGCGGCTGGTGGATGACGGGGGGCTGTCGCCCGAGGCGCTGGACGAGATTCGCGCGCTGATCAACCGGAGGCTGGGCGATGCCGACCGCTAGTGCGATGCTGAACTTCTACATCGACCTGAACGTGCTGATCCTGGTTGCCGTGCCGTTGTGGCTGGGGGTGGCGGCGGCGCTGCGGCTGGCCGGGTTGCGCGATGCCGTGACGCTGAAGCTGGCGGTGCTGCGCTGGGGATTCGTGGCCGTGCTGGCGGCGGCGGCGGCGGCGGCCCTGCTGGGGGCGTTCGGCCCGGGCACGGGCCGGACGGCAAGCTACAGCGTGACGGATTTCGTGGTGGCACAGTACCTGCAGGGGCGGTTCACCATGGACCCTTTCCTGCTGGAACGGCTGCTGGCCTGGCGGGCGGAACTGGTGGCCGAACTGGTGGCGCCGCGGGAGTGGGGCCTTCTGCTGGCGGGCCTGCTGCTGGCCGGGGCGGTGCTGCACATCGTGCGGCTGGCAATGGCGGGGAGCAAGCTGCGCCGGGTGATGGCGCAAAGCTGGCGCTGGCGGAACATCGGCGGCGTGGATCTGCACCTTTCGGACACGCTGGCGGTGCCGTTTTCCACCCGCGGGCTGCGGCGGCGGCATGTGGTGCTGCCCTCGACCCTGCTGGAACGGGCGGGCGACCTGAAGATCGCCGTGGCGCACGAGTTGCAGCACCTGCGTCAGGGCGACGTGGAATGGGAGATTGCGGTGCAACTGCTGCGGCCGCTGTTGTTCTGGAACCCCGCGTTCCTGTTGTGGCAGCGGCAGGTCGAGGTGCTGCGCGAATTGGCCTGCGACCGGCGGCTGGTGGCGCGGCGGCGGCTGGATGTGGCCGAGTACTGCCGCTGCCTTTTGCGCGTCTGCCGCGACGGGATGATGCCGCGGCGTCTGTTTGCCGTGCGGATGCCGGTGGTGGGGCTGATCCAGGGCGACGGGCGCAACGCGCGCAATGCGGCACTGCTGCGGGCGCGGATGGAAGGGCTGGTAGAGGGGCGGGCCGATGTTCTGCGCCCCGGTCTGGCGGTGGCGCTGATCCTGCCCTTGGCCGGGCTGACGCTGGCGGCGGCGCTGGCACTGCGGCCATCGGGCGACTGGTCGCCTGACCGGCTGATGCTGTCGACCATCCTGAACCTGGAACGGCTGGAGGCGCTGAACGCCACTGTTCCTTCGCTGGCGGTTCCGGGCTGGTAGCCTGTGGTGGGCAGATTGCCCACCCTACCCCCCTTTCGTCGCTGCCCGTTTCCTCCTATCCGGAGCGAGGAGCAGCCCCGGAGGACCGATGGACCGCCTTCCCGACAAGGCCGCGATCCTGGCATGGATTGCCGACAACCCCGACAAGTCGGCCAAGCGCGACCTGGCGCAGGCCTTTGGCATCAAGGGGTCTGCCGCGCGGGTGGAACTGAAGCGGATGCTGCGCGAACTGGCTGAGGAGGGCGAGGTCCGGCAGGAGCGGCGGGTCTGGCGGGCGGCGGGGCAGGTGCCGCCGGTGACCGTGCTGAAGATCGAAGGGCCGGACGCCGCGGGCGACCTTTTCGCCCATCCGGCCGAAGACGGGCATGACGGCGTGCGTGTGCTGATGTTGCCGCGGCCGGGTGACCCGGCGCTGGGCGCGGGCGACCGGGTGCTGGCCAGGCTGACCGAGATGCCCGAGAACGCGCGTGCAGACGGGGGGCATTCCCACACCGCGCGGCTGATCCGCAAGCTGGAGAGCGGTGGGCTGCGGGTGCTGGGCATTTTCCGCGCCGGGTCGGACGGCGGGCGGGTGGTGCCCGTCGACAAGGGCGAGACGAAAGAGTGGCGCATCCCGCGCGATGCCACCCATGGCGCCAAGGACGGCGAGTTGGTCGAGGCCGAGGCGATGGGGCCACGGCGGCTGGGCCTGCCGCAGGCGCGCGTGCTGTCGGTGCTGGGTGACCCCGGTGCGCCGAAGGCCGTCAGCCTGATTGCCATCCGCCAGCACGGGCTGTCGGACGTGTTCCCCGATGCGGCGCTGGCCGAGGCCGAGGCGGCCGAAGAGCCGGGCGCCGAGGCGCGCGAGGACCTGCGGCATCTGCCCTTCGTCACCATCGACCCGCCCGACGCGCGCGACCGCGACGATGCAGTATACGCCGAGAAGGACGGCGAAGGCTGGGCGGTGTGGGTGGCGATAGCCGATGTGGCGGCCCAGGTGCGCCCCGGATCGGCCTTGGACCGCGAGGCGCGGGCGCGCGGCAATTCCACCTACTTCCCCGACCGCATGGTGCCGATGCTGCCCGACCGGCTGTCGGGTGACCTGTGTTCGCTGCATGCGGGTGTGGACCGCGCCGTGCTGGCGGTGCGGTTGAGCCTTGATGCCCACGGGCAGAAGGTGGCGCACCGGTTTTGCCGCGGGATCATCCGGTCGGTCGCGGCGCTGCACTATGCGCAGGTGCAGGCGGCGGTGGGTGGCGCGCCGGACGAGGCCTGTGCGCCGCTGATGGAGCGGGTGCTGCGGCCGCTTTACGACGCCTATGCCGCGGCGGCCCATGCGCGCAACCTGCGTCAACCGCTGGACCTGGACCTGCCGGAACGGCGGATCGAGATCAACGATGCAGGCAAGGTGGTGTCGGTGGCGTTCCGCGACAGGCTCGAGGCCCACCGGCTGATCGAGGAATTCATGGTGGCAGCCAATGTGGCGGCGGCCGAGGAGCTGACAAGGCTGAAGTCGCCGCTGCTGTTCCGGGTGCACGAGGAACCGAGCCCCGAGAAGCTGGACGCGCTGCGCGAGGTGGTCGAGGCTTCGGGGTTCACTCTGGCCAAGGGGCAGGTGCTGCAGACGGCGCACCTGAACCGGCTGCTGAAACAGGCCGAGGGGACCGACCAGCAGGAATTGCTGAACATCACCACGCTGCGGTCCATGCAGCAGGCCTTCTATCATCCGCAGAACCTGGGCCATTTCGGGCTGGCGCTGCGGGCCTATGCGCATTTCACCAGCCCCATCCGCCGCTATGCCGACCTGATCGTGCACCGCGCGCTGATTTCGGCGCACCACTGGGGGAAGGACGGGCTGTCGGCCGCGGATACCGAGCAGCTGGACGACACGGCCAAGCTGATCTCCGAGGCGGAACGGCGGTCGATGGCGGCCGAGCGCGATACGACCGACCGTTATCTGGCGGCCTACCTGGCCGACCGGGCCGGGCAGATCATGCAGGGGCGGATTTCCGGCGTGCAGCGGTTCGGGCTGTTCGTGAAGCTGGATGACAGCGGCGCCGACGGTCTGGTGCCGATCCGCGAGGTGGGTCGCGAGTTCTTCCACTACGATGCCGACGCGCAGACGCTGATGGGGTCGCAGACCGGCACGGTGATCGGCATGGGCCAGCGGGTGACGGTGCGGCTGACCGAGGCGGTGCCGGTGACGGGGGGCATCCTGCTGGAACTGCTGGAGGTGGCCGACCGGGCCTTGCCCGGGCACCGCTCGAAGGTCGCCGGCGTGCCGCGCCGGGGCGCGCGCCCTGCAGCGGCGCCGAAGCGCCGGGTGGTGCGGCGGCGCTGACCGGGCGCTCCCGCGGGCTTCGCCCTTGGGTCCGGCAAAGGGGGGCCATGGGCCCCCCTTTGAACCCCCGCGCCGGGCACGATCCGCCCGCGCGGCGCTGACGCGCGCAATGGCGCAACCTGCCCCGGCCCAAGGGGGTATTTGGACAAAAATGAGAACGCAGAGGCAGAAGAAGCGTCCAAGCCCCTGCCTTCTTCCTTGTCCATTCACCTTGCCCAAATACCCCCGGGTGGGTCCGGGAG
>CAZLIC010000119.1:0-9593 GCA_964559535.1 uncultured Rhodobacterales bacterium
CTACGACCAATTGATTAACAGTCAACTGCTCTACCGCTGAGCTACGCCGGAACACCGGGGGCGGCTATAGCAAGGTGCGGGGGGGGCGTCCAGAACCCTGCGCGAGAAATTTTGCCTATCGGCGGCGGAAGATGGCGGCGGGCGACAGATGCGGGGTGGCGGTGACAAGGCCGCGGGTGGCAAGGTCGGCAAGATGTGCCAGCGCGTTGCGCGCGGCGGCCGGGTGCAGCGCGGACGGTGTGTCGGCGTAAACCTGCGCCACGATCTGGGGCAGCGACAGCGCGACACCCGAGACGGCGGCGAGGATCGCCGCTTCGCGCGCGCGGCGGTGAGCCACGAGCGCCGCAAGGCGCGCTGCGGGATCATTCACCGCATCGCCATGGCCCGGCAGGAACCGTGCCCAGGGCCGCCCCTGCAGGGCGGCCAGCGACGCCATGTAGGCGCCCATGTCGCCATCGGGCGGCGAGATCAGGCTGGGCGCCCAGCCCATGACGTGATCGCCCGAGAACAGCGTGTCGCCCGTGGCCAGCGACAGGTGCCCGGCGAAGTGGCCGGGCGTGTGCAGCACCTGCAGTTGCCAGTTGCCGCCGGCCACCACATCGCCATCGGCAAGCCGCGCGTCGGGCGCGAAGCCGGTATCGACGCCTTCGCCCCCGCCTGCAAGACCGGTGGCGGCGAGTGCCTGCATGGCGGGGCTGCGCCCTGCGTCCGCTGCGCCGAACCCCAGAACCGGTGCGCCGGTGGCGCGCGCCAGACGCGGCGCCAGCGTGGAATGGTCGGCATGGGGATGCGTGACGATGATGTGCGTGACCCGTTCACCCGGGGATAGGGCCGCAAGGATGGCCGACAGGTGGTGGTCGAGCCCGGGCCCGGGGTCGATCACCGCGACGTCGCCCTGCCCCACGATCCAGGTGTTGGTGCCGGTCGCCGTCATGGGCGAGGGGTTGGGGGCCAGAACCCGGCGTATCTGCGTGTCGGCCATGGCCCTTGCCTTCCCTGCCCGCCCGGCGCAGGCTGTCGCCATGCCGTTCCGGTTCAAGTCGATTGTTCCGGCGGGGCTTTATGGCCGCGCCGCGCTGATCCTGGTCGTGCCGGTGGTCACGATCCAGCTTGTCGTGTCGGTGGCCTTCATACAGCGGCATTTCGAGGGCGTCACCCGGCAGATGACGCAGGGCCTGGTGCCGCAGGTGGAACTGGTGCTGGAGCGGCGGCAGGCAGAAGGCGCGGACGGGCTGCAGACGGCCGCCCTGGCCGAGGCGCTGAACTTTGGGCTGCGCGAGGCGAGCGAGGCGCCGCCCGCCGAGGATTTCCGCACGTGGTGGGACCTGACCGGGGGATATGTCACCCAGGCGCTGCGCGCGGGCCTGCCGGACCTGAAGGTGGTGGAGTTGCGCAACGGCCCTGCCACGGTGCGCATGTGGTTTCCGGTGGAACAGGGGCATCTGGTGGTGGACGTGCCGCGGCGGCGCGTCTCGGTGTCGAACCCGCATCAGCTCTTGGTCTGGATGATTCTCACCTCGGTTCTGATGACCGGGGTGGCGTTCTACTTCCTGCGGGCGCAGCTGCGCCCGATCACCCGGCTGGCGCAGGCGGCCGAGGCCTTTGGCAAGGGGCAGCATGTGCCCTATCGCCCCCGCGGGGCGCAGGAAGTGCGGGCGGCGGGACGTGCGTTTCTGGACATGCGGGCACGGATCGAGCGGCATATCGAAAGCCGGACGCTGATGCTGTCGGGCGTCAGCCATGACCTGCGTACGCCGCTGACCCGGCTGCGCCTGGGCCTGTCGATGTTGCCCGAGGATGACGAGACCCGCGCGCTGCAGGGCGATGTGTTGCAGATGCAGCGGCTGGTGGACGAATTTCTGGCCTTTGCACGCGGCGACGCGATGGAGGCGGCCGAGCCCACCGACCCGGTGGCGCTGGCGCGGCAGGTGGTCGAGGCGGCGGCGCGCGGCGGGCAGAACATCCGCCTGTCGCCGCCAGCCGCCGACCCCGGGCCTGTGGCCCTGCGGCCGCAGGCGGTGACGCGGGCGCTGGAAAACCTGGTGGGCAATTCCGCGCGGTTTGCCGGCGAAACGCTGGTCAGCCTGCAGACCGACACCCGCCATCTTCGGCTGGTGGTCGAGGACAACGGTCCGGGCATTCCGCGCGGCCGCCGCGACGAGGCGCTGCTGCCGTTTGCGCGGCTGGGCAACGAACGCGACCCGAACCGCGGGGGGGGCGTCGGGCTGGGGCTTTCGATTGCCGCGGACGTGGCGCGCAGCCATGGCGGGCAGCTGGTGCTGGGTGAAAGTGCCGCCCTGGGCGGGCTGCGCGCCGAACTGGTGCTGGCGCGCTGAACCGCCGGGTTGGCCCCTAGCCATGCAGGGCGTGCATGGCGGGGGTGCCGGGACCACGGTTGCCCCTGCTGCCGTCGCGCCCCATCTTGTGGCCACGGGAGGACCCGAAACCGAAAGTTCCCGAGGATACCATGGCTTACGCAGACACACCCGCGGCCCGCATTGTGCCGGGCCCGGCATGGCGCCGGTTCGGCGCCGCACTTTTCGAGGTGCTTGAAACCATCGCCACTGCAGGCCCGAAGTCCGAGGCGCTGCAGCGGTTGACGCGGCTTAGCGATGGACAGCTGGCTGCACGCGGCACCACGCGCGATGCCGAAGTGCGGCGCATCCTGGGCATTCACGCCTACCGCTGAGCCCCCCGGGGTCGGCGAGTGCCGCTTCTGCGGGCATCGAAGCCCGATCGGCGCACGGCAGGCGACTGGGGCGTGGACAGGGGCGGACGCTGTGCCTATCTTCCGCCTGTCCTGACCGGAGCCCGCCTGATGGCCGACCTGCCCCCCGCCGTTCGCCTGCACCGCCCCGGCCATGGCCTGCCGACCTACGATCTGGTGGTGCTGAGCTATGACGACCGGTTCCTGCGTCGGCGTCGGCTGGTCACGGTGCACGACGAGGGTTTTCTGGTGTCGCTGGCCGAGGTGACGAGCCTGTCGCAGGGCGATGGGTTCGAGCTGGAAGACGGCAGGATGATCGAGGTTGTCGCCGCCGAAGAGCCGCTGGCCGAGGCGCGGGGGCCACGGCTGCCGCTGCTGGCCTGGCACATCGGCAACCGCCACACGCCCTGCCAGATCGAGGAAGACCGGCTGCTGATCCGGCGGGACCACGTCCTGGAGGACATGCTGCGCGGGCTGGGGGCCGAGGTGCGGCATGTGTCCGAGCCGTTCGTGCCCGAGGGTGGCGCCTATGGCATGGGCCGCACGCTGGGCCATGACCACGGGCACGGGACCCCCGAGCACGACCATGGCGACGCCGGACACGACCACGACCCAGGACACGACCACGACCCAGGACACGACCATGACCACGCCGCGCGGCGCCCTGTGGTGGTGACCCGCAGCCTCCACCGCCACGGCGGGCTGGTCGACCACGAGCTTCCTGCCGAAGGCCCGTTCGGCCCGGAATGAATGCCCCCTTTCTGCCCCAGCTTGCCCCCGCAGCGCTGATGACGCTGGTGCAATGGCTGTCGCCCGGGTTTCCGACCGGGGCCTTTGCCTATTCCCATGGCCTTGAAACGGCCATCGCCACGGGCGACGTGGCCGGTGCGGACCCGTTGCGTGACTGGATTGCCGATGTGCTGGCCTATGGGTCGGGCCGAACGGATGCCATCCTCTTGTGCCATGCCCTGAGCCCGGGGGCCGACCATGCCGGCTTGGCCGCACTGGCGCGTGCGCTGGCGGCAACGGCCGAGCGGCTGCAGGAAACCGAGGAGACCGGCGCCGCGCTGACACGCACGACCGATGCGTTGTTGGGCACCCAGAACCCGCCCCTGCCCTATCCGGTGGCGCTGGGCCGCGCGGCGGCGCCGCTGGCCCTGCCGCCCGTGCTGGTGGCCGGGCTGGCGATGCAGGCCTTTGCGGCCAACCTGGTGGCCATCGGCGTGCGCTTTGTTCCGCTGGGGCAGACCGTTGGCCAGCGCGTGCTGGCGGGCCTTGCGCCGCTGATCCTGCGGCTGGCCGAAGAGGCCGCCCGGGCCCCGCTGTCGGCTATCGCGCAGGGCGCCGTCCGTGCCGACATGGCCAGCGCCGCCCACGAAACCCTTCCTGTCAGGATGTTCCGCACATGATGCACCATGGCCCCCTGCGTGTCGGCATCGGCGGCCCGGTCGGCGCCGGCAAGACCACGCTGACCGAAAAGCTGGCCCGCGCCATGAGCGGCCAGTGGTCGGTGGCGGTGATCACCAACGACATCTACACGCGCGAGGATGCCGAATACCTGATGCGCGTGCAGGCATTGCCCGCGGAACGCATCCGCGGCGTGGAAACCGGCGGCTGCCCGCATACCGCCATCCGCGAGGACGCCAGCATCAACCTGGCCGCCGTCGCCGATCTGGAACGCAAGATCCCCGGGCTGGACGTGATTCTGATCGAGAGCGGCGGCGACAACCTGGCCGCCACCTTCAGCCCCGAACTGGCCGACCTGTCGATCTATGTCATCGACACGGCGGCCGGGCAGGACATTCCGCGCAAGCGCGGGCCGGGCGTCACCCGGTCGGACCTTCTGGTGGTGAACAAGACCGACCTTGCGCCGCATGTGGGCGTGGACCTGGCGCAGCTGGAGGCCGACACGCGCGTGGCGCGCGGGGCGCGGCCCTATGTCATGGCGCAGCTGCGCCACGGGCGCGGGGTGGATGAGGTGATTGCCTTCCTGCGCCGCGCGGGCGGGCTGGGCTGACATCTGGCAACCGCAGGATGTGGTGCCCCCAGAGGGACTCGAACCCCCGACCCCCTGATTACAAATCAGATGCTCTACCAGCTGAGCTATAGGGGCACGCCGCGTGCATAACCTGCCGGGTGGTGCGGGGGCAAGCCTGTCAGACGGGCCTGTCAGACGGGCCTGTCAGACGGGCCTGGCTGCCGTGCGGGCCATCACGGCCACGGCAGCCAGACCCACGGCCATCACCAGAAGCGCGGCCGGTGCGGCTTCGCCCAAACGTTCGAGGCTGGCCAGTTCGTAGGTGCGGGTGGCCAGCGTGTCGAAGTTGAAGGGGCGCAGCAGCAGGGTGGCGGGCAGTTCCTTCACGCAGTCGACGAACACGATCAGCAGGGCGGTGGCCACGCTGCCACGCATCAGCGGCAGGTAGACCGCGGTCAGCGCGCCGCCCGGTCCGCGGCCCAAAGACCGCGCGGCGGCCGGAAGCGCGGGCGTGACGCGGCCGAAGGCGGCCTCGGCCGCGCCCTGTGCCACGGCGAAGAACCGCACGAGGTAGGCCAGAACCAGCGCCGCGGCCGTCCCGGTGAGCAGGAGGCCGGGGTCGCGGCCGGTCAGCGCCAGCACCGCATCGGCCACGCGGTTGTCCAGCGCGGCCAGCGGCACCAGAAAGCCCACGGCCAGCACAGCCCCCGGCGCGGCATAGCCGAGCGTTGTCAGCGGCAGCAGCAGCCGCGGCAGGCGGGCGCCCGACAGGCGCACGCCATAGACCATGAACAGCGCCGCCGCCACGGTGACGGCCGCCGCAACGCCCCCGACCGTCAGGGAATGCAGCAGGGCGCGGCCCAGCCCCGGCGCAACCCAGGCCTGCGGGTTGCGCAGGCCATGGCCCAGCATCACCGCCACCGGCAGGAGAAACCCCGTGGCAAACGGCCCGGCGCAGAACAGGAAGGCCGCCCAGCCGCGCCAGCCGCGCAGGCGTGGCAGGTCAAGCGGGCGGGCGGTGCGGCTGGTGCGGTGGAACCGGGCGCCCCGCCGCCCGGTGCGTTCCAGCCCCAAGAGCACCAGCACCAGCCCCAGCGCCACCAGCGCCAGCTGCGCCGCTCCGGCCTGGTCGTTGCCCGACAGCCAGACGGTAAAGATGCCCGTGGTCAGCGTCTGCACCCCGAAGTGGCTGACGGTTCCGAAATCGGCCACCGTCTCCATCAGCACCAGTGCCACACCGGCGGCCACCGCAGGCCGCGCCATGGGCAGGCCGACGCGCCAGAACAGGCCCCAGGGGGTGGCCCCCAAAGCACGGGCCACGTCATGCGTGCAGCCCGACTGGTCGCGGAACGCGGCCCGCGCCATGAGATAGACATAAGGGTACAGCGCCGCCGCCAGCACCACGGCCGCCGCCCACAGCGACCGCACCTCGGGGAACCAGTAGTCGCGCGCCGAGGTCCAGCCCACAAGCCCGCGCAGCGCCGTCTGCAGCGCCCCCGAATAGTCAAGGAAATCGACCACGGCATAGGCGCCCACATAGGCCGGGATCGCCAGCGGAAACAGCAGCGCCCAATCCAGCCAGCGCGCGCCGGGAAAGCGGTACATGGTGACCAGCCAGGCCGTGCCGACGCCCGCCACCAGCGCCAGTCCGCCCACCGCGGCCATCAGCGCCAGCGTGGCGCCCAGATAACGCGGCAGCGCGGTGGACCACAGGTGCTGCCACAGGTCGCCCGTGGGCGCCAGCGCCAGGGCCAGAACAGCGGCCACCGGTGTCAGCACCAGCGTGGCAATGACCACGGCGCCCACCGACCACAGCCCGCCCCCCGCGCCCCGCCTGTGCCGCATCTGCATCATGCCCAAGCCCCTAGCGGAATGCGGTTTTCCTGTCCAGAAATCCCCCTATGATCGCGCGGCACAGGCACACGGACCCCGGCATGCAGATCGTCTATCATCTTGGCGCCCATTGCACCGACGAAGAGCGGCTGCTGCGCTGCCTGCTGCGCAACAGGCAAACACTGGCCGAGCAGGGCATCGACGTGCCGGGCCCGACGCGGTACCGCAATCTGCTGCTGGAAATGGCGCGCAAGCTGCGCGGTTCGCCCGCCACGCGGGACACGCAGGCCATGGTGCTGGACCAGATCGTCGAAGGCGACGAACCCGAACGGATCGTGCTGGGCTGGGACAGTTTCATGGGCTATGCGCAAAGCGCGCTGGCCGAACGGCTGTACCCGGGGGCGGATCGGCGCATTGCGGCGCTGAGATCGATCTTTCCGGACCTGCCGCACGAATTCTACCTGGCCCTGCGCAACCCCGCCACCTTCGTGCCGGCCATCATCGAGAAGATCGTGCCGCGCGGCAAGCCGCCGCCCGAGGTGCCGGACCCGATGCAGCTGCGCTGGTCCGAGCTTGTGCTGGCAATTCGGGACGCGGTTCCCGATGCCAAGATCACCGTCTGGTGCGACGAGGATACCCCGCTTCTTTGGCCGACCGTGCTGCAAGCCGTGTCGGGCCATGACGACGGCACGGTGCTGCAAGATGCCGACGACCTGCTGGAGCGGCTGATGGGACCTGCGGGCCTGCAGCGGATGAACGCCTACATGGCCGGCCACCCGCCCGCGGATGCCGCCCACCGGGCCCGCATCGTGTCGGCCTTCCTGGACAAGTTCGCCGCGCCCGAGGTCGTCGAGGCCGAGATCGAGGTGCCGGGCTGGACCGAAGACCTGGTCGTTGCCCTGACCGCGGCCTATGACCGCGACGTGGCGCGGCTGATGCAGATGGACGGTGTGCGCGTGCTGGTGCCCTGACGCGGCATATTCGGGGGCATCTGCCGCACCGCCCTGCCCGGGAAACCGGCATTGCCGCCGAATTGTGCGGTTTTTCATGACACAGGGTGCGGTTCTGCGCCGGCTACCCCCTTTCGGCCCGGGAACGCACGACATATCCTTCTGCAAAGTTTCCAGGACCGGTTCGCTGCCTCATGCCACCTGCTCTGCGCCGCCGCCCCGTCGTCGGCATCATCGGCAACCTGAATTTCCTGAACGAGACCTATCCGGTCCACGCCGGCGGCACGATGAATTCCGAAGCCGTGGCCTGCGCCGCAGGGTGCCTGCCGCTGATCATTCCGTCGGACCCGCGTTTCGTGGCGGTGGATGACCTTCTGGACCTGTGCGACGGGTTTCTGCTGACGGGCGGGCGGCCCAATGTGCACCCGTCCGAGTACGGCGAGGACGAAACCCCGGCCCATGGCACCTTCGACCGCAGCCGCGATGCCATTGCCCTTCCGCTGATCCGCGCCTGTGTGGAACGCGGCCAGCCGATCCTGGGCGTCTGCCGCGGGTTTCAGGAGGTCAACGTGGCCATGGGCGGCACGCTGCACCCCGAGATCCGCGATCTGCCCGGCCGGATGAACCACCGCATGCCGCCGGATGGCTCGCTGGAAGAGAAGTTCGCCCTGCGCCACCCCGTGCGGTTCACGCCGGGCGGTCCGTTCCACCGTCTGTTCGGCGCCGACGAGGTGATGACGAACACGTTGCACGGCCAGGGCATAGCCCGGCCCGGCGCCCGCATCGTGATTGACGGCGTGGCGCCCGACGGCACGCCAGAGGCGATCTGGGTGAAGGACGCGCCGGGCTTTACCCTGTCGGTGCAGTGGCACCCGGAATGGAATGCCTGCAGCGATCCGGTGTCGGTGCCACTGTTCCGTGCCTTTGGCGCGGCCTGTGCCGCCTGGGCATCGCGCGGGGCAACCCTGCGCCGCAGCGCCTGACGAAGGCGCTATTGCGCCTGCAGCACCGCCGTCAGCGGCGCCAGGGCGACGCTTGACGCCCGCCCCTCGACCGCCCAGGCCAGCAGCGCCTGCACGGTGTCGGGTCGCGTTTCGCCAGCCACCACAACCCGGCCCTCTTGCGCGGCCTTGAACGCCGCCCGGTCCAGATACTGGCGGATGCGCGCAACATCCTCGCCCTTGCCGTCCAGCCGGCGGAAGATCGTGGCGGCATGGGCACCTTCCCGCCGGGCCACCTGGTCGGCGGCGTTCAGCCCGCGATCCCAGGACAGGATGCCGCGCCCCTGCCCCGCCACCACCGGCACCACCAGTGTCGAGACCGGCCGGTTGTCCTGGAACCCCTCGGTTTCCGGCACCACGACCGCCACCGATTCGGGCAGCGCCCCCGCATGCGCGGCAAAGGTCACCTCGACGTCCGACGCGGTGGCGCCCTGCGGAATGCCGGTGGCCAGCATGGCCACTTCCTGCCCGCCCGCGCGATAGATGCTGGCGGCCAGGGCCGATTCGGGCTTGGTCGGGTCCAGCACGAAGGTCACCGGGAAGGGCATCGCGGCCAGCGCCGTGCGGTCAAGTTCCGGCGCCCCGGTGTCGAACAGCACGACCGACAGCAGCGGCTTTTGCGCCGGGTTGTCGAAGGCACGGGCGTGGGCCACCCGCGGCGGCGCATCGGCGGCAGGCGCGGCGGCGGCCGTTGCAGCGGGAACATCGGTCCGCGGGGCCAGCGTTCCTTCGGTTTCGGGCGTGCCCGTGGTCTTCAGTCCGGGTGCCTTTGCCAGCGGCTCGGGCTTCTTCAGCAGCGGTGCCGTGGTCTCGGCCTGCGCCACCCGAACGTCACCCGCCCGCCGGACCACCGGCCTCTGCGGGGCGGTGACGGCATCGGGTGCGCCGTCGGCGGCTTCACCGGGCAGCACCAGCGCCGGGTTTGCTGCCGACCGTGTCAGCACGTCGGGCGCCGCCGCGTTGCCCGGCAGGGACAGGGGGGCCACCACGGCGGCCTCGGCCGGGACCTTGCGCATGCCAGGGCCGGAAAGGGCCGCAACAGGCGGCGGGGCGGCGGGGGGCGGCGGGGCGGCGGGGGGCGGCACGTGCGGCGCGGTCTCGGCCAGGCCGACCCGCAGCGCCAC
>CAZLIC010000120.1:0-8991 GCA_964559535.1 uncultured Rhodobacterales bacterium
GCCCCACCGCCAGCCGAACCACCGCCGACCCGATGAACCCACACCCGCCCGTCACTAGAATCTTCATGCGCCCACCGGAGAATATTTGCAGATTTGCAACCGCGATTTGCAGATTTGCAATCCGAGGCCGCGGGGAATGGCCACGCTACACCTCGAACGGGCTGGTCCAGTCGCGCCAGCGCGGCGCCGCCATGTCCTTGGCCGACAGCACCGGGGCGCCGTCCAGCGGCCAGCCGACCGCCAGATCCGGGTCGTCCCAGGCCACCGACCCGTCGCAGTCGGGCGCATAGGTGTCGCTGCACTTGTACTGCACCTCGGTGTCCGGCATCAGCGTCACGAACCCGTGCAGGAAGCCTTTGGGAACAAGCAGTTGACGGCCATTCTCGGGCGTCAGCTCGGCCCCTGTCCAGCGCCCGAACCCGGCCGATCCGCGCCGCGCGTCCACAGCCACATCCCAGATCGCCCCGCGCGTGCAGCGCACCAGCTTGTCCTGCGCCCGCGGCGGCCGCTGGAAGTGCAGCCCCCGCAGGGTGCCTTTTGCGGCCGAGAACGAATGGTTGTCTTGCACCCATTCAATCGAAATGCCGCCCGCAGCCAGCCGCGGCGCGTTGAATGTCTCGCAAAACCAACCCCTTGCATCGCCAAACCGCGGCAGTGTAAGAATCAGTACACCGGGCAGCGGGGTCTCCTCGATCTGCACGCAAACCTCCCTCTAAAGCCCAGAAACGGCCCCAGCGTTCCACCACAACGCCACTGCAATGGCAACCGCGGCAAAACCGAAGCCCATCCCATCGTGCCGCGCGTCCCACACGCCATGACGACGCGCCAACCAGATGATGAGGGGGTGGGCCAGCGTCAACGCAATCCCTTGGCCTGCAAGGGCTCCGGTCAGCCCGCCGATCTCGGCCCCCGCCACGAACCCCGCCGACTGCAGCAGCGCCTTGGCCAGAAGCACCCAGAAGAACGCCCGCGAATCCCCCGCCGCCAGCGCCGCCTGGTCATAGGTCATGCCCACCACCGCGGGCATCTGCGCACAGGCCACCAGCGTGATCACGGCCCCGGCCGCAGCATAGCGCGGGTCGTACAGCACCCCCACCAGCCAGGGGCCGATCAGCGCCATCATCGCCAGCAGGGCCAGCAACCCCGCCGTCATGCCTGCCCGCATCTTGCGCAACCGCGGAAGGTGCGCGGCCTTGGTGCCCGGCGGGTCGTCGCGGTACAGCGGGATCATCACCCGCATGGTCACGGCACCCCCCAGAAGCCACGGAAAAGACGCCAGAAAATACCCGATGTTGTACAGCCCCAGCTGATCCAGCGGCAGATAGGCCCCCAGCACCAGCCGGTCGCCTTGCGAAAGCACGAAACCGCAGATGGTGGACAAGAGGATCCACTTGCCGAAATGCACCAGTTCACGGCCCGCCGCAGGCTCCCAGCGGAACCGGTTGGCGGGGCCGGGCAGGTACCGCCAGCACAGCGCCAGCTTGGCCACCGTCTGCACCACCGCCCCCAGTGCCAGCGCCCAGACCGAACCGGTCGCCACCGCCAGCGCCACCATCGCCACGAGTCCAATGGCCTGCGCCACCAGGTCCAGTGCCGTGACGCGACCCAGCAGCAGGTGGCGGTTCGCCGTGTCGATGCGCGTGGGGTTGAAACCGCCGATCAGCAGCGACAGCGCGGCCACCGGAATCAGCCCCGCCAGATCGGGCGCCGCATAGAACTGCGCCACCGGGACCGCCAGCGCCGAGGCCCCCGCCCACAGAACCACCCCGCGGATCACCTGCAGGGTCCAGGCGGTGTTCAGGAAATCGGGGTCATCCCCGCGCGGGCTGCGCGAAATGGCGGGGCCGACCCCCATGTCGGACGCCATGCCCAGGCCCACCAGAACCACCGTCACCAGCGCCATCAACCCGAAGGCCTCGGGGAATAAGAGCCGCGCCAGAATCAGGTTCGACGCCAGCCGCAAAGCCTGCGCCCCGGCAAAGGCCACGGCGGTGATCGCCGATCCGCGCAGCGCACGGGCAAACAGGCCCTGTCCGGAAAAGGCAGAGGGTCCGGAAAAGGCAGAGGTCAGGCGCATCGCATCCCCGCTGGCGGCGCCGGACCCTAGGGTTGCCTTGCGCCTGTCGTCAACCGCAGCCCAGGGAAACAGCCCGTTGCCGCTGCCTCGCTTCCTTGCACAGGCGCCTTCAACTTGGCACAAGTGTTGCGGGATCCGGGTCAGCGCCCCGGCGATCCCTGCAGCACCGGACCTGCACATGAAAATCGCCTACCTTGTGAACACCTACCCGCGCGCGTCGCATACCTTCATCCGGCGCGAGATCGCGGCGATGGAGCGGCAGGGTTTTGCCGTGCACCGTTTTGCCATGCGGTCGGACCGGGACGCGCTGAAGGACCCTGCCGATCTGGCCGAGGACATGCGGACCGAGCATGTGCTGAAGGCCGGCAAGGTGGCGCTGGCGCGGGCGGGGCTGGCGGGCCTGCGGGGCCGGGCGCTGGGGTTGCTGCGCGACTGTGCGGCGCGGGGGCGGGCGGGCGGTGACGGCACCGGGGGGCTGGCGCGGCATCTGGTCTATCTGGCCGAGGCCGCGCATGTGGCCCGCCGCTGCCGTAACCTTGGCATCATGCATCTGCACGCCCATTTCGGAACCAACTCGGCCACGGTTGCCATGCTGGCGCATGCGCTGGGCGGCCCGGCCTGGAGCTTCACTGCGCACGGCCCCGAAGAGTTCGACGCCCCGCGTGCCCTGGCGCTGGACATCAAGCTGCGCGAGGCGGCCTTTGCCGTGGCGGTGTCGTCCTTCGGACGCAGCCAGTTGTGCCGATGGGCGCCGCATGAGGTGTGGGGGCGCATGCATGTGGTGCACTGCGGCATTGAACCGGCCCGGTTCCCTGACCCGGCGCCGATGCCGCAAGGCGGGCCGCAACTGGTGGCCGTGGGCCGGTTTGCCGAACAGAAGGGGTTTGGCGTGCTGATCCAGGCGCTGGGCATGGCGGCGCCGGGGTTGCCCGGGCTGCGGCTGGTGCTGGTGGGCGACGGGCCGTTGCGCGGGGCGCTGCAGGCGCAGGCCGCGTCGCTGGGTGTGTCAGACCGTGTGACCTTTGCGGGCTGGCAGGACGAAGCCGGGGTGCGGGCCGCGCTGGCGGGGGCGCAGGCACTGGCGCTGCCGTCCTTCGCCGAGGGTCTGCCGGTGGTGGCGATGGAGGCGATGGCGGCGGGGCGGCCGGTGATCGGCACGCTGATTGCGGGCATCCCGGAACTGGTGATTCCGGGCGATACCGGCTGGCTGGTGCCTGCGGGCGATGCGGCGGCGCTGGCGGGGGCCATTTCGGCGCTGGCAGCCACGCCGCCCGGCGCGTTGCAGGCGATGGGCGCCGCGGCACGTGCACGGGCGCTGGCCCGGCATGATGTGGACATCAGCGCGGAACAGCTGGGGGCACTGATCCGCGCTGCGGCTGGCTGAGGCGGCGCAGGTGTGCAGTCAGCCCACGCGGGCCAGCATGCCGCCCGCCTGCCGTTCGATCCGGCCCTCCAACTCCATCGTCACCAGTTCGGCGGCCACGGCGGCGGCGGGAAGCGACAGGTCGCGGATCAGTTGGTCTTCGGGCACCGGGCTGGGGCCAAGGCGCGCCAGGATCTGGCCGTGCAGGGCCGCGGTTTCGGCCAGCGCACGCGGTGCGGCAACCGGCGGGCGCGCGGCGGCGCGCGGCGCCATGGCGGCGGGTTGCGGGGCAACCGCCAGACGCCCCAGCGCGTCAATCACATCGGCGGGGCTGCGCACCAGCACGGCGCCATCGCGGATCAGGTGGTTGCAGCCTTCGGCGCGGGCGTCCATCGGGTGGCCCGGCACCGCCAGCACCTCGCGTCCGATGTCCAGCGCGGCGCGCGCGGTCAGCAATGAGCCCGATCTTGCCGCGGCCTCAACCACCACCACCGCGCGCGACAGGCCCGCGATCAGCCGGTTGCGCTGCGGGAAGTGGCGCGTCTGCGGCTCGGTCCCCATGGCGTTTTCCGAGATGCGGCAGCCCTGCGCGGCGATGTCTGCCGCAAGCGCCGCGTTCTCGGGCGGGTAGACCACGTCCACCCCGCCTGCCATCACGGCGACGGTACCCCCGGCCAGCGCCGCGCGGTGCGCCTCGGCATCAATGCCGCGGGCCAGGCCGGACACCACCGCAAAGCCCGCGGTTGACAGACCTTCGGACAGACGGCGGGCCATGCGCAGGCCCAGGGATGACGCATTGCGGGCACCCACCAGCGCCACCGACGGGCGGTTCAGCTGGGCCGCATCGCCGATAACCCACAGGATGGGTGGCGCGTCGGACAGCGGCAGGAAGGCTGTGGGATAGTCCGCCTCGCCCCGGCACAGAAGGCGGGCGCCTGCCGCGCGGGCGGCGGCAATTTCGGCGCGCACCACGCCTTCGGGGCAGGGGGCATAGTTTTCCACCCCGGCCGCGGCGGCGATGCCCGGCAGGGCGGCCAGTGCGGCGGCGGCGGACCCATGGTCCCCCATCAGGCGGTGGAAGGTGGCAGGCCCCACCCGGCGCGACCGGATCAGGCGCAGCCAATCAAAACGGTCCTGGCTGCCCGAGGGGGCATCATAGGGGGCGGGCGGTTCGTCGAAACCGTCGGGCATGGGCGTGTGATTCCGTGACAGCGGCTTTGGCCGTACTTGCGGCCGTATTTGCGCCACGATGACGCCGCATTGGTTAACGGTGTCTGAATCGGAACGCACCCGCCGACGAAATCTATGGTTGGCGCGGCGCGGCGGCCTGCCTATATCGAACCAAGATGTTCGATGCCCTGCTGCGCCGTCTTTCCCAGCCCGCATCCGGCCGCCTGCCCGAGGCAGATGCGCGGCTGGCATTGGCATGCCTGCTGGTGCGGGTGGCGCGGTCGGACGGGCAGTATGCGCAGGCCGAGGCGCGGCGGATCGACCGGGTGCTGACGGCGCGGCACGGGCTTTCGCCTTTTGCCGCAGCGGGCTTGCGCGCCGAGGCCGAGGCGATGGAGGCCGCGGCGCCCGACACCGTACGGTTTACCCGCGCGCTGAAAGAGGCGGTCACGCTGGAGGACCGCGCGGCACTGGTCGAGGCGATGTGGGCGGTGGCGTTGGCCGATGGCGACCGTGGGGCCGATGAAGAGCAGGTGATCCGCATGGTGACGTCTCTGCTTGGCCTGACCGACCGCGAATCGGCTCTGGCCCGGCAGCGGGCCGAGCGGGCATGATTGCCAGCCTGGGCATGTACGACCTGCCAGCGCTGAAAGCGGACAACGATACGCTGTGGGCGCTTGTGCGCGACGCCCTGCGCATGCGGGGCGTGCCTGCGCCCGATGCGCTGACGCGCGGGGCGGGCGCCTTCTGGCAGGCCTGGCAGGACCCGGCGCTGGTGCTGAGCCAGACCTGTGGCTATCCGTTCCGGGCGCGCCTGCACGGGCAGGTGACGCTGGTGGGAACGCCGGATTTCGGCGTGCCGGGCTGTGCACCCGGGCATTATCGCAGCGTCTATGTGGTGCGGGCCGACGACCCGCGCGCGACAGTCGAAGATTTCGATGGCGCGGCACTGGCCTGGAACGAGGCCTTGTCGCAATCGGGCTGGGCTGCGCCGAACACCGATGCGGCCCGCCGCGGTATTGCCTTCCGGGCAGGGCCCGAGACAGGGGCACATGCGCATTCGGCCCGCGCGGTGGCCGAGGGGCGGGCCGACATTGCGGCGCTGGATGCGGTGACCTGGACGCTGCTGACAGAGCATGGGTTGGCGCCCGGGGGGCTGCGCGTGCTGGATGCCACCCCGCCGACGCCGGGTCTGCCCTACATTGCCGGGCCGGGTGCAGACGGTGCCGCCGTGTTTGACGCCGTGGCTGGGGCCATTGCCGCGCTGCCTGCCGCATCCCGTGCGCGGCTTCATCTGCATGGCATCGTGCGTATCCCCGTCGCCGATTACCTGTCGGTGCCAAACCCGCCGCCGCCTGCCCGTTTCGCGCAATCAGGCTGACCGTTTCGGGGGCCATCCGTTCCGAATGCGCCGAACGGTGGTTGCTTTGCCGCGGAAAGCCTGCCCTACTGCGCGGCCAAATCCACCCACCATGGCCGCGTCTTGACTGAACCTGCCCCGCCCGTCATCTCCATCCGCAACCTGCACAAGGCCTATGGCGAGCTGCAGGTGCTGCGCGGCATCGACATGACGGCGCCGCGCGGGCATGTCGTGTCGCTGATCGGATCGTCGGGGTCGGGCAAGTCGACGCTGCTGCGCTGCTGCAACCTGCTGGAGGACAGCCAGCAGGGCGACATCCTGTTCGAGGGCGAGCCGGTGCGGTGGAAAGGCGAGGGGGCGCGGCGCCACCCTGCCGACCGGGCGCAGGTGATCCGCATCCGCGCCAACCTGTCGATGGTGTTCCAGCAGTTCAACCTGTGGGCACACCTGACGGTGCTGCAGAACGTGATGGAGGCGCCGGTGACGGTGCTGCGGCGCGATCCGCGCGAGGTTGAGGAAAAGGCGCGGGGATATCTGGCCAAGGTGGGCATTTCCGACAAGGCCGATGCCTGGCCCGCGCAGCTGTCGGGCGGGCAGCAGCAGCGGGCGGCGATTGCCCGGGCGCTGTGCATGGAGCCGCGCGCCTTGCTGTTCGACGAGCCGACAAGCGCACTGGACCCCGAGTTGCAGCAGGAAGTGGTGAAGGTCATCAAGGACCTGGCGGGCGAGCACCGTACGATGTTGCTGGTGACGCATGACATGAAGCTGGCCGCCGACGTGTCGGACCATGTGGTGTTCCTGCATCAGGGCCGGGTCGAGGAAGAGGGGCCGCCGTCGGCGCTGTTCGGCAACCCGCAGACGGAACGGCTGCGCGGCTTCCTTTCCGCCGCAGCCTAGGGCAATAGTCGGAAAAACAAGACCAACCGGGAGACGACAATGAAGAAACTGATCCTGACCACGGCCGTCCTGGCGCTGGGCGTCGGCATGGCGATGGCGCAAGAGACCGTCCGCATGGGCACCGAAGGCGCCTATCCGCCCTACAACTTCATCAACGACAAGGGCGAGATCGACGGTTTCGAGCGCGAACTGGGCGACGAGCTGTGCAAGCGCGCGGCGCTGACCTGCGAATGGGTGCAAAACGACTGGGATTCGATCATTCCGAACCTGCAGTCGGGCAACTACGACACCATCATCGCAGGCATGTCGATCACCGAAGAGCGCGACAAGGTCATCGACTTCACGCAGAACTACATCCCGCCCGCGGCGTCGGCCTACATGGCGCTGACCGCGGATGTGGACGTGAAAGGCGGCGTGATTGCGGCGCAGGTGGGCACCATCCAGTCCGGCTATGTCGCCGAGTCGGGTGCGACGCTGCTGGAATTCGCCACGCCGGACGAGACGGTAGCGGCCGTGCGCAACGGCGAGGCGGATGCGGTGTTTGCCGACAAGGACTATCTGGCGCCCATCGCGGCAGAATCGGGCGGGGCGCTGGTGCTTCTGGCCGAGGAAGTGCAGCTGGGTGGTGGCGTGGGCATGGGCCTGCGCGAAAGCGACACCGAGCTGAAGGCCAGGTTCGACAAGGCGATCGGCGACATGAAGGCTGACGGCACGTTGAACACCATGATCAAGAAATGGTTCGGCGACGCGGCCGTGACCTTCTGATGACCTGAGGAAGCCCCCCGCCAGCGCGCGGGGGGCGCACCCATCATGTTCTCCGTCTGTACGGACCCCAAGGCCATCGAGGGCCTGACCTGGCTGGCGTGCTACCTGACCTCGGGCAAGCACCTGGGGTTCTACTGGTCCTTCGTCACCGTGCTTGTGCTGATCGCGGTCACCGCGCCCTGCGCGCTGGCCATGGGGTTTGGCGGCGCCGTTGCGGCGCGCAGCCGCTTCCTGCCGGTGCGCCTGCTGGGAAGGGTCTATACCGGCATGGTGCGCGGCGTGCCCGACATCGTGTTCTTCCTGTTCTTCGTCATCGCGCTGGATCAGGGGATCGAATGGTTGAGGCACCAGATCGTCTGCCCCGGCTGGACCGAGCCGATCCGGCAGGGGCTGGAGTTCCGGGTGTGCCCCGCGGCGAAAGTACCCCTGAATGCGGCGCCGCAGGTGGTGCACGAGGTTTATGGTTTTGCGCTGGCGGTGTTCACCTTTGCCATCGTGTTCGGCGCCTTTGCCGCGAACGTGCTGTACGGCGCGATGCAGGCGGTGCCGCATGCACAGATCGAGACCGCCGAAGCCTATGGCATGACCGCGCGGCAGGCGTTCTGGCGGGTGACGGTGCCGCAGATGTGGGTCTATGCGCTGCCCGGCCTGGGCAATCTGTGGATGATCCTCATCAAGGCGACGCCGCTGTTGTTCCTGCTGGGGGTGCAGGACATCGTGTACTGGGCGCGCGAGCTGGGCGGGTCGAAAACCAGTGCCTACGAATACCCGCACCCGGATTGGCGGCTGTACTACTTCCTGGTCCTGCTGGTGTTCTACCTGACCTTCACCCGCATCTCCGAAATGGTGATCGCCCGAATCTCGGCCCGTCTGTCGCACGGGCAGGCCACGGCGGCAGGCGAAGCGCTGCGCAGGGCCGCGGCATGACGCGGCCCCAAATTTCTTGCAGAAAGAAATTTGCAAATTCCTTGCTTCAAGGAATTTGGTCAGGGATGGTCCGATGACCTGCGCCGAGACCATTGCCGCCTATGCGTTCCGCAGCCTCGGCTACGGCGAGCGTCTGTTGCCGCGCACCGACTTTACCCTGTGCCAGCAGTTCACGCTGATCGGCTCGGGGCTGGTGTGGAACCTTTACTTCGGCGCGCTTGCCCTGCTGGCCGGGTTCTTTCTGGCCAATGCGCTGGCACTGGCCAAATCCGCGGCCAGCCCGCTGCTGCGCAAACCGGCCGAGTGGTTCGTGTTTGTCTTCCGTGGCTCGCCGCTGTTCATCCAGTTCTTCCTGGCCTACGAGGCGCTGGTGCTGCTGCCGCGAACCGGCATCGAGGTCTTCGGGCTGACCGCCGATGTGTCATGGCTGTC
>CAZLIC010000121.1:0-8978 GCA_964559535.1 uncultured Rhodobacterales bacterium
TGAAGCCAGAGTCGTTCAGAAAACAGCCATATCACCTTCCGGGATGTGACACCTATCGCAAGGCGCAGCGCGGCCAGCCCACGGGCTATGCGATCAGCCTCGACGCGGCATCCTCGGGCCTGCAGCTTCTCGCGGTCCTGAGCGGCTGTCGGCAAAGCGCCAGCCTCTGCGGTGTGGTCTCCACCGGCCACCGCGAAGACGCCTACACCCGCATCTACCACGCCATGTGCGAGGCGATCGGCGATGCGGCCACGATCGACCGCAAGGACACCAAGAAGGCGATCATGACGGCGCTTTACTCATCCACGGCCGAACCTCGGCGCGTCTTCGGCGACGGCGATCTGCTGCGGGTGTTCTACGAGACGATGGCCACCATGGCGCCCGGGGCCTGGGCGCTGAACCAGGCGCTGAAGCAGCTCTGGCAGGCCCATGCCCTGTCCCACGACTGGGTGATGCCCGACAACTTCCACGTCCACGTGAAGGTGACCAAGCAGGTGGACCGCTACGTGCAGTTCCGGAACACACCGGTGCCCGTGTCGCTGAGCGTGAACCAGGGCACCAAGGAGGGGAGATCACTCGGCCCGAATCTCATCCACTCAGTCGATGGCATGATCGTGCGCGAGGTTCACCGGCGCTGTTCCTATGATCCCGCGATGATCATGGCGCTGAAGGACCTGCTGGCGAACCAGGCGCGGCATCAGGGAACGGGGGCCGGGCGCAAGAAAGACAAGCTCGTGGAACGCCTCTGGGCGCTCTGCGCCCATTCCGGGTTCCTGTCGGCCCGGATTCTCGACCTGCTCGATTCGCGCAACATCGGTCTGGTCGACCCGGTTGAGATCCACCGACTGGTGGAATCACTGCCCGCCAAGCCCTTCCCGGTGATCTCGATCCACGACTGCTTCAGGGTGCACCCGAACCACGGCAATGACCTGCGGCACCAGTATCGCACGATCCTTGCCGAAATCTCGGACTCCCGGATGCTGACGTTTCTCGCATCGCAGATCGTGGGCCACTTTCTTCCGGCGACCAAGCTGGGAGAGATCGGGGACGAGGTGAGGGCGTCCGACTACGCGCTCTGCTGACGACTTGCGCGGAACCAGCCCCAACACCCACAAACCGACCCTTGCACCCTTCTCATGTCTGCCATGCACCGGCAGCGTGAGGAGGGTGATTTCTTCCTAGAATCTCTATAAATATATCCTTGGTTCCTCCGGGTCCGTTTGACCATTTTACCCTCCGAAACCAGACCGTCAAGCCGCTTCGCAGCTTGACTTGGGGGAAACACCCTCACGCGTGCGGGATCCTGCGCCAGAACACCGCAGGAAACATTCCTGTGATACCCTTGCAGGTAGCTTCTGGATTTCCATCAAAGATCATAACGTCACGTCGCCCATATTATCATCGCATAGCGCCTAATTTTTATCATTTGATCTACCCTTGCCCCCGGTGGCAGGGTCATTTACCAACCACCGCGGATACCGCTAAGGTCGAAACGTGTTCGCTCCGGTCAACCTGTGATGCTTACGACGAAGGAGCAGAACATGCCCCACGCTGATCGTCCTCATGGCCTTGGTCATGTCGATGATCACGTGCCGCGCACTGGGTATCCCGACGGGATACAGGTCCAGCCGAAGAGGTCGGCCAAGGACAGACCCGACCGAATGCGGATGGACGCCCGACAGGGCACCTGAGCCTTCCCCAGCATCACTCCTGCGACCACGGGGCCCTTCCGGACCCTGATGGATTGCGCTGCCAACCCAAGCGTCCACCCGGGCTGACCAGAAAGGAATCCCGCATGCACAAGCGCCCCTTGATCCCTCTGATTCTCAACGCGGCACAGAAGGACGTGCTCCGGGATTACGATCATGGCGCGCATGCCCATCTGGCCACGGCCGGTACCATCGCCGATCTCGATGCGCTGGGTGATCCGACGCTGGCCTACATGCTGACCAGGCTGTCTGATCTCGATGGCTTTTCCGGGGAAGGCGACCCTGTCTTGAAGGTGGCCCGTGAGGCCGAACAGGTGATCGCCATGGAAATCGCCACCCGTTGTTTTGGCGATACTCCGTCGGGCGATAGTCTGTCGGGCGAGACGCCGTCTGTGGGTGTTCTGACCGAAGAGGGCACCTGACACCCGGTCGAATCTCTCCGCTTTCCCAACCCCGCCACATCGCAAGAACCAAAGGAACCCAGCCATGGGACTGGCCAGTTACATCTCGATCCTCGACGACGCCGACCTGAAGGACCCCGAGATCTTCCACGAATTCCGCAAGCAGGTGCGCGAGGCGCTGCTGGCCGAACGCCTCCTCGGATCCGACGCCGCGCTCGAGATCGAACTAAGCTTCAGCGGTTCGGGTGACAGCGGCGATTGGCAAGAGCACCATGCCGATCCGCATGTGCAGCGCCTGTTCGACCACCTGTTGCAGCACGAGGTCAGCTTCGATTGGTACAACAACGATGGCTGCAGCGGCTCGATCACCTGGGATGTTGTGGCCGACGTGATCACCATCGACGGCTACTGGAACGAGACGATCCAGAACAGCGTCGCCACCGTGACGATCACCGCCGACGGCGAAAGGGATGTCCAGGACCCCGACGAAGAGGGAGACCTCTGATGGCGCATCCGTTCCACCACGCCCAGTCTTCGGCCAAGCGCTTCGGCGGCAAGCCCGAGGATTACCAAGCCATTCATGACTGGTTCGATGCCTCAAAGGAGATGGAGCCCTCGTTCCGCCACCGTGCCTTGCGCCATCACAGCCAGGGCATCTTCGAGGCCGAACGGGTCTTTGGCACCACGATCACCAACTCGGACGGCAAGCAGATCCCCGTGCGCCTGATCGGCGAACAGCATGTCATGGAGGATTTCTCGGGCTTCATCCCCACCGTCCACGACTGGCTGAAGGGCATCCCCAAGGAGCCCTGGATGCAGCCGAACTCCGCCTACCAGCGCCAGCTGATGGCCTCGATCCAGCTCTGAGGTCCGTCCATGCCGCTGGTTCGCCGTGAAATCCGCAAGACGCCCAACCCCTATGCCAAGCCGCTCGGCCGCAAGACGCCCGAGCAACTCAACCGCGAAATGCCTGACGTGATGGCGCTGGCGAACCAGGATCGCAAGACCAACGCCCTTGAGGAATCCCGGGCCGTACCCGCCACGGGTGGCACAGGTCTGGGACCGGCTCTCTATGACGTTGGTTTCGGGGAGACGGGCCTGCCCGTCATGATCCCGGTTAAGCCACCAAGCCGCGGCAAGACCTGACGCACCACGATCTGCGAAAACATATCTGGTGATATTCTTGAAATATCTGCTGGATATTCCAGAAGTCTCGCGCTAAGCCTCGGTCAGCCGGGGACGACACAAGCTGTCACCCGCCACCCTCCCACACCCCAGACCCCAGAAGGAACCGACCATGACCCATGCCGGTCCTGCGCTGCAGGCCGCTCCGCCCGGCAAGACCGAATCCAAGGCGGAAACCAAGGCGGAAAAATTCACGCGGCTGGCAGAGGCCCGCGTCACCCGGGCGCTCGACGACATCCGGCTTGTGACCCAACTCTCGGCGCGCACCTACCACCACACGAGCGAGCAGGCCGAGCAGATCGTGAAGGTCCTGGCCGAGGCCGTTTCCCAGTGTGCCACGTCGTTCTCCGTGCCGATCAGCCAGAAGATCGGACCGGTCGGGAAGTCGCCCACCACGCCGGGCATCTTTGCCGACCCCAGGATGCCGGTGCATGCCGAAGTTGTCCGCCACAAGGTCCAGATCGCCAAGGCGCTCGACTTCCTGAACCAGGACAGCCTCGACGAGGCCAAGGCCGTTCTGATCGACCTGCTCTGACGGGACTCTGACCAGACCCCCTGATCCCGCCAGCATCCCGATCACCGCCAACCGGCGCACCTGCCCGCAGTCCCTGCGGGCGGGCAGGTCGCGCCTTGCCCCACACCCCACAAGGAACCCCGCATGTATGCCATCACCCCGAAACAGGCGCAGGCCGAGATCATCCACTGCATCAGCGTGGGCCTGACGCCGCTTCTGCTGTCCAGCCCGGGCATGGGAAAGTCCTCGCTCGTCCACCAGATCGCCCGCGACTACCGGCTGAAGATCCTCGACCTGCGCCTCAGCCAGTGCACGCCCGAAGACCTGCAGGGCTATCCCATGCGCAACGGCGACAAGGCGACCTTCACGCCCTTTGACGTCTTCCCGCTCGAGGGTGACGCGCTGCCCGAGGGCTGCGAGGGTTGGCTCTTGTTCCTTGATGAACTGACCTCGGCCACCAAGCCGGTGCAGGCCGCGGCCTACAAGCTGATCCTCGACCGCATGGTGGGGTCGTTCAGGCTGCACCCCAACGTCGCCATCGTCGCGGCAGGGAACAAGATGACCGACCGGGCCGTGGTGAACCAGATGTCCACGGCGCTGCAGTCGCGGCTGATCCACTACGAGCTTGAGGTCAGCGCCAAGGAATGGATCGAACACGCTATCGGCGCGGGCTTCGATTACCGCATCACCAGCTTCATCGGCTACATGCCCTCCAAGCTGATGGATTTCCGCCCCGACCATCAGGACAAGACCTTTCCCTGTCCGCGCACCTGGGAATTCCTGTCGCGGCTGATCAAGGACCAGTACGTCTCGGCCGAAATCGCGCCGCGCATCGCGGGCACCATCGGCGCGGGCGTGGCGGTGGAGTTCATCACCTTCGCCCAAGAATTCGACCGCATCCCCAAGCTGCGTGACATCACGGCCGACCCGCGCGCGACCGAAGTCCCGAAAGAGTCGAGCACGAAATACGCGACGGTCTCGATGATGATCGAGAACTTCGACCATCGGAACCTCGACGCGATCATCGCCTACGTCAGCCGGTTCGACATCGAATTCCAGGTCATCTTCTGCCGGGGCGCCGCGACCAAGGACAAGACCATCCGCGACACCCACCAGAAGTTCTCGGAATACCTGCTGAAGATGGCGAGGTACCTGCATTGACCTGCCTGCCAGAATCCAGCCCGACGCACTTCGAACGCATCCGCATCACCATCGACACCAACACCGTCGCCCTCTCGGGTGATGAGCCCATGACCGAGGTTGCAAGGGTACTGCAATATCTCGCCGATGTTGCAGAGCAGGACGGCTTTCTCGGCTGGATGGAAATCCCCGACAGCAACGGCTCGATCTGCGGCGAACTGCAGGTCCAGACCATCGAGGACGAGGCCTGACCATGACCCTTGCCACTGTTCCCGCCGATGACCTGCCGCATGACATCGACCGCCTCATCGACCGCGTGAAGGGCCGCCTCTTCACCAAGAAGGGCGCGGGGTTCCTCGGCAGCCTTCTGGCCAAGGTTTCACTCCGCTGGACGCGCGACCTGCCCACGGCGGCGATCAGCGCCCGCACGCTTTTCTGGAACCCGGACTTCTTCATGTCGCTCGACGAGGAAACCCGGATCACCGTCTTAGCCCACGAGCTCTGGCACAACGCCTTCCTGCACGGCGCGCGCCTGAACGAGCGCTGCCCCGAAATCTGGAACATCGCGGGCGATCACGTGATCAACCTCATGCTGAAAGACCACGGCTATTTCATGGGGGGATTCCCCTATGTCATGGACGACCGGTTCAAGGGCATGTCCACGGACGAGGTCTATGACATCCTGATCCAGCCCGGCGCGCCGCAGATGGCGGGGGATGGGCTGCAGGGCGACGTCATGCCGCTTGACCCGCGCGACGTCCCTGACGCGCTGGCCGATGTCGTGGCCGCCTCCCACGCCGCCCGCATCTCCGGCCAACCTGGCGCCATCCCTGGTGAGGTGCAGCTGACAATCGAGACCTTCCTTGCCCCGAAGCTCCCCTGGGAGACGATCCTCTTCAACTTCTTCAACGCCCTGACCAGCGAGGAATACTCCTTCACGCGTCCGAACCGCCGCTATCACGACCCCGTCGTGCCAGGCATCACGGGCCGCAACGGGCTTGAGCACCTGATCTACTACCTCGACATCTCGGGCAGCATCACCGACGACCACATCCTGCGCTTCAACTCCGAGGTGAAGTTCATCCAGGAGGCGCTGAAGCCCGAACGGCTGACCCTCGTCACCTTCGACACCCGCATCCAGGACATCTACGAGTTCGAGCGGGACGACCCTTTCGAGAAGATCGTCGTCCACGGCCGCGGCGGCACCGACCTGCAGGATGTCTTCGACCACGCGCGCGCCAACGCCCCCACGGCGATCATCGTCTTCACCGACCTCGAGGTGGGCATCCCCGACAATCCTGGCGTCCCGGTGATCTGGGTGTGCATCGAGAACCCTCGGAAAACCGTGCCCTTCGGCCAGATGATCCACTTGTCAGGATTAGATTATCTTTGATAGTTATCATCTGATCTTCTGCCGATATGATACGATAGGGAACCATGACGTGATCATCAACGGACCTGACCTTCTGGCCGCCGCCCCCATCCGCAACATGGTGGCCCAGAAGATGAGCTTCCGCGGGCTGAGCTACGGCCTGACCGAATGCGGCTATGACATCCGCATCGCGCAGGATGTGACGATGTATTTCGGGCGGCGCTTCACGTTGGCGAGCTCGGTGGAGTACTTCTACCTGCCCAACGACCTGATGGGGCGGGTGCTGAACAAGTCCACCTGGGCGCGCCTCGGCATCGACGCCTCGATGACCACCAACATCGAACCCGGCTGGCGCGGCCACCTGACGATCGAGCTGCGCTATTCCGGCTGGCTGTCACCATCCGCAAGGGTATGGGCATCGCCCAGGTGATCTTCGAACGTGTGAAAAACCCCGTGCTCTACTCCGGCAAGTATCAGGACCAGGCGCCCGAGCCTGTCCACGCAAAGCTGGCCGACGTCCACTGAGCGGTCTGCCGCTCCCGACACGCCCCTCTGCGCAACACTCCGGGAATAGGTCCGGAACGTTTCACACCCCAATCAGGAGATCCGCCATGCCTGCCTTTGCGCAGATCGAAGGTTCTGTCGTCCTCAGAACGCGGGGCCGGTTCAAGGCAACCAGCGTGCACGTCCTGAACGACGAGCTCTATGCCCGGGATGGCGGCAGCTTCATCCGCCTCAAGGGCGGCGGCGGCACCTCGCTCGACCGCACGCACTGGAGCGATCTCGACATTCAGGTCCTCTACCGGATCGACCGCGCAACCCAGCACATGGTCCTTCTGCCTCAGCTTCTCGCCTCGGCCTGAACCCGCACCGGACCCACCCAGGAACCCACCCGCCATGCCCAACACCGGCCACAAGCCGCTCGTTCCCTTCGACCCCGACAGGGAGCACAACGAGCGTCACCCCATCGCCTCTGCCATGCGCCGCAAGGGCTTCGTGCCGTTGCCCCGGCTCTGGGTGCGGGCCGAGGACATGGCCGAGATCTACGCCATCACCGAACGCTACCGCGACGAGGTGATGCGCACCCGGGCCGAGGTTCAGGCGCAGACAGGGGCCAACACCCTACCTGCCGCGAACTTCGATCCCGTCGCCAACAAGGACGATGCCTGGGCAGCCTTTGAGCGTGCCCGCCAGGCCTCGTGACCAGCCCACCCGCCACCGCAGGACGCTTCCCATGACCCGACACACCCCCATCTTCGCGACGGAGCGGACGGCTGCGCAGCTTTTCGACATGACCCCGGCCGAGTTCATGTCGCTGGTGAACCTGGGCCACCTGCCGAAACCCCGTGACATCGGTGGCGTGCAGCGCTGGGATGTCGCCGAACTCACCCGCATCGCCAAAGGCGAGGCGATCCACGGAGGGTCGATGTCATGGTGAACAAGTGGGGCCGCCCCCACCTTTGGCGCCACAAATGCGGCAAGTTCTACGTGGTGAAGATCACCGAAGGAAAGCGCACCTACCACGGCCCCCTGAAGGCCACCTTCGGCACCGAGGCCTTCGACCGCGAATACTGGTCCATCCGCAACGGCAAGGCCGCGGCCGCCAGCACCTCCTGGGCGGCGCTGATCAAGTCCTATCGCAACAGCGAACGCTGGAGAAAGCTAAAGGTCCGCACCCGCGCCGACTATGAGAAGGTCCTCGAATACATCGAAGAGAAGAACGGCGACCGTGACATGACCCGCGTGTCCCGTCCCGATGTCATCGCGGCGATGGAGAAGAACCGCGACCGCACGCGCTTTGCCAACTATATCGCGCAGGTCATGTCGGTCCTCTGCGAACATGCCGTCGACATCGGCTGGCTGACCCAGAACCCCGCTAAGGGCGTCAAGCTGATGAAGACGCCGCAAGAGCGCAAGCAGGCCCACGTTCCTTGGCCGGACTGGGCCGTTGCCAAGGCGCGCGCCGAAATGCCGATCCTCCAGCGCCTGATCCTGGAACTCGGCATCGGCACGGCACAGCGACCCGGTGACCTGCCGCGATTCGACTGGGGCGATTTCGACGGCGAGAACCTGCGTCTGACGCAGAGCAAGACCGGCGTCTCGCTCGTCCTGCCCTGCACCGATCACCTCAAGCAGGCGCTGGCCGACTGGAAAGCATCGCTGCCCTATGCGCCGCTTCCGAACCAGCCGATCCTTCGCACGAAAGAAGGATCACGGATGACCTATTTCCAACTTGCCCACGCAATGAAGACCGAGCGGGAGCGGCTGGAATTGCAGGAATTCGACCTGCACGCCATGCGCTACCGGGGGGTCATGGAGCTTGCCTGGGCAGGCTGCGACGACGACGAGATCGCGGCCTACAGCGGGCACATGTCGCGGGCCATGATCCGCAAGTATGCGGGCGAGGCGCGCCAAATCATGCGCGCGCGGCAGGCCAAGGCAAAGCGGAAGTAGCGTCCTTGCCAGGGGCGAACAGAACAGAGACGGAACGGGAACGCCCTTGGCAAGTGATACAAGCAATGATACAAAACGCCTGCCTCGAAGGCTGCGCCGACAGAAAGCGTAGTTTTTTCAACAGCTTGGCGGGTTGGCGGAGAGGTTACGCAGCGGATTGCAAATCCGTGTAGACCGGTTCGATTCCGGTACCCGCCTCCAGT
>CAZLIC010000122.1:0-8655 GCA_964559535.1 uncultured Rhodobacterales bacterium
GAATTCTGCCGCACCGGCGTGCCGGGGCTGTATGCCATCGGCGACGTGGCGGGGGCGCCCTGGCTGGCGCACAAGGCCTCGCACGAGGGCGTGATGGTGGCCGAACTGATCGCGGGCGGGCATCCGCATGCCATCAAGCCGAATTCCATCGCGGGCTGCACCTATTGCCATCCGCAGGTGGCCTCGGTGGGCCTGACCGAAGAGAAGGCCAAGGCCGCGGGGCATGACGTGAAGGTCGGCCGCTTCCCCTTCATCGGCAACGGCAAGGCCATCGCGCTGGGCGAACCCGAGGGCATGGTGAAGACGGTGTTTGACGCGAAAACCGGCGAGTTGCTGGGCGCGCACATGGTGGGGGCGGAAGTCACCGAACTGATCCAGGGCTATGTGATCGGCCGCACGCTGGAGACCACCGAGGCGGAACTGATGGAAACCGTGTTCCCGCATCCGACGCTGAGCGAGATGATGCACGAGGCGGTGCTGGACGCCTACGGGCGGGTGATCCATTTCTAGGCAGGGCCTGAGCCTGCCCGGGCGGTGAGGCGCTGACCCCGAGCCTTCGGCGCGGGTGGCCACCGCCGGGGGTTTCACACCCCCGGACCCCCGCGCGGAACTTGGGCAAAGATGAGGGGGCAGATTCAGAGTCAGCCCATCTCGGCCAGCCGGGCCAGGGCTGCGCGCAGCTTTGCCGCCTCTTCGCCGCCGGTTTCCAGCCGGGTGCGGGCCTCGTCGATGATGTCTTCCTTGGCCTTTGCCAGAAAGGCGGGGTTCGACAGGCGGGCGGCCAGCGCGGCCAGTTCCTTTTCCAGCGCATCGAGCGCCTTCTGCAGCCGCGCGCGCTCCCCGGCGATGTCGATCACACCGGCCAGCGGCAGGGCGAAGAGGCCGCCGTCGCAGGGTAGCGCGACCGAGCCCTTGGGCGCCGGGCCGTCGGTCAGCGTGTCGATGCGGGCGAGGCGGCGGATCAGGGCGGCGTTGCGGTCCCAGGCGGCGCGGCCCTGCGCATCGAGGTCGACGCAGACGAGGTCCAGCTTCAGGCCCACCGGAACGCCCATCTGGGCGCGGGCACTGCGGATGTCCTCGATCAGCCGGATCGCCCAGTTCAACTCGTGGTCGGCGGCGGGGTCGACCAGGTCGGTGCCGACGGCGGGCCAGCGGGCCAGGGCCAGCGTGCCGGGGTTGGCGCGTGTGGTCTGCCACAGGTCCTCGGTCACGAAGGGCATCATCGGGTGCAAGAGGATCATGCACTGGTCCAGCACCCAGGCCATGGTGGCGCGGGTTTCCGCGGCCTCTGGCCCGGCCAGCAGGGGCTTGGCGAATTCGACGTACCAGTCGCAGACCTTGCCCCAGACGAAATCATACAGCGTGGTGGCGGCCTGGTCGAAGCGGTAGGCGTCCAGCGCCGCATCGACGGCGGCGCGGGCGCGGCCGGTTTCGCCCAGGATCCAGCGGTTGGCGGTGGCGGTGGCCTGCGGGGGGTCCGCGCGGGTGCTGTGGCCTTCCCACACGCCGTTCATTTCGGCAAAGCGGCAGGCGTTCCACAGCTTCGTGCCGAAATTGCGATACCCGGCAATGCGTTGCGGGTCGTACTTCAGAACGCCGCCCAAGCTGGCCATCGCCGCATTGGCAAAGCGCAGGGCATCGGCGCCGTATTCGTCGATGGCGTCCAGCGGGTCGACCACGTTGCCCAGGGATTTTGACATCTTCTTGCCCTTGGCGTCGCGGACAAGGCCGTGCAGGTAGACGGTGTGGAACGGCACCTGATCCACCACGGCCAGCTGCATCATCATCATCCGGGCGACCCAGAAGAAGATGATGTCGAAGCCGGTGATGAGGACCGATGTGGGGAAGTAGCGCCGCATTTCGTCCGTGTCCTCGGGCCAGCCGAGCGTGCCGATGGGCCAGAGGCCGGAGGAGAACCAGGTGTCGAGGACGTCGGGGTCGCGCCACACGGGATTGATTCCAAAGCCTTCAAGGAAGTCGTCGACCTCCTTTTCGCTGTCCAGTATTGTAAAGTCATTGTCGAACAGGAGGCCAAAAATCTGCCTTGCCTCGTCTTCATCTCTAGCGCACACCTGAACGCGCTGCTTGTCCTCGTTGAGGCGAACTGAGTCAGTCAATTGCGCAGCCGCACGCTGAAAGTGCGCGAGCTGGTCTAGGCCCAACGGGAAAAAGCCGTACCACACCGGAATCTGGTGCCCCCACCAAAGCTGGCGGGAAATGCACCAGGGCTCGATGTTTTCCAGCCAGTGGAAATAGGTCTTTTCCCCCGCCTCGGGGATGATCCTGGTGCGGCCCGTCCGCACGGCATCGAGCGCCGGTTGCACGATCCTGGCGGTATCGACGAACCACTGGTCGGTCAGCATCGGCTCGATCACCACCTTGGACCGGTCGCCGAAGGGCTGCATGATCGTCTTTGCCTCGACGAGGGGGACCGTGGTGGGTTCCGTGGGGGTGGGTGAATCACCCACCCTACCGTCGTCGTCCGGTAGGGTGGGCAATTTGCCCACGCTTTTTCCCAGCCGCGGATCATCCGCCCGCGTCATCACCGCCAGCCCTTCGGCCGTAATCTGGTCGACCACGCGCTTGCGCGCCGCGAACCGGTCGAGCCCCCGCAGGTCGTCGGGGACGAGGTTCACCGCATCCGCCTCGGCTTCGGACAGCGTGCGTTCGCCGCGGGCCACGGCCATCGCCAGCGTTGCGGCATCCGCATAGGGGGCGCCGTCGGCGCGCATCGCGGCGCGGGTGTCCATCAGGCGGTAGCAGGGGATGCCGCCGCGTTTGGCCACGGCGTAGTCGTTGAAGTCATGCGCGCCGGTGATCTTGACCGCCCCGGACCCGAAGCTGGGGTCGGGGTAGTCGTCGGTGATGATCGGGATCAGGCGGCGGTGTTCGCGTGGGCCGACGGGGATTTCGCAGAGTTTCCCGACAATTGGCGCGTAACGCGCGTCCGATGGATGAACCGCGACGGCGCCGTCGCCCAGCATGGTTTCGGGGCGGGTGGTGGCGATGGAGATGTAGTCGCGCACCTCTTCGAAGGTCACGTTCCCGTCGGCGTCCTTTTCGCGGTAGGTATAGGTTTCGCGTTCGCCCGTTTCAGGATTGGCGGCGAGCGGGTATTTGAAGTGCCACATGTGGCCCGCGACCTCGGTCTGTTCGACCTCCAGGTCTGAAATCGCGGTTTCGAAGTGGGGGTCCCAGTTCACCAGCCGCTTGCCGCGGTAGATCAACGGGTCGGGATTCCCGTCCTTGTCCTTGTGGTGATACAATTCCACGAACACCTTGATGACGGCGTCGTGGAAGTTGCCTTCCTCGCCCGCGGGCGCCCCCGGCGCGCCCGACATGGTGAATGCCTCGCGCGACCAGTCGCAGCTGGCCCCCAGCCGTTCCAGCTGCGCGCGGATGTTGCCGCGCGACCGGCGCTTCTGCTCCCACACCAGCGCGGTGAATTCTTCCCGCGAAAAATCGGTGCGGCGGCGGTTGGTCTTGGCCAGTTCGCGTTCCACCACCATCTGCGTGGCGATGCCCGCATGGTCGGTGCCGGGTTGCCACAGCGTGTCGAAACCGCGCATCCGGTGCCAGCGCGTCAGGATGTCCTGCAGGGTGTTGTTGAAGGCGTGGCCCATGTGCAGCGAACCGGTCACGTTGGGCGGCGGGATCATCACGCTGAAGGACGGCGCGCCCGGTTCGGCCCCGGCCCCGGCGCGGAAGGCCTGCGCGGCCTCCCACAGGGCGGTGATCCGCGGCTCGGCGGATTTGGCGTCGAAGGTCTTTTCCATGGGCATCGGGCGTCTCCTGCGGTCGGGCGGGGTGATAGCCTGCCGCCCGGCCAAGGGAAAGTCACACGAAGGGTCGCCCCGCATAAGCCTGCAGCATGCTGCCCACCACCAGCGCCGACCACCCGGCCCCTGCGGCCCAGACCAGCGCCTTGCCGGTGGCGTCGGGCAGCCACAGGGCCAGAAGGCCGACCAAGGGCACGAAATGCAGCGCATGGGTGGCGAAGAAATGCGCCACGCGCAGGTCGCCCACCTCGCGGCTCCAGCCCATCAGGGGCAGGCGCGCGCCCGTCACCGGCACGCCGACATGGTGGCCGGCGCCCGACGCCATGGGCCAGGCCGCCACCATGGTCAGCACGAAGGTCAGCACCAGCCCCAGCCAGATCGCCAGATGCAGGGCAGGCGGCAGACCCGTGCCGGGGTTGCGCGCAATGGCGATGCCCATCACCAGTGATGCCGAGGTGAGGAGTGTGGCGGCCAGCCCCATGACCGGATAGATCGCCGACCAGCCCGGCGCGGTGTTGAAATGCGAGGCCACGCCATAGGCCGCGGCGGCGCCGATCCAAACCAGTTCCGCCACCGTGCAGGCGATGACCGCGCCCTGGAACCATTGCCAGCCGCGGGTTTCCATCATCCCGGCCGGCATCCAGCGGGCGAACAGGGCCAGCGTGCCGATGAACACCACCAGCGCCAGGTGAAACTTCAGCGGCTTCAGCCACATCGGCTCGGCATTGAACTGCCGGGGGTCCAGCACGTAGGCCGCCAGCAGCGGCAGGGCGGCCAGCGCCATGAGCAGGGTCAGGGCCCACAGGGCGGGGGCATCGTCCCACAGGCGGGCAAATGCGCCGGGCAGGGGGGCGGCAAGCGACGGTGTCATGCAAAGGCTCCTTTGCGCAGCGACAGGGACAGGATGAGAAAGGACAGGAACCCCGCCGGGCCGAACAGGAAGGCCAGCGCCAGGCAGGGCAGGATGAACAGGTGGTTGATCCCCTTCGCCCGCGCGGTGCGGGCAATCCACAGGCCGACCAGCAGATCGAAGGCAAGGTAGTGCACCCAACCGGCCAGGGCGATGGGGGCTTGGGTGAACAGCAGCATCACGTCGGGCAGCGATCCGAAGCCACCCTTTGCCCCGGCCCAGTGGGCCAGCACCAGCGCGGTGTACAGCACGGACAGCGCCACGGGCGGCACCAGCGCGGCCACGGTTGTCCAGCGCGGCGACAGCGGGTGCAGGGCCAGCGCGACCCAGCCCAGAAGGGCCAGCGGGTTGGCGATGTTGAACAGGGCTTCGGGGGGCATGCGGATAATCCTGACAGTGACAAGATAGGGGTATGGCGCGGCGGCGGTGCAAGTCAAGCAAAATCTTTACGATGGAAAGATGACGTGATAGGACATCGGACAACCTGCGCTGCGCCAGTCGCTTGCGCGCCTCCCTTCCCCCCTTGTGGAGAAGGGGAGGTGCGTGCGGCCCCGCCACGCCCTTGCTCAAGGCCGCCCATGCCCGACGACGACCGCCCCTACCACCACGGCGACCTGCGCGCGGCCCTGCTGGCCGCGGCCGAGGCCGAACTGGCCGAGCGGGGGATCGAGGGGTTCTCGCTGCGGGCGGTGGCCAAGCGCGCAGGGGTCAGCCACGCCGCCCCGGCGCATCACTTCGGCGACACGCCGGGGCTCTTGACGGCGCTGGCGGCCGAGGGGTTCCGCCGGTTTCTGGCCACGCAACACGCGCGCGAGGCGCTTGCGCCGCCCGACGCGCGGTCGCAGATCGTGGCGGCGGGGCTGGGCTACATCGACTTCGCGCGGGCCCGCCCGGCCCTGTTCCGGCTGATGTTCGGCTCACGGCGCCCGGACTTTGGCCAGCACGACCTGACGGCGGCGGCGCGGGCCGCCTACGAACATCTGGAAACGCAGACGGCCGCGGCGGGGGGGCAGTCGGTGCAGGATGTGGCGGCGGCCTGGGCCGTGGCGCACGGGTTGGCCGACCTGATGGCAGCCGGGCGGCTGAAACCCATGCAGGACCTGCCCGAGGCCGAGCGTGACGCGGCGTTTGCCGCCATCATCGCACGTGCGCTGCCCCCGGCGGGATAGCCGCGCCGCAGGCTGCACGGGCGCTGCACACGGGCGCGGTTGACCGGATGATGCATCCTATGTAGGCGCCCACTCTGTAGGCGGCAAAGAAAATGCTGTACACCTGTGCCGCACGCCGACAGGACGACCGAGGAAACCATGGCCCAAGACGATCTGGAAATCGACACCGACGCATTGCAGCGCCGCATGGACGGCGCGATGACGTCGCTCAAGACCGAATTTGCCTCGCTGCGCACCGGCCGCGCTTCGGCCAGCATGCTGGAGCCGATCCAGGTGGATGCCTATGGCCAGATGACGCCGATCAATCAGCTGGGCACGGTGAACGTGCCCGAGCCGCGCATGGTGGTCATCAACGTGTGGGACAAGGGCATGATCGCCAAGGTGGAAAAGGCCATCCGCGACTCGGGTCTGGGCATCAACCCGGTCACCGACGGCCCGCTGATCCGCCTGCCCATTCCGGAACTGAACGAACAGCGCCGCCGCGAGCTCACGAAGGTGGCCGCGCAATATGCCGAACAGGCCAAGGTCGCCGTGCGCAACGTGCGCCGCGACGGCATGGACCAGATCAAGAAGGCCAAGGCCGCGGGCATGGGCGAGGATGACCAGAAGTTCTGGTCGGACGAGGTGCAGGAGCTGACCGACAAGGCCATCGCCGCCATCGACAAGGCGCTGGAGTCGAAACAAGCCGAAATCATGCACGTCTGACCGGCGCCGACGTGCCCCTGCACATCATGCCCACCCGCCAGGCCGAACACGTTGCCATCATCATGGACGGCAACGGGCGCTGGGCCACCAACCGCGGCTGGCCGCGCCTTGTGGGCCACCGCAAGGGCGCCGAGCGGGTGAAGGAAATCGTCCGCGTGGCCCCCGACCTGGGCATCCGCTGGCTGACGATCTATGCTTTCTCGACCGAGAACTGGAAGCGCTCGACCGAAGAGGTGCTGGGCCTGATGTCGATCTTCGCGCGCTACATCCAGCGCGAGGCCGACCGTCTGGCCGCCGAGGGCGTGCGCATGCGCTTCATCGGTGACCGCACCCGGCTGGACCCCAAGCTGCAGCGGCTGATGTCGGGGATCGAGGCGCGCACGGCGGGTCTGTCGCGGCTGAACCTCACCGTCGCCATCAACTATGGCGGGCGTGATGAAATCCTGCGGGCGATCCGCGACGTGGCGCGCGATGCGGCGCTAGGGCGGCTGGACCCCGATGACCTGACCGAGGCGGCGCTGGCGGCACGGCTGGACACGCACGACCTGCCCGACCCCGACCTGGTGATCCGCACCAGCGGCGAGACGCGCACCTCGAACTTCCTGCCCTGGCAATCGGCCTATGCCGAGTACGAATTCACCAACACGCTGTGGCCCGACTTCTCGCCCGAGGAACTGGCGCGGATCCTCGCGCGCTATGCCCAGCGCGACCGGCGTTTCGGCGGGGTCAAGGCGTGACGGCCGCAGGCAGCGGCGCCCCCGGCCGGTGGCACGACCTGCGCCGCAGGCTGGCCTCGGCGGTGGTGCTGGTGGCGGTGGGGGCGCTGGAAATCTGGTTGGGCGGCTGGCCGTTCCTTGTGCTGGTGATCCTGCTGACGGCAACCATGATCTGGGAACTGGCGGCAATGACCGGCGGGCGCGGGCGCGTGTCGCTGGCGATGGCCGCGCTGGCCGCCGCTGCCCTGTACCTGGACGAGGGTTGGCCCTCGATGCCGTCGTGGTGGGTGTTTCCCGTGGTGATCCTGGCCATGGGGGTGACCCCCCGGAAGCACCCCGCCGTCGCGGCGGTGATGGCAGGGGCCATCATGGTGGCGGGGCACGGGCTGTTCGTCTTGCGCGATGTGGCCGGCACGACCGCCATCCTGTGGCTGATCGGCGTGGTCATCGCCTCGGACGTGATGGGCTACTTCGTCGGCCGCGTGGTGGGCGGGCCGAAATTCTGGCCGGCGATCAGCCCGAAGAAAACCTGGTCGGGCACCGTGGCGGGGTGGATCGGCGGTTTTCTGGTGGGGGCGGGGTTCGTGGCGGCGGGGTACGGAATGCCCCTCTTGCTGGTGCTGTCGCCGCTGGTGGCCTTTGCCGGGCAACTGGGCGACATCGCCGAAAGCTGGATCAAGCGGCGCTGCGGCGTGAAGGACAGTTCCGGCCTGATCCCAGGCCATGGCGGGGTGATGGACCGCTTCGATGCGCTGACGGGCGCCATGGTGGCGGTGATGCTGCTGGCCAAGGCCGTCGGTCTGCCCGTGGGCTTCGGGGGCTAGGGGCCATGCGCAGCGTCTCGATCTTCGGCGCCACCGGGTCGATCGGCGAAAGCACGGTGGACCTTCTGTTGCGCAGCGGCGGCCCCGCGGCCTGGCGCACGGTGGCACTGACCGGCGCGCGCAACATAGCCCGCCTGGCCGAAATGGCCCGCACCCTGCGCGCCGACATCGCTGTCACCGCCGACCCCGCGCTGTTGCCCGACCTGCGCGCCGCGCTGGCCGGGTCGGGCACCGAAGCCGCCGCCGGGCCGCACGCAATTGCCGAGGCCGCCGACCGCCCGGCCGACTGGACGATGTCGGGCATCGTGGGGGCCGCAGGGCTGGTGCCCGGCCTGCGCACGCTGGCGCGCGGCGGCACGCTGGCGCTGGCCAACAAGGAAAGCCTGGTGACCGCAGGCCCGCTGATGCTGGCCACCGCCGCCCGCACCGGCGGGCGCATCCTGCCGGTGGACAGCGAACACAGCGCCATCTTCCAGGCGCTGTCGGGCGAGGATATCGCGCGGGTCGAGCGCATTATCATCACCGCCTCGGGCGGCCCGTTCCGCACCTGGA
>CAZLIC010000123.1:0-8629 GCA_964559535.1 uncultured Rhodobacterales bacterium
AAAAGCAGCCTAATCATGGAACAAGAAACTCTCCGGTAAACCCGGGGCGGTTCAGTGCCCATTGGGTAGTCCCAACCTTCACCAAAGCCCACAGGGGGCGTCAACCGCTTGAGCGGCGATCGGGCGGTGTAGTCATAAAGCGCCAGCACCTCGGCCAGCACCGCCGCAAGCAGCATCAGGACGATCCACCCCGCCGCCAGCCGCAGGGCCAACGATGTTCTCCGCGCCTTGTGCAGGGCCATCACATCATGTTTCATGCGGCATCAACCGGATTTTTGGATTGAGCAGGCCATACGCCAGATCGACTGCCAGATTTGCGATCACCATCACAAGTGCGAACAGGATCACCATCGTCTGCACGATGGCCAGATCGCCGCCGCCCACCGCCTCGGACAACGCAAGCCCCATGCCCGGCCAGGCAAATACGGTTTCCACCACTATCGCCCCCCCGACGGTGCCGCCAAAGGCAAAGCCGAGGTAGGTCACCAAAGGGATCGCCGCGTTGGGCAGCACATTGCGCAGGATGATGTCAACGCGCGGTACGCCCGCCGCCCGCGCCGCCAGAATGTCGGGTTGCCCCAGCACATCCAGCACCGCTGCCCGCGCGAAACGCGCCAGGGCCGCCGCCGCGCCACTTGCCGTCACGATGACAGGCAGGATCATGTGCCGCCAGGTGTTGCTGCCCGAACTTGGCAACCACTGCAACCAGACGGCAAAGGCATAGATAAGCGCCTGCCCCAGCACGAAACTCGGCAGGCTGTAGCCGATTGTCGCCAGCGTCATCGTGATCCGGTCCGCCGCGCGTCCGGGCCGCAAAGCCGCAAGGATACCCAGCGGAATACCGGTGATGATCATCAGCACGAACGCACCACCCGACAAGACGAAGGTCGCAGGCAACCGTTCTGCCACCCAGTCAGCGGCAGGTCTGCCATCGCGAAACGACGTGCCGAAATCAAAGGTCAGCAGAACATGCAGCGCCCGCAGATATTGTCGCCACACCGGCTGATCCAGCCCCCAGCGTTCGTTGAACGCCGCCACCGCCTCGGCCGATCCGTTCCATTGCAGCACCTGATCGGCAATGTCGGACCCGGAGCGCAGGGCGAAGAACGTAAAGGCATGGACCAGAGCCATGGTGGCGATGGCGCGCAGCAGGCGCACAGCGACAAAGCGGGTTACGGTGACACCAGATCAACGTTTGCAACATTGCAGGCCACCCGCCGACCGTCTGGCCGCCGCTGCAATGCCGGGACAGCCCGGGTGCAATCGGCAATGCCCCGGACACAACGGGGATGAAAGGCGCAACCGGAGGGAAGGGCTGCCGGGTCGGGCGGTTCGCCCCGCACCCCCGCGCGTTCCGGGGCCGCACCACCCAGATGGGGCACCGCCGCCAGCAAGGCCTGCGTGTAGGGATGCGCGGGGCGCGAACAGACCTGTGACACGCTGCCTTGTTCAACGACTCGGCCCGCATACTTCACGGCGATCTGGTCGGCGATCAACGCCAGATTGCGCAGGTCGTGGCTGATGAAGACGTAAGTCAGCCCATACTGCGCCTTCAACGCCGCGATCAACTGCATCACCTGCGCCTGCAACGAGACATCCAGCGCCGATGTCGGCTCGTCCATCACGATCAGTTTGGGGTTCAGCGTCAACGCGCGGGCCAGCACCACGCGCCGCCGCTGGCCACCCGACAACTGGTGCGGATAGCGGTTCAGCAGGCTTTCCGACAGGCCGACCGGAGCGAACGCCTTGCGCCAGGCGGCGGCAAGGTCGGCCCGCGACCGGGCAAGGCTGTGGATCACCAGAGGCTCGGCCTCCTGTTCGCCCACCGTGCAGCGCGGGTCGAGCGCTGCACGCGGTTTCTGCGGCACAAGTGCCAGATCGCGCCGCAGATTGCGCCATTCGGCCCGCGACAGCGCCGCAAGATCACGCCCTATCACCTGCACCCGCCCCGCGCTGGCCGGCATGAGCCCGAGGAGCAGCCGCCCCAGCGTGGATTTTCCCGAACCGGACTCGCCAACGATACCAAGGCAAGTACCCTGCGCCACGCCAAGCGTCACATCGCTGACGGCGTGGATGGTGCGGGCTGGGGCAAGCCAACCGCGCGACTGCCGGAAGTCCCGGCCCAAGCCTTCGGTTTGCACGATCATGCGGGCACTGCGATCAAGGGGTGGTGGCACAGCACCGCATGATCCGGCAACCGGCGCAACGGCGGAACGCCCGCCGCACATGCCGCCGTCGCCGCGTCGCAACGCGGATGAAAATGGCAACCGCCCGGCAATGCGCCGATCTGTGCGACCATGCCCCGGATCGGGCGCACCGCCGCGCGCGCTGTCGCCGGATGCGGCGGCATCGAGGCGATCAGACCCGCAGTGTAAGGATGCGCGGGGGCCGAAAACAGCGCCTGTGCTAGGCCAGTTTCCACCACCCGCCCGCAATACATTACCGCCACACGACTGGCGATTTGGTCTTGTCGCGTACTTGTGCCGTTCCGGGTGCTCGTTCAAGCCACTTCGCGTTCGAAGGCCAAGGGGCTTTTGCCTCCCAGTGCCGAGCGCCGACGGCGCGGGCTATAGAGGCCGTTGATGTATTGGAGTGAGGGCATGACTGCCATTGGTCCGAAGGAATGGTCTCAGCCTGATGGCGGGTCTCCCAGGAAAGCCGCCACATCAGTTCGGCCTTGATGGTTTTGAGGAAGGTCTTGACGGCGGCATTGTCAGAGCAGTTATCGATCACACTGGAGGCGGATTTTTGCATTGAAACTGTGGAAGAAGCGTTGGCACGTCACGGCAAGCCCGAAATCTTCGACGCGGATCAGGGCAGCCAGTTCACGTCCACCGGCTTCATCAAGGTGCTGTCCGCCCGAAAGATCAAGATCAGCATGGATGGCAAGGGGGCCTGGCGCGACAACGTCTTCGTCGAGCGCCTCTGGCGAAGCATCAAATACGGGGAGGTCTATCTGCGGGCCTATGCCTGCGTACCGGAGGCCCGCGCCGGGATTGGCCAATGTCTGAACTTCTACAACGTCCGCCGCCCGCACTCGTCGCTTGACGGGAAAACCCCCGATCAGGCCTGCTTCAACCAGCCGATGCCCGAAGCGGGGGCGGCGAAACCGAGGCGGAATACCACTTCCGAAACGCCTGGTAACTGCCCAGATCAGCCGAACCACCTCTCCGTTCGCATCATGAGGATGCGAAATGGGCGCACAATCTGGTCGGCCTGATCCGGGCCAACGAAGGCGACACCGTCTCCGTCCTCAAGGAATATCACGCTGCACTGGCACTGGGCGCCCCCGACGATCCGATGCGGCCCATTGCCGGACGTTTCATCAAGATCCGGTCGGAATGACATCGGCCTCGTCAGCCTTGCTCATCGTCACATCTCCTGCAGATATGTCGCGTTCACATATCCCTTCAAGCTGCGCGCCTGCTCCAGGGCGACCTTGCACCAGCGGGTGCTACCCGTCTGCTGGCAGTCGTAGACGCGCAGCACGGTGCCGTTGGGCAGGCCAACGATGATCCGGTAACCCACACCGGGGCCTGCACGCAGCTTGAGCATGTCATCGGCTTCGACGCCAACAACCTTTGAGAACCTGCTCGTGTCCGCATCAGCCGCTGCGGAAGCGAAGCCACCCCAAAGTGCTGCGGTCAGCGCGGCAAGGATCGTTCTGCGCATCGGTGGCTCCTGGCATCCGTTTGTCCGCTTCTAGGCCCTGGCCAGCCGTCCCGGCAAGCCGTGCGACGCATGCGAGTGGAACATCCTGTTGCGCCCTGCGGCTCTCTGCAGTCACATTCGAGCCACGCCGGCACCCCCCTCACATGTCCCATCCCTTCTTGCCGCCGCACCGCGTCCTGATGCCCGGTGCGGTGAGTTCCGCGGCGATGGCGCGCAGGCTGGTGTACCCCAGGGCGCGAATGTCGGGCAGGTCCGGCTCAAGGTCCCGCACGAATCCGTCGGCATTGGTGCTTTCGGCCGCACCGCCCTTGCCTGCGCGCCGCAGGTTTGTTGCCCAGTTGGGGTTACCAATTTTCACCCCGCGGTCCTTCGCCGCGGCCAGCGCTTCCTGCGTCCGCCAAGAGATCCCTTCGCGTTCCGCCTGGGCTACGAAGGCCAAGATGCCCACGGTCACGTCGTTGGCGCCAGGCATGTCGACCAAACCGAACGCACTGCGGGTGCCAGCCGCCTGAAGGCACGCTCGCCCATGCTGGGCGCCCTCAGTTTCAGAGAACTTTCAGAAATCAGACAGGTCATTTCCGGGACGCAAACCTCCTTTTATGTGAAGTGTTGAACTCCAGCCCGTGATGCCATGAAGAGGTCGCAGGAACAGTCGCCAACCAGACCCTTAGTGGCCTCTGGTCCGCAGCGAAACGTGTTTGCCAGCACAGCCCATTGGAGACCACATGACGATTATCGTGAACGAGGCGATGGCCGAGCAGATTGCCGGCGAAGACCCGTGGGACGACAGCAGCCTGACGTTTTCGCTGAATGTGGACCCCGGCATCCTGCTGAGCGAAGTGCTGGAAGGGCTTTTCCTGGGGGGGTTCGAGCCGCAGCTTTCGAGCATTTCGGGCAACACCGTTTCGGGCGATGTCGCTGCCGTTCTGATGGCCTTCGAATTGTGGGATGACCTGATCGCGGCATCGCTGACCTATGCGCCGGATGACGGCGGTGCCGATATCACGGTGAACAACGTGACCAACCTTCCGTCCTTCAGCGGCGGGCGAACCTATTCCACTCTGGACACGGTTCTTCCGAACGACGTTGACATCTTTCTGACCGGCGTGCCGATCACGCCCGGCCAACCCGGGTTCATGTACATCGTCCACGAGATCGGTCACGGGCTGGGGCTAAGCCATCCGGGGGACTACAACGCCAGCCCCGACACCCTGACCTATGCCAATGACCGCACCTATGACGAGGACACCGCCCAGTTCACGGTCATGTCCTACTTTGAACCCTCCAACTATCCGGGCGGCGGCACCTGGTTTCGCAGCCAGGTGCTGACGCCGATGATCTATGACATCCTGGCCATCCAGTACCTGTACGGCCGGGACACCACCACGCGCACGGGCGATACGACCTATGGGTTCAACCACAGCGCCGACGTGAACCGCAGCGTGTTCGTGTTTTCAGTGGGCGCGGCGCCGGTGTTGACCATCTGGGATGCGGGCGGGCGCGACCGGCTGGATGTGTCGGGCTACGGCGACAACCAGCTGATCGACCTGTCGGAAGGCAGTTATTCCAACGTCGGCGGGCTGATCCAGAACGTCGGCATCGCCTTTGGCACCTTCATCGAAGAAGCCTCGACCGGGTCGGGCAACGATCTGCTATTCGGCAACGATCTGGACAACCGGCTGGACGCGGGCCTGAACAACGATGCCATGTACGGAGGCACCGGACGCGACACGCTGATCGGCGGCGCGGGCAATAGCCTGACCGGCAGCCAGACCGACAATGACCAATTGTTCGGCGGCGCCGACAGTGACCGGCTGATCGGCGGTTTCGGCGCCGACATCATGTTCGGCGGCGCCGGGTTCGATACCGCAGTCTATAACGCTACGGTGGGCGAGACCATCACCATCACCCCGCGCGGCAAGATCGAGAATGGCAGCTGGCGGGTTGCAGGCCCCGCACAGGCCACCGGTGACGAGCTGAAAGAGATCGAGGCCTTTGCCTTTGGCGAGGGCAGCGACAACATCACGGTCGAGAACGACCGCTTCGCAAGGGCGCTGAGCGTCGAGGGGCTGGGCGGCAACGACACGATCCGGGCGATTGGCACCGACATTGACAGTTACACCCTGTTCGGGGGGGCCGGGACAGACATCCTGCAGGTGGGCACCAGCAAGTTCTTTGCGGCGGGCGGATACATTCTGGCCAGTGGGGGGCAGCCGGTGTGGATCGAATCCTTTGCCGACAACGACCAGTTGACGATCGACCGCAAGGGGCTGGACATCAACTATGACTTCACCCTGTTCGCGGGGTTCCTCTCTCTGAACTCTGGGCTGTATTTCGGGTCGGACGGGTCGCAGGCGCGCGGGTTCAACCGCATCAGCTATACCGGGTCCGAAGGCGTGGACAGGGTGGACGGGGCCAAGGGCAACGACACCCTGGATGGCGGTGGCGGAACCGATTTCCTGACCGGCTACACGGGCGATGATTCCATCACCGGCGGTGACGGGACGGACAACCTGCAGGGCGGCGAAGGCAACGACAGCCTTTATGGCGGTGCCGGACGCGATGGCCTTTCCGGTGACGCAGGCGATGACCTGATCTTTACCGGGGGCGGCCTTGATGTGGTCGTCTTCGGCGGGGCAGGCAACGACACGCTGGCCGGGTCGGATGACAGTGAAACCATGAACGGCGATGACGGCGACGATGTGCTGCAAGGGTTCAAGGGCAACGATTCGCTGAATGCGGGCCGCGGCAACGCCTGGGTCCGGGGCGATGAGGGCGACGACACCATCGTGGTGGATGGCGGCCGCATCGAGGTGTACGGCGGCGACGGGCGGGACGAGCTGGTGTTCAGCCGCGCCACGCTGACGACCGACCTGGTGTTCCAGCTGAACCGCGGCGTGGCCAGCGACGGGTCGCTGGCGAGGGGGATCGAGCTTTTCCGCTTTGCAGGGGGCTCGGGCCACGAGAACATCACGGGCGGCGACCTGGGGTCGAACTTCCTGAACGGGTTTTTTGGCAACGACACGCTGACCGGGGGCGACCTTGTGGACAACCTGCAGGGCGGCGAAGGCAATGACGTGATCGCGGGCGGCCTTGGGCGCGACGACCTGTATGGCGGCGCGGGCAATGACCGCATCGACACCGGCGGCGGGCTTGACGTCATCGTGCAGGGCGAGGCAGGCAACGACACGCTGACCGGGTCGGCCGACGCCGAGACGATGAGCGGCGGCGGCGACCAGGACCTGATCGACGCCGGAGGGGGCAATGACTCGCTTTTGGGCGACGACGGCAACGACACCATCTATGGTGGCGACGGCAATGACCGCATCGACGCGGGGCTGGGGTTCGACCAGGTCTTCGGCGGCGCCGGGATCGACGAGCTGACGATCAACCGCAGCACGACCACCGCGGGGGCCACCTATGCGCTGAACCGCAAGGCGGGCAGCGATGGGTCGCGCGGGGACGGGATCGAGGTGTTCCGCTATTCCGGCGGCTCGGGCGATGACCGGGTCACCGGCGGCGACCTTGGGTCGAACTTCGTGAACGGCAACGGCGGCAATGACACGCTGACGGGCGGCGTTTCGCTGGACAACCTGCAGGGCGGCGCGGGCGATGACGTGCTGAGCGGCGGGGCGGGGCGTGACGACCTGTTTGGCGGCATCGGCAATGACCGCATCGACACCGGCGGCGGCAACGACGTCAACGTGCTGGGCGAGGCGGGCAACGACACGCTGAACGGGTCGGCCGACGCCGAAACCATGGGCGGCGGCGGCGACCAGGACCTGCTGCGCGGCCGCGAAGGGCAGGATTCGCTGTCGGGCGGGGACGGCGACGATACGATCATCGGCGGCACCGGCAATGACCGGATGGACGGCGATACCGGGGCGGACGTGTTCGTGCTGGCGGCCGGAGACGGGGTAGACCTGATCACCGGCTTCGACGCCGACCCGGCCGGCGGGCAAGACAGGCTGGACGTCAGCGCCTACGGCTTTGGCAGCTTTGCGGGCATGCTGGCCGCAGGCGTGACGATCTCGGCTGGGGTCGGCACGGTGATCACCTTCGTGCCCGGAACCTCGGTCGTCACGCTGTCGGGCGTGGCTGTCGGGGTGATCGATGCGGGGGACTTCATCTTCTAGCGACGGAAGGTGGAACCGGGTCTTCTTACCCGGAGTGGCGGGGTCCGGTCGGTGCTCAGATCAGCCCCCATAGCGCCTTTTCGGAGCGGGCCATTCAGGCTTGCTCGGGCGCCCACCCCAAGCTGACCCTGACCGCCATGTACAACGCGCTGGAAAAGCTGAGGACGGGGCAGCGTATCGAAGGCCGCGACCGCGAAGCCTATGACCAGGGCCTGATCGGTATCCTGAAAGACATTCACGACCAGATCGACCGCGAGGTGGCCGCCGCCTATGGTTGGCCTGCCGACCTGTCCGACGACGAGATCCTGCACCGTCTGGTGGACCTGACCCGCGAACGCGCGGCGGAAAAGGCGCGTGGCCTGGTGCGCTGGCAGCGCCCCGACGACCAGAACCCCGAAGGCCGGGACGTTGCCGCCAAGGGCGAACAGGCCGCCATGGACCTTGGCCCCACAGAAACCGGCGGCAAGGCCCCGTGGCCCAAGACCCTGCCTGAACAGATTTCCACCGTTCGCCATGCCCTGCACGACACGGGCACCGCTACCCCCGACCAGATCGCCCGCCGCTTCCACCGTACCCGCGCCACCAGCGTCCAGCCGCTACTGGAAAGCCTTGCCGCCATCGGGCAGGCGCGAAAACTGGACGGCGGCGCCAACGCGGCGTGAACCGAAGAACGGCACACCTTGCCCCGAACCCGGCCGGAACCGAAAGCACAAAACCGCCAAGGGGGAAGGCATGGGGGAAGACCTTCGGGCCGCACTCCAAAAAGTGCACTAGGGCCTGTTGAGTATCAGGATTCCCTTGCCGTGGAACTTCTGATTCAA
>CAZLIC010000124.1:0-8587 GCA_964559535.1 uncultured Rhodobacterales bacterium
TCGGCGCGGGTCTTCTCGTACATCTCGGTGATGCCGTCGCCCTGCGCCAGCTTCGCGCGGTGGCCATAGCGCACGCCGTCATAGCGGGCGAGGTTCGACGATGCCTCGGCCGGCGCGATCACGTAATAGGCAGGCAGCGCGTACTTCGTGTGCGGCAGCGAGATGTCGCGGATCACCGCGCCCGCGTCGCGCATCATCTCGATGCCGCGGGCCCACAGCGCGTCAATCTCGGCGGGCATGCCGTCCATGCGGTATTCGCGCGGGATGCCGATGACCTTGCCGCGGATGTCGCCGGTCAGCGCCGCCTCGAAATCGGGCACGGCCAGATCGGCGCTGGTGGAATCCTTCGGGTCATGCCCCGCCATGCCGCGCAGCAGGATGGCCGCATCGCGCACCGACTTGGCCATGGGCCCGGCTTGGTCCAGCGAACTGGCAAAGGCCACGATGCCCCAGCGCGACACACGGCCATAGGTCGGCTTGATCCCCACGATGCCGGTGAATGCCGCGGGCTGGCGGATGGACCCGCCGGTGTCGGTGCCGGTGGCGCCCAGGCACAGGTCGGCCGCCACCGCCGCCGCGCTGCCGCCCGACGACCCGCCCGGGGTCAGCGGCATTTCGTCGTTGCCGCGCCGCCACGGGTTCACCACATTGCCATAGCAGGACGTCTCGTTCGACGACCCCATGGCAAATTCGTCCATGTTCAGCTTGCCCAGCATCACCGCGCCAGCGGCAAACAGCTGCGCCGTGACCGTCGATTCATACTCGGGCCGGAACCCTGCCAGGATGTTCGACGCCGCCTGCGACGGTACGCCCCTGGTGCAGAACAGGTCCTTGATCCCCAGCGGAATCCCGCACAGGTCGGGCGCATCGCCCGCTGCCAGCCGCGCATCTGCCGCGCGCGCCTGGTCCAGCGCGATCTCGGGCGTGGGGTGGACGAAGGCGTTCAGGTCGCCGCCGGCATCCATTGCCGTCAGGCAGGCCATGGTCAGGTCCACCGCAGTGATCTCGCCCTTGCGCAGCGCGTCCCGCGCCACGGCGATAGTCATTTCGTTAAGGCTCATTCCACCACCTTCGGCACCGCAAAGAACCCCTCGCGCGCATCGGGCGCATTCTTCAGCACGGCCGCCGGATAGCCCCCGTCCGTGACACCATCGGCACGCCGCTTCAGCCGCATCGGCGTCACGCTGACCATGGGCTCGATCCCGGTCACATCCACCTCGTTCAGCTGCTCCATGAACGACAGGATGCCAGACAGTTCCTGCGCCACGCGCGGCAGGTCCGCCTCGTCCACCCGGATGCGGGCAAGTTTCGCCACCTTGCGGGCGGTGTCGGTGTCGATGGCCATGGGCGTTCCCGATGTTCTGGACGGTGCCGTTTACCCGTGCGGGCCGGGCCATGCAAGGCAGGCCGGGGAAGCGCTCCAATGCCGTTTGGCCCCGTCCCCGCAGGGTGATATACGCGCCCCATGACCACGCCCCGCACCCAGCGCCGCCTTGCCGCGATCCTTGCCGCCGATGTGGTCGGCTATTCGCGGCTGATGGGCGCCGACGAGGCAGGGACGCTGTCCGCCCTGCGCGCGCGGTGGAAAGATGTGCTGACGCCCACCGTCGCGCGCTTCCGCGGCCGGGTCGTGAAGGTGATGGGCGACGGGGTGCTGGTCGAGTTCGCCAGCGCCGTCGATGCCGTCGAATGCGCCGTGGCGGTGCAGGCGGCGTTGTCCGCACGCAACCAGGACCTGCCCGAAAGCAGGCGGATCGTGCTGCGCATCGGGATCAACCTTGGTGAGGTGGTGGTCGAGGGATCCGACCTGTACGGTGACGGCGTCAACATCGCGGCGCGGCTGGAAGGGGTGGCGGAACCGGGCGGCATTGCCGTTTCGGCAAAGGTGATGGCCGAAGTGCAGGGAAAGTTGGGCGTGGCCTTCGCGGATTCCGGCGAAATGGCTCTGAAGAACATCGCGCACCCGTTGCGCGTCTACCGGATTGGTCCTGCCGCAGACCAGACCGCAGAAGCTCCGGCATCATCCGCCCAGGCAAAACCGTCGATTGCAGTTCTGCCCTTCACCAACCTGAGCGGCGAGCACGACCAGGAATTCTTCTCGGACGGCATCACCGAGGACATCATCACCGAGCTGTCGCGCTTTCGCGAACTTTTCGTCATCGCGCGCAATTCGTCCTTCACCTACAAGGGGCGCGCGGTGAACGTGAAGCAGGTCGGGCGCGAACTGGGCGTCAACTACGCGCTGGAAGGCAGCGTCCGGCGCGCCGGAAACCGGGTCCGGATCACCGCGCAGCTGATCGACTGCGAGACGGACAGCCATATCTGGGCGGATCGGTACGACGGCGATCTGGCGGACGTCTTTGCCCTGCAGGACGAAATCACCCGCAAGATCGTGGGCATGCTGACCGTCGGGCTGGAGAATGACGCGCTGGAACGCGCCCGCCGCAAACCGCCCGAAAGCCTGATCGCCTACGATCACTGGCTGCGCGGCAAGCGCCTGTTGTGGACCGATGGTCAGGACAACCTGAATGCGCGGCGGCACTTCGAGAATGCCGCCCGCATCGATCCCGGTTACTCGCGGGCGTATTCAGGCCTTGCCGTCACCTGGCAGATGGAGGCGCTGGGGTTCTGGAATGCCGATGACTGGCGCCCGTTCTACGGCAAGGCACTTGAATACGGTGAGAAAGCGCTGGAACTCGACGACTCGGACTATCAGGCGCATATCGCCATTGCCTGGCCGATCCTGTATCGCGGCGACTATGCGCGCATGAAACGGCACATTGACCGTGCCATCATGCTGAATCCGAATGATGCAGACACGCTGGCAAATGCGTCCTATCTGCTTTCCATGTATGGCGATGGCCCGGCTGCCGTCGCCTGTGCCGAAGCGGCTGCCAAGCTGAATCCGCGATATCCGGACTGGTACGAAGGGTTCTACGCCACCGCACTGTACGTGGCCCGCCGGTTTGACGAAGCGCTGACCGTGCGCCTGCGGCAACCGGACTACTTCATCGACTCGACGTTTCACGGCGCTGCCATCCTGGCGCAACTTGGCCGGTTTGCCGAAGCCCGCGAATGGACGGACCGCGCCGTGGGGCGCCTTGCGTCGCGCTTTGGCGGATTGGAACGTCTGCCGAAAAGCTGCATGCAGATCATGCTTGAGAACAACCCCTACCGGCTGCCGGAAGACCGGGAGCTGTGGACAAGTTCCATGCGCCTTGCCGGCGTACCGGAATGACCATGGTCCGCACCAAGCGCCGCCTTGCCGCCATCCTTGCTGCCGATGTCGTGGGCTATTCGCGCCTGATGCAGGGGGACGAGGACGGAACGCTGGATCGGCTGAAGGCCCTGTGGCGCGACGTGCTGATGCCGAATGTGGAACGGCACCGCGGGCGGGTGGTCAAGGTGATGGGCGATGGCGTGCTGGTCGAGTTCGGCTCGGCCGTCGATGCGGTGGAATGCGCGGTGGCGCTGCAATCCGGGCTGACCGAGGCGAACGCCGGGCAGCCCGAGGCCGACCCCGTGCGCCTGCGCATCGGCATTAACCTTGGCGACGTGATCGTGGAAGGACCCGACCTGTACGGTCAGGGCGTGAACATCGCCGCGCGGCTGGAAGGCATTGCCGATGTGGGCGGCGTCTTCCTGTCGGCCAGTGTCCACGAACAGGTCCGCCGCAAGATGGCGGTCGAATTTGACGACCTGGGCCTGAAGGCGCTGAAGAACATCGCCGAGCCGCTGCGGGTGTTCCGCATTCGCGGCCTTGGCGCGGCCGAACCGGCCCCCGAAACCGCGGCCCCTGAGGCTCCGGCGCCGGACCCTGCGCCCCTCGCGCTGCCAGACCGGCCGTCGATCGCCGTGTTGCCCTTTGTCAACATGAGCACCGACCCCGAACACGAATTCTTCGTGGACGGCCTGACCGAAGACCTGATCACCGACCTGTCGCGCCACCCCGGCCTGTTCGTGATCGCCCGCAACTCGACCTTCGCCTACAAGGGCAGGCCCACCGACGTGCGCCGCATCGCCCGCGACCTGGGCGTGCGCTACGTTCTGGAAGGCTCGGCCCGCCGCGCCGGGGGCCGGGTGCGCATCAACGTGCAGCTGATCGACGCCATCGGCGGCGGCCATGTCTGGGCCGAACGCTTTGACCGCGAACTGGCCGACATCTTCGAATTGCAGGACGAGGTCACCGCCCGCATCCGCGACGCGCTGGTGGGCCAGCTGGTCGCGCCGCCCCCCCGCAACCGCCCGAAAAACATGGAGGCCTATGACCTTTGTGCGCGGGGCCGGGCGCTGCTCGATTCGTCCTTCGGCTCGGCCGATGCGCTGCGCGAGGCCATGCTGCTGTTGGAACGCGCCATCGACCTTGATCCCGGCTATGCCGAGGCCTGGCGCTGCCTTGCCCTGACCCGCAACGACGCCTGGACGCACTGCAACATTCCCCTGGACCTGTCGCGCGGCACCGTCCTGCAACTGGCGGAACGCGCCGTGACGCTTGACCCCGACAGTTCCTCGTGCCGGGCCACCCATGCCCTGCTGCTGGACTACGCGGGGCAGTGGGATGCCGCGCAGGGTGAACACCGGATGGCGCTGCAGCTTGACCCCAACAACGCCGACGCGATGGTCATGTATGCCGAGTTCCTGCTGTTCGCAGGCCGCCACGCGGAAGCCGAACGCCTGGTCCTGCAGGCCCTGCGGATCAACCCGCTGCCCGCGGCGTGGTACCACATGGCGCAAGGCAAGATCCTCTACGCGCTGGGCCAGTACGAAAAGGCCGTGGCGGCGTTGCAACGCCCCGAGGCCTACCGCTCTGCCGCCCGCCGCTACCTTGCGGCCAGCCTTGCGCAACTGGGCGAAACGGACCGGGCCCGTCAGGAAGCCGACCTGTTCATGGCCGTCAACCCCTCGTTCTCGATCTCGCACTGGGTGGCCGCCACCGAACATCAGGACGCGGCGACGCTGGCGCATTTCGTCGATGGCTTCCGCAAGGCGGGCCTGCCGGAAGGGCCCTGACCCTAGTCTGCGGCCAGCCACCCCCGGTACCGCACCACCAGCCCCAACCCCAGCGGCGCATGCAGCGCCACGTCGATCCGGAACCGTCCGGCATCCGCATACTCTCGCGTCTCGCTGACCGGCAGCAGGAAGCGTGGCAGCGGCACCCCCAGCACCCAACCCGCCCGCACCGGAAACCGCAGCGCGCCCGCTGCGGCCGTCAGACCCAGAAGAAAGGTGAACGGCCCGAACCGTTCGGTCATTCCCGCAGGCGTCGCGCGCAGCACCGACCGGAACCGCCGCCCCGCGAAGGACCGCACCCACACTTCGCCCCCCTCGAAGGGCCGCTTTTCCACCGTCACCGGCACCGCCGCACCCGGCGCGGGAAAGCGGAACAGCGCCGCAATCACCCGCGCCGCCAACCCGCGGCCCCGCTCCACCACCGCCTTGCCCCGGAACTGCCGCGGCCCTGCATGGTCATGCGTCGCCCGCACCTCGGCCGGCAGACCGGCAAACCCCGGCAAGGCGGCAAACAGCGGCACAATCCGCACCTCCTGCCGCCCCACCTCGAAGGCCAATCCCTGCAGCGCCGCCTCGCCATCCTCCAGCGTCACCACGCCGACCGCCGCGCGGGCGCCCGGCGCAAGGTCCGCCCGACGGCGAACCGCATCCACCCGCGCCTCGCCTCCCCGTTGTGGGGGTCGGGGCACTGCCACGACGACGGGGGAGGGGGGCGCGGCCTCGGGATGCGCCAGCCTCCGCAACACCGCCCGCGCCGCGACCCCCGGCACGAACGGCCCCTCGCCCTGCCGCACCACCAGCCGCCAGTCCCGCCGCACCCAGGCCGCACCCACGCGCCCGGTAACCGACACCATCATCCCGCCCTGATCGGTGCCGAACCGCCGCAGCAGAACCGCCGCGCGGAACACCAGCGACACCAGCCAGCGCGGCATCCCGAACCCCAATCGCCCGCGCAACCATGACAGGACCGCCAGCCCCCAGCCCATCACCCCCAGCTCCAGCCCGGCGCGGAACACCACCGTCCGCGCGCCAAACGCGCCGGGGAGCAGCCGCTGGTCCGGCACCTCGATCTGCCACCCCCGCCGCAGCATACCCGGCCCCAGCCGGTACAGCGCGGGCCCAGACCAGTTGCGCACCGCCACGCGCCGCCCGTCCTGCCAGCCGTCGAACGGCAGCCCGGCGCGCGACAGGATGCCCTCCACCACCGCCCGCCCCCGCGGCGCCCGGTTGCCGGGCAGGATGGCTCCGTCAATGACTTCGATCCCGTCCATCCCCTGCGCCAGCGCCGCCACCGCCGCCGAAGACAGCGCCGGAACCGAGGACACCCCCGACAGCACCACCACCCCCGCCGCCCGTGCCGCCGCGTCCAGCGCGGCGATCCCGGCGCAGAAGGCGGCGTCATCCGACAGGTCCAGGTAATGCACCCCCCGCGCAACGCAGGCGCGCGCGATGCGCCAGGGGTCCGGCCCCGTCACGGCAAAGGGCCCCGCCGCATCCACCACCACCTGCGGCGCCTCGGCCCACAAGGCGCCAAGATCACCCGAACGGTCCACCTTCACCGGCCCGCCCCGCGCGCAGGCAATCACCTCGTGCCCGTCCCGCAGCAGCAGTGCCGCCAGCCGCGACCCGAACACGCCCGAGGCGCCGATGACCGCCACCCTCATCCGATCAGCCTTGCGCGGAACGCCGGGTCCGGCAGCGCGCAGAGGTCACCCCGCCCGAACAGCGCATAGCGGTTCCGCGCCACACGGGCGTACAGCCAGCGCGACAGCGGGCCGGGGATCAGGCGCAGCAGCCGCAGCCCGTGCCCCCAGCCGCCGGTAAACCGCCCCACCTCGGCCATCGCATCGAAATCCACAAAGGCCCGCCCGCCGTGCAGGAACAGCCAGCTTTCCGGGTCCACCCTCGAAATTTCGTGCGCCGCCAGCAGGTGCTGACCAAGTGGCGTCTGCACCGGGCAGATGCGGATCGTGCCCGAACGGTCCAGCCGGTGGATCATCCGCGCGCCGAAACTGCACAGCGCGCAGCCGCCGTCCATCACCGCAATCGGCATGCTGTCTTCCATGGCGCACACCCTAGGCCGCCAATGCGCAAAGGTCAGCGCGGCAGAAGGTGGCAGGTCAGCCAGGCCGCGGATGCCTGCGCCATACCTCGATCATCCAGCCCAGCATCACGGCGTTCAGGACGTGCCACAGGAAATGCGTCCCCGTCGGCCAGCCCGCACAGACCGCCATGTCCGCCGACCGCGCCAGCAAGGACAGGCACAGCAGCGCCGCCCCGAAGGCCAGCCCCCGCGCCGTGGCGGGTGCCCGCCCGCGCAAATGCCACGCATACCCCGCAATCAGCACCGGCACCGGCCAATAGAAAGCCGACACCGAAAACCCTGGCAACGCCGCGAAGACAGGTGACATGACAAGGGCATAGGGCACAAAGCCGATAGCCAGGACGAAGGCCGCCCATGGCCGCACCCGCAGAAAGTCGCGGCTGGCCAGGAACACATACAGCAGGATGAACCCGACAATCGGCAGTACATCCAGCATCCCGGTCAGCGGATTGGCGAAGGTATGGAACAGCCCCGACCCCACACCGATCGCCGCCAGCACCGCACACAGTGCCAGCCCCCAGAACAGCCCCCTTCCCAGCCCCGCGCAACGCCGCCACATCACCGCCGCCGCCACCAGAAACGCCAGGTTCGTCAGCGCGTTGACAGGCTCGGCCCACAGCCCCGGCTCCAGCCGCTCACAGTACCCGTCGACATCTGCCAGCCAATCCACCCTTGCCTCCTGCCGCCCCGGCATCACCTAATGCCGGAAAACAGGGAGACCACCACCATGCGCATCATCTGGCTTGGCCATTCCGGCTTCCGCATCGAGATCGAGGGGGCGGTGCTGCTGATCGACCCCTGGCTTGACGGCAACCCGATGTTCCCCCCGGCCCGCCGCGCCGAGGCGCTGCAGGGCGTCACGCATGTCCTGCTGACCCACGGCCACGGCGACCATTCCGGCAGCGCCGCCGCCATCTGCAAGGAAACCGGGGCGCCGCTCGTGGGCATCTACGACCTTGTCAGCTGGTGGTCGGCGAAGGACGGCATCCCCGGCACCGGCTTCAACAAGGGCGGCACCGTGAACCTTAACGGCGCGAAGGCAACGCTGGTGAACGCCAGCCATTCCTCGTCCGTCGGCGGGCCCGACGGCGCCCCGGTTGCCGCGGGGTCCGAGGCCGGCTTCATGATCGCAGGCGAAGGCGAGGTGATCTATGTCTCGGGCGACACCGACCTGATGGCCGACATGGAGTGGATGGCCGACTATCACAAGCCGACCATCGGCATCCTGTCGGCCGGCGGCCACTACACCATGGACATGGCCCGCGCCGCCTATGCCTGCCGCCGCTGGTTCCGTTTCCGCACGGTCATCCCCTGCCACTACCGCACCTTCCCCGCCCTGGCGCAGGATGCCGCGGATCTGGCGGCCGGGGTTCCCCCCGGCACGCGCGTTGTGGAACCGCAGGTGATGGAACCCGTGGCGCTCTAGGGCCTGTTGAGTATCAGGATTCCCTTGCCGTGGAACTTCTGATTCAA
>CAZLIC010000125.1:0-8358 GCA_964559535.1 uncultured Rhodobacterales bacterium
TATCCACCCCAAGGACTCTCGTTATGAACGAGGGACGACCGGGGGGCAGGTCAGCCAACTCCTCTTTTCCAGATTGGGCAACCAATCGCGGAACCGGGTGAGGGGGGCTAACGGGGGGCCTTTCCAAGTAATGCAACCTATTCGCCTGTGCCGGGGTCACGCCGGGGGTCCGCCGGGCATTCTAGAGATAGGCAGCCTTCCACTCCGATCCAGCCCCCGCCAGACGCCCCCCCCCCACGCCCCTTCTGCCCCGCCCCCACCTGACCCGGCCGGACCCCACAAAGCCCCTCAGCGGCCTTCCTGCGGACTCTCAGGGGCATCGCCGCTGCCCCGGCAAGACCCGCGCGACAGGACACGTCAGCCGCCCTCCGTTCCCATCCTGCCCAGCCCTTCACGGGCGTTGAGGCCGGGGCGGGGGTCGTGTAACGCTTGGGCGGATCGGCGGTGGCAATTGCCTTCGCCGCAAATCGTTCGGGCGGTGGAATGCCGCACCGCAAGAATTCGGGGCAGGGCATGAGCAAATACGACGATCTTTCCCGCGAACAGTTGATTGAGCTGCTGGCCAAGCGCGACCGGACCAAGAAACTGGGGCTGGTCTGGGAACGGGACGAGATCGAGGCCGATCATGCCGTGGACGCAAATTTCGTGGCGGCGACGATCATCCCCGAATTGTCGGACAAGGCAGCCCCGTGGCGGAACATGGTGATCGAGGGCGACAACTATGATGCCCTGCGATGGCTGCGGATGACGATGGCGGGGCAGATCAAGTGCATCTATATCGACCCGCCCTATAACACCGGGGCCAAGGATTGGGTCTACAACGACCATTACGCCAACCCCGAAGACAGGTTTTTCCATTCCACATGGCTGGAATTCCTGTTCCGCCGCCTGACGCTGGCCCGCGACCTATTGGCCGAAGATGGCGTGATCCTTGTGTCGATCAACGATGACCAGCGGGCGAAGCTGGAATTGCTGATGGATGAGGCTCTTCCAGGGATGCGAAAGGGTTCGTTTGCTTGGAGGACGCGGACGGGGGGGAACGATGCGAAAGGTGCCTTCTTTTCCGAGAACCACGAGCATGTTTTGGTGTATGCGAAGTCTCAGTTCACGTTTTCCGGGCATCAGAAGACTTACGAAAAGTATGTCTTCTGGGACGAAAGAGCGAAAGACTGGTATCGCCTGAGCGACATTAGCCAACCCAAGGACATGACAGAGCGGGAAAACGGCTTCTACGCCATGTATGACCCGAAGACCGATACTTACTATCCGCCGAACCCGCAAAGAGTGTGGCCCGCGCCCTTTCCAAAGGACGGGCGCAAGGATGTTGAGCTTGAAGCGGTTAGGGATGTTATGCGGGTGTTCCCGCCTGATGCCGCAAGCAAAGAGAAAATGCCATCAGGCGATCAGATTGGAAAGTGGATTAAGGCTGGCCGCATTGTATTTCCTGAGGATCAGCGTGTTCATGTTTGGAACACGATGGATGAATTGCTTTCCGCAATCGACGCCAGCGACGTTCCACTTGCAAGGAAAACCAAGAAAATATGGCGAGAAATGCCACATCTGTCATTCTGGGTGGGTAAGCGTATCGGCTTTGGTATTCCTCAATGGGTCAGATACAAGTCTGAACTTAAGAACGCCAATCAACCCGTATCATCTTGGGTAACGCCTCTCTCCGAAATGGCGACGGTGCCAGAAGATGAAGGCGATGATCCGAATGCTCACATTGTTGCTGGAATGAATCAGGAAGGGACGACAGCCATTCAGGACATCTTCGGGTCAAAGGCATTCAACTATGCGAAGCCGGTTTCGTTGATCCGTGAAATGGTGCGACAGGCGGCATCGCCCTTTGATACCGTGCTGGACTTCTTCGCGGGGTCTGCCACTACGGCCCAAGCGGTCATGGAGCTGAACGCCGAAGACGGCGGCGACCGGCGGTTCATCATGGTGTCGTCCACCGAAGCCACCGCAGACGACCCCGACAAGAACCTGTGCAGGGACGTGACTGCGGAACGCATCCGCCGCCTGAACGCATCCGGGGACAAGAAGTTTGCCCACCTAGCCGCCGACTTTGCCTATCTGCGTTGCCGCGAGATTGAATTTGAAGACCTTGACCAAGACCTTGCCCCTGCCGAAGTCTGGGCGGCGCTGGAAACGCTGCACCGCCTGCCGCTGACCCGGCTTACCCAAGGGCCATGGCAGGAACACAAGACCCCCGAACAGACCCTGATCTTTGCCGACCGGGTGGGGGCTGCGTTGATCGACCATTTGCGGGGTGTGGCCGACCGGCGCGAAAATGCGTTCGTCTATGCCTGGGCACCGGGGCAGATCACGTCTGTTCTGGGCGAGGGGCTGGACGTGCGGTCGGTGCGCGGCGAACTGGTCGGACGGTTCCGCCAATGAGCGCCGATGTCCGCCACTCGCTGGTCGGCTATCAGCAAAGGGCCGTCGATGCGATAGCCGAGACGCTGCGGACCATTGCCACCCGGCATGAGCGCGAACCGCAGTATCGGGAACGCATCGCCCGCGAAGAAGGGGTGATCCTGCTGCAAGCGCCAACGGGGTCGGGCAAGACGCTGATGCTGGGCCGTGCCTTGGAAGCGGTGCGGGGCAAGCTGGACGCCAAGACGGTATGGTTCTGGTTCGCGCCCTATTCCGGGCTGGTGACGCAGACCCGATCCGCCCTGACAGCCCAATGCGGCGCGTTGCGGCAACGGGATGTCTATGCCGACCGTGAGGTCAGCACGGCACGGGATGGCGACGTCTATGTGCAGACATGGGGGTCTGTCGGAGTCGTCAAGAAGGAAAGCCGCAAGGTCCGCACCGACAAGGAAGCGTCGGTATCGCTGGACAGCATGGTTGCCGAATTGCGCGACCGTGGCTTTCGCATCGGGGTGGTGATTGATGAGGCGCATCTGAACTTTGGCGTCGGTGCGGCGGCGACGAAAGGGTTCTTCCTGAACGTCCTTTCGCCCGACTTCACGGTTCTGGCCACGGCAACCCCCAACGATGCCAAGCTGGAAGCCTTTGAGCGGGACGCCGGGTTGAAGGTCGCCAGCCGCGTGACGGTGGCGCGGGATGCGGTGGTGAAGGCGGGGCTGAACAAGATCGGCCTGATGGTCGGCATCCTGCGGTTCAAGGATGAAGACCGCGCCCTGATCGACACAGAGGTTGCCACCCTGACGGCGGGATGGTCACAGCATTCGTTCATCAAAGCCCGGCTGGCCGCGAAGGGGATTACGCTTACGCCCCTGATGCTGGTGCAGGTGGAAGACCAAGCGGAAGGCAAGGAAGACCCGGTTGCGCGGGTGAAGGAACGGCTGATCGAGATCGGGGTGCCAGCGGCTGCGATTGCCGTCCATACCTCGGGCGAACCCGACCCGGCCTTTCACACGCTGGCCTATGATCCGCAGATCGAGGTGCTGGTGTTCAAGCTGGCGGTGGCCACCGGCTTTGACGCCCCCCGCGCGTGGACGTTGGTATCGGTGCGCCCCAGCCGTGGCCGGGATTTCGGCTTGCAGATCGTGGGGCGGATCATGCGCGTTCATCCGCTGGTGCGCCCGCTGCACGGCACGGAACCGCTCTTGGACCGGGGCTATGTGTTCCTGTCCGACCCGGATGTGCAGGTGGGTCTTGACGAAGCCGCTGCCGATTTGAAGGCGGTGCGGGAAGGTATCGAGGTTCTGACGGACCGACTGGACGTGACCGTTCTGGGCAACGATGCGCGGGCGGCGGAAAGCTATGGTGCCACGGCCCTGCCGCCCCCGCCCGTGAAGGTGCATGACCGGGAAACCGTGGCGGATCGTGCTGAACGGCAAATGTCCATCGGCCTGTTGAACCCGAACTATGTCAAGGCGTCCGCCGAGCGCCAGCAAAGTGCCCTTGCAGCAGTCGAGGGCTATTCCGACCCCCCGCTGCCCTTCCTGTTCCCGCCTTCTGACTTGCCCGATGTCCTGGCCCCGCGAAACGCCCTGGCAAGGGTGACGCCACAAGCGCATCAGGCCAAGTATGCGCTGCGGACGGACCTTGGCATTCCCAAGGCGCTTTTCAGGGAAGACCTTCCGAACCTGTATGACATTGAAGCGGACCTTTGCCCGCAGATCGCGCGTGAATTCTGCCGCGATGTCCCGATAACGGCGATGCTGCAAGCCGTGAACAGCAGCGCCGACCTGTCCATGCGCGACCTGTTTGACGCCAAGCAGACCGATCAGCGCAAGTTGAACGTCAAAATGTCAGCCGCCCGCATTGCAGAACAGGCACAAGCCCAGTTGGCATTCAACGACAGTATCGACCCCCGGCGTATCCGTGACGCGATGGAAGCCGAAGTTGCGCGGCTGTGTGAGCGGCAGGGAATTGAGACGACGACGCGGGATATCCGCCGCACGATCAACCTTGCGATACTGCGGCACCCCCAAGCCCTGCGCGAGGCGGTGCGGGTTGCCCAAAGCCGCCACATCCGCATTGAGTCGAATGAGCCGATACCCTTGGAGCAATTCGGGCCACGCCACGCTGAACGGGCCGTGAAGGGTGCTTACGGGGCATTCATCGGTCGCTTCAATGAACCGGAACTGGCCTTTGCCCAGATGCTGGATACGGACGATTCGGGTCACGTCAAATGGTGGCTGCGAAACCCGGAGAATGAGCGTTGGGCAACGCGGCTTGTCCTTCCGACCGGGAAGCGGTTCTTCCCTGATTTTGTGGTCGGTATAGACGGACGCCGCACACCGGACAGCATTGCCCTTGTCGAGATCAAGGACGATGGCGAAACGGGCAGGCTGCAATCGGACAGCAACACGATCAAGATCAGGTCTGCACATCAGGAATACAAATCGGTCTTCTGGACGTTCAAGGAGACGGATGGGGTCTTTCTGAAAGCTATCTGGAACCAGAGCCACAAGCGTATCTTTCCAAGTGGCCCCTTCGAGATTGCCGATATGGTTCTCTTGCAATAGATCAAAAACAGATAGCAGGGAGACGTGTTCGCTATTTGTTCTCATGCCACCTCTCACCCCGGCACATCCCTTGATCGGCCCCGGCAAAGCCCCGCGACCCTGATGACTGCGGACGCTGCATAGGACAGGGCGCAGAAGAACACCGCCGCCCCCACTATGCCCGCCCCTGCCGCCGCTGCGGTCAAGGCGATGCCCGCCAACGGCCCGACGATCACGCTCACAATCGCCCCCATATCACGCCACCCGCTTGGCAAGCCGCGACAGCGTTGAGCGTGAACAGCCCGTGGCAGCGATGATGCTGTTCCAGCTTTGCCCGCCCCGCAGCATGGCGGTGATGGCATCGTTGCGCTTCACATCTTCGGGCCGACCCCGATAGACCCCTTCGGCCTTCGCGTTGACGATGCCCTGCGCCTGCCGCCTGCGCCGATCTTCATAGTCTTTGCGGGCAATCGCGGCCAACATGTCCAGCATCATGCCGTTGATGGCGTCCAGCATCCGCGCCGTGAAGTCATCGCCGCCCGCCTGCATCAACTGGTAAGAGGTCGGCAGGTCAAGGGCGACGACCCGCACCCGCTTCGCCGCAATCTGTCCTTTGAGGCGTTCCCAGTCGGCCCCGTTCAAGCGGCTCAGACGATCCACCTGTTCCACCAGCAGCACATCGCCGGGGTGACAGTCTGCCAGCAGGCGGAACAACTGGGGTCGGTCCAGCTTGGCCCCGCTTTCGTTCTCGGTGTAGCGGGCTGCAATCACCAGCCCACGGTCGGCGGCGAATTGGTCAAGATCAGCACTGGCGCGGCTGGCGTCCTGATCGGCAGTTGAGGCGCGAAGGTAGGCACGGATGAACATGGCGGAAACCCCATCGGTTCGTTTAGGATGGTTCGCTTATCATCAGTTCGCTATGGGTCGTCAAATGGTATTTATCGAACCAACCAAAGTTCGGTTCTCTTGAGGCATACTCAAATGGAACTAGGCATCTGCCCCTTCCCCCTGCTGTCCAGCGTGGGTGAGACCTGCCTGCCCGTGTCTCACCCCCCGCACCCTTCCTCTGACAATCGCAGCCGCTGCCCGTCCGCCGCGCTTCTCAAGACCCCCGCCCCGGTGCGATCACGCGGCGCGGCGTCCTGCCCTGCACAAGGGGGTAGGGGGAGGGGGGAAATCCGTTCCGAGTGAGTAGCGATATGCCCTCTCGAAAGCGCGACCCTCAAACCTTTCAGGCTCGATCAGTGGCCTTGCGACCGGAACACGGGGCTGGTATACAGGCGTCAGTCGGGCGTGTCGCTAATGCCTTGAAAATGCACTAGAAGAGAAGGCCGGTCGGGTCTCCCCCCCTCGCCACCACCTCTCTCCTGCCGTATGGCCTTGCAACGGCGGCGCCCCTTTGGGTGCCGCGCAGTCGGGCTTGGGTTTTACCAAAGGTTCACTGGACGGCGCCCATAAATTCCTGCATGCAGGAAATATGGAACAGAATCGCGCTGTACTTGCCTTTGCCACCTTGGGCCACCCCGGCCGTCTGGCGGTGTATCGCCTGCTGATGCGGTTTGCCCCGCAGGGCGTGCGCCCCACCGAAATGGCCGAAGCCCTGGCGCTGAAGCCCAACACGCTGTCGCACCATCTGGCCGACCTTGCGGCGGCGGGGCTGGTGCGGGTGGAACGGCGGGGGCGGTCGCTGTTCTATTCCGTCGATCTGGACACGGCCGAGGGGCTGATCGGCTACCTTGCGCTGGATGTGGGCCGGGCGCGGCCCGACCTGCTTGCCTCGCTTCTTCTGCCCCGAAAGGACGCCGCCATGCGCGATACCGATTTTGACGTTCTGTTCATCTGTTCGGGCAACTCGGCCCGGTCGATCTTTGCCGAGGCGCTGTTGCGCGACCTGGGCCGCGGCAAGTTCCAGGCCTTTTCGGCCGGGCACCGGCCGGGCACGGCGCTGAATCCCTTTGCGCTGGAGGTGCTGGAGCGCAACGGGCACGATGTCTCGGGCCTGCGGTCCAAGCATGTGTCCGAGTTCCAGCAGCCCGGCGCGATCGTGATGGATTTCGTGTTCACCGTCTGCGACACCTCGGCGGCCGAGGAATGCCCGCCGTGGCCGGGCCAACCCATCACCGGCCACTGGGGCCTGCCCGACCCGGTGAAGGCGACCGGCACCGATGCCGAGAAGGCGCTGGTCTTTGCCCAGACCTATGCCACCTTGCGCCGCCGGATCATGGCCTTCGTGGCGCTGCCCTTTGACAGCCTGAGCCGCCTGTCCCTGCAATCCCGCGTTGATGCCATCGGCACCGATACGCACGAGAAAGGCTGACCCGCATGGCCCGCATTGCACTGAACGGCCTGGGCCGGATTGGCAAGCTTGTGCTGCGCGATCTGGTGGACAGCGGCGCCGGGGGCGAGGTCGTTCTGCTGAACGATCCCGCAGGGGATGCCGAACAGCACGCGCTGCTGATGGAGTTTGACTCGGTGCATGGCCGCTGGCGCACGCCGGTGGGCCATGCCGAGGGCGCGCTGGTGCTGGACGGCAAGTCCGTGCGCCTGACGCACGAGAAGACCATCGAGGCGCTGCCGCTGGCGGACCTGGGCGTCGATCTGGTGATCGACTGCACCGGTGTGTTCAAGACGGCGGCCAAGGTGGCGCCGTATTATGCCGCCGGGGTGCAGAAGGTGGTGGTCAGCGCGCCGGTGAAGGACGGCGGAGCGCTGAATCTGGTCTATGGGGTGAACCACCACCTGTATGACGGGTCGCAGGCGTTGGTCACGGCGGCCTCTTGCACCACGAACTGCCTGGCGCCGGTGGTGAAGGTGATCCACGAAAGCCTGGGCATCCGGCACGGGTCGATCACCACGATCCATGACGTGACCAATACGCAGACCATCGTGGACCGCCCGGCCAAGGACATGCGCCGCGCCCGGTCGGCGCTGTTGAACCTGATCCCCACCACCACCGGGTCGGCGACGGCGATCACGCTGATTTACCCAGAACTGGCGGGGCGGCTGAACGGCCACGCGGTGCGGGTGCCGTTGCTGAACGCCTCGATCACCGACTGCGTGTTCGAGGTGGACCGGGCGACGACGGTCGAGGAGGTGAACGCGCTGTTTGCCGCGGCTGCCGCCGAGGGGCCGCTGAAGGGCATCCTGGGGTTCGAGACGCGCGAACTGGTGTCCAGCGACTTTACCAACGACCCGCGGTCTTCCATCGTGGACGGGCCCTGCACCATGGTGATCAACGGCACGCAGGTGAAGATCTACGCCTGGTACGACAACGAATGGGGCTATGCCTGCCGTCTGGCCGACATCACGCGGATGGTGGCGGGGTCGATGTGACCACGGCCAACCCCCTGCGCGCCTATGCGGCGGTGACGGCGGCCTACTGGGCCTTCATGCTGTCGGACGGCGCGCTGCGGATGCTGGTGCTGCTGCA
>CAZLIC010000126.1:0-8206 GCA_964559535.1 uncultured Rhodobacterales bacterium
GCGCTCTCCATAACGCGGACGCGGCATATTATGTCTTATCCGGAACTCCGGATAAGACGTATTCCCTGGGCGTCACGTCCACCTTCAGATCATTCCATTCATCGGTCGGGATTTCCGCCAGGCGCCGTTCCATCAGCGCCTCGCCCGTTGACACGATCTGGATGACGGCGGCGTGGCCTGCCGCCAGATCGGCCGTGACGGACCGGATCAGTGTCGGAGTTTTCATGCTGGTCAGAAGGTGCCCAAAGAAGCGCTGCTTCGTGGTTTCAAAGGCCGAGCGCGCGGCAGATTTGGCTTGACGGTTCAGGGTGCCGTCCGAGCCGGTGATGTTGGCCGCCTGCATCGCCGCATCGAGATTGTTGTGGATGACGGCGAAGGCGCCCGCGTAGGCATCATAGATGCGGCGCTGCTCCTCGGTCAGCTTGTGCTCGACCAACTCATACTCGACGCCGTCATAGGAGAGCGACCGCGCGGTGTAGAGGCCGAGGGCGCGCAGATCGCGGGCCAGCACTTCCATGGCCGCGACGCCACCGGCCTCAATCGCCTCCACAAATTCGGCACGAGTCGCAAAGGGGAAATCCTCTCCACCCCAGAGGCCGAGCCGCTGTGCATAGGCAAGGTTGTGGACCGTGGTGGCCCCTGTCGCGGAGACATACACAATGCGGGCGTCGGGCAGTGCGTGTTGCAGGCGCAGGCCCGCCCTGCCCTGCTGCGAAGCCTCGACTTCGCCTCGCTCACCCTTGCCACCGCCCGCATTCTGCATGGCATGGCTTTCGTCGAAGATGATGACACCGTCGAAATCGCGGCCTAACCAGTCCACGATCTGGCGGACGCGCGAGACCTTCTCGCCGCGATCATCGGAGCGGAGCGTCGCATAGGTGGTGAACAGGATGCACTCCGACAAGGTGATCGGCTTGCCTTGGGCAAAGCGCGACAGCGGCGTGACCAGAAGCCGTTCCTGTCCGAGGGCCGACCAGTCACGCTGGGCGTCCTCGATCAGCTTGTCGGATTTCGAAATCCAGACCGCCTTGCGACGCCCGCGCAGCCAGTTGTCGAGGATGATCCCGGCGGACTGGCGGCCCTTTCCCGCCCCGGTGCCATCACCCAGCATAAAGCCACGGCGGAAGCGGACAGAGTCCGCCGCGCCGTCGGCCGCTGCGCTGACGGTGTCAAAGGTCTCATCAACGGTCCAGCTTCCGGCGAGGTGGTCAGAATGGGCCTCGCCAGCATAGATCACTGTCTCAAGCTGGGCATCAGAAAGCCGGCCGCAAATGTCGGCAGGCAGCATTGGCCGATAGGTCGGGCGCGGCGGCGCGACTGAGGCCATGGCGGCGGATTGGACCAACTTGGTCGGATGCGGGACCGCGCCGGGAATCCGGATCGTTTGCAGCGCGTATTCTTCATAGATCGCGTCGGAGAGGCGCGTGGCATCGGGTTGCACAGCATCGACGGCTTCGTAGGGAAGTTCGATCGCCGCTGGCGAGGTGGTGGATTTTCGCGCAGTCGGGGCAGCATTGGCCCGAGCGAGATAGCCGCGGACTGAGCGCGCAGGTGAAGTGGGTGACGGCGGTTTCGGCAAATCGACGGCGGGGCGCGGCGGCACGTGGTCGGCAATCCAGCCGAGCAGGGTCGCAACGTCAGGTGCCATGCCAGGTGAGGCTGGGAAAAGCGTGGTATCTTCGGCCGGGATCTTGTCAATCACGGTCAGCCGCGTCGAAAACGTCGTGCCATGCCGTGCATAGACCGAGCCGTCGATCGCAGCGGAAAACACGACGGTTCCACGTTCCTGTAGCCGGCCGAAAGCTTCGCGCCAGGCGGGCATGTCGGGGCCGAACCCCGCGCCGGTGATCGTGACCAGTCGCCCGCCCAGGGCGAGCCGCGCCAGCGCCGATGCGATGTGTCGAAACGCGGCGTCCTGCACTTTGCCAGCAACGTTTGCCATCGTTGAAAACGGTGGGTTCATCAAGACGACTGAGGGGATGGCACCAGCATCGAGGTGGTCGTGAATTTGCGCCGCGTCGAAGCGGCTGACGGAAAGGGCCGGAAAGAGGGAAGAGAGGAGGTCGGCACGGGAGTCAGCCAGTTCGTTCAGGATCAGACTGCCGCCGGAGGCCTCAGTTAGGATGGCCAAGAGGCCGGTTCCAGCTGAAGGTTCCAGCACCACGTCGTCGGGTTGGATCGCTGCTGCAGTCAGTGCGGCGAACCCGAGCGGGACCGGCGTGGAGAATTGCTGCAGCGCCTGACTTTCTTCGGAGCGGCGTGTGTGGCTGGGCAGGAGGCCGGAGATTTTCGAAATCGCAGCCAGCCGCGCCGAATGTGCGCCAGCTTGGCGGAAGATCGTGCGGCCGTACTTCCGCAGGAAAAGGACAGTCGCGGCCTCGCAGGCCTCATATGCCGCCTTCCAATCCCAAAGGCCGGAGGCATCGGAAGCGCCGAAGGCGGCTTCCATTGCCCTGCGCAACGCCGCGCCGTCGATGCGCTGCCCGCGTTCGAGCGACGGCAGCAAAAGGCCGGCCGCAACCAGGATGGCGGAAGCCGAGGCGACCGGCGCTTGCGCAAGGGTCGTCGGAGAAAGGTCGTTCATCGGGAATTCCTCAAGAGAGCGGGAACGGGTCTGGCCCGATCAGCGCTCTCTCTCACCCGCCGGACCTGACCCGCTCCGGCTCACCTCTCCCTCTTCGCACCAGGGATCGTCGCCCGTATGGGTGGAGACTGGCTCGGCAGACTCCAGTCCGAAGGACCAGAGCGCGATCCCGGCGAAATGCTGGGAGGTGCCGCGAACGTGATTAAACGATTGGAATTGCGCCGAAACCTTAAAGCCGGGGATCATGCTTGACGATCAATTGCCCCTCGCCCATATTGTGCTTGGCCTTAAACGCAGGCCGGTGTGCCCGCCACGCGAAGCTAGATCAGCGTCTACTTCAATTAACATCACACCATGCCTCAGGCAGGGTCTGATTAGCAGCGGGCACCTGATCGGACCTATCCTGGACATGGATCATGACCGATACCGTCGAATTCCGTAAGTTGAAGACGCTCGCAAAGCTTCACGCGCGGGCCAACAGAATAGCGCTGCACGATGCGCTGGATCGTATCGCGGGCCACATCGGCTTCGCGCACTGGAACAATCTTGCTGCCGCGACCAAGAAGGGATGGACACCCGATCCCGAGGTTCTCGCCAAAGTGGAGGCCTTTGTCGCCAGCACGCATCCCGCGCTACAATTCCGGGAAACTGACCCTCAGGCCTTGCAACACCGCTTTGGGCTTATGGATCAGACCGAGGAAGGGAGGATTGGAGCTCATCTGTACCGTCTGTCTGACTTGCTGGGTGATGTTCTGATTGCTGGTGAAGGGTGGTGCATTCGCATACCCGAAGCTCCAGAAGCAACACCGACTGTAGAAACCGCGGGGCACAAGGGGCTCAATAGCCCGGTCCATGACCCCGCGTTTCTGCGAGAAGCGCTCCAAATCGCCAGGGAGCGGTCGACGCTGGCCCGTGCTCGGATTTCGACTGACTGGCCTCGACGCTCGACGAAGCCAGACGGGGAGGGAACTGTCCGCCACCCATTGTTTGGAGGGGAATCGAGCGAATGGTTCTGCTTGCACTGCAACAGTACGGTATCTGGCGCACAGATTGCTGCAAATCTCTGGCATTGCCCGGGATGTGGGGCTTCCCCACTCGATATCTTCAAAACCCCGTTCTGGTTGGGAGAAAACGCCGAGAAGCCTAAGCCGGTCAGGCCTAGAGCAGCCGAAAACCCATCCGTGCAGGACATGCAGATCGTTGACGTCACACTTAAGCTCGAGCTCGATGCGGAGAAGATATCTCTTCTAATTCGCAGTGCCCTGGTTGAAGACGCGACCAATGCGAGTGAGAGACTGGGCGCCTTGCTTGCGGAAATCAGTGTCGATGAGGAGAACGACGTCTGGATCGTTTTCGATGAAGACCTTTGGCCGGAAGACAAAGATCCGGTCCAAGCCTTGGCAGTCGCAGAACTCCTTGGCATCGAGGTCGATCTCGCGATCACCTGCATGACCGCACCATTCGCATGGCCTGGCCTGGGCACGCTGACCTCAAGTACGCGCGACTACACAAAGATGATGCTTGAAGCCTATGCTCGGCACGCCGACGGGGATGACGGGACATAGGGACCTCGACAACTGTCGCATCTGGAAAGGTCATGCAATCTGACCTAAAGAGAAATACCAAGCCAGCATCACTGTGTTTGGCTTGGTCGCACAGGACAGGGCTTCCGGATGGCCCTGCCGATCCGATTGGCGTAGGCGCGCTACACAAGCTGCACGCGTAGCTCCGGCACCGCAGGAGCGATGACATGTATGAAGTCTGGGTCCGATGTCACGACAACGAGGTTCCGCTCAACAGCCTGAGCTGCAATCCAGAGATCGTTTTCATCGATTTGCAGGAGCTGCCCTGTGACGCGATCGGACCAGGCTTCCACCCATCGCGGCATGCGCCGCCGGATATCCACCCGTTGAAGTGCAACGCTCGACTTCACATAGCCAAACGCCTCAGCCGTATGGCGGCTGACCTCAGCCAACGGGTGTTCCTCAGTCCGCTCGATACACTCTTCGATATGGGTCAAAGGCCTCCCGGCAGCACGAGAGAGCGCAAGACCGAAACGCAACTCGCCGATGGTTATCACCGAAACCAGTTGTGGTGCAGAAGGATCAAAGGCAGAAAGCGCCGTGCGAACCGTTCGGTGGTTTGATCGCCCGGCGTCGTAGAGTACCGATACGAGGTTGGTGTCGAGGAGGTATGTGTCCATCAGTGAATATACCGCCGCAACAATTCCGCCTCTTCGTCAGGCGCTGCTGTAAAGGTCTCCAGCGGCCACGGTCCCCGGTTACGATCCACCAACGGTCCGAGATATTCATGCAATGGCATGTATGCTGAGAAATCCTCCGGCAGCCATCCTCGAAACAAGTGGTTCACTCGCCGTTCGGGCTCATGTCCGCGGAAATACTCCAACAACTGCCGCTCTAGCCGAGGTGGAAGATCATATGCCCTCAGTACCTCGGCATCGATTTCGACAAGAAGCGTGTTGAGAGCTTCATCGTCTTCTGCACGTCTTAGCGCCGTGTCGTTTCTGGCTTTGTACGCTGCGCGATAGCGATCAACAGCATCTACCACACGGTCCAATGGCCTCTTGGGCATCGGAATCAGTTTCATCAATTCATTGGTGAAGTGCTGGTTCGAAGCGCGCTCCGTCAAAAATGCGTTCGTCAGGGGTCCGTTGAGAATAGCCTCCAATGCCTCGAGCGGCAGCGAGCCATTCATCGGCCAGATGCCAAAAAAGCTCTGAGAAGCGACCAGGCCAGATCGGTCAGCGGCGGCAGCGATACGCCATGGACCACGAGAAAGTCTCGCGGCGTTTGTGATGACCTTGGGCTGATCCCAAGGTCGGTCAAGCGGTGCGGGGCGGAGCGCCGCTTCGGGGTTCGTATTGAGATAGACTGTGTTGTGAACCGCGAACTGCTTGAGTGAATCGGCCGGTTTGAACACGCCCGGTGCAAATCCTTCGCGTGGTGTCTCTGAAAGCCCGTCTGCCTGCTTCCACCACTTTAGTCCACGGTAGACCTCGGCCGATGTTCCGAGGCGTGGAAACCGACTCACGACCTCCCAAAGCTCATCGAACTCACCAATCCACAATTCGCCTGTGTGAACGAGCTTCGTTCTGCGCCGCTCGGAGGTCACCTTCCCGGTTGCGAGAAAGGCTGAGCGATCTCTGTCAGTAACCGTGGTAGAAACGAGCTGGACTTGCGGCTCTCCCGCCTCTGTGCGCCGGTCTGTTGCAATGAGAATTGCCGCCTCAAAGCCGGCACGCTGGAAAACTCTGTCGGGGAGAGATGTAAGTTCGACATGCTTGAATTTGTCCGCGATCGCCTGTCTGAGCTGCCCGTACTGCTGTTGTCGCAGAAAGCCTTGCGGAATGACGAAACCGATTCCCTCGGGCTCAGCCTCTAGTGCGGTCCGCAGAACGGCCATCGGCTTGGAAAAGGACTTGGCGGCCATTTCCGAATAGTCAGCCCGCTCATCAACGTCGAAATCCTCCCAAGGAGGATTGCACAGCACGATTTTCGCCGACCCAATGTGCTGTGCCAACGTTACCGAGCGGAACAGATCCTGGTTGGCGATCTTCCAACCATTTGCATTCGGGTAATCAGCCAAGATCAACGATAATGTTGCAACCTCGCAGGCGAACGCATCAATCTCTGCGCCTCGAATGCGTGAGATGAGAAAATCATGGCGCTCCTGACCAGACAGTCCTTCTGGCAGCAGATCTCGCATGTGCCTCAGCGCGGCAACTAAGAAGACACCAGCCCCCGTGAAGGGTTCAAAAATAGTAAGCTCGTTGAGGTCGAACCTGCCGAGGTCCAACCGGTTCACAACATATTCAGCAACTTGTCGCGGTGTACTGTGTGTGCCGAAACGCTTCCGCGTATCCTTGGTGACGAGCGTATTCTCATAAACGAATGCCAGACTATCGGACGAGATGTTCCGGAAACTGATTGCTCCAAGGAGCGTTTGCCAAGCCGTTTCGGCCGAGAGGGACGAAGCTCCGGTAATTTTGCTGGGATCTAGCTGGCCGAGCCCATAATAGCTCTCAATGCCTTTCAGAACCTCGTTGACGGGTGCATCTCGCCAAGCCTGAGCGGCAGGGTGATCTCGATCCAGCAAGATTTTGGCTGCGAGAAGTCGGAATGTCGTTCGGAACACGGCCTCTTCGATCTCTCGTGCCGTGCCGGTCATAAGTTCTTCGACAACCCGGCGCAGCAGACGGTCAAGCTTATTCTCGACTTCATTTTCGATCGCCGGAAGAAGGCCAAGATCCACAAAGTCGAGTTGATAGGCCGCCTGGGCCTGACCAAGTGATTTCGCACGATGGACGGCTTGTGGCCGCCAACGCTCCGCGTTGCGCTGAAACAGGTCAGCAATACCATCTAATCCAATACGCTCGATGAGCCTAGGCGAGCCCTGAGCTCCCACCCTCCAAACGCCGATATCCTGGTGCCCGATCGAAAACAGGATCGGCGCACCCAATGCCCGACGTTTCACCACTGCGTCCTCGCCATCGTCCATAATAACACCGAAGGCGGCGGACCTGTATGACTCAGGCACCTGCGTGAACGCAGCCATCTCGACGCGACGTGACTCCCCCGACGGTGAAAGGACGTCAGCGAAGGTATAGTCCCGGATGATTGAATCCGAGGAATACCCAAGCTGCCGGAGTTCGATCTCGATTTCATGGAGCGCGTTCATGGCCGCCCTCCTTCGCCGGCGCTCTTTAGAGGCACTGCCGGAAATAAAGAAAGCTGCGCGATCGGCGTAGGCAATTCCAACCCCAGCGAAAGCACTTCCAGATGACGATTGAGACGGAGAAGGATGACATCCTCCTCCACCGAAGACGGCGCCATACGCGCCGCGAGCAACTCGCACCGGCTCAAGCCGTAAATCGCAAGTGTTGCACCCCAAAGCCCGAGAAACGAAGCTCCATCCAGCCGTTTTCGGGCTGAGACAAGAAGATCGCGATGGGCTTGGAGCTCAACGTGGAATTGCGAACGCAAGACAACTGCAAGACGAAGCACCAGAAGCGTTTGCCAGGAGAACCGGGCTTCCTGACCCCGCTTCTTGGCAGGCTCGTCTGCCTGAATCAATGCACGCCGAACGGTCCACTCGCGCAGCTGGTCGGCCGTGAGACCTGTCAGGGCGGGCACATGACGAGTTTTGATCAGCTGCACGGACTTTCCCAGTATGGGCACTGTGCCCGAACTTAAGAACGGGTATCATACCCGACCTATCCCGTAAAGCTGGGAGAACTCTAGAATGCGCGCCGACACCTCGAAGCACCCTTTCCGCCAGATCACCGTGCGAAACTCACGGCGGAGTGCTTATCGCGCTGACTAAAAACAATTGTCTTGGCCCCCACCGCTTATCAGCAACCAAAGCAGGTAAGGCGGCTTTTCCAGTCTTGCCGCGAACACTGTGCCGCATTGCCGACAGATCGCTTGCCGCACTGCGCGTCGAGAACGGCTAGCTGGCTAGCGCTTCGGCCCCGGTCTTTCGACCGGGGCCATTGCCTTGGCGATCAGTCGCCGCGGCGGGTGTTGGGGCGGGACCAGATGAGACTGTAGCCCTCGCCGTCTTCGTCAACGAAGAGGTTGGCGTAGATAGGGGCGGCGAAGC
>CAZLIC010000127.1:0-8114 GCA_964559535.1 uncultured Rhodobacterales bacterium
GGCACGGCCTATGACGGGGTCAGCCTGCGGCAGGTGCTGACCATGACCTCGGGCGTGTCCTTCGACGAGGACTATCTGGATTTCTACAGCGACATCAACCGCATGGGCCGCACCTTGGCCTTGGGCCAGCCGATGGACGGGTTTGCCGCCAGCCTGAAGGACCGCTCCGCCAAGCCGGGCACGCGGTTCCACTATGTGTCCATCGACACGCATGTGCTGGGCATGGTGATCCGCGCCGCCACGGGCAAACCGGTGGCCGACCTGATGCAGGAACGGCTGATCGCGCCGATGGGGCTCGAGGCCGATGCCTACTACATTGCCGATGGCACCGGCGAGCCCTTCGTGCTGGGCGGGTTGAACCTGACGACGCGCGACTACGCACGGATGGGGCAGCTGGTGCTGCAGGGCGGGCGCGGCATCGTGCCGGCCGACTGGCTGGCCGAAAGCACGCGCCGGCAGGCGCCCGCCGACATGACGGTGATGGGCTATGGCTATCAGTGGTGGGTGCCGCCGGGGCAGGACGGCGGCGAGGTGCTGGCGCAGGGCATCTACGGGCAATACGTGTTCATCGACCGGGCGCGCGGCGTGGTGGTGGCGGTGAACAGCGCCGACCGCGGGTTCAAGGAGCCGGGGGTCGAGGATGCCAACATCGCCATGCTGCGGCGGATCGCGGCGTCGGTGCCCTGAGGCGGCGACGGGATATGTCCGGACGTCGGGTATCCGGCGCCTCCCTTCCCCACAAAGGGAGGAGGGAAGCGCAGGATCGCGATCCTTGCCGCGCCGGATAGCCGGGCTTCAGGCGGCAAACACGCGCGACGGCTGCAGCAGGCCCGCGGTGGCCATGCCCACCGCCACAGCGCGCCCGTCCTGTGCCGCCCAGACCATGCCATTCGCCGCGCCCACCTGAACCGCCGCGCCCAACCGCAGGCGGGCGGCCTGCCCGGCGTCAACGTCTGCCCGCGGCAGGGCGAACAGGGCGTCTTCCAGCGGCCGCAGGCACAGGGCCAGTTCGGGCGTCCCGGCGCGGCGCGCAATCTCGTCGGGCGCCCAGCCATCGGCGGCGCGGAACGGCCCGGACCATTCGCGCCGCAGCCACAGCACATGGCCCAGGCACCCCAGCGCGCGGCCCAGGTCGCGCGCGATGGACCGCACGTAACCGCCCTTGCCGCAGTGCATCTCCAGCAGCGCATGATCGGCGTCGGGGGTGTCCAGCAGGTCCAGCCGGTCCACCCGCAGCGGGCGGGCGGCCAGGTCCATGACCACCCCTTCGCGCGCCAGGTCATAGGCCCGCGCGCCCTCCACCTTCACCGCCGACACCTGCGGCGGCACCTGCAGGATGTCACCGCGAAAGGCGGGCAAGGCGGCCAGGATCGCGTCGCGGGCAGGCCGCGCCGCCGAGTGCCGCAGCTCGGCCCCTTCGGCATCGTCCGTGGCGGTTTCCGCCCCCCAGCGCACCATGAACCGATACCCCTTGGGTGCCGCTTCCAGAAACGGCACCGTCTTCGTCGCCTCGCCCAGCGCCACCGCCAGCACGCCCTTGGCCGCCGGGTCCAACGTGCCCGCGTGGCCCGCCTTGGCCGCCCCGAAGGCCCGGCGCACCAGCGCCACGACGGAGGTCGAGCCCAGCCCCGCGGGCTTGTCCAGCACCACCCAGCCCGACACCGGCAGCCCCTTGCGCCCCACTATTCCACCAGCGCCACGATGGGCCCCATGGCAAAGCCCCAGTCGCTGCGATTCAACCCCGGGACGTGCAGGCGCGAGATCTGGCCGTCGAAGTACAGCGCGTCGGGTGTGGCCACCACATCGCGGAAGAAGCGGGCGAAGGTGTGGAAGTTCACCGGACGCTCCGAGATGACAAAGACGGCGCGCGCGCCGCTGTCGGACACGCCCACGCCGTTGCGGATGTACACGCTGTCGCTGCCCGGCAGAAACCGGGGATGCAAGGCGCCGCCGATCACCAGCATGGGCCCCGATTGTGTGGCCTGCAGGCAGTCGGGCGGCGCCTGGGCGAAGGCACGCGATTCGATCACGGCAAAGCGGCCGTCGGCGCGCACGCAGAACACGCCGTTCGGGCGCAGGCCGAAGTTGCCCGGTCCCGCCGCAGTGACAACCGGCGCCCGTTCGGTACTGCTTTCCACCAGCAGGCCCACCGGGCTGCGGTCGCCATGATACATGCCCGCGTTCATGGCAAAGACGACGCGCCGCCCCTCTGCCTTCACCGCCAGTTCGACCCGGCCGAAGGTGCCGTAGACCTTGCCATCAGCGGCGGTATGGAACAGCCGCACGTCCTGCCCCGCCCGCGCCTCGCAGACCGTATAGTCCGTACCTTCGAACAAGACGGTGCGGCATGGTCCTTCGGCCAGCGCCATCGTGGGCCACAGCGCCAGCGCCGCCAGCGCCGCCCTAAGCCTCCGCATCGTCGTCGGAATCGCTGTCGGGCGCGCGCAGGTCGCGCTGCACGCGTTCGTCGGCGAACAGGCGGCGCGATTCGTCCAGCGCATCGAAGGTGCCATCCGGGCGGAAGCGCAGGTCAGGCGCGTATTTCAGCGTCATGGCCGCGGCCACGTGGTGGCGCAACTCGCCCTTGTTGCGCGCCAGCGCGGCAATCGCCGCATCCACCCCGGCGCCGCCCAGCGGCATCACGTGCACGGTGGCCACCTTCAGGTCGGGCGACACGCGCACCTCGCCCACGGTGATCGACATGCCGTTCAGTTCGGGGTCGTGCACATCGGCACGCAAAAGCGTGTCCGACAGGGCGCGGCGGATCAGTTCGCCCACGCGCAGCTGGCGCTGCGAAGGGCCTTTCTCGTGGTGCAGGGGACGTGCCATGCGCGCGAGATAGGGGAAAACCGCGGCCTTCGCAACGTCGCGGGCATGGCGCGGCAGTGCGGCTTCCGCTATCGGGGCAAAAAACCGGGGGCCCACGCCATGACCGACCTTCCTGCCATCGCCATCACCGGGGCCTCGGGCCGCATGGGGCAGATGCTGATCCGCACCGTGCTGGCCATGCCCGACCGCTTGCGCCTGTCGGGGCTGATCGAGCGCGAGGGCCACCCCTGGGTGGGGCGTGATGCGGGCGAGGCGATGGGGATGGGGCCGATCGGCGTGCCGGTCAGCGACGATCCGCTGGAGGTGTTCGCACGGTCGCAGGGCGTGGTCGACTTCACCGCGCCTGCCGCCACAGTCGATTTCGTGGCGCTGGCGGCACAGGCGCGGCTGGTGCATGTGATTGGCACCACGGGTCTGGAACCCGAACACCTGGCGAAGATCCGCGCCGCGGCGCACCACGCGGTGATCGTGCGGGCGGGCAACATGAGCCTGGGGGTGAACCTGCTGGTCGACCTGACGCGCAAGGTGGCGCGCGCGCTGGATGCCGACTGGGACATCGAGGTGGTCGAGGCGCATCACCGCATGAAGGTGGACGCGCCCTCGGGCACGGCGCTGATGCTGGGGCAGGCGGCGGCCGAGGGGCGGGGGATCAACCTTGACGTCAGCGCCGACCGCGGCCGCGACGGCATCACCGGGGCGCGGGTGCCGGGGCATATCGGGTTCAGCGCCATCCGCGGTGGCGACATCGTGGGCGAGCATGACGTGATCTTTGCCGCCGAGGGCGAGCGGATCATCCTGCGCCATGTGGCGACCGACCGCGCCATCTTTGCCCGCGGCGCGCTGCGGGCGGTGCTGTGGGGCCAGAACCGGGCGCCCGGGGAGTATGACATGGCGGATGTTCTGGGGTTGTGAGTCATCCGGCGGGCCTTCTGGAACGTAGTACCTTCTGCTTACCGGAGGACCGCCATGTTCCGCCCCCTTGCGCTTGCGCTTTGCCTGATGGTTCCGCTGCCTGCGCTGGCCTTTGACCGGGTCACCGACAAGGCCGCCTTCGTGGCGCTGGTGGATGGCCGCACGCTGACCTCGATGGGCGTATCCCTGCGCGTGCTGCCCGGCGGGCAGATCGAGGGCCGCGCCTTTGGCGCCGACGTCCAGGGCCGCTGGCAATGGCGCGACGGCTTCTTCTGCCGCGAGCTGTTCGCGGCAGGGCGGGCCTATCCGCTGAACTGCCAGACCGTGGCCGTCGAAGGCACCACCCTTCGCTTCACCGCCGACGAAGGCAGCGGCGACCGCGCCGATTTGCGGATGCGGTAAGCCGCGGTGGTAGGGTGGGCAATCTGCCCACCTTCCGCCGAAGGTGGGCAGATTGCCCACCCTACCCGAACAGATCCGCCTGCCCCGCGGCCTTCGGCGGCTCCAGCCCGAGGTGGCGCCAGGCGCGCATGCCCAGCACGCGGCCGCGGGGGGTGCGCTGCACAAGGCCCTGCTGCAAAAGGTAGGGCTCGATCACCTCTTCGATGGCATCGCGCGCCTCGCTCAGCGCCGCGGCGATGGTTTCCACCCCCACCGGGCCACCGCCATAGTGTTCGGCCAGCAGCAGCATGTAGCGCCGGTCGGCCCCGTCGAGGCCCAGGTCATCGACCCCCATCCGCGTCAGCGCGCGGTCGGCGATTGCGCGGGTGAGGCGCCCCTGCCCTTCGACCAGCGCGAAGTCCACCACCCGGCGCAGCAGTCGCCCGGCAATCCGCGGCGTGCCCCGCGCGCGCCGGGCGATTTCGCGGGTGCCGTCGGGGTCTGATTCAATCCCCATCAGCCGCGATCCGCGGGTGACGATGTGGTCCAACTCGGCCTCGGTATAGAATTCCAGCCGCAAGGGAATGCCGAAGCGGTCGCGCAAGGGCGTGGTCAAGAGGCCTAGCCGCGTGGTGGCGCCGACCAGCGTGAAGGGCGGCAGGTCGATGCGCACGGTCCGCGCGGCCGGCCCTTCGCCGATCACCAGATCCAGCGCGAAATCTTCCAGCGCCGGGTACAGCACCTCTTCCACCACCGGCGACAGGCGGTGGATCTCGTCGATGAACAGCACGTCGCGCGGTTCGAGGTTGGTCAGGATCGCCGCAAGGTCGCCGGGGCGGGCCAGAACGGGGCCCGAGGTCTGGCGGAACCCCACGCCCAGCTCGCGCGACATGATCTGCGCCAGAGTGGTCTTGCCAAGGCCGGGGGGGCCGTGGAACAGCGTGTGGTCCATCGCCTCGCCCCGCATCCGGGCGCTTTCGATGAACACGGCCAGGTTCGCCCGCGCCTCGGCCTGCCCCACGAAATCGGCCAGCATCTGCGGCCGAAGCGCGCGGTCGGCGTCCTCGGGCAGGCGGTCGGGGCGCAGGGTGGGGTCGGGGGTCGTCATGCGGCGTTCAGCCCGAAGTCCACGGTATGAAGCCGCGCCTTCCACGACTGCTCGGCGCGGATCACCTCGGGCGCGGGAAAGTCGGGGTGAAGGCGTTCGAGGATCGAGAAGCGGAACCCTGCCGGATCGCGGTCGCGAAGGTGCAGCGTGACCCCCTCTTCGCCGGCGACGTGCGTGCGCCAGCGTGCGTGCAGGTTCTCGGCCCCGTACGCCGAACCGACATAGCGCGCGCCGTCTGCGGGGTCGAGGATGAGGTAGACCCCGCGCCATTCGGACAGCCGTGTGGCCCAGGTGGCGGGCAGATGCCGCAGTTCGGCGCCGGTCACGATGAACTCCTGCCATTCCGGCGGCGGTGGAACAAGACGCTTGCTACGCGAAATTTCGATGACGGGGGCGTGCAGGTTTTCGGCCAGCCGTGCATAGGCGCGACCGGGCGGCTTGCCGACGATCAACCGGCCAACGAGGGAGGCCAGTTCGGCCATCGGCGAAAGATCGAACACCAGCCTCCCGCGTCGCCCGGTTTTTTCGCCCAGCGCCACGAAGGACAGATGGCCGAAACGTTCCCGCAACGCCGTGTGGCAGGGGTCGGCGTCAAGCTCGGCCATGCTGCGGTAGGATGACCCGCGTATGGCGAACGGCCCCGCAAAAACGAAATCGCGCGCCGTTCCGGGCACGAAAGACGCAACAACGCGGCGTTTGCGCAGAAGGGCCTCGGTGTTCGGGCCGTGCTGGTTCTGGAAGGCATCGAACAGGATGGGTTCGTCGGCGGCAAGGCGACCAAGCGCGGCGTGCAGGTGCGGATTGTCCGAGACATGAAACAGCACCGCGGTGTCACCGGCATCTACCCCGGACAGTCGCAGCAGGTCATTCAAGGTAGGCATCGGTGGGTCAGGCTGCATGGGACTGCGCGCGCGGTTCTTTCGGGGTTGGTCGACAGCGTGAACAATCGCGGAACGCGGGGCGTTGCGCAAGCCTTCGTCGGCAGGCTCAGTCGGTGAAGGTCGTCACCTGCGCCACGATCACCGCGTTCTCCCCGGCGGCGCGGGCCATCAGCGCACGTTCCTCGGCGTCAATCTCTTCGCCCGCGGCCAGCCGTTCCTCCAGCGTGCCCAGCCCCTGCACCTCCAGCACCGCCATGTCGGCCTGCTTCAGGATGGCCACCGTCTCGCGCACCGCTTCGGCCTCATCCACGCCGCCGGCATAGCACAGAAGCGCGGCCCCCGTGCTGCCCGCGGGCAGGCCGTCGCCTGCCTTGCGGCCGACCTCGACCAGCAGGGAATACACCGCCTGCACCATCGCCCCCTCCACCCCTGCGCGCGAATTGTCCTGCCCCCTGCCGGGCAGGGAAGTCAACGCGGCTTGACGCGACGGCCCGGCTCTGGCGACGCTGGTGTCCGTCATCGGAGGGCAAGGCATGGCACGGCTGACACGGATCGACTGGCCGGATTTCGGGGCGCCCGAGGTGCCGTCCGAGCCGACGCTTGGGGACTATCGCGCGCGGCTGGCGGCCCTGCGTGGCGCCATGGCGGCGCGGGGGTACGGTGCGGCGGTCATCTACGGTGACCGCGAACATGCGGCCAACCTGCACTGGCTGACGGGCTTTGACCCCCGCTTCGAAGAGGCGGTGATGGTGGTCACGCCGCGGGAGGCGTGGCTGTTCGCCGGGAACGAGTGCCTTCCCTACACGGGCGTGTCGCCGCTGGTGCAGGCGATGGCGGTGCAGGTGGCGCATTGCGCCTCGCTTTCGCTGCCGTCGCAGCCACGGGGCACGGCGCGGCTGGCCGACCTGCTGGCGGGGGCGGTGCCTGCCGGGGCAAAGGTGGGCGCCATCGGGTGGAAGTGGTTCGGCGCGGATGAGGTGGACGACCCCGCGACCGCCGTGGACATTCCCGCCTTCGTGGCCGACCCGCTGCGCCGGATTGCCGGGCGGGTGGAGAATGCCACCGACCTTCTGATGCATCCCGCCCACGGGCTGCGGGCACGGGTGGATGCGGCCGAGATCGCGCGGCTGGAGTTCGCCAACCACATGGCCGCCCATGCCCTGCGGCGGATGGTGTTTGCGTTCCGCGAGGGGATGACCGACTTCGAAGCGTTTGCTGCGGCACAGGTGGGTGGCTTGCCGCTGGGCTGCCACGCCACCTTTGCGACGGGCGCGCGGGCGGATCAGGGCCTGTCGGGGCCGACGGGGCAGGTGCTGCGAGCGGGCAGCCCGATCAGCTTCAACATCTGCCACTGGGGGGCGAACCTCTGCCGGGCGGGGTGGCTGGCGCGCGGTCCGCAGGACCTGCCCGCGGCGGCAGCGGGGTATCTGGAGCGGTTCGTGTATCCTTACGTGCAGGCGATGGCCGACTGGTGCGGGCTGATGCGGCCGGGGGTGACAGGCGGCGCGGTTTGGCGGGCGATGCGGGCGGCGCTGCCGGTTGACCCGTTCAACGTGACACTGAACCCCGGCCACCTGATCGGGCTGGACGAATGGCTGTCGTCACCCATTGCCGAGGGATCGGAGATTCCGCTGGCCAGCGGCATGGCCATGCAGATGGACGTGATCCCCTCGCACCCCGCATGGGGCTCGACGCGGATGGAGGACGGCTATGCGATTGCCGACGATGCGCTGCGGGGCGAGCTGGCGGCGCGGTTTCCCGCAGTGGCCGCCCGCTGTGCCGCACGGGCGGCGTTCATGCGCGAGGTGATCGGCATCGAGGTGCCCGACACGCTGCTGCCGCTGGCCGATACCTGCGGCATCGTGGCACCGTGGCTGTTCGATCCGGGAATGGTGGTGGTGCTGCGATAGCGATCTCTGTCGCGCGCCCCTCTCCATCCCTTCCCCACAAGGGGAGGGCTATCGCATATGGGTGATGGCGTGGATGAGGTAGTCGTCGGAGAA
>CAZLIC010000128.1:0-8043 GCA_964559535.1 uncultured Rhodobacterales bacterium
CCTTGGCCTCGGTCAGCCCCATGGCTTCGGCCACGTCGGGCGTCACGTCCTGAATCTTCACGCCCAGCCAGCCGCGGCGGGTTTCGCCGAATTCCTTCAGCTGGTCGACGACCTTGTTGACCACATTCGACGCCATCGAGAAGCCGATGCCGATGGACCCGCCGGTGGGCGACAGGATGGCGGTGTTCACCCCGATCACCTGGCCGTCCATGTTGAACAGCGGTCCACCCGAGTTGCCCTTGTTGATCGCGGCATCGGTCTGGATGAAGTCGTCATACGTGCCCTGCAACTCGCGCCCGCGGGCCGAGACGATGCCCGCCGACACCGAAAAGCCCTGGCCCAGCGGGTTGCCCATGGCCATTACCCAGTCGCCCACGCGCATCAGGTCGCTGTTGCCGAAGGTGACGTAGGGCAGGGGTTCGTCGCTTTCGACCTTCAGCACGGCAATGTCGGTCTTCGGGTCGGTGCCCACCAGCTTGGCCTTCAGCCGCTTGCCCGAGAAGAACTCAACTTCAATCTCGTCGGCCTTCTCGATGACGTGGTTGTTCGTCACGATGTAGCCGTCTTCGGTAATCACGAAGCCCGAGCCCAGGGCGGATTCGTTGCGCGGGCGCTGCCGCTCGCCTTCGCCCTGGCGATCCAGGAATTCGCGGAACATGTCCTCGAACGGGCTGCCCTCGGGGATGTCAAGCTGGGGCGTTCCGGGACTGCCCGCAACTGTGGTCGAGGTGGTGATGTTCACCACCGCGGGGCTGACCTGCTGGGCCAGGTCGGCGAAGGATTCGGGCGCTCCGCGGGCCTCGGCCTGGGCGACAGGCCCAAGAGCCAGCGCAAGGCCAAGGCCCGCAGCCAGCATCAGGCGCCCGGCGCCCTGCCGCAGGCCCCGGGCCGGAGAGACAGTCGGCATCATGGCAATGGCGTTCACCTTGGAAGCTCCTTTGTGGTGGTGCGGGCACAAATCGCGGCCCGCCTGTCCTGCTGCTGGTGTGCTACTTATGTACGGTGTCTTGCAATGCAAACCGCGTCACGCAGACTCAACAGGATGTGACGGATTCTTTCAGTCTGGCCATGCAATCCCGTAAGGGGAAAAATGCAAGGCCCCGCGGCTTTCGCGGGGCCTTGTGGCGATAGGTGCTGTCCCGACCCGGGCCGACTGGCCCGGTGCGGCACTCCCAGTCAGTTTCCGGGCGTGGCGGGCTCGGTCACCGGGGCCTTGTCGCTGCGCAGATAGTCGAAGAACACGCTGTCGGGCTGCATGACGATGGAGGAATTGCCGCCCTTCAGGGCCCGCTCGTAGCTGGTGAGCGAGCGGGTGAAGGCGAAGAACTCGGGGTCCTGGCCGAAGGCCTCGGCATAGATGCCGTTGCGTTCGGCGTCGGCTTCACCGCGCACGATCTCGGCCTGCTTGCGCGCGTCCGAGGTCAGTTCCACCACCGTCCTGTCGGCCGAGGCGCGCACGCGCTGCGCCGCTTCCTGGCCGCGCGCCACTTCGTCGGCCGATTCCCGCTGCCGCTCGGCCCGCATGCGGGCAAAGGTGGCTTCCAGGTTCTGGTCCGGCAGGTCAGTGCGCGTCAGGCGAACGTCGATCACGTCAATCCCCAGCGCCAGCGCCTGCCGCCGTGCCACGTCGCGGATCGTGTTCATCAGCGCTGTCCGGTCCTCGGACAGGACACGACTGGCGGCAACCTGGCCCAGCGTTTCCTGGATCGCCGGGTTGATGATGCCTTCCAGACGCCGCAGCGCCTGCGCCTCGCCGCCCACGCCCACGGCTTCGCGGAAGCGCTGCAGGTCGGTGATGCGCCAGCGCGCGAAGGCGTCGACCACCAGACGGCGGTCATCGGCCATCGTCACCTCAAGCGGTGCGGTGGGCAGGCCCAGGATGCGGTCCTCATAGCGAACCACCTCCTGGATCAGGGGAATCTTGAAGCCCAGTCCGGGGTCCGTCTTGACTTGCCGCACTTGTCCGAACTGCAGGACCAGCGCCTTCTCGCGCTCGTCCACGATGAACACCGACGATCCGGCCAGGGCCAGGATCACGCCCGCGGCGGGCAGAAGCCATGCTGCGCGTGCCATGTCAGTTGCCCCCCGTGCCCGAAGCCGCGCCGCCCTGCTGGGCGGGCGACATGCGGCCGATCTCGTTCAGCGGCAGGAAGGGCACCACGCCCTGACCGCCCTCGCCGGAAGACACGCCGTCCAGGATGACCTTGTTCATGTCGCCCAGCACCCGTTCCATGGTTTCCAGATACATCCGCCGCCGGGTCACCTCGGGCGCGCGCTTGTACTCCTCGTAGATCGACAGGAACCGGCTCGCCTCGCCCTCGGCGTCGTTCACCACGCGGGCGCGATAGGCCTCGGCCTCTTCCAGAAGCTGCGCCGCCTCGCCCCGGGCGCCCGCGGTCACCCGGTTGGCATAGGCGTCGGCCTCGTTCTGCAGGCGTTCGCGCTCCTGCTGGGCGGCCTGCACTTCGCGGAAGGCGTCGATCACCTGGTCGGGCGCCACGGCCCGCTGCAGGTTCACCCGGATGACGGCAATGCCCGAGTTGTAGCTGTCCAGCGTTTCCTGGATCTGGCGCTGCAGATCTGCGGCGATCGCGGCACGGTCGCGGTTCAGGATGGGTGCCAGTTCGGACCGCGCGATGATGTCGCGCATGGCGCTTTCCGACACAGCGCGGATCGTGCCGTCCGGGTCGGCCAGGCTGAACAGGTATTGCGCAGGGTCGGTGATGTTCCACACCACCTGAAAGCCGACGTCGACGATGTTCTGGTCGCGCGTCAGCATCAGACCGCTGTCACCGCCCGCCGCACCTACGCCGATGTCGGTGGTGCGTTCGTTGGTCACCTGCAGGATTTCTGCCGTGACCAGCGGCCAGGGCGCAAAGTTCAGGCCCGACTCGCCCACGCCGCTGAATTCGCCCAGGAACAGCTCAACCGACTTTTCCTCGGGCCGCACGGTGTAGAAGCTGGCGAACACCCACAGCCCTGCCGCAGCCAGCGCGCCCAGAAGCAGACCGTTGCGCGTGAACATGGGACCAACCGGGCCGCCCGACCCACCGCCACCGCCGCCGTTTCCGGAATTGCGGCCACGGCCGCCCATCAGGACACGCAGCTGTTCTTGCCCTTTCTTCACGATCTCGTCGATTTCCGGGATCGAGGAGCCGCCCTCGCCGGGGCGGCGCGGGCCGCCGCGCGGCGGATCGCGGCGGTCGTCATCGCCACGGTTTCCGCCACCGCCGCCCCATGGGCCTCCACTGCCTGCCATCTGCCGTCCTCTTTTGCGTTACGCCTGCCTCACTTGGGCATCGGGGCGGGAAAATCAACCCGGATCAGGTGATGCGTGCGGGATCAGGTGACGCGCACGGGGCGGCGCATCGTCACAAGCTCTTCCGCCATGGTGGGATGGACGGCGCAGGTGCGGTCGAAATCCTCTTTCGTGGCGCCCATCCCGATGGCCACAGCGGCCAGCTGGATCAACTCGCCAGCCCCCGGTGCCACAATGTGGCAGCCCAGCACGCGCCGCGTGGCTGCATCAACCACCAGCTTCAGCAGCGCGCGCTCCTCGCCGCCCGCGAAGGCCTCGCGCATGGGGCGGAAGGCAGTGGCGTAGATCTCCACCGGCCCCTTCGCCGCCGCCTCTTCCTCGGTCAGCCCGATGGTGCCCAGTTCCGGCTGGGTGAAGACGGCCGAGGCGACCAGGCTGTGGTCGAAGGCCGTGGGCTTGGCGCCGAACACGGTGTCGGCAAAGGCGTGCCCCTCGCGGATGGCAACCGGCGTCAGGTTCATGCGGTCGGTCACGTCACCCACGGCATAGATCGAGGGCACGGCGGTCTGGCTGAAGGCATCGACCTCCACGGCGCCTTCGCGCGACAGCGCCACGCCCAGCGCCGCAAGCCCCAGCCCCGCCGTGTTGGGCTTGCGCCCGGTGGCATAGAGCACGGCGTCAAAGGTCTGCGGGCCGCGGTCGGTGAGGTAGGCTTCGATCCCTCCGGCGGTATGCGTCAGGTCGCGGATGGCGGTGCCGGTGCGGATGTCGATGCCACGGGCGCGCATGGCGTTGGCCACATGGCCGCTGGCCTCGTCGTCAAAGCCGCGCAGGGTGGCGGCGCCGCGATAGGCCTGCGTCACCCGTGCGCCCAGGCCGTGCAGGATGCAGGCGAATTCGGATGCGATATAGCCGCCGCCGACCACCAGAATGCGGCCGGGAAGGGCAGGCATGTCGAAGATGTCGTCCGACACCATCGCCAGCTCGCGCCCCGGAAAATCCGGCACGAAAGGGCGGCCGCCGGTGGCCACCAGAATATGGCGGGCCGAAAGGCGGGTGCCATCGGCCAGTTCGACGGTGTGCGGGTCAATCACGGTGGCGCGCTGGTCATGGATGGTGACGCCCGCCGTCTGCAGGGTGCGGCGATAGGCGGCTTCCAGCCTGTCAAGCTCGGCGTGCAGGCGGGTGCGGAAGGCCAGCCAGTCAAAGGCGCCTGCGCTGGCGTTCCAGCCATAGGCGCGCGCCTCGGCCATGGCCTGCGGATAGCCGCTGGCAAAGACCATCAGTTTCTTCGGGACGCAGCCGCGGATCACGCAGGTGCCGCCCATTCGGCTTTCTTCGGCCAGCGCGACCTTCGCGCCGTATTCGCCTGCGGCAATGCGCGCCGCGCGCACCCCGCCCGAGCCGCCGCCGATCACGAAAAGGTCAAGGTCGAAGGCCATGGTTACGTCGTTTGTCTCTGCTCAGTCGCCAAGGTCGGCGAAGATGTTCGACGGCGGCAAGATGTCCATGCGTTCATCGGCGGTGGTGCCCGCGTTGATGTCGCGCACCGTCACCCGGCCGTCGGCATGGCCCACCACCACGACATCGCAGATGTCGATGAACAGGCCGTTTTCCACCACGCCGGGGATCTGGTTCAGCACCAGTGCCAGCTGCCGGGGGTTGGCAATGCGCTTCAGGTGCAGGTCCAGGATGTAGTTCGATTCGTCGGTCACCAGCGGGCGGTCGCCCGACATGCGCAGCGACACGTCGCGCCCCAGCACGTCCATCGCCACCAGGGTTTCCTCGACCAGCGCCTTTGTCGTCTGCCAGCCGAAGGGGATCACCTCGATGGGCAGTGGAAAGGCGCCCAGCGAGGCAACCTCTTTCGCCGGGTCGGCAATCACCACCATCATGTCGCTGGCGGTGGCCACGATCTTTTCCTGCAGAAGGGCCGCGCCGCCGCCCTTGATCAGGTTCAGATCGGCGTCGAACTCGTCGGCGCCGTCGATCGTCAGGTCCAGCCACTTGGCCTCGTCCAGGCTGACGACGCGCAGGCCCAGTTGCGTGGCAAGCTCTGCCGTCCGGCGAGAGGTGGGCACGCCGGTGACGCGCAGCCCCTCTTCCTTCACCCGTTCGGCCAGGCAGCGCACCATCCAGGCCGAGGTCGAACCGGTGCCCAGCCCCACCCGCATGCCGGGGTGCACGAAGTCGACCGCGCGGCGGGCAGCAAGGAACTTGGCCTTGTCGATGGGCGAGAGTTCGGCGGGCATGGGCGATCCCTTTGGCGTTCGCGCAGGCTTAGCGCAATCGCGCGCCGGTGGCAAAGGGGCGTTGCCGGGCGCGGCCCGGGGGGCGGCGCCCTGCGCGTCATGCGCCGCGTTCGGGGACACTGCCGGGAAGATCGGTCGCGGCGGGTTGCGCCGCCCGCGCGGTGTTTACCGCGGCGCGGACCTCGGCCAGGGTCAGGGCCCCGTCGCCATCAGCGTCCATCGCCATCAGATCCAGCAGCCGCGCCTCGCGGGCAGACGAAACGGCGCGGCGCGCCTGTGCTTCGGCCGCCGCGCGCAGTTCGGGCGGGGAAAGACGCGCATTGCCATCGCCGTCCGCAGCGGCCACCTGCGCCAGAAGCCTGCCGCGCGCGTTCGCCGACCGGGCCGCGGCGGTAACCTGCGCCTCGTTTTCGGTGATGGTTCCGTCGGCGTCGAGGTCGGCCGACAGAAGCTGCGACATGAGCCGCGCGCGGGCGGCGGCGCGGTCGATGGCGACCATGCGCAGGATCGCGTCGCGCCGGATGGCGCCGCCCGTGCCGTGGCCAAGGATGATCTCTTCGGCCTGCCGCAGCACCGCGGCGGGGTTTTCCGCCAGCCTTGCCGCCAGAGGCGCAGGCAGGCCCTGCGCCGAAGCGGCCGTTGCCCCGAACAGGGCCACTGCCGCCAGAACTGCCATCCAGACCATCTGAGTCTCCCTTGTGTTCACACTGTGTTCTCTCTTTCGCGCAAGTTCGGTTAACAGGCCGTAAATGTCGCAAGCCGGATCCTGCCCGAAGCTCATGGGAAACCGGGCCTGCCCCGGCGCGAAGTCAGCGCGACCCGAAGTGAAAGCGTCGCTTTCGGTCTGGCCCCGGCGCGCTTTGCCACCATACTCGACGCACCGGACCCGAAGGGGCCGGAAGGCCGGTGGGTGACCGGTGCAAGGGGGTGGCGCGATGTTCCTGTCGGTCTTCGAGATGTTCAAGGTGGGGATCGGCCCGTCATCCAGCCACACGATGGGGCCCATGGTGGCCGCCGCGCGGTTTCTCGACTTGTTGCGCGCATCGCCCTTCAAGCCGCGCGGGGTGCGGGCTTCCCTGCACGGGTCGCTGGCCTTTACCGGGGTGGGGCATGCAACAGACCGGGCGACGATCCTGGGCCTGGCCGGGTTCCTGCCCGACACCTATGACGCCGGGAAGGCCGAGGCGGCGCTGGCCGCCATCGGCGCCACGAAGCAGATCGACGTGACTGGGCTGCCGCCCCTGGCCTTCGACCCCGACCGTGACCTGACCTTCGACTACGGCCCTGCGCTGCCGGGCCACGCGAACGGGATGGTCCTGAAGGCCACCGACGCGCAGGGCGACGTGATTGTCGAGGAGACCTACTATTCCATCGGCGGCGGCTTCGTTCTGACGGCCGAGGAATTGGCGGGCGGTGCGGCGAAGAAAAAGGGGCCGGAGGTGCCGTGGCCCTTTTCGACGGCCGCCGAGATGCTGGCGATGGCAGCGGCCTCGGGCAAGTCGGTGGCGCAGATGAAGCGCGAGAACGAGTTGCGCTTTCGTTCGGCAGCCGATCTGGACCGCGGCCTTGCGCGGATCTGGGAGGTGATGTCGGCCTGCATCGACCGCGGCATGGCGGGCGAGGGTATTCTGCCCGGCGGGCTGAAGGTGCGGCGGCGGGCGGCGGGCATCGGGGCTGCGCTCTTGGCCGAGCGCGGACGGAACATGGTGGCGCCGCATACCGTGAACGACTGGATCAGCCTGTATGCGATGGCGGTGAACGAAGAGAATGCGGCGGGCGGGCAGGTGGTGACGGCGCCCACCAACGGCGCGGCGGGGGTGGTGCCAGGGGTGATCCGGTACTGGCTGGACCATGTGCCGGGCGCGGCGCCCAGCCGGGTGGGCGAGTTTCTGCTGACCGCGGCGGCCATTGGCGGGCTGGCCAAGCACAACGCCTCGATTTCCGGGGCCGAATGCGGTTGCCAGGCCGAGGTCGGGTCGGCCGCGGCGATGGCGGCGGCGGGGCTGTGCGCGGTGCTGGGGGGCACCGTGATGCAGGTGGAAAACGCCGCCGAGATCGCGCTGGAGCATCACCTGGGCATGACCTGCGATCCGGTGCGCGGGCTGGTGCAGGTGCCCTGTATTGAACGCAACGGCCTGGGCGCCGTGAAGGCTGTGGCAGCCGCTTCGCTGGCCCTGCGGGGCGACGGGGTACATCTGGTGAGCCTGGACGCCTGCATTGAGACCATGCGGCAGACCGGCCGCGACATGCACGAGAAGTACAAGGAAACCTCGCTGGGCGGGCTGGCGGTAAACGTGCCGAACTGCTGAATCTGCTTGACTTTCCAGCCTTGCAAGTTGACAAATTCAAAAGGCTTGGAAAGGCGATTTGAATGGCCGTGTATCGACACTATGCCGGGGACATGCCTTGGGATTTTCAGGCGAGTCCGGGTTTTTCAACGTCGCCGTTTTATTCCTATGTCGGCACCAGCTTCATTCCGCGCGGCTCTGTTGCACAAATCCCGTGAGGGATTCATCTTGTGAATCCAGCGTG
>CAZLIC010000129.1:0-7780 GCA_964559535.1 uncultured Rhodobacterales bacterium
GGCGGGCGCAGGTCAGGCGGGCGCAGGTCAGGCGGGCGCAGGTCAGGCGGGCGCAGGTCAGGCGGGCGCAAACGCCAGCGCCAGCCCGTTCAGGCAGTGCCGTTTGCCGGTGGGCGCCGGGCCGTCGTCAAACACATGGCCCAGATGGCCGCCGCAGCGGGCGCAATGCACCTCGGTGCGCATGCCCAGCAGGCCGGGGTCGGGCCTCGTGCCCACCCGGCCGGGCAGCGCGTCCCAGAAGGACGGCCAGCCGGTGCCGCTGTCGTACTTGGTTTTCGACGGATAGACCCGGTTTCCGCAGCCCGCGCAGTGATAGGTGCCCCGCCGCGCCTCTGCCAGCAGGGGCGAGGTTTCGCCGTTCAGGCTGTTGGTGAAGGCGCGCTCGGTCGCCCCCTGCCGCAGGACGGCGAATTGCGCGGGCGTCAGCCGGGCACGCCATGCGGCTTCGGTCATTTCCACGTCAAAGGCTGCCGCGGGGCGGGTCACCAGAACGGCGGCAAGGACCGTCAACAGGCTGCGTCGGGTCGGCATCGCGTTCTCCTTTGCTTCCCCAGCATCGGGCCGGGAAGGACTGTGGTTCCAGTGCCATCGAACCCGATTGCCGCCGGGTCGGGGACTTGCCGGATGTTCACCTTTGGTTCATTGTCCGCCCATGATGCAGCCGGACCCGCAGCCCCGCCCCGCCCCTCTTCCCGCAGACCTGCCGCCGCAGCGCGGGCAGCAGCTGGCGCGCGGGGTGTGCCGGCATCTGGCGGCGCTGGGCTTTGCCGCGGTGGAAGAACTGGTGCTGCCCGACGGGCTGCGCGTCGACGTGATGGGGCTGGGCCCGAAGGGCGAACTCTGGGTGGTCGAGTGCAAGTCGGGCCTGGCCGACTGGCGGGCCGACCGCAAATGGCAGGGCTACCTGCCCTGGTGCGACCGGTTCTTCTGGGCCGTGGATTCCGCCTTTCCGGCGGACCTTCTGCCGGGGGAGACCGGCCTGATCCTGGCCGACGCCTGGGATGCCGAGATCCTGCGCATCGCCCCGCCCACGCCCCTGCCCGGCGCCCGGCGCAAGGCGATGACCCTGCGCTTTGCCCGCCACGCCGCCGCCCGGCTGATGCCGCTGCGCGACCCGGGGGTCAGCCTGGCCTGGGCCTGACGCGGCCGCTCAACGCCCCCGGCGCCCGCCGGACATGGCGCGCGCCGCCTCGGCCGCAGCGCGCAGTTCTTCGGCAATTTCCTCGGCCTCTTCCGGGTCAAAGTCCATCGGCAGGTCGGTGCCGTCCTCGGCGGTGATGTGGATGCGCACCATGCCCAGCGTCGTGGGCGCCACGCGCAGGTCGGCGGCAATGTCGCTGTCGTCTTCACGGGCCATGGCCATCTCCTTTTCGCCTGCGGTACCGAAACGCCGGGCGCCGCGCAACGGGTTGACGCAGGCGCGACCCACCGCCGATGATGGCCCCATGTCCCACGACCTGCGCCCACTGGCCGCCGAAGATGCCCCATGGCTGGTTGCCCGCCACGCCGATCTCTATGCGCGGGACGAGGGCTTTGACGACAGTTTCGGTGTGCTGGTCGCCGAAATCGTGGCAGGCTTCCTGCGCAGCCATGACCTGGCCTGCGAACAAGGCTGGATCGCCTGGCAGGGCGGCCAGCGGCTGGGCTCGATCTTCTGCGTGCGCGATGCGCCGGGGGTGGCGCGGTTGCGGCTGTTCCTGGTCGAACCCGAGGCGCGCGGAACGGGGCTGGCGCAGCACATGCTGGACACCTGCCTTGGGTTTGCCCGCGGGGCCGGTTATCACCGCATCCGCCTGTGGACGCACGAAAGCCATCGGGCAGCGGGGCGTCTTTACGCCCGCAACGGGTTCGTGCTGACGGCCAGCACCCCGGCACACAGCTTCGGCCGGGACGTCGTGGAGCAGGATTGGGCGCGGGACCTGTAGGCGCGTTCCCTGCCGCCCCGGCGGCGAAAGGGAACGCCCGGCATCAGGTCGGCATCAGGCCGCGGGTGCCGTTTCGGCCGGCATCAGCGCCTTGGCGCGCTCGACCACGGCCTCGGCGGTGATGCCGAACTCCTGGTACAGCCGCTCGTAGGGGGCCGAAGCGCCGAAGCTGGACATGCCCACGAAGTCCGACCCGTTGATGCGCGCGCGCTCGCCCAGCAGCCAGCGGTCCCAGCCCTGACGCACGCCGGCCTCGATGCCGATACGGGTGCCGCCCGCGGGCAGCACGCGCTTGCGATAGGCTTCGTCCTGCTCGGCGAACAGCTCCATGCAGGGCATCGACACCACCCGAGTGCCGATCCCTTCGGCCTGCAGCATGTCGCGCGCCCGCAGCGCGATCTCCACTTCCGATCCGCTGGCGATCAGCAGCACCTTGCGGGGCCCCTCGGCCTCGGCCAGCACATAGGCGCCGCGCGCCACCTGGTTGGTGCCCGACGGCTCGGTACGCACGGTGGGCAGGTTCTGCCGCGACAGCGCCATCACCGTGGGCCGCCGCGTCTGCGTCAGCGCAATCTCCCAGGCCTCGGCAGTCTCGATCAGGTCGGCCGGGCGCATCACCAGCGTGTTGGGCGTGGCGCGGCTGATTGCCAGGTGCTCGACCGGCTGGTGGGTGGGGCCGTCCTCGCCCAGGCCGATCGAATCATGCGTCATCACATAGACCACCGGCACGCCCATCAGCGCCGACAGGCGCATGGCGGGGCGGGCATAGTCGGTGAAGCACATGAAGGTGCCGCCATAGGGGCGGATGCCGCCGTGCAGCGCCATGCCGTTCATCGCCGCGGCCATGCCATGCTCGCGGATGCCCCAGTGCATGTGCCGCCCCTTGCGGTCGTCGGGCGAGAACACGCCCAGTTCGGGCGTGCGCGTGTTGTTCGACCCCGTCAGGTCGGCCGAGCCGCCGAACGTCTCGGGCATGATCGGGTTCACCGCCGTCAGCACCCGTTCCGAGGCCACACGGGTGGCAATCTTCGGCCGTTCTTCCAGTGCTGCGGTTTTCAGCTCACGGATCACGCCGGGCAGGCGCTTCGGCGTCTCCAGCGTGAACCAGCGGCGCAGCGCCTCTTGCCGGGCCTCGGGCATCTCGGCCCAGCGGGCCTCCCAGGCCTCGCGCTCGGCCTGTCCCCGGGCACCCGCGGTGGCCCAGGCGGCACGGATGTCGTCGGGCACCTCGAAGGGGCCGTACTCCCACCCCCAGGTTTCCTTCGCCGCGGCCACCATCTTGGGGTCGGTGATGGCGCCGTGGCCCTTCGACGTGTCCTGCAGCGCGGTGCCCAGCGCGATATGGGTCTTGCAGCACACCAGGACCGGCCGCTTGCCGCGGCCCGCCCGCGTCAGCATGCGGTCAATCGCCTCGGGGTCGTGGCCGTCGACCTCGATCACCTGCCAGCCCGACGCCTCGAAGCGCGCCTTCTGGTCGGTGGCGTCGGCCAGCGACACGGCACCGTCGATGGTGATGCCATTGTCGTCCCACAGCACCACCAGCCGCCCCAGATTGTGCCGCCCGGCCAGCGTGATGGCCTCCTGGCTGATGCCCTCCATCAGGCAGCCGTCGCCCACGATCACATAGGTGCGATGGTTGACCACCTTGCCGCCGTGCCGCCCGCGCAAGGATTCCTCGGCCAGCGCCATGCCCACGGCATTGGCCAGCCCCTGGCCCAGCGGCCCCGTCGTTGTCTCGATTCCCTTGGCATGGCCGTATTCCGGATGCCCCGCAGTGATCGACCCCCACTGCCGGAACGCCTTGATCTGCTCCAGCGTCATGTCCTGATAGCCGGTCAGGTGCAGCAGCGCGTACAGCAGCATCGACCCGTGGCCGGCCGACAGCACGAAGCGGTCGCGATCGAACCAGTCGGGTGCCGCGGCGTCAAAGGTCAGATGCCTGGTGAACAGCACCGTCGCCACGTCGGCCATGCCGATGGGCATGCCGCTGTGGCCCGATTTGGCCGCCGCAACCGCATCAAGTGCCAGCGCGCGAATTGCGCAGGCCATACGCCAATGGTCGGGGTGCTTCGCGCGCAGGGCGGCGATGTCCATCGGGGGGCTCCTTCAATGCGGGTCTGGGCTGCAGGTGGCAGGGCCGTCGGGCTGCCGCGGGTTGCTTACCAGTGCCGTCGCGTGAACTTCAAGCACAACAGCGCCGCATGGCCCGCCTGCGGATCCCTTTGCGCAGAATTTGCGCTTGTGGACGCGGTGTGGGGGTGGCACCCTTGTGCCGATGCACCAAGGGGTTGCACGGATGAGTGAAAGTGACGTCATCGCGGGATTCGGGGATCGCATCGCCGCGGCTCTGGACAGAATCGCGTCGGCCGCCGACGTGATGGTGCTGCGTCCGCCTGCCCCGGACGAAGGGCTGTCGGCACTGCGCGAGGCGCTGGAGGCCGAGCGTGCCACCAGCGCACAGCTGGCGGAACGGCTGAATGCCGTCAAATCCACGCGGGACGCGCTGCGCGAGGCCGTCACCTCGCTGACCTCCGAGGTCGAGGGGATGCGCGCCCAGCTGGCCGAACTGGATGCGGCGCGCGCCGCCCAGGACGAGATGCAGGCCGCCCGCAGCCGCGACCAGGCCGAGATCGCGGCGGTGATCGCAGCACTGGCCCCACTGGTCGAGGAGGCAGGGCATGCCTGAACTGGAAGTCATGATCGGCGGCCGCCCGTTCCGCGTGGCCTGTCAGGATGGCGAGGAACACTTCCTGCGCGCCGCCGCCCAGATGCTGGACGCCGAGGCGCAGCCGCTTCTGTCACAGCTCGGGCGGCTGCCGGAAACGCGGCTTCTGCTGATGGCCGGCCTGATGCTGGCCGACCGCACCGCCGCCGTCGAGGACGAATTGCGCGGGCTGAAGGCGCGCCTGGCCGATCTCGAATTCACCGGGCCCGAGCGGGTGGAAGTGGCCGTGATCCCGCCCGCCGTGGGCGAGTTGCTGGCCGAGCTTGCGGCAAGGGCCGAAGCCCTGGCCGAGCAGATGGAACAGGCGGCGGGGTAGGGTGACGGGGTAGGGTGGGCAATCTGCCCACCACCCCGTTCCGGCGTCAGGCGTTGGCTTCGCGGATCTTTTCGGCCGCGGCCTTGTCATAGGCCACGCCCTTGGCATCCAGCAACTGGTCCAGCTCGCCCGACAGCGTCATCTCGGTGATGATGTCGCAGCCGCCCACGAACTCGCCCTTCACATACAATTGCGGGATCGTCGGCCAGTCCGAGAAGTCCTTGATGCCCTGCCGGATGTCCGGGTCGGCCAGCACGTTCACATCGGTGTACTGCACGCCCAGATAGTTCAGCACCCCCGCCACGCGCGAGGAGAACCCGCACTGCGGCATCATCTTGGTGCCCTTCATGTACAGCACCACGTCGTTGCCGTTGATCGTGTCGCGGATGCGGTCGGTGGCCGCGGTGGTCGTGTCGGTCATGTCCTGCCCTTTCGCCGGTGCCGCGACGGTGCCGCCACGCGCACCCGTGCGCGCCGCCGCATCCCGCCCGGCCCATCATCATCGTCATCGTCGTGCCGGTCACCCGGAACCCACAACAGCGCCAACAGCGCAACAAGCGTGGCAATCACCAGCATCTCGGCCATCATCCGGGTGCCTTCGTCGTCAGCGCCAGGGCGTGCAGCGCCCCCTGCGGGCCGTCCATCCGGCCCTTCAGGCTGGCATAGACCGCGCGCTGCTGCTGCACCCGGTTCATGCCGCGGAAACTTTCGTCGATCACCTCGGCCGAAAAGTGCTGGCCGTCGTCACCCTGCACCCGGATCACCGCGTTCGGAAACGCCGCGCGGATCAGGTTCTCGATATCGTTCGCTTCCATGGCCATCGACGCTGCCCCCTCAGCCGGAAATCTAGGCACGCCCGCGGGCGGCTGCAAGCACCGATCAGGGCAGCGCGGCGGTGATGATGATCTCGACCAGATACCCGGGGCCGGTCAGCTTCGATTCGCCGGTGGCGCGGGCCGGGGCGTTGCCGGGCGAAACCCACTCTTCCCAGGCGCGGTTCATCTCGGGGGCGGTGGTCACATCGGCCAGCCAGATCTGCGCCCTCAGGATGCGGCTCTTGTCCGTGCCCGCCAGCGCCAGCAGCCGGTCCACCTCGGCCAGGCAGGTGACGGTCTGCGCATGGACGCTGTCGCCGGGATGGCCCAGCTGCCCCGCCAGATAGACGATGCCGTTGTGCACCACGGCGTCGCTCAGGCGTTTGCCGGGGTCGATGCGGATGATGTCGCTTGCCATGCGGGCCTCCTGTTTGCAGGCCGCCTGCCTAGCCCGACCGGCGCGCGAAGGAAAGCCGTCAGCCCTTGCGCGAACAGGTAAAGCTGTCGCCCGAGGCATGCGAAAGCCACTGCATCTCGGTGGCGGCGTCGTTCACGGCCACGGAAATGCGGTAGCCGTCCGAAAACGTCATGGTGAACTCGTGGCCGTCCCCCTCGATGGTCTGCATCTCCTTCGGCCCGGCACCGGCATCATAGGTGGTTTCGGTGAAGGTCATCATGGTGATGCCGCAATCCCAGGTGCCGACGAACCGCAGGTCCCTGGCCTGTGCCGCACCGGGCAGCAGCAGGGCCGCAATCAGGAAAATCCGGCACATCATGGCAACCACCGCGGTCAGGGGATGGAGCGGGTGAAGGGAATCGAACCCTCGTCGTAAGCTTGGGAAGCTTCTGCTCTACCATTGAGCTACACCCGCGTCGTGCTTCCATTACCGCGCCCCCGCCCGCCGGGCAAGAGGCCTGCCCCGCCCGACACCGTTCCCGGTCAGCCGACCGGTCCGCCCTCGGCCGCCGCATGCATGGCAAAATCCCGCGCCGCCGCCTTGCGCAGCATGGCCCGGACCCCGTCCGACAGCGGCGTCGCTGCCTCGGGTGACACGTTCACCCGCGGCAACTGCACGGCCCGCCCCAGCCGCGATGCCAGAAAGGCGGTGAACCGGTCCATGTCCTCATACCGGAACAGGTGGTCCACCCCCATGCCCTGCCGCGCCTGCAGGAACTTGGCCTGCGACCCCACCGCGGCAAACTGCGGCTGCGGGTCGCTGCACCAGCCGGTCACGAAGTCGTTGAACGTCATGCCGACGGTGCCATTGCCTGCCTTGGTATCCGGCCGCTGCCGATAGCGGAACCAGCTGCCCAGCCAGTCCTCGGGCTGCCGAATCAGCGCGCAGACGGCAAAGTCATGGCCCGACGACTGCTTCAGGAACGGCCCGATGAAGCGGTGATGGCGATGCACCGTCGTGTGTTTCAGCAGCGGCGGGCGCAGGATCGTCAGTGCCGCATGGTCCGCCAGCGCGGCCTCGATGGCCGAAGACCCCGTCTTGGGCGTGGCCAGGAAGACCAGCCGCGCCTCCCAGAACACCAGCATCGGCACTTTCTCCCATGTGGACCGCTTGCGTAAACCATCCCTTAACCGAATCCGTCAAGAAAGGTTTTGCGAAAATGCGGTTGATATGTTCCCGTTTTGATCGCATAAGGAACGGAACGTTACGGGAACAAGAAACCTGACAGCGTCGATTGCCGCCCGCGGGCGGCCATGCAACAAGGTAGGCAGGCAACATGGCGGCGACCCTTCTGGACATGAAAGACAAGCGCGACACCGACAAGGCCAAGGCGCTGGAAAGCGCGCTTGCACAGATCGAGCGCCAGTTCGGCAAGGGCTCGATCATGAAGCTGGGCAAGGACAGCCCGGTGATGGATATCGAGTCCACCTCGACAGGCTCGCTTGGCCTTGACATCGCGCTGGGCATCGGCGGCCTGCCCAAGGGCCGGATCATCGAGATCTACGGGCCGGAAAGCTCGGGCAAGACGACGCTGACGCTGC
>CAZLIC010000130.1:0-7748 GCA_964559535.1 uncultured Rhodobacterales bacterium
ACTGCCCAAGTCTACCAGAACACGCCAAAAGTGGCAGGTTTTTCAGACGTTCCTCTAGCAAGCGTAGTGTGCGCTTCAGCGCACCTCTCGATCGCCCGGAACCCGCGGGTCATCACGTCAAACGCACGACCGCAGGGCCGCGCATCCCCCGATTCGCCCGTTGCGGTTAACGCCCCCGCGGCGCGCGCAGGGGATGACGCAAAGAGTACGTGGGGAGTACGGAAGGAAGACGTCCCGCACCCCCATCCCCGGCCCGGTAAACCCAGCGCCCGCAAGGGCTTGCACCCCCCCGCTGCGCGCCCCCTGATCGCGGCCCCCAAACCGCGCACGACGCAACGCCCCGGCGCCGGGCCGCAGCGTCGCACCCCTTCCCCTTGCCCTTCCCCCCGTTATGTTCCATCACCGGCCAACCCCCGACGATGGACGTTCCGACATGCTCGACACCCCCGCGAAACCGACCGAAGAGATCGCCGTGCGCGAGGTGTTCGGGATTGACACGGACATGAAGGTCAAGGGCTTTGCCGAGCCGACCGACCGCGTTCCGGCGCTGGACCCGACCTACAAGTTCGACCCGGATACCACATTGGCCATCCTTGCGGGCTTTGCCCACAACCGGCGGGTGATGATCCAGGGCTACCACGGCACGGGCAAGTCGACCCACATCGAACAGGTGGCGGTGCGGCTGAACTGGCCCTGCGTGCGGGTGAACCTTGACAGCCACATCAGCCGCATCGACCTGATCGGCAAGGACGCGATCAAGCTGCGCGACGGCAAGCAAGTCACGGAGTTCCATGAGGGAATCCTGCCCTGGGCACTGCGCAACCCGGTCGCCATCGTGTTCGACGAATACGACGCGGGCCGCCCCGACGTGATGTTCGTGATCCAGCGCGTGCTGGAACATGATGGCAAGCTGACCCTGCTGGACCAGAACGAGATCATCACGCCCCACCCCAGCTTCCGCCTGTTCGCCACGTCGAACACGGTGGGTCTGGGGGATACGACGGGCCTGTACCACGGCGTCCAGCAGATCAACCAGGCGCAGATGGACCGTTGGAGCCTGGTGGCGACGCTGAACTACCTGTCCCACGATGCCGAGGCGGCGATCGTGCTGGCCAAGTCCCCGCATTACAACACGGAAAAGGGACGGCGGCACATCAACCAGATGGTGACGGTGGCACAACTGACCCGAACCGCCTTCATGAACGGCGACCTGTCCACCGTCATGTCGCCGCGCACGGTCATCAACTGGGCCCACAACGCCGAGATCTTCCGCAACATCGGCTATGCCTTCCGCCTGACATTCCTGAACAAATGCGATGAGTTGGAACGGCAGACGGTCGCCGAATTCTACCAGCGCTGCTTCAACGAGGAACTGCCGGAATCGGCGGCAAGCATGGCGATGAAGTAAGTTCGCTAGAGGCGAACCGAGGCGGGCATGCGCGCCCCGGCGCAGAGTACACCACCGCTGTTTAACTCGGCGAAACCGCTAGCTCTTCGTGACATGCCGCACACCCAGAGCCGAGACGCAGCATCAGCGGATGCTGCGTTTTGGGTAAAGGCGCATGAGAAGCCATTTTACAAGCTCCATCTTGGCCCTCCTTCCTCCGCCACATTTGGCGGTGCGACAAACATGGGAAGCCACTAAACCTATGTCAAGGCTCGTGCATTCCTTGCCAAGATCTTCAATCTGCAGCGCACAGGTTGGGCTTGAGTTTTAGAATGGCAAATGGCTTATGTAGCAACATAGCCACCACGCAAGGGCGCCGCCATGCACATGACCTCGCGCGAGTTCAACCAGGACACCGCCCGCGCCAAGCGCGAGGCGAAGAACGGCCCGGTCTTCGTGACCGACCGCGGCAAGCCCACGCATGTGCTGCTGAGCGTGGAGGAGTTCGAGCGGATGAAGGGGCCGCGGAAGTCGATTGCGGAACTGTTCTATACCCCCGGCGCAGACGAGGTGGACCTGCCATTGCCAGAAAGCACGCTCGACCTGCCCCGCGAGATTGACTGGGGTCTGGACCGCTAGGTGTATCTGTTTGATACGAATGTGATTTCCGAATTCCGCAACCTGCAGCGGAACCGCGCGCATCCGGCCTTTGCCGCGTGGGCAACGGTGACAGACATCGAACAGGGTTTCGTTTCGGTCATCACGCTGCACGAACTCGAATACGGTGTTCGGCTGCTGGAACGGCGCGATCCTCGGCAGGCGGCGCCCCTGCGGGCCTGGCTGACGGAAGAGGGCTTGCCGCGCTGGGTTCGCGCGTGCTGGACGTTGATGAACGCATCGCCCGGATGGCAGCCGCGTTTCGCATACCCGACCCCAAGCCTGTTCCCGACAGCCTGATCGCCGCCACGTCGGTCATCCATGGGCTGACGGTGGTGACGCGCAACACCGAGGACTTCCGGTTTCCGGGGGTGGCCTGCCTGAACCCGTGGGGGGTGTAGCGGGGCGGGCACAGGGCGGCATTCGCGAACTGATTAATTGATCGGCAGAACATTTGGTGTATCGTCTGTTTCATGGACGGTTTGCGAATGCTCATCGCCTGTCTTGTCGGCCTGACGGCCAGCCCTTTGGCTGCGGATGACTTGCTGCGCATGTTTGCCGACTGTGCGGGGCGGTATTCGGCGGAAACCGAGCATGGGTGGCTGGTAAGCCCCGGCGTTTCCGATGTTTTCCGGCAGCGAAGGGACCAGTTTGCCGATCTGGCGGCGGCCTTGGGCGACGGGCCAGAGGTGATGGGCTGGCGCGTGGCGGCCAAGGCGGCGCAGCGCGAGTTGCTGATGCAGGCGAGTTTTGCCGCAAACGAAACGGCCTCGCGCACCGCCCTTGCGGCACGCGAGGCCTGCGACCGGCTGCTGCCCGGCAGTTAGGCCTTGGCGGCCATCGTGGCCTTGGCCCACCAGACGATGTCATCGAGGAGCGGCTTGGCCGACCCGCCGATCGAACCTTCGATGTCGGCCAGGTTGCCTGAACCGCCTGCGCCCGGCCAGACCTTGAAGAAGTCCGACCCGCCGATGTGGACCGAGTTGCGCACCGGCACCATCTGCAGTTCCACGCCAATCATCCGCAGGTGCGCGAGCGCCGAGGTGCCGCCCATCGAGCCATAGGCGATGGCGCCGAAGGGCTTGCGCGCCCATTCGACATAGGCCTGGTCCAGCGCGTTCTTCAGCGGCGCAGTGATCGACCGGTTGTATTCGGCGACGACGAAGATGTAGCCGTCGAATTCGGCCAGCTTCTTCTGCCACGACTGCGCGACGGGGTCCTGCGTGGGTGCCCAGGCGTTCGAGGCGACCTCGGCAAAGAAGGGCATGGGGTAGTCGCGCAGGTCGACCAGTTCGATCTCCATGTCGTCGCGTGCCTGCGCCTTGGCCAGCATCCACTGTGCGGGAATGTCGGCAAAGCGGGTGGGGCGGGTGGAGGAGACGATGAGGGCGATTTTCGGCTTGCGGGACATGGGGCGCTCCGTGCTGGGCGGTTTCGTTGCACGGAAGGTGGCGCGATGGCCCGGCGTCGGCAAGGCGGCGGTCTGTGCAGAGGTGCACAGGCGGGTTGCGCGGACGTCAGGTGGTGGGAACGATCACGTCCGGCACGATGCCCGAGGCGGCGATGTAGGGCGCCACGTCGCGGCCTGCGAAGAGCCCGTGGTCGGCGACAAGCACCGAACCGCAGCCCGCCGCCGCCCCGCCCAGCACATCGGTGTGCAGCGTGTCGCCCACCATGGCCAGGCGGTGGGGGCCAAGACCGGTGCGGGCAATGGCATCGGCAAAGGCATCGGGAAAGGGTTTGCCGAACCAGTGCAGCGTCACGCCGGGGATGGTGGCCAGCCGGTGGCCATAGTGTCCGGGTTCCAGGGTGAGGCCGTCTTCGCGCGGCGCCACGATGTCGGGGTTGGCGATGACAACGGGGCGCGGGCGGCGGTGCAGGGCCTGTTCCATCGCGGCCTGCAAGGGCTCGGTCCAGCGGGCCGAGGACAGGAAAAGAATGGCATCGGCACCGTCGAAGGCCGCGGGGCGGTCGATGGCATCCGTCAGGTCGGCGGCGATGTCGGCGTAGCTGTCGCCTTGCGCCGAGATGGCGGCCCATGACGCGCCTTGCGCGACGGTTTCCAGCCGCGCCACGGCGGCATCGCGGGAGCTGACCACCTCGTCGGGCGTGAAGTCGAAGCCGAGGCGGTGGTATTTCGCCAGCACGCCCGCCCGGGTGTAGCTGGCGGCGTTGGTCAGCACGCACAGGCGTTTGCCACGCGCGCGCAGGTCGGCCATGCGGGCGACGGCGCCGGGGATGGCGGTTTCGCCCACGTTCAGCACACCGAAGGCATCCAGAAGGAAGCCATCCCAGCGGTCGGCGGCCTGCGCCAGCGTGGGCAGGTGCACCGACCTGTCCGGAAACCGCGCCAAGGGCAGGCGGTGGCGCACGGCTTCGTAGGCGTCAAACGCCCAGTCCGCGCCGGGGGCGAGGTCAGACACTGGTAAAGCCGCCTTCCACCATCAGAAGATCGCCGTTCACCATGCCCGATGCGGGCGAGGCGAGGTACAGCGCGGCGTCGGCAATCTCCACCGGCTCGGCAAAGCGGCGGGCGGGGGTGGCGTTGCGGAAGGGGTCGCCCTTCGCCGGGTCGCCCCAGACCTGGATGCCCATGGGGGTCATCACCACGGTGGGGCAGATGGCATTCACCTGGATGTTGTGGCGCGCCCATTCGCAGCACAGCGATTTCACCAGCGCGTTCAGCCCGCCTTTGGACGATGCATAGGCGGCATGGTCATCCAGCGCGATCACGCCGGTCTGCGACGAGATCATGATGACCTTGCCCCAGCGCTGCGTGATCATGCCGGGGGCCAGCGTGCGGGCCGTAAGAAAGGGCGCGCGCAGGTTCACCGCCATGATCTCGTCCCACCAGGCGGTGGGGAAATCGGTGGCGGGGGCGACGTGGGTTATCCCTGCGCAATTCACCAGGATGTCGATGGTGCCCCATTCGGCCAGCGCCCGTTCGCCCGCCTGCACGGGTTCCAGCGCATCGGCCATGTCGGCACGGATGGTCAGGCAGCGGCGGCCGCTTGCGCGCACCTTTGCGGCCACCTGTTCCAGCCCGCCTTCGTCGCGGGCGACGGCCACGATGTCGGCCCCGGCATCGGCGAAGACCTTGCAGATTTCGGCGCCGATGCCCTTGGACGCGCCGGTGACAAAGGCCTTGCGGCCGGCCAGCGAAAAACGGTCCTGCCAGCCCATGGGTTACTCCAGGTTTGTATGCCGGGCGCGCATCGCCTCGGGCGCCACGCCCAGACGGTCACGCAGGGAGAGGATGAGGAGTTCGAAGGTCAGATACTGCGCGCCTTCGAACAGCGAGCCCATGGGCAGCACGCTGCTGGCCGCCGAGCCCTGATCGTTCGCCATGGTCTGCGCCGGGATCACCAGCACACGGTCGGCCATCTGTGCGGCGCTGCCCTGCGGCTGCGCGGTGACAACCCCCACCCGGGCACCCGCGGCACGTGCCACGCCGATCAGGCCGTTCACGGTGGAGAAACCGCCGGGGCCTGCGCTGACCAGCAGCAGGTCGCCGGGGCCGACGGGGGGGCAGGACATGTCGCCCACCACATGCGCGTCGCGGCCCATGTGATAAAGCCGCATGGCCAGCGCCCGCATCATCAGCCCCTCGCGCCCCACGCCGTAGCAGGCGATGCGTGCGGCGGTGGCAAGTTCGACCACCATCGCGTCGAAGGCGGCCGGGTCGATGGCTGCGGTGGCAGCGCGGATTTCGGCTGCGGCGCGGGCGGCGGTATCGGCAAGGCTCATGGGCATCCCCTATCGCATGCGGGCCTGTGCCGCGTGAACGGGGAACACGGCATCGGCTGCAGGCAGGAGTAGACCGGTTTCGTCCAGCAGGTCGAGAACGGTGTAGCGGCTGCGCAGGAAACGGGCGTTCAGCACAGTGCGGCGCAGGTAGGCGCGGTCGATGCCGATGTCTTCGGGTTCCACCGGGGCACCGGCGGCCCGCAGCGCCGCGCGCATCTCGGCCACGGGCATCAGGTGGGCCGCAAGCCGCGCGCGCAGGTCGGGCCACAGGGCCACAAGGCGCTCCAGCCGGGCGCGCAGGGCGGCAGCGTCCGGGTGCTTGGCCTCCGTCTCGGCCACCGCACGTTCGGCGATCTCGCCCGGCCCGAAGGCCGCGGCGATGTCGCGCGCCTTCGCGGCCATGTCGGGCGCCTGCGCGGCCAGCACCGCCGCGTCCAGCCGTGTCAGGTCCTGCGCCAGCAGCCAGTCGAACAGGCCCAGCGCCGCGACGCAGCCCACCGCCACGCAGGCGCCATGCGACACGCGTTCGCCCGCGTGGTGCAGGTCGTCCATTTCCCACAGGTGGGCGATCTGGTGGTCGGCACCGCTGGCGGGGCGCGACGATCCGTGCGCCTCCATGGCCAGGCCCACCAGCGTGAGGCCCGCAAACAGCCCCTCGATGGCGGCGCGTTCGCCCCGCGCGATGCGTTCGGGGTGCGACAGCCAGCGGCGCAGCGGGCCCTGCACCATGGGCCAGGCCGTGTCGTCGACCGCCTCGATACCCAGCGCATCGGCAATGATCCAGTCGCCGCCCGCGGGCACCTTGCCCGACAGGTCGCCATAGCCCCAGCCAGTCATTTCGGGCGGGGCAGCGGCGATCACGTCCAGGTCGGCCAGCACGGCGCGGGCCGGGCGGCACTGGATGGTCTTCTTGAAGCCCTTCACCGACAGGGGCGACCCGGCGGACGTATAGCCGTCCATCGACGCGGCGGTGGCCACCACCAGATAGGGCCGGTCCAGCGAAAAGGCCGCGTGTTTCACCACGTCGTTCATCACGCCCGAGCCGATGGCCACCGGGGTGGCGGCATCGGCGGCCAGCACGTCGCGCAGGGCTTCGGCCAGGTCCAGCGTGGGCTTGGGGCGCGGGGTGGCGGGCAGGATGTGGCGGCGGGTGACGATGCCCGCGGCGTTCAGCGCGGTCTCGGTGGCGGGCCCGGCGGCGCCCCAGCCGCGTTCGTCGGCGATCAGGCAGGCCGTCGTGCCGTCGAACCGGCGACGGAACAGGGCCCCGGCCTGCGCCAGCGCGCCGGGTACCGCCAGAACCTCGGCCACCGCGGCAGAGCGGGCCACGGCGCGGGCGATCATGGCTTCGTCCTCGGTCACGCCGCGTCTCCTGACCGCAGGGTGCGCCCGTCGGCGCCGAACTGGTGAATGCGGCCTGCAGGCAGCGTCATCCCCACCTTGTTGCCGTGGTCAAGCCGCGTGTCGCCGTCGGCGCGCACCACGATCTCGGTATTGCTGGCGGTACGGACATAGACATAGGCATCGCCCCCCAGCGTTTCGCGCAGGCGCACCGTGGCGGGAATGTCGCCCTGCCCCGCCTCGGCCAGCCCGACATGTTCGGGCCGTATCCCCAGTTTCACGGCACCCGGCGCGGCTGCGGCCGACAAAGCCGTGCCTTCGGCGACGATCCGGCCGCCCTGCGCCTGCATCGCCAGAAAGTTCATCGACGGTGCGCCGATGAAGCCCGCGACGAATTCCGAAGCCGGATGATGGTACAGGTCCATCGGCGCGCCCACCTGTTCGACCCTTCCCGCGTTCAGCACCACGATCTTGTCGGCCATCGTCATCGCCTCGACCTGGTCGTGCGTGACGTAGATCATCGTCGCCTTCAGGTCGGCGTGCAGCGCCTCAAGCTCGACCCGCATCTGCACGCGCAGCTTGGCGTCCAGGTTCGACAGCGGTTCGTCGAACAGGA
>CAZLIC010000131.1:0-7441 GCA_964559535.1 uncultured Rhodobacterales bacterium
GCCGGGGATGTCGATCGCCTGCAGGCGGAAGGTCTCGTAGATCGCATCGGACAGACGCGCAGCGCCGAGATCGTCCGCGGCCTCGCGCAGGGTGTAGACGAGGTCTTCGGCATCCGGCGTGGTGACATGGGTATCGGCCTTCGCCGCAAACGTTGCACGCGATTTTCCGGCCAGGGTGGCGGACGCACAGGGAGGAATTCCCGGAAAGTGGGAAGTGGACCGGGATCGAGTGACATCGCGCACATCCAACTCGAGACGCGGCGGGACCTCGACCACGATCCGGGCGAGGAGTTGCGCCACATCCGGCGAGATGGAGCGTGCCAGATCAGCGGTAATGCCACCCCGCTCGCCGCCACGGCACTTGTCGAAGACCGAGATCCGGGTCTCGAAGCTGGTGCCATGCTTGGCGAATGCGGCACCCGACACAGCGCCGGTGAAGACCAGATGGGCACTCTCGGTCAGGCGGCCGAAGGTCTCGGACCAGGCGGGGGCATCAGGTGCGAAACCGGCCCCTGTGATAGCGACCAGACGCCCGCCGGGCGCGAGGCGGGCAAGGGCAGAGCGCAGATGCCGGGCCGTCGCCTCAGTCGTCCGACCATCGACATTGGCCAAAACCGAAAACGGCGGGTTCATCAGGATGACGCTCGGGCGAAGGCCTGCGTCCAGATGATCGTCGATCTGCGCGGCGTCAAAGCCCGTGACGGGTCGGCTCGGAAAGAGGTGACGCAGAAGATCGGCGCGGGTCTCGGCGAGTTCGTTCAACGCGAGACTGCCACCCGCGATCTCCGCGAGGATCGCCAGAAGGCCGGTCCCGGCCGAAGGCTCGAGGACGAGGTCACGAGGCGTGATCTGCGCTGCCGCCATTGCAGCCAGTCCCATGGGCAGCGGCGTCGAGAATTGCTGGAAGCGCTCCATCTCCTCCGAGCGCCGGGTATGCGTTGGCAAGAGGCCCGCCACCTTGGCAAGGATCGGCAGCAGCGCCGCAGGCGAGCTGGCACGGGCGAGCAGCGCGCGGCCGAACTTCCGCAAGAAGAGGACAAGCGCCACCTCGCCCGCTTCATAGGCGAGCTTCCACTCCCAGGCGCCGTCGGCATCAGAGCCGCCAAAGGCGCGCTCCATCTCCAGCCGCAGACGCAGCGCGTCGATCTGGAACCCCTGGGCGAGATCGGGCTGCAGCGCTTCGGCGACGGCGAGGATCGCGCGTGCGGGATCGCGAGAGGGAACGGGAGGCGCAACAGGCGCGAGATAGGTCATCGGGAGACTCCGGAATGAGGGACAGGATCAGCCCCGGACGCCCTCTCTCGGGCACCCTCAGGCCTGATCTTCCCCGGCCACCCTCTTCCTCTCGAACCGACGCTTGGCAGTCGCTCAGCTTGATTTTGTTCTTGTTATGTTCTATCTTGAAAGCCAAGCCAGAAAGGGAGTTTCCCGATGGACAGCACCACGCACACCCTGCACGCAACGCCGAAGCAGATCGCTTATGCGCGGTCGCTCGCCCTCCGCAACCAGACCCTCCTGCCTTGGGGGGTTCAGCAAGACCGCCGGTCCCTGAGCGCTTGGATCGAGGCGCAGGCCCAGCTGAAGCCGGTGTCGGACATGGACCGGCTGCCGACCTCAAAGCAGGTGGCCTTCGCGGAGAAGCTCGCCCCGATCAAGCGGCGCGCCGTTCCCGAGGAGTGCTTCCGCTTCAAGGGGCTGATGTCGAAGTGGATCGACGGGAACAGGTGACGAGTATCAGCTGGTGGATGGCGTGTCGGCGCTAAAGTCCACCAGAGTTTCCCTCCGTCGTCGAAATGCTGCCCGTAACGCTTCCGTCGGTGAGGGCAGAGAGTCCAAAACCTCGAAGAATGCCTGATGGTCGCATGGCTTCAAGGTTGTGACGTCCGCGCTGTTGTCATTTGCAGGCTTCATTTCTTCGGACCTCCAAGGGCGCTTGCGCTGTAAATCGTCAGCCGACAGCCGTAACCGAGTAGTGCGGCGTCCCATCCCAAACAAGATCCCAGGATGCGCCCGGCCGGACGTTCTGGATCGCGTGCGGCTCAAAGCAGACCAGGCAATTCCCGCCCGGCGCGGGAGCCCGAACTGAGGGATAGATTAGGCCCCGCGATCCAGCCCGGCGCAGATGCTGGGCGAGGCTTTGGCCCTCAGGATATCCAACAGCCGGATCGGGATGCAGAGCCGGATGGCCCGGCTCGTCGGTCATGTCATCGAAGATCCCGATGAAATCCGCCAGCAGTTCCACATAGCGGGCGCTGTCATGATAGCTGCCCGTAAAGCCGAGTTCGCGTGTGCGGTGCCAAGCCACTTCGCTGACAGACACCATGACATCCCACGCACAATACCACGCGCCGCGCTCCTCGGTGTTGAAGCGGTTTCCGCCGACGCGGGTATAGGTGAAGGCGGCGTTGACATGACTGTCGCCATAGATGCGCAAATCGCGGCTCCGGCGTTGCCAGGCGAGCTCGCGCGGGTCCAGATGCGGGTTGCGGCCACGTTCGGCCAGAAGACGGCCGCTGGTCAGACCCTCGATCTCTGCGAGGATCTCCATCTCGTCATCACTGTCGACAAGACCACGCAGCGATGGCGGCTTATGGTAGGTGGCGGGCAGGAGACGGACGAGACCGCGATCAGAAATCTCGGTCTGCTTCATGCCCCACCACGCAACGCATCAAGATAGGTCCGCACCGCCAGGATTTGCGGTAAACCCCCGTCGATGGCTGTGTCGACGGGACGGTTGCCCCCGAACAGCGGGCCGATGTTCGGTCGGGTGAACCAGCTTCGCGCGAGTGGCTCGGAGAAGTAGAGTTCGAGCGACTTGTAGATGCCGATCACCGCACTGAGCCGCAGAAGCTGATCCTTGGTCAGTTCCCCCGCGAAATCCGGCTTCTTGGCGCGCTTCCACGTGCTTTCCGACATGTCGGCAAGGCCAGCCGCTTCCTTGAGGCTGAGACCCCAGGCATCGGCCACGCGCGCATAGGCCTTCAACGCAATGGCGTTGATCTGTGCGGGTTCCCGGATTTTCTCAGCAATGTACATGGCGCCCTCCATTGGCCTGAATATAGATCATATGGCCTGATTGTAAAGCTCAAATGAACTGCCAGCGCTCTTACCCAAACCTGCGCCCGGCTTCCGTGAACGTGTACTCGTTCACGATGATCCCCTCCTCGATGGCCTCGTCCGAGGTCAGGTGGTCGTATTCGGCCTCAAGTTGGCGGTAGAGCCAGCGGGCGAGATCACGCAGCGCCTCGGTCACGATCTCTTCGGCGTCCTCGGTCGGCGGCTGCCAGGTCGGGCTGTCGCGCGTGACGTCGATCGACATGGTGTATTCGTGATAGTAGCGACCGCGATGGCTGACCTCGGCAGCGAGCTGGTAGAAGTTACGCCGCTGGATGGCCTGCAGCCGGTCGGCGATGCCGTGCAGCGTCGCGTCGCTCGGGGCGTAGCCCCGGATGCGCGCAGCCGCGCCCTTGGCGTGGCTGAGATACCCTTCGAACGACGCTCCGTCGCCCTGGCTGCAGAAGCCGGAGAACCAGATGCAGGGCTTGGCCCGCGTCCCGCCGCCCATCAGTCGGACGGGAGCCGTCTTCAGGCGGATGCCGAGGATTTCGCAGACCCGCTGGAAATCCTCGTAGACCGCGTCCCACCAATCGTCGTGGGGGCCGAGTTCGCGATACCAGCTGCGCGCCTTTTCCTTGGCGGCATCCGAGAGTTCGGGGAACTGGTAGACGGTGGTGCAGATGACTTCAGGCAACGAGGTCCTCCCCGTTCAGCGCGGCGGCCAGCCATTCCTGGCTGCTCGTCCAGCCGATGGATTTGCGCGCGCCAAGGTCGATGACATGCGCGCCGCCGCCGAAGGCGTCGAGGCGGGGCCGGGAGCAGGTCAGAGCGTACTGGAGCCCCCAGAGGCCGGTGAGGTCGAGGTCGTCCGCGAGGCGCAGGACGAAGCGGATGACGGCCTCGACATCGCCGTGGTCGTCGTCATGAATCCAGAGGCCGCTGCCTTCCGGCGCATCCTGGCGCACGAGGTCGAAGCCCGCGACCTCCGGGTCGTCGGCGTCCTGATCCGCTGCGCGGAGTTCCTTGAACAGGGCGAGCGCGCGGGCAGCTTTGTCGGTGCTGCCGACGTCGAGCAGGCATGAGAAATGGGTGAAGTAATCCGCCATAGGGAACCTCCTGAACGGGGAAGACCCGGCCAAGAGGCCGGGCACTGGATTGGGATGAAGGGTGGTTCGGGGCGATCAGCCTGTGGAACGGTCGCCCGCAGCCTGTCGCTCTGCATGAGCACACAGCATCTGCCGGTAGAAGCGCTTGCGCGCAGCCTGGAAGCCGCGAACGGCGCGCGTTTCGGGATGCAGCGCCCGGACGGCAGCGCGCAGGACGGCATAGGGCGACGCAGTCGCGGGAAGGCCGAGGCGCTGATAGGCCGGATCGGTCATGTCAGGTGACCTCGACCACGGGCGAGGCGAGATACGGATCGACCAGCGCCTCAATCTGTGCGGCCCGGCCCATCCATGGCTCGGGCCGGATGGCTTTCACCCAGTCGGCGAAGCTCGGGATGAAGCCGAGGTCTTCCTTCACATGCTGCTCACCGACCCAGCGGGTCGGGATGATGCGCCCGGTCGAGAGCGTGAGGGTCGGCCCGAAGATCGTCTCGGCCATGAAGATGCCCTCGGCGTGGTGGCGCAGCGCCCGGTGCCGGAAGTCCGCTGTGATCTCCTTGCTCTGGTCGAACCAGGCATGCACGGCGATGAAGTCATCGACCGTGCCGCCCCATTTCTTCACCGAGGACAGGGCGTGGTGATAAGGATGTGCCATCGCCGCCTCCTTAGAAGTCGTGGGCGTAGAGTTCGGACGACGTGAAACGTTCGTTGAACTCGAGATGGATGCAGCGGGCCGCGGCGTCGAAGCAGAACTCGCCCCAGGCACCGTCGTTGTTCTCCCAACCACCATGGGTGTCGGAGAGGAAATCGTAGGCCAGCTGCTCGACGACATCCTCCAACGAGAGCTGTCGCATCTCGACCTCGGGGTCGTCCCAGGTAAGCGCGGCGTATGCGATCTCGGTCGCGGGAAACTCGACGGCATTCTCGCCAGACCAGGCGCCGATGCTTTCGATCTGGCCGCTGTCCCCGGCCCCGTCAAAGGTTACGGTGACATGGGTGATGCCGGCGGCCGTGAGGCCATCGAAGAGGCGATCCTTGTTGCCCGGGCGCAGCGCTTCGATCCGAGCGGCACGCTCGGCATGGGCCGCGAAGATCTGCGCCATGTCGACGGTCGAGGGCGCCATCGGGGGCGCGAGGGTGGGTTCACTCAGGGTCATCGGGGTTCTCCGGTAAGGGGAAGGGATCGGAGCCGGGCCGGGCGATCTCTCTCCCCCGGACAAGCTCCAATTCCCCCCTGCCCACCTCTGTCTCTCGGGCGTCACGCAGCGATCTGCAGCGCCCGGGCGGCGAAGGCGCGCCAGAGCGGGTCGACGAGTCGTGCATCGAGAAGATCGGCGCGGTGGCGCAGCCGTTGCGCCAGATCCGGTTCGCCCCAGGCAGTCGCGCGGCCGGCCTGCGCGCGCAGCTGGCTCGCCTCGGTCACGACGCCCCGCGCATCGGACGCGCTCGTCACCGGGTGGCTCCAGGCGACGGCATGGTTGCTTGCGGCCCCGGCCAGCACGAGGCGCTCATCGCTATCGAGGATCGCCAGAAGCTGGGGCGCGGCATCCGGGGCGATCCCCTCGGCATGATCGATCGCGCCCTGCATGGCCTCGGCCAGCGTCGCGAAGCGGGCGACGACCAACGGCGCTGCCCGGCCCGACAGAAGGTCGACCGGTGCGCGGCGCGACAGGGTAAGGGCGAAGGGGTGATTGGGGTCGACATCGCCAGTTGAAAAGTGCGGTCGGACGACCCGCGAGTAAGTGGTCGGGTGGATTGGCTGGGGCAAATCGAACATGGGGGAGATCTCCGACGGCGCGGGAAGCCACTCTCCCCGCCTCATCCGTCAAAGACCAAACAGCCGCCCTCTTGCTCGAAGGGGCGGCGGCAGGTCTGCAGAGGCCATCAGAGCTTGCCCAAACCCCGCAGGCTCAGCTCCGTCCCGGCGCCGACGATGATGTGATCGTGCAGCGTCAGTCCGAGGTACTTGCACCCCTTCTGGATCTCCTTCGTCATGCTGAGATCGGCCTCCGACGGCGTCGGATCGCCCGAAGGGTGGTTGTGGATCAGGATCAGGGCGCTGGCGTTCAGCATCAGCGCCCGCTTGATCACCTCGCGCGGATAGACCGGGACATGGTCGACCGTGCCGGTCGAGAGAAGCTCATCGGAGATGATGCGGTTCTTGCGGTCGAGGTAGAGGACATGGAAGCGCTCGATGGGCCCTCTGACGCTGAACGCGCAGTAGTCCATCAGCGCCTGCCAGCTGCCGATGACCGGGTTCTGGCTGAGGTAGCGGCCGAGGATATCGCGGGCCTCGAGGATGACGGTTTCTTCCTGTGGGGTCATGGGAATCTCGCTGAAGTGCGCCGGCCAAAGCCCCCTGCCCTCTCATGGCGGGGCCGGTGGCGTGCAAGTGGAAGGAAAAAGCGCGACCGCCGCGCGCGAGGGCGGTCGCGTCGTTGGACCAAGCGTCAGCCGACCCGGTCGAGGAGCTTCTTGGCGCGCCCTTCCATGTCGAGGCGGGCGTCCTGCTGGGTCTTGTCGCGCGCAAGCCGCGTGATGCCCTGCACAAAATCGAAGATGCTTTCCGGCGGGCGGCCTTCCTCCATCAGCACCTTGTCGATGATCTTGCCGGACTCCGCCTTCGAGAAGCCGCGCTTCCGCAGGAAGTCATCTCGATCCTCATCCGTGCGCGCCACGATCTGCTGCCGCGCGGCTTTGATGCCGTTCACAAAGCCCTGCGGCGAGGAATTGGCGAAGCGCGTCAGCGCCGGTGCCGCCTCGTGGGCGAAGCGCGAGGCGGCGTATTTCGAGTGACGGATCTTGATCTCCTGGAAATCCTCGACACCCCAGAGGTTGCGGTTCTGGCACACCGCCCGCAGGTAGAAGCTCGCCATGCCGAGGGTTTTCGCCCCAACCTCCGAATTCCAGCAGTAGAAGCCCCGGAAGTAGAGATCAGGGGAGCCATCCGGCAGGCGGCCCGCCTCGATCGGGTTGTGATCGTCGACGAGGAACAGGAAGACGTCGCGGTCCGATGCATAGAGCGTGGTCGTGTCGCGGCTGATTTCGACATCAGGGTTGTAGACCCCGGTCGACCAGTCGAGCACGCCCGGGACCTTCCAGCGCGTGTCACCCGTGCCATTGCCCGCGATGCACTGAACCGCCTCGACCAGCTCGTGATCATGGATGCGGCCGTAGTCCGGCCCGGTGACCGCGCGCAGTTCGGTGCGGCCGTCTTCCGTCTCGAAGGTCTTCACCTGCTCGGCGCGGTGGTTGGTCAGGCCGTATTGCAGGTTGATCCC
>CAZLIC010000132.1:0-7403 GCA_964559535.1 uncultured Rhodobacterales bacterium
TCTGGTCGGGCGAATGGCTGGACCAGCGCGCCAGCACCTACAAGACCGACAAGGAAGGTCTGGAAGAGATGTACCGCCAGCGGTCAATGCTGAAGCGCAGCGTCTTCCCCGAGGATATCGCCGAAGGGGTGTATTTCTTCGCCGCCGACCTGTCGTCGAAATCCACCGGCAACATCCTGAACGTCGATGCCGGCAACGTCCAGGCCTTCACGAGGTAAGCCCATGATCGCGCAGGAACTCATCGACCGCGAAAACGACGCGCGCCTGGCGGCGCTGGCCGCCGACTATGACGCGCTGGGCGAACACCTGATGCGCCGCGACATCAACATCGCGCAGGTGGAATCGCGCGTGGCCGCCTTCGGCGTGGCGATCCCGTCCTGGGGCGTGGGCACCGGCGGCACCCGCTTTGCCCGCTTCCCGGGCGAGGGCGAGCCACGCCACATCTTCGACAAGCTGGAAGACTGCGGCGTGATCCACCAGCTGACCCGCGCCACCCCTTCGGTCAGCCTGCACATCCCGTGGGACAAGGCCCCCGCGGCCGACCTTCTGGCCAAGGCGGCCGAGGTCGGGCTGGGGTTCGACGCGATGAACTCGAACACCTTCCAGGACCAGCCGCAGCAACGGCTGAGCTACAAGCACGGCAGCGTCAGCCATGCCGACACCGCGGTCCGGCGCCAGGCGGTAGAGCACAACCTGGAATGCATTGAGATCGGTGCCGCGCTGGGGTCAAAGGCGCTGACGGTCTGGGTGGGCGACGGGTCGAACTTTCCCGGCGCACAGGACTTCACCCGCCAGTTCGACCGCTACATGGACAGCCTGCAGGCCATCTATGCAGGCCTGCCGCCCGACTGGCGGCTGTTCACCGAACACAAGATGTACGAACCCGCCTTCTATTCCACCGTGGTGCAGGACTGGGGCACCAGCTACATGATCGCGCAGGAACTGGGGCCGCAGGCCTTCTGCCTTGTCGACCTCGGCCACCACGCGCCCAACACCAACATCGAGATGATCGTGGCCCGCCTGATCTCGCGCGGGAAACTGGGCGGCTTCCACTTCAACGATTCGAAATACGGCGACGACGATCTGGATACCGGCAGCATCGACCCCTACCGGCTGTTCCTGGTGTTCAACGAACTGGTCGAGGCCGAGGGACGCGAAGGCTTCAACCCCGCCCACATGCTGGACCAGAGCCACAACGTGACCGACCCGATCGAAAGCCTGATGGTCTCGGCCACCGAGGTGCAGCGCGCCTTTGCGCAGGCCCTGCTGGTGGACCGCACTGCACTGCGGGCGGCGCAGGACAGCTGCGACGCGCTGGCCGCAACGCTGACGCTGAAGCGCGCCTTCCGCACCGATGTGGAACCGATCCTTGCCATGGCCCGCCTGCGCGGCGCCGGCGCCATCGACCCGGTGGCCACATTCCGCGCCGCAGGCTACCGCGCGCAGGTCGCGGCCGTGCGCCCGCGCGTGGCCGGGGCGGGCGGCGGAATCGTCTGACCGGGCACCCCGCCCTCGGCTGCCACAGGGGCCTTGCGGCCCCTGGGCCAGCCTGCGGCGCGGCCCGGACCAGCGGAGGAGGCCCCCCGCACCCCCCGCTTCAACGCGGCCCGTTCATTCGCCAGGCGTCGGCGCAGCGGAAAGCGCTGGGGGCTCTGCCCCCAGACCCCCGGGGTATTTGGACAAGGTGAATGGAAAGGCATTCCGGACACGGAATCGTGGATTCCCCTTGCCCAAATACCCCAGGGGGGTCCGGGGGGTGTGAAACCCCCCGGCCGGGCCGCGCCGCAGGCTGGCCCGGATGCCGCAGGCATCCGTGGCAGCCGAGGGCGGGGTGCCCGGTTGCCTCTGGCCGGATCAGTCAGAGCGGGCGCCAGAACCCGCGGCCCTCGGCCAGCAGCGACCGCGCAAGCACCATCTTGTGCACCTCGGAGGCACCGTCGACCAGCCGGGCCTGCCGGGCATAGCGGTACATCCATTCCAGCACCGTATCGCCCGAATAGCCCTGCGCGCCACACAACTGGATCGCCGTGTCCACCGCCTTGTGCAGGGCGTCGGCAACCACGATCTTGGCCATCGACACCTCTTTCCGCGCGAAATCGCCGGTATCAAGCAGACGGGCCGCGTCCATGGTCAACAGGCGGCCCGTCTGTACCGCCAGCGCCGCCTCGCCCAGCATCCACTGCACGCCCTCGCGTTCGGCCAGCCGCCGGCCGAAGCTTTCGCGCCCTGCCACCCGCGCCGCCGCGATCTCCAGCGCGCGTTTCGCCATGCCCGTCCAGCGCATGCAATGCGTGAGCCGCGCCGTGCCCAGGCGTATCTGCGTGAGCTTCAGCCCCTCGCCCACGCCCATCAGCCGGTTGCTGTCGGGGATGCGCAGACCGTCGAATTCCAGTTCGCAATGGCCGCCATGTTCCTCGGGGCCCATGATCGGGATGCGGCGCAGGATGCGCCAGCCGGGGTCGTCCTTGTGGAACAGGAAGGCGGTCAGGCCGCGGCGGGGGTCATCCGCGGTGCGGGCGACCAGGATGACATGCGCGGCCTCGGCGGCGCCGGTGATGAACCACTTGCGGCCGCGGATCACCCAGTCGTCGCCTTCCTTCGTGGCGGCCGTCTGCATCATCGAGGGGTCGGACCCGGCGCCGGGGGCGGGTTCCGTCATGGCGAAGGCGGAACGTACGCGGCCCTCGACGATGGGCTGCAGCCAGTCTCGCTTCTGGTCGGGGGTCGCCACCTTTTCCAGCACGATCATGTTGCCGTCGTCGGGTGCGGCGCAGTTGAAGCAGACCGGGCCGAAGATCGAGCGGCCCATTTCCTCATACAGCGTGGCCATGGCGGCCACATTCACACCCAGCCCGCCGCGCGCCACCGGCATCTGCGGTGCCCACAGGCCTGCGGATTTCACTTCGTCGCGCAGGCCGCCCAGCACGTCGAGGCGGATATTCTCGTGGTCGTCCCAGTTCGCACGATCGGCCTCGACCGGCAGGATGCGGGTTTCCACGAAGTCGGCAATGCGGCGGCGCAGTGCTTCGGTCTCGGCGGTCATTGGGTCCTCTGCGCAGCGGGGTCGCTGACGGCAAGGCGGGCGTTCACGCGGGCGCGCAGGGTGGCGAACAGCGCGGGGTCATCGTCGTGCTGCCCGGCGCGGATGGCGGCGGCAAGGGCGCGGTCTGTTTCCCGGTCTGGCGCGGGGATGGGGCAGCGCAGGGCGCGGGCGGCGATGGCCATGGCGCTGGCCACCATGGCGGCAGAGTAACGGCGGTCTGACGGAAGGGCGTCCATCAGTTCGGCCCGCAGGGTGGCGGCGGCGGTTTCCAGAAGATCGGCGATGTCATCCATTCTGCACCCCGTCCAGCGCATCGCGTTCCAGCCGCGGCACGACATGTGCCGTCAGCGCCAGTTCCAGCGAGCGCTCGCCCCCCGACCGGTGCCGTTCGGCCTGCTGCAGGGCGATCACGGCCCAGCGCAGCGTGGCCAGCAAACGGAACCAACTAAGGTCGCCCATCGCCGTGCCATAGCCAGCGATCAGGTCGGCTTCGCTGCCAAGCCCGCCCGCGGTGAGGTCATCGCGGCCGAAACGCCAGCAGCGGGCGGTGAACCAGCCGAGGTCCTCGCGCGCGTCACCCCAGAGGGCGAACTCCCAGTCGAGCACGGCGGCGATGCGCCCCGCATCCACCATCAGGTTGCCGGTGCGGAAGTCGCAATGCGTAAGCACCACGGGACCGGGCACCGGCAAGTGGCGTTCCAGATGGCGCAGGCCCAGTTCCAGCACCGGCTGCGGGTCGGGCAGCGCATCCAGCAGTCCGCGCAGTTCGGCAATCCGGGCGGGCAGGACGGGGCCAGCGGGAGGAGGCAGAAAGGCCAGGTCGGCGCGCGGCGGGGCGATGGCGTGCAGGCGGGCCATGATCTGCCCGGCCTGCCGGACCATTGCCGCGCCATCCAGCCCCGCGTCGCGCACCAGCCGCGCGCCCCGGGCCTCGCCTTCGACAAACCGCAACAGCGCAGCCTCTCCCCGCACGGGGTCGTGCATCAGCGCCAGGGGTTCGGCCACGGTCACGCCTGCCGCATGCGCGGCCTGCAGAAGGGCGAATTCCTGCCCGCGCGACAGGCTGAGCGTGACGCCCGAAGGCGCGTTGCGGCGCAGCACCACAGGCCCCGCATCGGTATCAAGCCGCCAGTTCTCCTGAATGGCCCCGCCCGACAGTTTGCGCGCCGCCGTCACCTGCACGTGCCTGCCCATAGCGCCGGACAGCGCGGTGGCGGCGGCCCGCAAGGTGGCGGGGGGCAGGCTCACAACGCGTTCACCAGATGTCCGCCATCTGCCGCAATCACCGCGCCGGTCATCCAGGACGAGGCATCGTCAGCCAGAAGCAGCAGCGGCCCCGCCAGATCCTCAACCGTGCCGAAGCGGCGCTGCGGGATGTTGCGTTTCGTCTCTTCTCCGGCGGGAGACGCCAGATACTCGCGGTTCAGGTCCGTCACCACCCAGCCAGGGCAGATGGCATTCACGCGGATGCGGTGGCGCGCCCATTCCAGTGCCAGCGCCTGCGTCAGCTGCACCAGCGCCGCCTTCGACGCCGCATAGGGCGCCACCCCCGCCGTCACCCGCAGGCCAAGGATCGAGGCGATGTTGATGATGCTGCCGGGGCAGCCCTCGGCGATGATGCGGCGGGCGACTTCGGCGGCAACGGTGTGCGCGCCGGTCAGGTTCACCGCCAGCACCTGCGCGAATTCGGCCGCCGTCAGGTCAACCGCGCGCCCCGCCTTGCCCACGATACCCGAGTTGTTGACGATGACGTCGGGAACCCCCACCGCCGACACCGCCCTGTCAAAGGCGGTGCGCACGCTGGCCTCATCCGTCACATCCATTTCCACCGGAATGGCCACCACACCCATCGCCGTCAGTTCCGCTGCCAAAAGCTCCATCCGGTCCATCCGCCGGGCTGCCAGCACCACCGTGGCGCCGTTTGCGGCCAGCGTGCGGGCAAAGCCCGCGCCCAGCCCGCCCGAGGCGCCGGTCACCAGGGCCACATGCCCCGTCAGGTCTGCCGTCAGTGCCATGCCACCCTCCCGTGACGTGCGGGCAGCGTTGCGACTCTGCCCGCCCGGCTGCTACGTCAAGATTAGCCGCAACCAAAGGAAGCCGCCATGACCCGCCCCGTCGTCATCCTGTCCGCCGTCCGCACCGCCATCGGCACCTTCGGGGGCGCATTGGCGGGCCACGCGCCCACGGGCCTGGCCGCTGCCGTGGCAGCCGAGGCCATTGCGCGGGCGGGCGTGGACGCCGCCCAGGTGGGGACTACCGTGTTCGGCAATGTCATCCACACCGCGCCGGAAGACATGTACATCAGCCGCGTCGCCGCGATCCGCGCCGGGGTGCCCGAGACCTCTCCGGCGCTGACACTGAACCGGCTGTGCGGCAGCGGGTTGCAGGCAGTGGTGACGGCGGCGGAACAGATCGTGCTGGGCCATGCCGATGTGGCGCTGGCGGGCGGCGTGGAGAGCATGAGCCGCGCCGGGCATCTGGTGATGCAGGGCCGTGCCGGGCAGAAGATGGGCGACCTTGCGGCGGTGGACATGATGCTGGGCGCCCTGCATGACCCGTTCGGCAACGGCCACATGGGCGTCACGGCTGAAAACATTGCCGCCGAGGATGGCATTGACCGCGCCGCGCAGGATGCCTTTGCCGTGGAATCGCACCGCCGCGCGGCGCAGGCCATCGCCGAGGGCCGGTTCAGGGGGCAGATCCTGCCGCTGATGGTGAAGAAGGGCCGGCAAGAGGTGGCCTTCGACACCGATGAGCACGTGCGCCCTGGCGCCACGCTGGCCGACATGGCCGCGCTGCGGCCGGTGTTCCGCAAGGACGGCGGGGTGACGGCGGGCAATTCCAGCGGCATCAATGATGGCGCGGCGGCGCTGGTGCTGATGGATGCGGCCAAGGCCGACCTGTCGGGGCTGGCGCCCATCGCGCGGATCGTGGCCACCGGACTGGGCGGCGTGGCGCCGCGGGTGATGGGGCTGGGCCCGGTGCCTGCCGTGCAGCAGGCGCTGGCACGGGCGGGGCTGACGGTGGCCGACCTTGACGTGATCGAATCGAACGAGGCCTTCGCGGCCCAAGCCTGCGCCGTGGCGAACCGGCTGGGCTTTCCGGCCGAGAAGACCAACCCCAACGGCGGCGCCATTGCGCTGGGCCACCCGGTGGGCGCCTCGGGCGCGATCATCCTGACGAAACTGGTGCACGAACTGGCGCGCACCGGCGGGCGCTATGGCCTGGCCACCATGTGCATCGGCGGCGGGCAGGGGATTGCGGTGATCGTGGAACGCATGGGCGGCTGACCTTTTAGCCCATGCCCTGCGCGGCGCCGGTGCGCGTGCCGTGCGGGGCAAGGGCGCAACTCAGTCGTTGATGTCCTTTTCCCACAGCTTCACCTGCCCCGGCTTGGTGCCGATGGCCAGCCGCAGCCCGCCCCAAACCAGCAGCGAAGCGAAGGCGAAGATCATCAACAGCAGCGACAGGCTCTCGCCCCCAACCAGCCCCAGCCCCAGGAGCACGCCCACCACCATGGCCCCGCCGGCAAATCCCAGGAAGATGAACCCCGGCAGCGCCAGTTCAACGATGCCGATCACGAACCCTGCGGCGATCCACGCCCACCAGACGCCCCACATGGCTCAGGCCTTTCCCTTCAGCATGGCGAACGCGTTGGAAAACGCGTCGATGGCGGCCGATGGCACCAGCAGCATCTGCTTGCCCGGCCCGGTGCCCACCGCCGTCAGCGCCTCGACCTGCTTCAGCGCGATCTGGAACTGCGCCGCCTCCAGCCCACCCCCGGCAATCGCCGTTGCGATCACGCCGGTGGCATAGGCTTCGGCATCCGCAGTGACACGCCGCGCCTTGGCCTCCTGCTCGGCCGCATAGAGGGCGGCGTCGGCCGCCAGCTCGACGGACCGCTTTTTCCCTTCCGCTTCCATCACTTGCGCCCGCCGCGCGCGTTCGGCGTTCAGCTGCTGCAGCATCGCCGCCCGCGTCGCTTCGTCAAGGTTCACATCCAGGATCTCGGCCCGCGTGACCTCGACCCCCCAGTCGTCCACCATCGCCGTGACCTGTTCACGCACCCGGTCAATCAGCTGCGCCCGGTTCGACTGCACCTGATCCAGTTCGATCTTGCCGATCTCGGAGCGCACGATGCCGGCCACCGTGGTGGCAATCGCTGCATCCACGTCGCGGATGCGGTACACGGTCTTTTCCGGCTCGGTGATGCGGTAGAACACGCTGGTTTCCACCTTCACCAGCACGTTGTCGGCGGTGATCGCGTCCTGGCTGGCATTGGGCAACTGCCGCTCCAGCACCGAAATCTTGTGCGCCACCCGGTCCAGGAACGGCACCACGAAGTTGATCCCCGGCCCCA
>CAZLIC010000133.1:0-7317 GCA_964559535.1 uncultured Rhodobacterales bacterium
ATGGTGTTCCAGCACTTCAACCTGTTCCCGCACCTGACCATTCTTGAAAACTGCACGCTGGCGCCGATCTGGGTGCGCAAGACACCCAAGAAAGAGGCCGAGGAAGTGGCGATGCACTTCCTGAAGAAGGTGAAGATCCCCGAGCAGGCGCTGAAGTACCCAGGCCAGCTGTCGGGCGGTCAGCAGCAGCGCGTGGCCATCGCACGGTCGCTGTGCATGAAGCCGCGCATCATGCTGTTCGACGAACCGACCTCGGCTCTGGACCCCGAGATGATCAAGGAGGTGCTGGACACCATGATCAGCCTTGCGGAAGAGGGCATGACCATGCTGTGCGTGACGCACGAGATGGGCTTTGCCCAGGCCGTGGCGAACCGCGTGGTGTTCATGGACCAGGGCCAGATCGTGGAACAGAACGAACCCTTCGAGTTCTTCCGCAACCCGAAAAGCGACCGGACCAAGCTGTTCCTGAGCCAGATCCTGGGGCATTGAAACAGCGGGCAGGGTCCCCTTGCGCCGAAGGGCGCAGGGGGCTATATCCCTGTGAACAGCGGTTCCGGCCTCCACCCCCGGCGCCACCGACCTGAAAGAACGGGCCGCTGCGGCCCGTTTTTTGTTTTGCGCCCACCCCCCTCGAAAGCCCCTCCCGTGACCGACCTGATCGCCAAGACCGCCATCGACCGCCGCCTGGCCGACATCGTGCAACCGGTGATCGAAGGCATGGGGTTCGAGCTGGTGCGCATCCGCCTGATGGGCGGGCAGCGGCGCATCCTGCAAATCATGGCCGACAAGCCCGAGGGCGGCATCGACGTCGATGACTGCGGCCGCATCTCGACTGGCGTGTCGGCGGTGCTGGATGTCGAGGACCCGCTGGAAGACGCCTATGTGCTGGAAGTCTCCTCGCCCGGCATCGACCGCCCGCTGACCCGGCTGAAGGATTTCGATGTCTGGCAGGGCTGGGAAGCCCGCATCGAGACGACCGAGCTGATCGACGGCCGCCGCAAGTTCCGCGGCACCCTGCAGGGCACCGAGGGCGAGGAAGTGCTGATCGAGATCGAGGACAAGGGCGCCCCGGTGACCATCGGCCTGCGGTTCGACTGGCTGTCGGATGCCAAGCTGATCCTGACGGATGACCTGATCGCCGAGATGCTGCGCCAGAAAAAGGCCGCGGGCATCGACCCGGCGCAGTTCGACGAGATCGAAGAGACAACCGAGACCGAAGACGACGACAAGTCAGACGGGGACGAAGACGCCCCGGAAACCAGACACTAGGGGGAACTTCCGATGGCCATCACCTCTGCCAACCAGCTGGAACTCTTGCAGACCGCCGATGCGGTGGCGCGCGAGAAGATGATCGACGCCGACCTGGTGATCCAGGCGATGGAGGACAGCCTCGCCCGGGCCGCCAAGAGCCGGTACGGCGCCGAGATGGACATCCATGTGAAGATCGACCGCAAGACCGGCCGCGCGGCCTTTACCCGCGTGCGCACGATTGTGGCCGATGACGCCGTGGAAAACTATCAGGCGCAGTTCACCCTGGCGCAGGCCAAGGCCTATTTCGCCGAACCCAAGGCGGGCCGTGACGAATACTGGCTGCGCGGCGGCGTGCGGCTGGATGTGACGAAATCCACGCCCGAGATCGGCGATGCCTTCCACGAGGCGGTGCCGCCGGTGGATCTGGGCCGCATCGCCGCGCAATCGGCCAAGCAGGTGATCCTGCAGAAGGTGCGCGAGGCCGAACGCGACCGCCAGTTCGACGAGTTCAAGGATCGCAAGGGCACCATCATCAACGGCCAGGTCAAGCGCGAGGAATACGGCAACGTCATCGTCGATGTCGGCCGGGGCGAGGGCGTGCTGCGCCGCAACGAGAAGCTGCCGCGCGAAAGCTATCGCATCGGCGACCGCATCCGCTGCTACATCAAGGACGTCCGGCGCGAGCCGCGCGGGCCGCAGGTGTTCCTGAGCCGCACGGACCCGCAGTTCATGGCCGAGCTGTTCAAGATGGAGGTGCCGGAAATCTATGACGGCATCATCGAGATCAAGGCCGTGGCGCGTGACCCGGGCAGCCGCGCGAAGATCGCCGTCATCAGCTATGACAACTCGATCGACCCGGTCGGCGCCTGCGTCGGCATGCGGGGCAGCCGCGTGCAGGCCGTGGTGAACGAACTGCAGGGCGAGAAGATCGACATCATCCCGTGGAATCAGGATGTGGCGACCTTCCTGGTGAACGCGCTGCAACCCGCCGAAGTGTCGAAGGTGGTGTTCGACGAGGATGCCTCGAAGATCGAGGTGGTGGTGCCGGATGAACAACTGTCGCTGGCCATCGGGCGGCGCGGGCAGAACGTGCGGCTGGCGTCGCAGCTGACCGGCCTGGACATCGACATCCTGACCGAGGCCGACGAATCGGCCCGCCGCCAGGCCGAGTTTGCCGAGCGTACCAAGCTGTTCATGGACACGCTGGACGTGGACGAGATGATGGCGCAGCTTCTGGTGGCCGAAGGCTTCACCAATCTGGAAGAGGTGGCCTATGTCGAGATGGACGAGCTGCTGAGCATCGCCGGCTTCGACGAGGGCACGGCTTCGGAACTGCAGACCCGCGCACAGGAATACCTGGAAGAGCAGAGCCGCAAGGCGCTGGAGGCCGCACGGGCCGCGGGTGTGGAAGACAGCCTGATCGAGTACGAGGGGCTGACGCCGCAGATGCTGGAGGCGCTGGGCAAGGAAGGCATCCGCACGCTGGAAGACTTTGCCACCTGCGCCGACTGGGAACTGGCCGGCGGCTGGACCACCGAGAACGGCCAGCGCAAGAAGGACGAGGGCATCCTGGAAAAGTACGAGATGTCGCTGGAAGAGGCGCAGCATCTGATCATGACCGCACGCGTGATGCTGGGCTGGGTTGACCCCACCGAGATGGCGGCTGACGAGGACGCGGCCGAAGACGAGGAGGCCGGCGCCTGACGGGCGCCGGAAGCCCCGGGGAGACCGGCGCAATGGCGCGGGGCGGGCGCGAAAAGGACAGGGACGACCCCGAGCGGCGCTGTATTGCCACCGGAGAGAGCCAGCCCAAGGCAGGGCTTGTCCGCTTTGTGATCGGGCCGGAAGCCACGGTGGTGCCGGACGTGGCCGGTCGCCTTCCGGGGCGCGGTATCTATGTCTCGGCCAATCGCGCCGCCATTGAAAGGGCAGCGACCAAGGGGCTGTTTTCGCGGGCGGCCAAGGCACCGGTCACGGTGCCCGCCGGGCTGGCCGATACGGTGGAGGCGGCGCTGGTGCGGCGGCTGACCGAAACGGTGTCGATGGCACGCAAGGCAGGCGAGGCGGTGACCGGCTTCGAGAAGGTGAAGGGCTGGCTGGAGACGGGGCAGGCCGCTGTCCTGATTCAGGCCAGCGACGGGTCGGAACGGGGCAAGGGCAAGCTCTATCCGCCCGACGGCCCGGAAACGCTGATCGGCTGCCTGACGTCCGGGGAATTGGGTTTGTCCTTCGCGCGTGAACGTGCGATACACGCCGCGCTTGCGGCTGGAAGACTCGCAGAACGTGCTGTAGAGGAAGCGGCAAGATTGGCCGGAATGCGCAGTATTGCGCCGAACGGCCGTGACGGTGGCAGGTCCGCCGGGAAGGAACAGAAGGCTTGATGACTGATACCGACGGCAAGAAACCCCTCGGACTTGGCGGCAGTGCGCCGCGTCCTGGTCAGGTGAAGCAAAGCTTCAGCCACGGCCGGACGAAGAGTGTGGCGGTTGAGATCAAGGGACGCAAGCGCGTCGTGATGCCGGTGCCCGGCAAGCCGGGTGCGCCGGTTCCGGGTGGTCCGGTGACGGCGGCACCGCATCTTGGCGACCCGTCCAAACGTCCTGCGGGCATTTCCGATGCCGAGATGGAACGGCGCCTTGCGGCGCTTCGCGCAGCCAAGGCGCGTGAAGCCGAGGACGCGATCCGCCGCGCCGCCGAGGACAAGGCACGCGAAGAGGAACGTCAGCGCAAGCGCGACGAGATCGAGGCACGCGAGCGCGAGGAGCGCGAGCGTGAGGCCGCGCAGAAGGCCAAGGCCGAAGAAGAACAGCGCGTCAAGGCCGAGGCCGAGGCGCAGTCGCGCCGCGCCGAAGAGGCCAAGAAGGCCGCCGCCGAGCCGCCCGCGGCCCCTGCTGCGCCGTCTCGTTCCGCGGCCAGCCCGGCCGCCACAACCGAAGAGCGTGCCGCCCCGCCCGGCGCCAAGCCCGGCCTGCCGCCCCGCAAGGGCGAGCGCGACCGCGATGACCGCAGCGGCGACCGAGACCGCGCGGCCAAGCGCGGCGATGAGGCGCGCCGTACCGGCAAGCTCAGCCTGACCGCCGCGCTGGATGGCGAAGGCGGACGCACACGCAGCCTGGCCGCGATGAAGCGCAAGCAGGAGAAGGCGCGCGCCAAGGCCATGGGCTTCAACCAGAAGCCCGAAAAGCAGGTGCGCGATGTGCAGCTGCCCGAGGCCATTGTCGTCAGCGAACTGGCCAACCGCATGGCCGAACGGGCCGCGGACGTGGTCAAGTCGCTCATGAAGATGGGCATGATGGTCACCATGAACCAGACCATCGACGCCGACACCGCCGAACTGGTGATCGAGGAGTTCGGCCACCGCGCCGTGCGCGTGACCGACGCCGACGTGGAACAGGCCATCGACACGGTGCAGGACCGCGACGAGGACCTGACACCGCGCCCGCCCATCGTGACGATCATGGGCCACGTCGACCACGGCAAGACCTCGCTTCTGGACGCCATCCGCAAGACCAACGTGGTGTCGGGCGAAGCGGGCGGCATCACCCAGCACATCGGGGCCTATCAGGTGACGGCCTCGAACGGCCATGTCATCACCTTCCTCGATACACCCGGCCACGCGGCCTTCACCTCGATGCGTGCCCGCGGTGCGCAGGTGACCGATATCGTGGTGCTGGTGGTGGCGGCCGATGACGCGGTGATGCCGCAGACGATCGAGGCGATTGCCCACGCCAAGGCCGCCAAGGTGCCGATGATCGTGGCCATCAACAAGATCGACAAGCCGTCGGCCAATCCGCAGAAGGTGCGGACCGACCTGTTGCAGCACGAAGTCGTGGTGGAACAGATGTCGGGCGAAGTGCAGGACGTCGAGGTGTCGGCGCTGACCGGCAAGGGCCTGGACAACCTCTTGGAAGCCATCGCGCTGCAGGCGGAAATCCTGGAACTGCGCGCCAACCCGGCGCGTTCGGCGCAGGGTGCGGTGATCGAGGCCAAGCTGGACGTGGGCCGGGGGCCGGTGGCCACTGTCCTGGTGCAGCACGGCACGTTGCGCCGCGGCGACATCTTTGTCGTCGGCGAAACCTGGGGCAAGGTGCGCGCGCTGATCGACGACAAGGGCAACCGCATCGAGGAAGCCGGGCCGTCGGTGCCGGTCGAGGTGCTGGGCCTGTCGGGCACGCCGTCGGCGGGCGACACGCTGAACGTCGTGGACACCGAGGCGCAGGCGCGCGAAATCGCCGACTACCGCGAGAAGGCGTCGCGCGACAAGCGCGCCGCGGCGGGTGCGGCGACCACGCTGGAACAGCTGATGGCCAAGGCCAAGGCCGACCAGTCGGTCACCGAACTGCCCGTGCTGGTGAAGGCCGATGTGCAGGGGTCGTCCGAGGCCATCGTGCAGGCGCTGGAGAAGGTGGGCAACGAAGAGGTGCGCGTGCGCGTGCTGCATTCCGGCGTGGGCGCCATCACCGACAGCGATGTCATCCTGGCCGAGGCCTCGGGGGCGCCGGTGATCGGGTTCAACGTGCGCGCCAACGCCACGGCGCGTACCGCGGCGCAGCAGAAGGGCGTCGAGATCCGCTACTACTCGATCATCTATGACCTGATCGACGACATCAAGAAGGCCGCCTCGGGCCTGCTGAAGGCCGAAGTGCGCGAAACCTTCATCGGCTACGCGAAGATCCTCGAGGTGTTCAAGATCACCGGCGTCGGCAACGTGGCAGGTTGCCAGGTGACCGAAGGTGTGGCGCGTCGCTCGGCCGGCGTGCGCCTGCTGCGCGACAACGTGGTGATCCACGAGGGCACCCTGAAGACGCTCAAGCGGTTCAAGGACGAGGTCAAGGAAGTGCCGGTGGGGCAGGAATGCGGCATGGCGTTCGAGCGCTATGACGACATGCGCCCGGGCGACGTGATCGAGATTTTCGAGCGCGAGGAGGTCCAGCGCAAGCTGGACTGATCCACCGCGCCGCCGCGCAGGAAAAACAAAAGCCGGGCCGTTGGCCCGGCTTTTTGTTCAAGTTGCGGACCTGCCGCAGGAGGCCCGTGCGTCTGTATCCGCGCGGGCGGATCAGCCCGGTGTGCCGCGCGCCGCCATCACCGCGCCCACGGCCGGCACCGGAAAGCCCACGAAGGTCTTCTCGTCCACCCGCACCTCAAGCCGCCCGTCAGCCATCTGGCCGACGACCAACCCCTGCACCGAAACACAACTTCCAAGCGTGATCGTTCGTAGCATCGGACACTCTCCCCCGTCCTTGGAAACAAACTATCTTGAAATCGTCACTTTTCCATCAAGAAATTTTGCACCCAGACTAAAGAACAGGCGGTCTGATAATTTGGCAACTGCCTGTTCTGCAACCACAGATGGCGCCGCCATTTCGATGCAGGCCGGAATTTCGCGTCTGCGGGAGAAAATGCGGGCATCGGGCAGACCTGCACGGGGCGACTCAAGGGAACCACCGGGCAACGGGTCGGATCCGCGCGATGGCCCGCCGGGTGCTGGCGCGAATCACGCCGGCAGGTGGCGCCGGCGCCGGTGGCACGGGGAAAAGCCGGGGAAGGTTCCCCCCAGTACCGGGATGCATCCCGGCGGCTACAACCAGTCGCGCAAGACCGGGATCAGCGGCAGGTCGGCGGGGGGCATGGGATAGTCGCGCAGGCGGGCGGGGGCAACCCAGGCCAGCCGCTGGCCTTCGCGGGGCAGGGGGGTGCCCTGCCAGCGGCGGCAGGCAAACAGCGGCATCAGCAGGTGGAACGTCTCGTAGCTGTGGCTGGCAAAGCAAAGCGGTGCCAGGCAGGAGGTCCAGGTGTCGATGCCCAGTTCCTCGTGCAACTCGCGTACCAATGCTGCCTCGGGCGTTTCGCCGGGTTCCACCTTGCCCCCCGGAAACTCCCACAACCCGGCCATCGACTTGCCTTCCGGGCGCTGTGCCAAGAGCACACGCCCGTCGGCGTCGATCAGCGCCACGGCCGAGACAAGCACGACTTTCATCGCACCCCGCCGCGGCAACCGCGCACCCCGCCCTCGGCTGCCACATGGGCTGCGCCCATGGGCCAGCCTGCGGCGCGGCCCGGCGG
>CAZLIC010000134.1:0-7312 GCA_964559535.1 uncultured Rhodobacterales bacterium
CGAGGCCCGCGCTATGCTAGCTTAACCTGCTGTCCACCAAACCGGCAGCAGGCCATCAGGCTGACGTCGCCCGAAAGCTGGGCGGAAGGCGGGCTGAAGTTTGCTTGTTTTCGCTAGGTCAAGTGTCCTCAGCCCAATAGCACGGTCGACAACAGGTTCACGTTCAGCACGATGATCACGGCGGCGATCAGCCAGCAAAGGCCGGTCAGCCAGCGGGGGGCGACCAGTTCGCCCATCTTGGCGCGGCTGGCGGTGAACATCACCAAGGGCACAATGGCGAAGGGAAGCTGGAACGACAGCACGACCTGGCTGAGGATCAGCAGTTCGCCTACGCCGCCGCTGCCGTAGAGCAGGATCACGAAGATCGCCGGGATGATGGCAAGGCCCCGGGTGATCAGGCGTCGCGCCCAAGGGGCGATGCGCAGGTTGATGAAACCTTCCATCACGATCTGTCCGGCCATTGTGGCGGTGACAGTGGAGTTCAGCCCCGCGCACAAAAGCGCTACGCCGAACAGGACCGGCGCGAGCGACGAGCCGAGTAAGGGCTCCAGCAACAGATGCGCCTTGTCGATCTCGGCCACATCGTTTTGCCCGACGGTATGGAACGCTGCGGCAGCAAGGATAAGGATTGAGGCATTGATCGTCAGCGCGAACATCAGGGCGATGGTGCTGTCCCAGGTCGCCAACCTCAGCGCCTCGCGTTTGGACGGAAGATCAAGCCCGAAGGCGCGGGTCTGTACGATGCCCGAATGCAGGTAGAGGTTATGCGGCATGACCGTCGCGCCGATGATGCCAAGCGCGAGGTAGAGCATCGTCGGGTTGTTGAAGATCTCGCGGCTTGGGGCAAAGCCTGCGATGACTTCGCCCCAGACCGGATCGGCCTGCGCGATGAGCACGACGAAACAGGCGGCGATCAGCGCCATCAGGGAAATGATCAGCGCCTCGATCCAGCGAAAGCCCTTGTTCTGCAGCCACAGGATCAGGAACACGTCGGCGGCGGTGATGAAGATGCCGATTTCCAGCGGTATGCCGAAAAGAAGGTTCAGGCCGATGGCCGTGCCGATCACTTCGGCGAGGTCGGTGGCAATAATCGCAAGCTCGGCGAAGACCCAAAGCGGAACCGACATCCATTTCGGAAAGGCATCGCGGCAGGCCTGCGCCAGATCGCGACCCGAGGCGACCGCCAGCCGGGCACACAGCGATTGCAGCAGGATCGCCATGATGTTCGACAAAAGCGCGACAAACAGCAGCGTATAGCCAAAAGCAGCCCCACCCGCGAGCGAGGTCGCCCAGTTGCCGGGATCCATGTAGCCCACGGCCACCAGATAACCGGGACCGACGAAGGCCAGGAAGCGCCGGAACCGGCTGGTGCCACCGTTTCCGACCGCGATGGTGCGGAAGACTTCGGAAAGGGAGGGGGTCTCGCTTTCCTGCCGCCAGGCATTGGTCGTCATGGCTCTTGGCACTCCCGGCTTGATCACGCCCGACAAGACGCGGCGCGCAAAGTTAGACACTGCTAACATTCTGCCCCGCGCCTTTACTTGTCAATCCATCCCGTGCGACACTGAACGGATGACAGAGTTAGATCCTGAAACCCATGCCACGTCGGATGACCGGCCCGCGGACCTGCGCGCCGAGGCGTTTCAGGGTGTGCGCGAAGCCCGGCGCAATGAACTGGCCGAGGACTACGTCGAACTGATCGCCGAACTGATCCACGATCAGGACGAGGCGCGCCCGGTGGACATCGCCGCCCGGCTTGGCGTGAAGGTGCCGACCGTGAGCAAGACCCTGGACCGTCTCGCGCGCGAGGGGCTGATCACCCGCGCGAAGTATCGGTCGGTCTTTCTGACAGACGCGGGCCGCGCGCTGGCCAAAGAATGCCGGCGTCGGCACGAGATCGTCTTGCGCTTTCTCATCAGCCTCGGCCTTGACCCCGAGACAGCGGAACGCGATGCCGAAGGCATCGAGCACCATGTCAGCGAGCGGACGCTGGCCCTGTTTTCGGCCTTCGCCAACCGGTCCTAAAGGCCGTCAGCTATTCTCGACCGCGAACCGCACATCGGCGATGAGGCTGTCGGCGCTGAAATTCTCCAGCCGTTTGCCATTAAGGAAGAAGGTTGGCGTTTGGCGGATAGCCAAGGCTTCCACGTCGGCCGCATCCTGATTGAGGATGCCAGTGATTCCCGGAAAGAACTGGTCCGTCTCGGCCTTTTCGAGATCGAGACCCGCAGCCCCGGCAATCTCCCAGGCCACATCCATCTCGGGTGAGCCATGCACAGCCCAGCCAGGCTGCTGTTCCAGAAGTGCATCCAGCACCGGCTCGAACATGTCCTGCATCCGCGCGGCCTCGAGGATACGCACGGCCTCATCCGAGCCTTCATGGAAGACGGTGTAGCGGAGCACGACGCGGACCTGGGTCGGAAACTGCCGCCGGATTTCCTGCACCACAGGGTGGTAGGCACGGCAGGCCTCGCAAGAGGGGTCAAAGAACTCGACAAGTGTGACGGGCGCATCGGCGGGGCCAAAGCTGGGGGAGTAGTCACGGACCAGAACCGCCTGTTCCTCAGTTGGCGTGGCGGCGGCCGCCGCCTCTGGCTTGGCCGTGCGGCGACGGTTCAAGAGCATTACACCGCCCGCAAAGGCGGTGAGCCCGAGCGCGGAGGCCCCGATCACAAACGCGCGTCGACCGAGGCCGGAGGGCGTGCCCATCAGCCCTGACCAAGTTCGCGGCGCACGGCATCATAAAGCGCCTTTTCGTCGGGGCGCAGCAACTGCTTGCCGTTGATGAAGAAGGTCGGCGTCGCATTGATCCCTGCGGCCTTCACGTCGGCATTGTCCTGATTGATGATGGCGACGATACCCGGAAGTTCGCGGTCCACCTTGGCCTTGGCAAGGTCAAGCCCGGCTTCTCCGGCGATCTGCCAGGCAAGATCCAGGTTGGGTGCACCATCCTTGGCCCATTCGGGCTGGCGTTCCAGCAGCAGGTCCATGATCGGCTCGAACTTCTTCTGGACCCGGGCGGTTTCCAGGATGCGCACCGCCTCGTCGGACCCCTGATGGAACATCGTGTACCGCATCACGATGCGCAATTCGGTCTGGAACGTCCCGCGCAGGCGCTTGAGGATCGGGTGGAAAGCGCGACAGGCCTCGCAGGAAGGATCGAAGAACTCGACCAGCGTGACCGGCGCGTCTGCCGGCCCGAGAGTTGGCGAATTCGCCCGGATCAGGATGGCCGGATCGAAACCCGGCCCGTCGGTGTTCGCGACTGCCTGCGCGGCGGCCTGTTCGGCTTCCCGACGGCGGAAAATCAAGGTGGCCGCACCGGCAAAGGCGGCGAGCCCCAGGGCAGAGGCCCCGATCAGAAGGGTGCGGCGGTTCATGGTCGATGTCCTTTCGGCAAGAGAAGACAGGCAAGGATCGCCGCAAAGGCGACCGCTGAGAGATAGGGGATCGGGAGGCCAAGGATCATCTGCGCCTCGCCGGTGCAGGAGGGGCCATTTTCCGTGCAGGGCACGATCGGTGCGGGCAGGATCCCTGCGTACAGGCCCGAATGCCATGCCGCAAGTGCGAGTCCGGCGAGGGCCAACGGCAAGCCGTAGGCGCGCGCCAACCCGTCCCCACGCCAGAGCGACAGGCCAAGGATCGTCACCAACGGGAACATGGCGATGCGCTGATACCAGCAGAGCGTGCAGGGCATCTGACCCAGCACCTCTCCGATGAAGAGCGCACCAAGCGTGGCCGCCAGCGCAATCAGGAAGGCGGCCGTCAGGGCAAGGTCGTCGCGCGACAGGGTTTGCGGGTCAGCTTTGGTCAAGAAGCGGCTCCTTGCGGCGACGAAGGGGGAGAGAGGCAGCAAGGATCAATACCGCGCCCAGAGTGATCGCAATATCTGCGACGTTGAACGTGGGCCAGTGCCAGTCGCGCCAGTAAACGTCAAGGAAATCGGTCACGGCACCCTGCCGAAGCCGGTCGATGATATTGCCAAGCGCCCCGCCCACGACCAGTGCAAAGCCTGCTCTTTCCAAAGCATGTTGCGCCCGGAATGCCCTGACGGCGAAGGCGATGGTCAGCGCGCCCGTCAGCGCCGCCATCAGAAGGGGCTTACCTGCCATGAACCCGCCCATCATGCCAAAGCTCGCGCCGGTATTGAACCCGAGGGAAAGGTTGAAGCCTGGCAGGACAGGGACCGCAGTCCCCTGCGACAGCAGCGACAGCGCTGCGGCCTTGGTCAACTGGTCTGCCACGACTGCAGCAGCAATCAGCGAAATCAGGATCACCCTTGTCATTCCGCTGCCTTGCTCTTCCTGCCGATCCAGCGTGGGACCGACGCGGCGTAACGATCATAGTCCGGCCCGATTGCCATGCGCAGAGCGGCCTCTTCGGACCGCACTTGCGTGCTGGCCGACCAGAGAAACAGGACCGGGGCGAGCACTGTAGGGAGAGAGGGAACCGCCATCGCAACACCTGCCAGCAGTGCCGCTTGCCCCACAAAGGTCGGGTTGCGGCTGAACCGGTAAAGCCCGCCCGAGACCAGATCGCCGGTCTCGCCGCCGACCACGCCGACGCGCCAGGATGATCCCATCGACATCTGGGCGGCAAAGGCCACCATCGCGCCAAGCCCCGCGACAAAGACCCCGATCAGGCCAAGGAGGGCGGCGCGCCCCTCGGTCCAAAGCGGGTCGACCTTGTGGAGCGTTGGCACGGCGAGCCAGAGGAGCGGCCCGAAGAACGCCAGCGCAAAGGCCACGCGGAACCCGATGGCGGCCAGACGGTCGCGCCCTGTGGCGCGGGCGAACAACCAGACCGGTCGACCGGCTGCTTTTGCGGCCAGCGCGCTGCCCCAGAAGAACAGCGCCAGATAGCCGAAAAGAAGGGCCAGCGCGGCCCAGCCAAAACCGGAGATCATCTGCTCAGCCCTCGCGCTCCGGGTTAAACCGCAGCAGACGCAGGGCGTTTAGCGTCACAAGCACGGTTGCACCGGTGTCGGCGAGGATCGCGATCCAGAGGCCGGTCAGACCAAAGACCGAGGTAACGAGGAACACCGCCTTCAGTCCAAGCGCGATGGTCACGTTCTGGCGGATGTTGGCCATCGCCGCGCGAGACAGGCGGATCGTGGCGGGAATGTCGGTCACCCGGTCGCGAAGAATGGCCGCATCGGCGGTTTCCAGCGCCACATCGGTGCCCGATCCCATCGCCACGCCAACGCTTGCCTGTTTCAGCGCGGGGGCGTCGTTGATGCCGTCGCCGATCATCATCACGCCGCCTTTACTTCCGATCTTGCGGATGTAGGCAAGCTTGTCCTCCGGCATCATGTCTGCCTCGAACTTCAGGCCGAGGCCTCCGGCAATTGCAGCGGCCGTGCGCGGGTTGTCCCCGGTCAGGATCACCGCAGTCACCCCCATGGCCGTCAACTGGCGCACCGCGTCTTTCGCATCCGCACGCGGCTCGTCCCGCATGGCGATCAGACCGAGCGGGGCCTTCTCGCGGAACACGGCGACGGCGGTCTTGCCGTCCTCTTCAAAGATCGTTGCCTGCCGAAGGCTAAGGCCATCCAGCCCGCCATGCTCCATCGCGTAGCGGGGCGATGACACATAGGCCGCAGCGCCGCCCACGGTTGCAACAACGCCCTTGCCCATCAGCGCCTTTGCGTCTTGCGAGGGCAGCGCAGAAACGCCCGCGTCCTTGGCCTTGTTCAGGATCGCAATCGCCAGCGGGTGGCTTGAGCCGGTCTCGACGCCTGCCGCCACGGCCAGAAGTTCAGCTTCGGTGGTCGACCCGAACGGCACCACATCGGTCACCTGCGGGCGGCCATGGGTCAGCGTCCCGGTCTTGTCGAAGGTCACCACATCCACCTTCGCCGCCGCCTCGATCACGGCACCGCCCTTCATCAACAGCCCGCGCCGCGCCCCGGTGGACATAGCCGAGGCGATGGAGGCGGGGACCGAGATGACAAGCGCGCAAGGGCAGCCGATCAGCAAAAGGGCAAGGCCACGGTAAACCCAGGTGTCCCAGGGCTGGCCAAAGGCGAGCGGCGGCACCAGCACCACCAGCGCCGCGATGGCGACGATAGCGGGCATATACCAGCGGCTGAAGCGGTCGATGAAGCGTTCGGTCGGCGCGCGCGCCTCTTCGGCCTCTTCGACAAGGCGGATGATGCGGGCGATGGTGTTGTCTTCGGGGCCTTTGGTCACCTTGACCCGCAGGGCCGCCTCGGTGTTGATTGCGCCGGCAAAAACCGCATCCCCAGGTCCGCGCGTCTTGGGCACGCTTTCCCCGGTGACCGGGCTTTCATCGACGCCCGAAGTGCCGTCCACGATCTCGCCATCGGCCGGAATCCGGTCACCTGGGCGGACAAGGACTGTCTGGCCCACAGACAGGCTTGCGGCTGGAACCTCGCGCGTGCTGTCACCTGTAACGAGTTGCGCCGTCTTCGGCACAAGATTGGCCAGCGCCCGGATCCCGTCTCGCGCCTTGCCGGCGGCCACGCCTTCCAGCACCTCGCCCACGGCGAAAAGAAACACCACCAGCGCCGCCTCTTCGGCAGCATTGATGAACAGCGCGCCGATGGCGGCGATGGTCATCAGGCTTTCGATGGTGAAGGGCTGACCCATCCGCAGCGCCGCAAAGGCGCGCTGCGCCACCGGGGCCACGCCGATCAAGCAAGCGGCAACGAAGGCCCACTTACCGATCTCGGGGGCAAGATACTCGATGACCCAGGCGGCACCCAGCAGCAGGGCGGTAAAGATGACCAGCTTGCCCTTGGCGGTCTGATACCAGCGCTTGCCCCGGTCGGCGGGGTCGTCATGAACGTGGCCGGGGCTGCCGTGGCCGCTATCGTCGCGCTTGGTGCTGACCGCATTAGGGCCGTGGTCGTGACCAGAATGATCGTGGCCAGCGGCGGCGTGGGCGGAGTGATCATGATCTTGATACATGTCGCTCTGCTCAGGTACGGATTGGGTCCCCGGCAAGACGAAGTCCTTCTTCGCACCGGCGGCGCGCGGCGCAATCTCATAGCCAAGCGCACGGACGGTCTTCTCGATCTTGTCCCGCCCGGTCTGTGCCTCATCCAGCGTCAGGCGCAGGCGTTCCGACATGATGCCAACCTCGACGCCGCTCACCCCGGGCAGGCGCGCCACCGCATCCTTGATCTTGGTCGCGCAGGACCCGCAGTCCATGCCCGTCACCGTCCAGTCACAGGATGTTTCGCGTGCAGCTTCCGACATCGTCATTCCTCCTGCCGCTGAGCGGGCAGTTGCTTTCATCGAATCAGGAACCTAATGTCTCTAGCAACTATAGCTTCAAGGGGAATCTG
>CAZLIC010000135.1:0-7061 GCA_964559535.1 uncultured Rhodobacterales bacterium
GCGGAACCAGTACAGGTTGGCGAACTGCTGGTCGGGCAGCTGGTACAGCTTGCCGTCCGGCCCGGTGGTGAACTTGATCCCCATGAAGTCGGCCAGGTCGAGGCCGGGGTTCGTGGTCGCCGCCCAGCCGCCTGCCATCTGGTCGGTCAGGTTGTAGGCCAGTTGCAGGCGCGCGTGGGTACCGATCAGGTCGCTGTCGTTGACGTATCCGTCATACAGGTTCCGGTTCGTCTGCATCTGCGTCTGAACCGCCTGCACGACTTCGCCTTCGCCGAGGATCTGGTGGTTCACCTTGATCCCGGTGATTTCCTCGAAGGCTTTGGTCAGCACGGTGGATTCGTAGCTGTGCGTCGGAATGCCTTCCGACAGCACGTTGATTTCCATGCCCGCGAAGGGCTTGGCCGCCTCGATGAACCAGTCCATCTCGGCTTGCTGCTGTTCCTTGGTCAGCGTCGACGGCTGGAATTCGGTCTCGATCCAGCGCGTGGCCGCAGCGGAATCGGCAAACGCCGATCCGGCCCCCGCAATGACCGCGCAAGCGGCCACTGCGGAGAGAAGATATCTCCGCATCCTGTCTCCTCCCTGAGAGCGTGGGGCCAACCTCCAATCAGCCCGGAAACAATACCGCACATCTGGTGCGAGTCTGTCAAACTAATTCTTTAGTATTTTTCGCTTTGGCGCGATGCGAACATAAACGAACAGGAAGGTTGTTGTTTCGCAGATGCAGCATTGCGCTGGCAGCATCGCGGAAAGCCGGCGCGCCGGAACGAACATTTCCTTGCAAGGCAGGCGGTTGCGCATTTTCCCCGGCACGGTTTCCGCCTAGGGTGCCCGGCCATGACCCTGCCTTCCGCCCGTCTTGCCCCCCCGCCCGCGGCCCTTCACCGCGACGCCACCGCGCGTCTGGGCCTTCCTGCGGAAACCGTCTGGCAGCCCCTGCACGGCGGTCGGGTGAACCGGCTGTGGCGCACGGGCGATGCGGTGGTCAAGCTGTACGACCCTGCCGGGGCCTCTGTGCTGTTCCCCAACAGCGCCAAGGACGAATCCCTGGCACTGCGCTTTGCCGCGCCGCACGGCCTTGCGCCCCGCCACCTGGCACAGGGGCAGGCCGAGGGAGCCGACTGGCTGGCCTGGGCGCATGCCCCCGGCACGCCGTGGCAGCACGACCCCGCCGTCCCCGCGCGGCTTCTGGCCCGCCTGCACGCGCTGCCCGCGCCGCCCGGCTTCCGCCGCCGCCCCGGCGGCAGCGCCGCCATCCTGGCCCAGGGCACGTCCATCGGCGCCCCCTGGCCCGCCCCGCCCGACCCCGTCGTCCCGCCCTGCCCCGCCCCGTCCCCGCTGCACGGCGACCCGGTGCCGGGCAACATCCTGACCGACGGCCCCCGCGCCCTGCTGATCGACTGGCAATGCCCCGCCACCGGCGACCCGGCCGAAGACCTGGCCCTGTTCCTGTCGCCCGCCATGCAGGTTCTCTACCGCGGCGCGCCCCTGACCCCCGCCGAAACCGCCGAATTCCTTGCCGCCTACGGCAACCCTGCCAGCGTCGCCCGTTACCGCCTGCTTGCGCCGCTGCTGCACTGGCGCATCGCCGCGCACTGCGCCTGGCGCGCACGGCGGGGCGACCCCGGCTACGCCGACGCCGTGCAGGCCGAACACGCCGCCTGGGCCTGACCGCCCTCCACGACCCCGCGCCATGGGCCGTCACGCCCCGGTCACCAGCTCTTATACCCAAAAGGCATGAACCCTGTAACCCGGAGTGCATCGCAGGCGAACAGGCCCGGGAACCGACGAAAGCGCCACCCATGCGACTGTTGCACCTGTTCGTTGCCTGCCTGCTGCTTGCCTTCGGCAGCCCCCATTCCGCCCGCTCCGAAACGCCGCAAACCCCCGACGTGCTGGTCCTGGGCGATTCGCAACTCAGCTTCGGCGCGGGTCGGGCCTTTGTCGACCTGCTGGGTTCCATGGCCGGGACCTGCGGGTTGGAACGGGACTTGACAACCGGCGTGATCGGCGTGCGCTCCAGCGCCATCCACAGCTGGACCGGCCGCACCCGGCAAGCCAAGTCCGCGATCTGCGACGTGGACCGCACCTGGCGGGTAAATGCCGGGGTCTATGGCACCCTTTCGCAAGGGAAGAACCCCTATGTGCAGATCGGCAGCGACAGGAAGGGCCCCTTCGGCCTGTGCGCCTCGGGCCGGTCGCCACTGGAAATGCTGTTTGCCGATGGCTACTACCGCCCGCGTCTGGTGATCTTCTTCATGATGGGCAACGCGGCCGACCGCTGGGCCGGCAGCCCCGCGGCGGCGCGGCAGGACGTGGCCGCGCTGGCTGCCGACCTGCCACCGGGCCAGCCCTGCATCTTCATGACCTCCGCCCCCCCTTACGACCGCCGCACCGCCGACCTGCGCCAAAAGGCACAGGACAATATCGCGCGCGCCTTTGCAGAATCGGACAGCCAATGCAGCTTCGTGCCCGGCATCACCGCTGCCACCATCCGCGAAAACCTGGGCAACCGCGCAAATTTCCGGCGTTCGGACACGGGGCGCGTCAAGGACCCCTACCATCCCACCGAACCGGCCGCCCGCCGGTTTCTGAAGCTGCAGCGCGCGGCCCTGTGCAAGGCCATCACGAAGCAGATAAAACAGGGGGCCGGACGGGGCGCGCGGGCAGAGGCTGAGACCAGGCCCGCCCCGGCAGCCCCGATGGCGGCCTACCCGGGTTAAATCAGCGTGCCCACGGCCACACCGGCCAACGCCACCGCAGCCCCGGCAGCGAACCACAGCGCTGCGATCCAGGGCCTGCGCGGCGGCGCGGTAGGCGGCGGGGCGGGCCGCAGCAGCCGCTCTTCCACCAGCCCCGGCAGCTTCGGGCCGAACCGCATCAGCACCAGCGCCGTGCGCCCCAGATCGCGCAGCAGCGCCTTCGGCCCCACGTTGTCGGCAATGTAGCCCTCGACCACGGGCCGCGCGACCGTCCAGATGTTCACCTGCGGGTCCAGCGACCGCGCCACGCCCTCGACCACCACCATCGTGCGCTGCAGCAGGATCAGCTCGGTGCGCGTCTGCATCCCGAACCGCTCCGTCACCTCGAACAGATAGGCCAAGAGCCGCGCCATCGAGATGCGGTTGGCATCCATCCCGAAGATGGGCTCTCCCACCACCCGCAGCGCGCGCGCGAACTCGTCGATGTCGCGGTCGGCAGGCACATAGCCCGCCTCGAAATGCACCTCGGCCACGCGGCGATAGTCGCGGCGGATGAAGCCCATCAGGATTTCCGCATAGACCCGGCGGGTATAGTCATCCAAGCGGCCCATGATGCCGAAGTCATAGGCGACAATGTCCCCGTCCGACGCGACCTTCAGGTTGCCCTGGTGCATGTCGGCGTGGAAATAGCCGTCGCGCAGCGCGTGGCTCAGGAATAGCTGCAGCACCCGCCCCGCCAGTTCGCGCCGGTCATGGCCCGCCGCGTCCAGCGCATCGTTGTCGGCCATCGACAGGCCCTCGACCCAGCCGATGGTCATCACCTGCCGCCCCGACAGGTGCCACACCGGCACCGGCACGCGGAACCCCTTGTCCTTCGCGGTGTTCGCCGCGAATTCCGCCGCCGCGGCGCTCTCCAGCCGCAGGTCCAGTTCGCCCATCACCACGCCTTCGAAATGCGCGATCACTTCCATCGGGCGCAGGCGGCGGGCCATGGGCGCCAGCGTCTGGATCGTCCAGGCGGTCAGGTAGAAGGCGTCGATGTCGCGGCGGAAGGCCCGCGCAATGCCCGGCCGCAGCACCTTGACCGCCACCTCCCGCCCGCCTTCGGCCAGCCGCGCATGATGCACCTGCGCGATTGAGGCGGCGGCGACCGGTTCGGAGAATTCGGCAAAGCTTTCGTCCACATGCACGCCCAGATCGGCCTCGACCATGTCGCGCGCGGTGGCGGTGGGAAACGGTGGCAGCTTGTCCTGCAGGTACTTCAGCTGCTGCGCCAGTTCATCGCCCACAATGTCGGGGCGGGTCGACAGGATCTGGCCGAACTTGATGTAGGCCGGGCCAAGCGCCGTCAGCGCGCGGGTGACGGGCGGCAGCGCCGGGTCGCCACGGTGGCCCAGCCACTTGAACGGCCAGCCCAGCACGCGGGCCACGGCGCGCAGCCCGGTCGGCGCCTCGAAGGCCGCCAAAAGCACGCCGATGGCGCCGGTGCGTTCCAGCGTGGCCAGCGTGCGCACGAGGCGGACAATATTGTGCGGGCCCCTCATCCGCCGGTCACAGCTTCCAGCCCGAATGCAGGCAGGCCACGCCCATCGTCAGGTTGCGGTACTTCACCTGCCCGAACCCGGCAGCGCGGATCATGCCCGCGAACGAGTCCTGATCGGGGAACTTGCGGATCGATTCCACCAGGTACTGATAGCTTTCCCGGTCCCCCGCCACGACCTGCCCCATCACCGGGATCACGTTGAACGAATAGCGGTCGTAGGCCCATTGCATCAGGTCGTTCGGAATGCGGCTGAACTCCAGCACCATCAGCCGCCCGCCCGGCCGCAGCACGCGGTACGCCTCGCGCAGCGCATCGGGAATGCGGGTCACGTTCCGGATGCCGAAGGAAATGGTGTACACGTCGAAGCTGTTGTCGGGAAACGGCAGCGCCATCGCATCGCCTGCCACCCAGGTCAGCCGGTCGGCCATGTTCCCGGCCTCGGCGCGCTTGCGCCCCTCGACCAGCATCCCTTCGGTCATGTCCAGCACAGTGGCCGTGGCGCCGGCCGCGCGGCGCAGGAAGCGGAAGGCAATGTCGCCGGTGCCGCCCGCCACGTCCAGCAGGCGCTGGCCGGGCCGCGGCGCCAGCCAGTCCATCATCGCATTCTTCCACAGCCGGTGCACGCCGCCCGACATCAGGTCGTTCATCAGGTCATAGCGGCCGGCCACGCGCGAAAACACGCCGTGCACCATCCCCGCCTTCTCGCCTTCGGGAACCGTGCGGAACCCGAAATGCGTCGTGCCCCCGCCTTTGCCCAACGTATCGTCGTCCATCACCCTGCCCCTTGAAGGCCCGCCCGCGGGGATACACGGGTTCTGCAGGCCATGGAACCAGATAGGTCCGCGCGGCAGCGCGGCAAAGGGCCACTTGCCCACATCCCCTTGCCACCGCGCCCGCAAAGCCCGACCAAGGGCCAAGGAGACGCGCGATGCCCGAACTGCCCGAAGTCGAAACCGTCCGCCGCGGCCTGCTGCCGGTGATGGAAGGCGCCACCATCGCCCGGGCCGACGTGAACCGGCCCGACCTGCGCTGGCCCCTGCCCGACCGCATGGCAGAACGTTTGACCGGCGCCACCGTCACCGCGCTGCGGCGCCGCTCGAAATACCTGCTGGCCGACTTGTCCACGGGCGAAACGCTCCTGTGGCACCTCGGCATGTCGGGCCGCGTGCTGGTGTCGGGCGCCTTGCTGGGCCAGTTCCACCACGACCATCCCGCGCCCGAAAAGCACGACCACGTGGTCTTCCACATGGGCAATGGCGCCCGCGTCACCTTCAACGACGCCCGCCGCTTCGGCGCAATGGACCTGTTTCCCACCGAAGGCACCCACCCGCTGCTGGCGGCCCTTGGCCCCGAACCGCTGGGCAACGCCTTCTCGGAAGACCACCTTGCCACCCGCCTGCAGGGCAAGCTGACACCGGTGAAGTCCGCCCTTCTTGATCAGACGGTCGTCGCCGGGCTTGGCAACATCTACGTCTCCGAGGCGCTGTTCCGTGCCCGCATCTCGCCGCGTCGCCTGGCCGGCAACCTCGGCCCCCGCCGCATCGCCCGCCTGGTGCCCGCCATCCGCGATACGCTCACCGAGGCCATCGCCGCCGGCGGGTCTTCCCTGCGCGACCACCGGCAGACCAGCGGAGAGCTCGGCTACTTCCAGCATTCCTTCCGCGTCTATGGCCGCGAAGGCGCCCCTTGCCCAACCTGCGCAACGGCGGTGGAACGCATCGTGCAGTCCGGCCGGTCGTCCTTCTTCTGCCCAGGCTGCCAGAGGTAATGGCAGAGGTGACTTGATCCCGCCGCCCCCGGTGCTAGGAGTCCGCGGCAGTGCCGCAGCACACGGGGAACACAATGGCCTACGAGACACTGATCGTCGAGGTCGAGGACTATGTGGCGCTGATCCGGCTGAACCGGCCCGATGCGCTGAATGCGCTGAACGCAAGGCTGATGTCCGAACTTGCCGCGGCCCTGACCGCGGCCGAGGCGAATGACAGGGTGCGTTGCATCGTCATCACCGGGTCCGACAAGGCCTTTGCCGCCGGCGCTGACATCCGCGAGATGGCCGGCCAGAGTTTTGTCGACGTCTTCGGCAACGATTTCCTCGTGTCCGACGTGGAAGCCGTGCTGCGCGTGCGCAAGCCGGTGATCGCCGCCGTGGCGGGCTATGCACTGGGCGGCGGGTGCGAACTGGCCATGATGTGCGACTTCATCATTGCCGCCGATACCGCGAAGTTCGGCCAGCCCGAGGTGAACCTGGGCGTCATCCCCGGCATGGGCGGCACGCAGCGGCTGGCGCGCTTTGTGGGCAAGGCCAAGGCGATGGACATGAACCTGACAGGCCGCTTCATGGACGCGGCCGAGGCCGAACGCTGCGGCCTTGTCAGCCGCGTGGTGCCTGCGAAGTCGCTCATGGAAGAGGCAATGAAAGCCGCGCAGAAGGTGGCCGAGAAAAGCCAGATCGCCGTCATGGCGGCAAAAGAGGCCGTCAACCGCGCCTTCGAGGTGCCGCTGCGCGAAGGCCTTTTGTTCGAACGCCGCCTGTTCCACGCGATGTTTGCCACCGAAGACCAGAAGGAAGGCATGGCTGCTTTCGTCGAGAAGCGTCAGGCCCAGTTCCGCGACCGGTAGCGTCAGCCGACGTACCGAAGGCACGGGCGAGACGGATGATGCAGGTTGCGATGGTAAGCAATGCGGACGGAATGGACATCCGCGATACGCTTACAGGCTTTTCTTACCTCGCGTCTAGGTTGGCGCCGACACCAGTTGCTAAGCCTCGATAAAAATTGTGCATACCAAAGCAGACATTGTCGTGAAATTCGCTCTCC
>CAZLIC010000136.1:0-6983 GCA_964559535.1 uncultured Rhodobacterales bacterium
TGACTCCTGCGCGGCTAATCCGGGCTTCAATCAAGGGCGAAGTGTTGAAGTTCGGTGGGCTGCACGGGGGCGCCCCCGCTGATTGCGGCGATGGCGGGGTTGCCGAAGGCGGGTGCGGTGGTGGTGGGCGAGCCGTCGCGGATGAAGGTGGTGACCGGCCACAAGGGCGGGGCGGCGTGGAAGTTTCACGTGCGCGGGCACGAGGTGCATTCGTCGCTTCTGCCGCAAGGCGTGTCGGCCATCATGGAGGCGGCGCGGCTGATCCAGTGGGCGAACGACCGCAACGCCGCCCTGCAGGCGGCCCCGCGCGGGCCGGTGGCGGCAGCGTTCGATCCGCCCTTCACGACGCTGCACGCGGGCATGATCGCCGGCGGGACGGCGCACAACATCACCGCCGCGGATTGCCGGTTCAGCATGGAGGTGCGGGCGGTGCCGGGCGAACCGCTGACGGGGTGGATTGCCGAAGTGGAAGGCGCGGCGCAGGCGCTGGCGGCGCAGATGGCGGCACGGGTGCCGGGCACCGGCATCGACATCGACCGATATTTCGACCTGGACCCGCTGGTCCCCGAACCGCAGGGCGCGGCCGAGGCGCTGTGCCGCCGCCTGACCGGCGACAACGGGGCGCATGTGGTCAGTTATGGCACCGAGGCGGGGCATTTCCAGGCGGCAGGGTATTCCTGCGTGGTCTGCGGCCCCGGCGACATTGCGCAGGCGCATCAGGCTGACGAATACATCGAGGTCAGTGAGTTCGAGGCCGGGTGGCGGTTCATGCAGGCGCTGGTGAAGGACCTGCAGGCGTGAGCTTTCCGTTTGCCGGTGCGATTCCGTTGCGGTTTCCGGGGCCGCCGCCTGCGCAAGCAGATGTGGTGGTGGTGGGCGGCGGCATTGCCGGCATCATGACGGCCTGGCATCTGGCCGAGCGCGGGTTGAAGGTCGTGGTGTGCGAGAAGGGTCGGGTGGGCGCCGAGCAGTCGGGGCGCAACTGGGGCTGGGTGCGCCGCCAAGGCCGCGATGCGGCGGAACTGCCGATCATGATCGAGGCGATGCGGCAGTGGGAAAGCCTGGCGCAGCAGTTCGGCGATGCTTTGGGGTTCAAACGGCCCGGGGTGATGTACCTGGCGCGGACCGAGCGCGAGATGGCGGGGTTCGGCAACTGGCTGGAGACGGTCGCGCGGCCGCACGGGCTGGACACGCGGATGGTATCGGGGGCCGAGGTGGCGCGGATGATCCCCGGCAAGGGCGGCTGGCTGGGTGGGCTGTGGACGGCATCGGACGCGCGGGCCGAGCCCTGGGTGGCGGTGCCGTTGATCGCCGGGGGGCTGGCCGAAAAGGGCGCGGCGGTGGTCGAGAACTGCGCGGTGCGCGCGCTGGACATTGTCGCGGGCCGGGTCGCGGGGGTGATCACCGAGGCGGGGCGGATTGCCTGTGACGCCGTGGTGGTGGCGGGTGGCGCCTGGTCGCGGCTGTTTCTGGGTGCGCACGGGGTGCGGCTTCCGCAACTGGCCGTGCTGGCCTCGGTGGCCGCGACCGAACCCATGCCCGAGGTGTTTGCGGGCAATGTGGCGGATGACGAGTTTGCCTTCCGGCGCCGCGCGGACGGGGGCTATTCGCTGGCACCGGGGGCCGAGCATGATTTCTTCGTTGGCCGCGATGCGTTCCGCAGCCTGAAGGTGTACCTGCCGGTGCTGCGCAAGGACTGGCGGTCCACGCATTTCCATGCTGTGGCCCCCAAGGGTTTCCCCGATGCCTGGGGCACGCCGCGGCGGTGGTCACCCGATGCCGAAAGCCCGTTCGAACGGATGCGGGTGCTGAACCCGGCCCCGAACATGGGCATTCTGGGGCGGGCGCAAGATGCCTTTGCCCGCGCCTTTCCGGCCCTTGGGCGGCCGCGCCTGCGTGCCGCCTGGGCCGGGATGATCGATTCGATGCCCGATGTGGTGCCGGTGCTGGACCGCGCGCCTGTCGATGGTCTGTTCGTTGCCACCGGGCTGTCGGGGCATGGCTTCGGCATTGGGCCCGGGATCGGGCGGGTGATGGCCGATCTGGTGACGGGGGGAACGGTTGGCCATGACCTGACAAGGTTCCGCCTGTCGCGGTTCAGTGACGGGTCGAAAGTCGCGCCGGGGCCGTGGCTGTAGCTTTACAATTCTTCGGGTGCCGGATAGGGCCGCGACCCTTTTCGTGGAGCGGATCATGGCAGTTGCCTGCGGCGTGGACTTCGGCACCTCGAATTCGACCGTGTGTCTGGCCGATGCGGCGGGCGCGCGGCTGATCGCGCTGGAGGGAGAGGCCGTCACGCTGCCAAGCGCGGTGTTCTGGCAGGTTGACGGAGCGCCGCCGCTGTTCGGGCGGGCGGCGGTGGCGGCCTATCTGGAGGGCGCCGAGGGCCGGCTGATGCGCGGGCTGAAGTCGGTGCTGGGGCTGGCGGCGGTGGACGACAAGACGGCCGTGGGCGGCCGCGCGGTGGGGTTCCGCGAGGTGCTGGCGCGGTTCGTCGGCCATCTGCGGGCGGCTCAGGTGGCAGCGGCGCCGGGGGTGGACCGGGTGGTGCTGGGCCGCCCGGTGCATTTCGTGGACGACAACCCGGCGGCGGATGCGGCGGCGCAGGGTGTGCTGGAGGCAGTTGCGCGGGGCTGCGGCTGGCGCGAGGTGGCCTTCCAGTACGAGCCGGTGGCGGCGGCGCTGCAGTACGAGACGACCGTGGCGGCGGAAGAGCTGGTGCTGGTGGTGGATATCGGCGGCGGCACCTCGGATGTGTCGGTGCTGCGGGTGGGGCCGGGTAGGGCAGCGCTGCCGGACCGGGGGGGCGACATTCTGGGCAATGACGGCATCCGGGTGGGGGGCACCGATTTTGACCGGCTGCTGAGCCTGGCGGGGGCCTTGCCGCATCTGGGCTATCTGTCGGCCACAAAGGCGGGTGGCGTGCTGCCACGCCACTATTTCACCGATCTGTCGACATGGCACCGGATCAACGCGCTGTACACCGCGCGCACCGCCGCCGACCTGAAGGCGCTGCGGCACGAGGCGGCGCGGCCCGAACTGATGGACCGCATGATTCGCGTGGTGGACGGGCGGCACGGGCATGCGCTGCTTATGCGGGTGGAGGCGGCGAAGATCGCGCTGTCGGACGCCGCAGCGGTGCGGCTGGTGATGGGCGACCTTTCGGGCGGGCCGAATCCGGTGCTGCGACGCGAAAGGTTCGAGGCGGCTGTCGAGGCGCCGATGGCGCGGATTGCCGGGCTGCTGGCGGGGGTGATGGCGCAGGCTGGCGTGACGGCGGGGCAGATCGGGACCGTGTTCCTGACCGGCGGGTCCAGCCTGCTGCCGCTGTTGCGCGCCACGGTGCAGGCGGCGGTGCCGGGCGCGCGGCTGGCCACGGGTGACATGCTGGGGTCGGTTGGCACCGGGCTGGCGCTGGAGGCGTGGCGGCGGTTCCGCTGAGGCAGGGCTTGCACGCCGCGGGGTTTCGGATCAGCCTTGCCGGGAAGGAGACCGCAATGCCCATCCGCAACCGATTTGCCGAGCTTCTGCCCGAGATCACCGCCTGGCGGCGGGATTTCCACCAGCACCCGGAACTGATGTACGACCTGCCGCGCACCTCGGCCAAGGTCGCCGCGTTGTTGCGCGAGATGGGCGTCGACGAGGTGGTGACCGGCATTGGCGGCACTGGCGTGGTGGCGGTGATCCGCGGGCGGACTTCGGCTTCGGGGCGGTCGGTCGGACTGCGCGCCGACATGGACGCGCTGCCCATCGACGAGATCACCGGGGCAGACTACGCGAGCCGGACGCCGGGCACGATGCACGCCTGCGGGCATGACGGGCATACGGCAATGCTGCTGGGCGCGGCAAAGTACCTGGCCGAGACACGGGCCTTTGACGGCACGGTCGTCTGCATCTTCCAGCCTGCCGAGGAGGGCGGGGCAGGGGCCAAGGCAATGATCGACGACGGGCTAATGGACCGCTGGGGGATTGACGAGGTCTATGGCCTGCACAACGCGCCGGGCCTGCCGGTGGGGGCCTTTGCCATTCGCCCCGGCCCCCTGCAGGCCTCGGCCGATGAGTTCCGCATTACCGTGACCGGGCAGGGCGGCCATGCGGCCGAGCCGCACCGGGCGGTGGATACGACTCTGGCCGCCTGCCAGATTGTTGTTTCGCTGCAGTCGGTTGTATCGCGTAATGTCGATCCGCTGGCATCGGTGGTGCTGACGGTGGGGACGTTCCGCACCGACAGCCGGGCGTCGAACGTGATTGCGCACACCGCGGTGATGGAGGGCACGGTGCGGGCGCTGGACGAGGGCATGCGTGATCTGGCCGAGGCGAAGATCCGCGCGGTGGCCACGGGCACGGCGGCGGCCTTTGGCGCCACCGCCGAGGTGGTGTACCAGCGCGGTTATCCGGTGACGGTAAATGCGGCGGCCAACACCGAACACGCCATCCGCGCGGCGCGCGAGGTGTCGCCCGATGTGCTGACCGATATCGCGCCGATCATGCCGGCTGAGGATTTCAGCTACATGCTGGAAGCCCGGCCGGGCGCCTATATCTTTCTGGGCAATGGCGACAGCGCCCAGTGCCACCACCCCGCCTATGACTTTGACGACAATGCCATCCCGGTGGGGTGCAGCTACTTCGTGACCCTTGTGGAACAGCGCCTGCCGCTGCGAGGAGCCTGACCGATGCCCGTGAAGAACCGCTTTGCCGAGATGCTGCCCGAGATCACCGCCTGGCGGCGCGATTTCCACGAACATCCCGAACTGCTGTTCGATGTCCACCGGACGGCGGGGAAGGTTGCGGAACTGCTGCGGTCGTTTGGCTGCGACGAGGTGGTGGAAGGGATCGGGCGCACCGGGGTGGTGGGGGTGATCCGGGGCCGCACCGATACGGCGCGGCGGGTGATCGGGTTGCGGGCCGACATGGACGCGCTGCCGATCCACGAGGCGACAGGGGTGCCCTATGCCAGCAAGGTGCCCGGCAAGATGCACGCCTGCGGGCATGACGGGCATACCGCCATGCTGCTGGGCGCGGCGAAGTACCTGGCCGAGACGCGGAGTTTCGACGGGACGGCAGTGGTGATCTTCCAGCCGGCCGAAGAGGGTGGCGGCGGGGGGCGGGAAATGGTGGCGGACGGGATGATCACCCGGTTCGGCATTCAGGAGGTGTACGGGATGCACAACATGCCGGGCATTCCGGTGGGGCATTTCGCCATCCGGCCCGGCGCCATGATGGCGGCGGCGGACCAGTTCGACATCACCGTGACCGGCAAGGGCGGGCATGCGGCCAAGCCGCATGACTGCGTGGATACCACCGTGGTTGCCGCGCACATCATCGTGGCCCTGCAGACCATCGCCAGCCGCAACGTGGACCCGATGGCGCAGGTGGTGGTGTCGGTTTGCACGGTGGCGACCGACAGCACGGCGCACAACGTGATTCCGCAGGTGGTGAAGATGAAGGGCACGGTGCGGACCATGGACCACGCCGTGCAGGACCAGGTGGAACGCCGTATCGGCGAGATCGTGGAAGGCACCGCCTTGGCGCTGGGGGCGCGGGCCGAGGTGGCCTACAAGCGCGGCTATCCGGTGACGGTGAACACGCCTGCCAACACCGACTACGCAGCCGCGGTTGCGCGCGAGGTGTCGGGACACATCGATACCGACACGCCGCCGCTGATGGGGGCCGAGGATTTTTCGTTCATGCTGAACGAACGACCGGGCGCCTATATCTTTCTGGGCAACGGCGACACCGCGATGGTGCACCACCCGGCCTACAACTTTGACGACAGTGCGATTCCGTTCGGCGCGTCGTGGTATGCGGGGATGGCGGAAAGCCGGATGCAGGCGGCGTAAGCCCGGGAAAGGGGTAACGACATGCTGGCGATGCTTGCGGTGGCGCTGATCGGGGCAGCGCATGCGTACATCCTGTGGATCGAGATGTTCCGCTGGGAAACGCCGCGTGTCATGAAAACCTTCCGGAACACCCCCGAGATGGCGCGGGCGACACGGGTGATGGCGGCGAACCAGGGGCTGTACAACGGGTTTCTGGCTGCCGGTCTGTTCTGGTCCCTACTTCTTGGGCTTGAGGGTGCGGGGCGGCCGGTGGCGCTGTTCTTCCTGGGCTGCGTCCTGGTGGCCGGAGTCTATGGCGGGGCGACGGCCATGCGGGTGATCTATTACATCCAGGCCGTGCCGGCAGCGATTGGCATTCTGCTGGTTCTGGCCGGGGTGTAGCGGCGTCGGCCTGCCGACTGCCTCTGCCGCCCTTCAGTCGTAGCTGAGCTTCGTGGCCTTCCCGCGGAACACCGTGTAGGCGAAGATCGAATAGGCGATGATGGTGGGCAGCACCACGATGGTGCCCCACAGGATGATGCGCAGCGCCTCGGGTGAGGAGGCAGCCTGCCAGATGGTCAGCCGTTCGGGCACCACATAGGGGAAGAAACTGTAGGCCATGCCGCCGAAACCCAGCGCGAACAGCGCGGTTGTAGCCACAAACGGCAGCCAGGCCAGCCTGTCACCCGGCAGGGGCAGGCGGCGCAGCGTGACCCAGAGCAGCACGATCAGCGCGGCCGACATGAGCGGCAGCGGGGCCAGCAGCGCCGTTTCGGGCCAGGAAAACCAGCGGTCCCACAGCCTGTCGGACACCAGCGGCGTGGCCAGCGAAATGGCGCCCATGCCCAGCACCAGCCCCCAGATGCCGCCGCGCGCCCAGTCCACCGCCTTCCACTGCAGCGTGCCGTCGGTTTTCAGGATCACCCAGGCGGCGCCGATGAAGCTGTAGGCGACGGCCAGGAACACCCCGGTCAGCACGGCAAAGCCGACGTGCCACCACGTGTAGTCCAGCCCCATCACATACAGTCCCAGCATGAAGCCCTGCGCCAGCGCGGTCAGCAGGCTGCCGCCGAAGAAGGCCACGTCCCACCAGCGCTTGTGGTGGCCGGGGGCCTTGACGCGGAACTCGAACGCCACGCCGCGCAGGATAAGCCCGGTGAGCAT
>CAZLIC010000137.1:0-6954 GCA_964559535.1 uncultured Rhodobacterales bacterium
ACTGCCCAAGTCTACCAGAACACGCCAAAAGTGGCAGGTTTTTCAGACGTTCCCATAGAGAACACCGGCACCATCAATGGCCGCCTTTCCTTGTTCGATGATTCCACGGTCGAAAACGCGGGCACCATCGGAAACACGGTATCTACCAATTCCAGCGGCGCCAACCTGACGCTGACGAACTCCGGCCAGATCCAAGGCGACATCCTCAGCCTCGGTGGCCTGAGCCTTGTCAATGACGGCACGATTTCCGGCTTCGTGTCGAACGTCAGCCTGGGCAGTTCGGCGGAAACCGTCTCGGTCACCAACAGCGGCCATATCGGCGGCGCCATCACCTTCAACATTTCGAACGACACCTACATCAACCGCGGCGGCAGCGTTGCGGGCCTGATCTCGGGCGGCGGCGGCAATGACGAATTCTACATCGACCGCGGCGACCTGCTGATCGACGGCGGCACCGGCATCGATTTCGTCTTCAGCACCGCCAGCTACCGGCTGGGCACCGGGATCGAGGCGCTGGTGCTGCAGGGGCCCGAGGGCCTGACCGGCACCGGACGCGACGGCAACGACACGATCACCGGTGGCGACGGCAACGACACGCTGGTCGGCCGGTCGGGCAATGACACGCTGAACGGCGGCGAGGGCGATGACCTGTTGCGCGGCGGGCAGGGCAGCGATGTGCTGGCCCTGTCGGACGGCACCGACACGCTGGAAGGTGGCGGCGGCATCGACACGCTGTCGGCCGCAGCCGAAACGAACGGCCTGACCGCCAACCTGGCCTCCGGCAACGCCTCGGTCACCGATGCCGCGGGCGAGGTGCTGCGCGGCGCCTCCGTGACGGGCATCGAGAATGTCACGGGCGGCACGGGCAACGACAGCCTCACCGGTTCCAAGGGCGACAACCTGCTGCAGGGCAACGGCGGGCTCGACACACTGTCGGGCGGGGACGGCAACGACACACTGTCGGGCGGGGCCGATGCCGACAGCCTGTCGGGCGGCAAGGGCGACGACGTGCTGATCGGCGGCGCTGGCCGTGACACGCTGAACGGCGGCAGCGGGGCCGACACCTTCCAGTTCTTCGCCACCACCGACAGTTCCGTGGGCGCGGCAGACCTCGTCTCCGATTTCGGCACGGCGGCCGACCTCATCGACCTGTCCGACATCGATGCCGACACGGGTGCAGGCAGCGACCAGGCCTTTGTCTTCGTCGGCACCGCCGCCTTCGCAGGCCCCGGCGCACAGGTGCGCTTCGTGCAAGATGCCGTGGCTGTCACCACCACGGTGCAGGTCCGACTGGCGGGCAGTGCGTCGGTGAACATGGAACTTGTGCTGACCGGGCTTGTGAACCTGACGGGCACGAACCTCGATCTCTGAGCACGGGGCTTCCCTTCCGCCGCGCGGCGCGGGATGCTGGCGTATCCCCCTGCCGGAGGTCCGCCATGCCCGCCGCTCTTTCCGACCGCATCGCCCAAGGCCGCGGCCTTGTGCCGGCCGACCTCGTGCTGAAGGGCGGCCGGGTGTTTGACCTGATCACCGGCGATCTGGTGGACACCGACGTGGCGATCTGCGGCGACACTATCGTGGGGGTGTTCGGCGCCTATCGGGGACAGCGGGAAATCGACGTGTCGGGCAAGGTGCTGGTGCCCGGCTTCATCGACACCCACCTGCACATCGAAAGCTCGCTGGTCACGCCCTTCGAGTTCGACCGCTGCGTCACCCCCCGCGGCGTCACCACCGCCATCTGCGACCCGCACGAGATTGCCAATGTCTGCGGCCTGGCGGGCATCCACTACTTCCTGCAGGCCTCGGCCCTCACGCTGATGGACATCCGCGTGCAACTCAGTTCCTGCGTGCCTTCGACCCACATGGAAACGGCGGGCGCCCGGCTGACGGCAGCCGACCTTGCCCCCCTTGCCGACCATCCCCGCGTCATCGGGCTGGCCGAGTTCATGAACTTTCCCGGCGTGCTGATGGGCGATCCGGAGTGCCTGGCGAAACTGCAGGTCTTCCAGGGCCGCCACATCGACGGCCACGCCCCCCTTCTGCGCGGGAACGACCTGAACGGGTACATCGCGGCGGGCATCCGCACCGAACACGAGGCGACCACGGCGGACGAGGCGCTGGAGAAGCTGCGCAAGGGGATGCGCGTGCTGATCCGCGAAGGGTCGGTCAGCAAGGACCTTGCCGCGCTTCATCCGCTGATGGTGGAACGCTTCGCCCCGTACCTGTGCCTGTGCACCGACGACCGCAATCCGCTGGACATTGCCGAGCATGGCCACCTTGACCACATGATCCGCTGGGCCATCGCCCAAGGCGCCGATCCTCTCGCCGTCTACCGCATCGCCAGTCTTTCGGCGGCCGAGGCCTTCGGGCTGAAGGACCGCGGGCTGATCGCGCCGGGCAAGCGGGCCGACATCGCGGTGATCGATTCGCTGGCCGCCTGCCATGCGGCGCTGGTGCTGGCGGGAGGCCGGGTGGCCGATGCCGCGGCCTTTGCCGCGCGCGACACGGTGCCGCCAGTGGCGCGGCATTCGGTGAAGGCGCCGCCCATCACCGCCGCCGATTTCCGCACCGCCGGAAACCGCCCGGAAACCCCGGTGATCGGCATCATCCCCGGCAAGATCATCACGCAGCACCTGACCGAAACCATCGCCCCGCAAGACGGCGACAAGCGCCCCGACCCCACGCGCGACCTGATGAAGATCGCGGTCATCGAACGCCACGGGGTTTCCGGCCGCAGGGCCACCGGGTTCGTGCGCGGCTTCGGGATGCAGAAAGGCGCCATCGCCTCGACCGTCTGCCACGACCACCACAACATCGCCGTGGTGGGCGCGGGCTACGACGACATGGCGCTGGCGGCGAACCGTCTGGGTCAGATCGAAGGCGGCTTCGTGGTGGCCTGCGACGGCCAAATCCTTGCCGAACTGGCGCTGCCGGTGGCGGGGCTGATGAGCCTGAGCCCCTTCGAACAGGTCCACCGCGACCTGACCGCCTTGCGCACGGCCGCGCAGTCGCTGGGTGTCACGCTGGACGAGCCGTTCCTGCAGCTGGCCTTCCTGTGCCTGCCGGTGATCCCGCACCTGAAGATCACCGACCATGGCCTTGTCGACGTCGACCGGTTCGAGGTGATCGGCTAGGCGCCCATCACCTGCTGCGCCGCCGCAGGCGAGGCCACAAGGTCTTCCAGCGTCAACGACTCCAGCAACAGCAGGTACGACCAGAACACCTGGGCAAATACGGCGCGCAGGCGGCACGTCGCCTCGTCGGCACAGTCGTCGCAGCGCTGATAGGCGCGGCGCGACAGGCAGGGCAGCGGTGCGATGGGGCCGTCGATCATGCGCAGAAGCTCGGAAAGCAGTACCTGTCGCGGTTCCTTGATCAGCACATATCCGCCCGACCGGCCGCGCACGCTGGCAATGTGCCCGGCGTTGCGGATTTCGACCAGGATATGTTCCAGAAACCGCTTCGGCGTATCCGACCGCCGCGCGATTTCTTCGATGGGCATGGGCGCCCCGCCAGCCGCGCGCGCGTCGGCCAGTTCCATCAGGGCCTTCAGCGCATACTTCATCTTCTGGCTGATCATGCGCGCGACATAGGGCCAAGCCCCGCGCGTCTCAAGAAAAATCCCCTTGGCAGCGCGGGTATTTCACGGCGCCGTCAATCCCGCGGCGGAAGCCCGGCAAGGATGGCCTGCGCCGCTGCCCGCGGGTCGGCCGCGGCCCACACCGGGCGGCCTACAACGATGTGATCCGCGCCCGCCCGCAAGGCCCCCGCAGGGGTCGCCACCCGCTTCTGGTCGCCCATCGCCGCCCCCTCGGGCCGCACCCCCGGCGTCACGATCAGCCGCCCCTTGGCCCCCGGCAGGGCGCGGATCGCTGCCGCCTCGGCGGGCGAGGCGATCACGCCATCCGCCCCGGCCGCCAGCGCCCGCGCCGCGCGTTCCACCGCGATCTCGGCCAGATCGCCCGCGCGGATCATGTTGTCGTCCAGATCGGCCCGGTCCAGCGAGGTGAGCACCGTCACCGCCAGCACCTTCACCGGCTTGTCGCCGCGCCCCGCTACCGCCGCCCGCACCACCTGCGGGTCGCCGTGCACCGTCAGGAAATCGGGCTCGTATTCCGCCAGCCCGCGCACCGCCGCCTCGATCGTTGCGCCTATGTCGAAAAGCTTCAGGTCCAGGAACACCCGCTTGCCCCGCTCGTGCTTCAGCTCATTGGCCAGTGCCAGTCCGCCGCCCGTCAGCATGCCAAGCCCGACCTTGTAGAACGTCACGGCATCGCCCAGCGTGTCGGCCAGCGCCAGCCCCGCCAGCACGTTCGGCACATCCAGCGCCACGATCAACCGGTCATCCATCCTAACCCCCGCACTTTGCTGCGCGATGCGCCGCCGCAACGCCCAAGTCAACCGGTTGACAGCCCCCGCCCCCGCGGCCAACCCTGCGCCAACCCGGAGTGCGCCCATGCAGATCACCATCACCTACGACAAGCCCGACGAAGGCCCGAAATCCGGCCCCGTCATGGTCGGCTGGTTCCTGACGGAACAGAAGGGCAGCATCCTGTACGATCCGCCCGAACGGCTGATGTTCCGCCAGATGAACCGCGCGCATGCGAAATCCGCCGCGCGCTGCCCGGCCGTCATCCAGATGGAAAGCCGCTATTTCGTGGTGCGCTGCCCGTTCGACCTGCACATCGGTCTGGGCAAGGATGACAAGGGCAAACCGGTGCTGATCAACCGTGCGGGCGTGGCCAGCCCGGTGCGCGGGTCGAAACTGGGGCAGGTGCTGACGCTGGTGAACGAACCCGAATGGCGCTACCCCGACCGGCCCACGGTGCAGCTGTCGCTGCCCTACTGCTTCATCGCGGATGAACCGGTCTACATCACCCAGTTGGGCACCTTCGCCCACTACCGCCGCGACCCGCTGCCCGGCACCATCTTCGGCGGCCGCTTCCCGGTATCGGTGTGGCCCCGCCCGCTGATGTGGGCCTTCGAATGGCACGAGCCCGAGAAGGACATCATCCTGCGCCGGGGCGAGCCGCTGTTTTACGTGCAGTTCGAGGCCGAAGGGCCGGAACGCCCCGTGCAGCTGGTCGAGGCGGCACGGACGCCGGAACTTATGGACTACATGGACAAGATCGGCGGCGTGGTGAACTACGTGAACCAGACCTTCGGCCTGTTCAAGGCGGCCGAGGCCGTGCGGCCCCCGAAACTGCTGGTGCCGAAAGGCTGACATTCCCTGTCAGCCCCGGCGCAAAAGGGCGGGGCGGCCCTTCCGCACAAGTGAAGCGGCCCGAACCGACATAGGGCCAACCAGCCCTGCCGGACTCTACCGTCCCTTGGCGCGGTCCTGCAGCCAGTCCGGCGTGACGGTAGGCATGCCGAACCGCATGCCCTGCATGGCCGAAACCCCGATCCGCGCCAGCATCTGCGCCTCGCCCTCGGTCTCCACCGCCTCGGCCACCGCGGCCATCTCAAAGCTGCGGGCCACGGCAACCAGCGCCTGCACCACCGCCAGATTGTCCGGGTTGCGGTCCACCGCCCGCACGAAGGCGCCGTCGACCTTGACCATGTCAAAGCAGAAGTCGCGCAGGTGGCGGAACGAGGTGAAGGCCGAGCCGAAATCATCCAGCGCGAAGCTGACGCCGTGCAGGCGCATGTCATCCATGAAGGCGGTCACGATGTCGGGCATCAGCATGGCCGACACCTCGGAAATCTCCAGCACCAGGCGGCTGCCCAGCGTCCGGTCGGTGGCCAGGGCGCGGGTCAGCGTGCGGGTGAACGGCGCCCAGCCGATCGACCGCGCCGACATGTTGACCGACAGGCGCAGGTGCGGATGGGCGCGCAGGGTGGAAATGCCCAGGTCCAGCACCGCGGTGTCGATGCGGCGACCCAGTTCGGTGGTTTCCACCGCCGCCATGAAGTCACGGGCCGGAATGGCGCGCCCGGTTTCATCCAGGATGCGGGCAAAGCCTTCGTGAAACAGCACGCGCCGGGCATCGCGCGCAGGTACGACAGGCTGGAAGGCCAGCCGCACGCGGCGGGCTTGCAGTGCCTGTTCCACCATGGCCAGCGTGTCGTCGCCCTGCAGCGTGGCGGCCCAGGCCACCGGCGTGGCCTGATCGCGCATTTCGTTCGCCCGCCGGTGAATCACCATGCCGCCCTCCTTGGCTGTGGCCAGACTGGCGCAGGCCCGGTTAAGGTGGCGTGAACCGCCGCAACCCAAGGCCAACCCGATGGACCGCTGCCCCTGGTGCGGGGATGACCCGCTGTATGTCGCCTACCACGACACCGAATGGGGCGTGCCGCTGCGCGACGGCCGCGCGCTGTGGGAATGCCTGACGCTGGAAGCCTTTCAGGCCGGGCTGTCGTGGATCACCATCCTGCGCAAGCGCGAGAACTTCCGCCGCGTGTTCGACGGGTTCGACCCGGTGGCGGTGGCGGCATGGGACAATGCCCGCATCGACGCCGCGCTGACCGACCCGGGCATCGTGCGCCACCGGGGCAAGGTGGCTGCCGCCGTGGCCGGGGCGCAGGCCTTCCTGCGGATTGAATCCGAGGGGGGCTTTGCGCCCTTCATCTGGCAGTTCGTGGACGGCCGCCCGCTGCAGAACCGCCCCGCGGCGATGGGTGACGTGCCCGCCGCCCCGCCGGTGGCCGCGGCGCTGTCGAAGGCGCTGAAGGCGCAGGGGTTCAACTTCTGCGGTCCGACCATCGTGTATGCCTTCATGCAGGCCGCCGGGCTGGTGAACGACCATCTGGTATCCTGCCCGCGCCACGCCCCAGTGGCGGCCATGGCTTGATCTGCCGCCGCCGGGCTGGCACAGCGCGCGCATGACCCGCCCCCGCGCCACCGCCATCGGCCTGACCGCCATCCTGATGTGGTCCGCGTTGGCCCTGCTGACCGTGTGGTCCGAACCGGTGCCGCCCTTGCTGCTGAATGTGCTGTGCTTTGGCCTGGGC
>CAZLIC010000138.1:0-6519 GCA_964559535.1 uncultured Rhodobacterales bacterium
CATGAGCTGGTGGTCTATGGCGGCATCGGCCGGGCGGCGCGGACGTGGGAGGACTTCGACCGGATCGTGGCCGCCCTGCGCGACCTTGAGGCCGACGAGACCTTGCTGGTGCAGTCCGGCCGCCCGGTTGGCATCTTCCGCACGCACGCCGATGCGCCGCGTGTGCTGATCGCCAACTCGAACCTGGTGCCGCACTGGGCCACCTGGGACCATTTCCACGAACTCGACCGCAAGGGGCTGATGATGTACGGCCAGATGACGGCCGGGTCGTGGATTTACATTGGCACCCAGGGCATCGTGCAGGGCACGTACGAAACCTTCGCCGAAGCCGGGCGCCAGCACTATGGCGGCAACCTGACCGGCAAGTGGATCCTGACCGGCGGCCTGGGCGGCATGGGGGGGGCGCAGCCGCTGGCGGCGGTGATGGCCGGGGCCTGCTGCCTGGCAGTCGAGGTGGACGAGACGAGGATCGATTTCCGCATTCGCACCCGGTACGTCGATGCCAAGGCGCAGACGCTGGACGAGGCGCTGGCGATGATCGCCGCGTGGACGGCGAAGGGCGAGGCGAAGTCGGTGGGGTTGCTGGGCAACGCGGCCGAGGTCTTTCCGGAACTGTTTGCGCGGATGCAGCAGGGCGGCCCCCGCCCCGACATCGTCACCGATCAGACCAGCGCGCATGACCCGCTGAATGGCTACGTTCCCGCGGGCTGGACGGTGGCCGAACATCGGGCGAAACGCGAATCCGACCCCAAGGCAGTGGAACGGGCCGCGCGGGCCAGCATGAAGACCCACGTCGCCGCGATGGTCGATTTCTGGAACGCGGGCGTGCCCACGTTGGACTACGGCAACAACATCCGCCAGGTGGCGCGCGACGAAGGTCTTGAAAACGCGTTCGCTTTCCCCGGATTCGTGCCTGCTTACATCCGCCCGCTGTTCTGCCGCGGCATCGGTCCGTTCCGCTGGTGCGCCCTGTCGGGCGACCCGGCCGACATCCACGCGACCGACGCCGCGATGAAACGGCTGTTTCCCGAAAACGCCCACCTGCACCGGTGGCTGGACATGGCGCAGGACCGCATCGCCTTTCAGGGCCTGCCCGCGCGCATCTGCTGGATCGGTCTGGGCGACCGGCACCGCGCCGGGCTGATGTTCAACCACATGGTCGCCAGCGGCGAATTGAAGGCGCCCATCGTGATCGGCCGCGACCACCTTGACTCGGGCTCGGTCGCCAGCCCCAACCGCGAAACCGAGGCGATGCTGGACGGGTCGGACGCCGTGTCGGACTGGCCGTTGCTGAATGCGCTGCTGAACACCGCGTCGGGCGCCACCTGGGTGTCGCTGCACCACGGCGGCGGGGTGGGGATGGGGTTCAGCCAGCATGCAGGCATGGTGATCGTGGCCGACGGCACGCCCGACGCCGCACGCAGGCTGGAGCGTGTGCTGTGGAACGACCCGGCCACCGGGGTAATGCGGCATGCGGATGCGGGCTATCCCATTGCGCGCGACCATGCGCAGGCGATGGGCCTGCGGTTGCCGGGGATCATGGGCTGACGGTTGCCTGCTCGGCCGGGCAGGATTAGGGTCGCGCCCATGCGGCCCCTGCTTGTCCTTTTCCTGCTGACGGCCTGCGCCACCTTTCCCGAGGTGGACCAGGCGATGACGGCCAATGCCGATGCCCCGCCGCCGCAACTGCTGCCGACTGAGACGCTGCTGGCGCAGGCCGATCGCGTGGTGGGCGCGCAGGCGGCGCAGGCCGACCTGCAGGCGCGCGCCGCCGCCCTGCGCGCCCGCGCCGCACGCATCCGGGCCATGCCCGTGACCTGACGTTGCGCGGCCCTTGCCGATGGGCTAGGGCAGTCCGCGCATCATGCAGGAGCCGCTCCAGTGCCCGAACACGCCCCTCTTCGCCTCGGTCTTGCCGGATTGGGAACCGTGGGAATCGGCGTGGTGCAGATGGTGCAGGGCAACGCGGGCCTGATTGCCGCCCGCGCCGGCCGGCCGGTGGAGATCACCGCCGTATCGGCCCGCGACCGGACCCGCAACCGCGACGCCGACCTGTCGAGCTATGGCTGGGAGGATGACCCGGTGGCGCTGGCCGGGCGCGACGACGTGGATGTGCTGGTCGAGGTGATGGGCGGGCACGAGGGCGCGGCGAAGGCCGCAACCGAGGCGGCCATCGCCCGCGGCAAGGATGTGGTCAGCGCCAACAAGGCGCTGCTGGCGCTGCACGGCCATGACCTTGCCCTGGCGGCAGAGGCCGCCGGCTGCACCATCCGCTATGAGGCGGCCGTGGCCGGCGGCATCCCCGTCATCAAGGCGCTGACCGAGGGGCTGGCGGGCAACCGCGTGACGCGCGTGATGGGGGTAATGAACGGGACCTGCAACTACATCCTGACGCGGATGCAGTCAGCCGGGCTGCCCTATGACACCGTGTTTGAAGAGGCCCGGCAGCTGGGTTATCTGGAAGCCGACCCGACGCTGGACGTGGGCGGCATCGACGCCGCGCACAAGCTGACGCTTCTGTCCTCCATCGCTTTCGGCACGCAGGTAAGTTTTGCCGGCGTCGAGATCGAGGGCATCCAGAACGTGTCCATCGACGATATCCACCGTGCCGCCGACATGGGCTATCGCATCAAGCTTCTGGGTGTGGCGCAGATGACCGGCCGGGGGCTGGAACAGCGCATGTCGCCCTGCCTGGTGCCCGCCGACAGCCCGCTGGGGCAGTTGCAGGGCGGCACCAACATGGTGGTGCTGGAAGGCGACCATGTGGGGCAGATCGTGCTGCGCGGCCCCGGTGCGGGGCGCGGCCCGACGGCCAGCGCCATTCTGTCCGATGTGATCGACCTGGCCCGTGGCACCCGCGTACCCACCTTTGGCCGCCCGGCCTCGGGCCTGACCCACGCGCAGCCTGCCGCAGTGGCCACGCCCGCTGCCTGGTACCTGCGCATGACACTGGTCGACAAGCCGGGCGCGCTGGCCAAGATCGCCACCGCCCTGGGCGAAGCCGGCGTCAGCATTGACCGCATGCGCCAGTACGGCCACCAGGGCAGCGATGCGCCCGTGCTGATCGTCACCCACAAGGCCACGCGCGACGATGTGGCCCATGCCATGGGCCTGTTTGCCGCCACCGGTGTACTGGTGGGCAGCCCGGTGGCGCTGCGCATCGAAGAGGTCTGAGCGCGTTAGCGCAACCGCGCTTGCCGCCGCGTGAGTTGCCGCGCTAAGGGGGGCTCAGCATCAGGGAGGCAAGGCCAATCATGTCGGACGCACAGGTGTTTCAGGACCGACTTCTGTCGCTGGGCCTTGCCCGCGTGTCCGAGGCGGCGGCGCTGGCCAGCGCCAGCCTGATCGGCCGCGGCGACGAAAAGGCCGCCGACCAGGCCGCCGTCACCGCCATGCGCGACCAGCTGAACCTCTTGGACATCGACGGCACCGTGGTGATCGGCGAAGGCGAGCGCGACGAGGCGCCCATGCTGTACATCGGCGAAAAGGTGGGCACCGGCCAGGGCCCTGCCGTGGACATCGCGCTGGACCCGCTGGAGGGCACCACGCTGACGGCCAAGGACATGCCCAACGCGCTGACCGTCATTGCCATGGCACCGAAAGGCACGCTGCTGCACGCGCCCGACGTCTACATGGACAAGCTGGCCATCGGCCCCGGCTTCCGTCCCGGCACCGTCACCATGGCGATGTCGCCTTCGGAGCGCGTCTCGGCGCTGGCCGCCGCCAAGGGCGTGTCCACCGAAGACATCATGGTCTGCATCCTGGAACGCCCGCGGCACCAGGATCTGATCGCCGAAGTGCGCTCGACCGGCGCCTCGATCCGGCTGATCACCGACGGCGATGTGGCCGGTGCCATGCACTGCGCCGAACCCGACAAGACCGGCATCGACATGTACATGGGCTCGGGCGGTGCGCCCGAAGGCGTGCTGGCCGCGGCCGCTCTGAAGTGCATGGGCGGGCAGTTCTTCGGCAAGCTCCTGTTCCGCAACGATGATGAGCGTGGCCGGGCGAAGAAGGCAGGGATCACCAACTTCGACCGCGTCTATACCCGCGACGACCTGGTGCGCGGCGACGTGATCTTTGCCGCAACCGGGGTCACCACCGGCTCGCTGTTGCGCGGCATCCGCCGCGAACCGGGCTGGGTGACGATGGAGTCCATCCTGATGCGGTCGAAAACCGGCTCGGTCCGCCGCATCGAGTACCGCACGCCGGCCTGAGCCCATCCGGGCGGCGCAGGTCAGTCACTCAGGACTGTCAGGTCACAGGTCTTCAACCATCAGAACACCGGGGGTGGCCTTGATCGCGCCCTTGATCTGCGGGTTCACACGGACCGGAACAGGCAGTTCCACGTCAATCTCCTCGCCGTTCGGGCCGGGCAGGCAGAACCGCACCGGGGCGCCGGGGCCGCCGCGGCCCAGCCCGGCAAACAACGTGGCCACCGCCTCCGCGGCCTCGGCCCGGTCCAGGTGGATGCGCACGCCCGCGGACGGCGTGTCTGCCGCAACCGCGTCGATGGGCGCCACAGCGCGGGCCAGCAGCTTCAGCGTCTCGCCTTCCAGCGTCGCCTCGGCGGTGATGACCACGTTCTTGCCCGGCTCCAGAAGGTCGCGCACGGCCTCCAGCACATCGGAGAACACGGTAATCTCGTAGCCGCCGGTGGGGTCGGACAGTTGCGCAAAGGCGAAACGGTTGCCGCGCGCCGATTTGCGCTCCTGCCGCCCCGCCACGGCACCGGCCAGCTTCACCACCGCCGGTCCGTTCTGCGTGATGCGCTGCACTTCGGCCAGCGTCTTCACGTCGCGCCGCTTCAGCGCCGACATGTAGTCGTCCAGCGGATGGCCCGAGAGGTAGAACCCCACCGCTGCCTGTTCCTGCGCCAACCGTTCCACCGGCAGCCAGTCGTTGCGGAAAGGCAGCCGCGGTTCGGGGATGTCGGACCCGCCGTCGCCAAACAGCGCGCCCTGCGACGAGGCGCGGGCCTCGTGCACCGCCGCGGAGAAGGCCACCAGCGCATCCAGCGCCTCGAACACACGCGCGCGGTTGCCGTCCAGCGCGTCGAAGGCCCCGGCACGGGCCAGCATTTCCATGGGACGCTTGCCGATGCGTTTCAGGTCCACCCGACGGGCGAAGTCGAACAGCGTGGCGAAGGGCATGTTGCCGCGGGCGGCCACGATCAGCCGCATGGCATCGACGCCCACGTTCTTCAGCGCGCCCAGCGCATAGTGGATCGCCCCGTCGCGCACGGTGAAGGTGGCGCCAGACCGGTTCACGCAAGGCGCGAAGATGCGTATCTGCAGCCGCTTGCGCACCTCTTCGGCGTATTCCGACAGCTTGTCGGTCAGGTGGATGTCGCAGTTCATCACCGCGGCCATGAATTCGACGGGATGGTTGGCCTTGAGCCAGGCCGTCTGGTAGCTGACCACGGCATAGGCAGCGGCGTGTGATTTGTTGAAGCCGTAGTTGGCGAACTTTTCCAGCAGGTCGAAGACCTCGCCCGCCTTCTCGCGGGTCACTCCGTTCGACACCGCGCCGTCGATGAACTTGGGGCGTTCCTTGGCCATCTCTTCGGGAATCTTCTTGCCCATGGCGCGGCGCAAGAGGTCGGCGCCGCCCAGCGAATACCCCGCCATGACCTGCGCAATCTCCATCACCTGTTCCTGATAGACGATGATCCCTTGCGTTTCCTTCAGGATATGGTCGATCGACGGGTGGATGGATTCCAGCGGGCGCAGGCCGTTCTTCACCTCGCAATAGGTGGGGATGTTCTCCATCGGGCCGGGGCGGTACAGCGCCACCAGCGCCACGATGTCCTCGATGCAGGTGGGCTTCATGCGGCGCAGCGCGTCCATCATGCCGCTGCTTTCCACCTGGAACACCGCGACTGTCCGCGCGCTGGCGTACAGCGCGTAGGATTTCGCATCGTCCAGCGGGATGGCGTTGATGTCGATGTCGACGCCCCGTTCGCGCAAAAGGTCCAGCGCGCCCTTGATCACCGTCAGCGTCTTCAGCCCCAGGAAGTCGAACTTCACCAGCCCCGCGGCTTCGACCCACTTCATGTTGAACTGCGTGGCGGGCATGTCGGACCGCGGGTCGCGGTACAGCGGCACCAGCGCATCCAGCGGGCGGTCGCCGATCACCACGCCCGCGGCGTGGGTGCTTGCGTTGCGCAGCAGCCCCTCGATCTTGCCTGCGATGTCCAGACAGCGCGCGACGACCTCTTCCTTCGCCGCCTCGCGCAGGCGCGGCTCGTCCGCCAGCGCCTTCACCACCGACACGGGCTTCACCCCCTCCAGCGGAATCATTTTCGACAGCCGGTCCACCTGCCCATAAGGCATCTGCAGCACGCGCCCCGTGTCGCGCACCGCGGCCTTGGACAGCAGCGCGCCGAAGGTGATGATCTGCCCCACCTTCTCGCGACCATAGTGGTTCTGGACGTAGGTGATGACCTCTTCCCGCCGGTCCATGCAGAAGTCGATGTCGAAGTCGGGCATCGACACACGTTCGGGGTTCAGGAAGCGC
>CAZLIC010000139.1:0-6353 GCA_964559535.1 uncultured Rhodobacterales bacterium
AAAAGGTTTTGAGGTTTTCGGGTGCGGCGGGCCGGAAATGCGGCTTGGCGGCAGTGCATCGTCAGGAAAAATGCAGCAAAATCAATGGCCGGTTATCACTGGGTGGTGGCTATAACCCACCACCCACCACCCTAAAGTGATCTGGCTATTTCCCGTTTTCCGCGACATCGGGGGCAGGCAACGGGTGTTCACGTGCGAACTGAAGAAGGTCCTTGAACAGCTCTGATGACCGTTCCTTGAGCTTCCGTTCCCATTCCAGCATCTCCGAAAGCGTGACGCCCTCAGATACCATGTCCCTAACCTGTTCGGCGACAAAAGAGCCGATATCAGTAGCATAATCTTCGGGCGTCATATTCAGAATTCGGTCGCCGATGAATAGACGGGGATTTTCGGCGTTTTTTTCGCGAAGGATCATTTCGAAGTATTTGAGAACGTTATCATATGCAGCGCGGTAGGCCATAAGCTCAACTGCTTTCGAGGCGCCCTCAGAGCCAAAAACCAGCCAGTCGAGAGATACACCTAGCCCCTTTGACAGAGAGCAAAGGGCGTCAAATCCAGGCAAACTTGCACCCGAGCGAAGCATGTACTTGTCCAGTGTCCGCTTGGGGATGCCGGTCCGTTCCGCCATGTCCGCTACGGTCCAGCCGTTCCGGTTGCGAAGATGGCGCAAGCGCGCAGAGAGGACGGTGCTCATGTTCACCTCTTGACGTTACCCAAATAAGGGTATAGCTTTTGCCCAAATCTGGGGTTTTTGGCCACATGGGCAGCGTATCAGAGGAAGTCTGTGCTGGCTATAGCATCCACAAGGTGCGCGCTGGCTTTGTCTTGAGGGGGACGAGCTTGCACGCCTGGTGCAAGGAAAACCGGATTGACTATCATAATCTGCGAAAGGCGTTGAACGGCCGATGGTCAGGACCGAAGGCAACGGCACTAGTTAACCGCGTCAAGGCCGACGCCGGAGCGTCGGATGCTTAATCTCTCGGTCCGGTCGATGCTTGGAGTGGGAGCTGTTCCCCGCGACCGTGCCAGCGCTGTTAACTGGTTGAAGCGCAGGGGCATCGTGGTACGGCGGCAACCTTGCAACGGCGGCACGCGCGACGAAGTCGCCCTGTCCGACCTTCCCGCCGAAGTCCGCCTTGCCCTTCAGCTGCGCACGGCCGAGGCGGCCGAGCTTCCGGCCGGGCAGATGGATGACGCGGCGCACCTTGCGCTTGAGGCCAAGCCGCCGGGGGTGCGGGAAGAGGCATACCGGCGGGCGACGATCATGGGCGTTGTCATGCGGCACCGCGCGGCGGGGCGGACGTGGGCACAGGTGATCGCGCATCTGTGGGAAAACCCGCCCGTTCCAGACACCCCTGAAGACCCCTTCAAAGCCCCTTCTGAAGCCACTTTGAAGGACTGGTGCAGCCGGGTCGAAGGCGTCGATCCGGTCAACTGGGGGCCTGCGCTGGCGCCTGGCTATGACACCAAGGGACGGCCGAAGGTGCCGTGCGACCCTGCGGCGTGGGAATACTTCCTGAACGAAGTTGCGGGCGCCGGGGGCAACGGCACCGGCCCGAACCTGCGACGAGCGCATGGCAAGGCGGTCAAGGCGGCTGCCAAGGAAGGTTGGACCTTCCCGCGCCACTACCGCACCGCCCTTCGCCACTGGCAGGCGATGGACGTGGAACGCCAGCGGACCATCCGCGACGGAGAGGCCGCGGCCGTCAAGTCCCTCACCACGTTCCAGCCGCGCAGCGTTGCGGACATGGTGGCGATGGAACAGGTGGAAGTGGACTTCCGCGAGTTCGGGGTGTGGTGCCGGTGGCCGGATGGCGCCGTGTCCTGCCCTTGGATCGGGGTGGCGGTTGACCGCGCATCAGGCCGGATCGTCGGGTGGACGGTTGCCGGGTCTGAAAGCGAAGAGGCGGTCTTCGATCTTCTGTCCGACATGGTGGCGCGCAACGGCATCCCGCACCGGATCGTTCAGGACAACGGCAGTGCCTTCAACGGCTTCCGGATCATGGGCGGGCATCGGCCGCTGGTGCGGCGCAAGGACAAGGGGCCGCGCAACGCCAATTGGGATGTGCCGGGCATCTACCGCTTCCTTGAGATTGCCCCGGTCAACCACGGGCCGCGGCAGGCGTGGGCGAAGCTGCCGGAAAGCGTCTTCTCGGCTCTGCGGCACCTGGACAACGACCCCGTTTTCCATCGGGCGCAGCGGACGGGCCCGAACGACCGCGAGAACCCGGACCCGGTTCCGGTGGACCTGGTCGAGTTCTGCGCCGCGCTTGATGCCGAGGTTGCGGCCTTCAACGGCAACACCGCCAGTAGCGCCAAGGCGCTGCGCAAGGGCGAATGCCGTGACGATGCGTTCCTGCGCCTGTCGGACGGGCGTTTCGGCCGGGAGCCCACCCCATTGCAGAAGCGGTGGATGCGGCTGAAGTGGGGCCGGTGCAAGGTATCGAACGCCGGGCAGGTGCGGACCGCCGGGGGCATGTGGGGCGACGGCACGTCGCAGACCACCATGCTGCGCTATGCCGGGAAGTTCGTTGTGGTGGGCATCGACCCGGCCGACCCCGCGGCCCCGGCCATGGTCTACGAATGGGACGTGGAAGAGGGCCGCGACAAGCGGATGATCGTGGCCGAACTGCCCGCCGTGATCGAAGCGCGGCACAACGACGAAGCGTCGAAGCAGCGCGCCAAGGCGGAAAAGCGGCGGGCGAAGGCGGTGGTGCAGAAGCACCTGCCGAAGGACCTGGACGAACACGTGCGCAAGCGCCGCGCGGACCTGATGGCAGGCGCTGGGCAGGTTGCGGCGGGAACTGTCTCGAAAGTCACGCAACTGCCGAAGGCTTCGCCCTTCTCGCCCAAGCCTTCGGTGCAGGATGAGGATGCCGCGTTTCGCAAGGCGCGGACAGAAGAGTTCTTCCGGCTGAAGCGTGAAGCCGAAGAGCGGAAGAGAACCGGATGACCGGCGGTTGCGCCGCCAGTCATCCATCGTGCAACATCAACCGGGAAAACAGCAATGACGCACAGGTGCAGGCATATCATCGAAACCCGAACCCACGCAATCTTGCGAGATATGGCCACCACGGCCCTGTCCATCGGACGGCTTGCGATCATCCGCGGCCCGGCGGGCATCGGAAAGTCCTTCGCGCTGGACCGCATCGCGGAAGAACTGAATGAGGGGCAGACGCAGGTGCTGATCGTGACCGCGACCGCGGCGAACGGCCGGTCCATCCGGAAGTTCTTTGGGGACGCCATCATGCAATTGGGCCTGATGGGCGGCGGCGGCGAACCCGAGGCACGCTTCGCAGGCTACATGATGCGCAGCTTTCCCTTCCGGCGCTACAGCCCGAAGATCCTGCTGGTGATCGACGAATGCCAGCATCTGGCGCCGAACGTGATCGAGACACTGCGCGGCATCTATGACCTTGGGAAGGACGCGCGCAACGGCGATTCGGATGCACCGGCCTTCGGGTTGCTCATGGTGGGGAACGACCGGTTCCTTACCCGCGGCGGCAAGTCCGAACGGGCGATGTTCGAGGCGCTGGCATCCAGGTGCCCGATGGAATGGGAACTGGACAGGCCTACGGCCGAGGAAACCGCGGCGCTGGCGGCGGCGATGTTCCCCGATGCCCAGGATTGCCGGGACGCCATTGCGGCCTTCGGTGCCCGCTGCGGAACGCTGCGGGAAATGGCCGAGTCCTATGCACTGGCTGACAGCTTCGCGGGCGACGGCAAGGTCGGAATGCAGGAATTGGAACGAGCACTTGTTCTGTCGATGGGGGGCCGCTGATGAACGACGATCACCTCTCCGATCATGAATGGCGCTTGAAGCAGGCGGCGGAAGGCCGTGCGATCTACATCCCCGGCAAGACGGTGGAGCAGGTGAAGGCCGAACGCGCGGCGGTCTCTGCCGAGGCGGCAAAGCGGCACGCGGTCACGCTGGACTTGTCGGCGGCAGACCTTGACGCAATGGACAAGGCGCTGCCGGACCTTGCCGAGGCGATCCGGGACGCGGCGCAGGTGTTCACCTTCCTTGCGGAGAACCGCAGCGCCGGGACCGTCGATCCGGAAGACCGCGGCCTCACGTCGATCATGCGGCTTGCTGCCCGGGCGATGCGCGGGCTTGAGGACCGCGAACTTCCCGCCCTGGACGTGCTGGACGGTGAATTGCGTCGGGTCGGGGCTGAACGTGCAAAGGCCAGGCTGAAGGGGGCAAAGGCATGACCATCACGGCCCGTCAACTGAGACTGATCCACGTCGCCAAGCGGCAGGTGGGGTGGGACGAAGACACGTGGCGCACGGTGCTTGCCACCATCGCGGGCGTCACCAGTTCGCGCGACCTGGACGGCGAGGGCTTCGACGCGGTCCTGGCCTATGCCGAACACTGCGGCTTCCGGCCGCTTCACGCGAAGGGGCCGAACTTCGGAAACCGCAAGGACATGGCCACCTTCGCGCAATGCGAATTGATCCGCACGCTGTGGGCCGAGTTCACCCGCGGCGCCGGTGACGCGGCGGGCCTGGACAAATGGGTTCTGCGGACCTTCAAGGTCAGTTCGCTGCGGTTCCTGACCCGCGAGGCAGGGCAGAAGGCCATCACCGCCTTGATGGCCATGAAACGCCGCGTGGCGTGACCTTCGCCACGCGCGTGGGACGGCCCCTGGAAGCCCTCTGGCTTCGCGGGCCGTCCCGGTACCCGGAAGGGCCTTACCCCTTTTAAAAAACGCTCTTTGCACCTTTAATGACGATGCCTATTGTCTGCCCTCGCCGGTGCGCGCATCAGAACGCCGCGTTTGGGGCGCGGAAACGCCGGGGGCGTTGGTTGGGGGGGCGCGCCGGCACATCGCAACAGGTTGCGGATGTATCGGCACTTCCCGCATGTTCTATGGTCTTCCCGACATTGCCCGTCGCGAAGGACCGAACCCGATGCAGGTGAACCCCGAAAACCTTGACCTTGTGTACAAGGGCTTCAAGACCGTCTTCACGGAAGCCTACATGGAGGCGCCGAAGGACGCGGATCAGGTCGCAATGACCGTTTCGAGTGCCGCCCGCGAAGAAACCTACGCCTGGCTCGGCAACTTCCCGAACATGCGCGAATGGGTCGGGCAGCGGCAGGTGCAGGCGCTGACGGCGTCCAGCTTCACGATCAAGAACAGGCTCTTTGAAAACACGGTGTCGGTCAAGCGGATCGATATCGCGGATGACAAGGTGGGCATCTACAAGCCGTTCTTCAGCGAAATGGGGCAGGCCACCCGGCGGCACAAGGAAGAGCTGATCTTCGGCCTGCTGAAGGCGGGCTTCAGCACCGCCTGCTATGACGGGCAGTTCTTCTTCGATACGGATCACCCGGTGAAGGACAAGGACGGCAACGTCACCACCGTCGCCAACACCGACGGCGGGTCGGGCGCCGCCTGGTTCCTGCTGGACGTGTCGCGCGCCATGAAGCCGATCATCTGGCAGGAGCGGGAACCCTACGAATTCCAGAGCATCACGGAAGGCGCCAGTCCGCACGTCTTCATGAACGATGAGTTCATCTATGGCGTGAAGGCCCGGCTGAACGTGGGCTATGGCCTGTGGCAGCTGGCCTGGGGGTCGAAGCAGGCCCTGGACGCCACCAACTATGCCGCCGCCCGCGCCGCGATGCAGAGCTTCCGCGGAGAAGGCGGCAAGCTCCTGGGCGTCAAGCCCACGCTGCTGATCGTGCCGCCCGCGCTGGAAAGCGCCGGGCTGAAGCTGGTGAACTCGGAATACGGGACCGGCGGCGTGACCAACGAATGGAAGGGCACCGCCCGCCTGATCGTCACCCCCGAAATCGCCTGACAGGAGGCCTGACATGGTTGCCCTTACCTCCGGCCGCCCCACCAAGATGCGGGTTGGCGATATCCGTTCCGGCCTGGTCGCGGCCAGCGTCAAGCTTTTCCCCGGTGCGCTCTTGATGCGGAACGCCGCGGGCCACGTCACCAAGGGCGCCACCGCCACCGGATCGGTGGGCATCGGGCGCTGCGAAGAGCTGGTGGACAACAGCGCGGGTGCCGCCGGTGCGGTGCGGGTGCAGTTCCGGCCGGGCATCTTCCTTTATGCCAACTCGGCCGCGGGCGATGCCATCACCATCGCCGAAGTCGGGGATGTGTGCTGGATCGTCGATGACCAGACGGTGGCCAAGACCAACGGCAGTTCCACGCGTTCGCCCGCGGGCATCATCGAAGACGTGGACAGCGCGGGCGTGTGGGTCCGCATGGACGAAGCCCTGACTAAGGCGTCCTGACGCCATGGGTAACCTGTTTGCCACCTGCGATGCGGCCCTGCCGGATGGTGCGACGGCGCCCGGCTGGGTTCACCTGATGCCCGCCGGGGCGTTCAAGGCC
>CAZLIC010000140.1:0-6284 GCA_964559535.1 uncultured Rhodobacterales bacterium
CCATCGCAACTCCCCTTCCAGACACAGGTGTTGCAGTTCATTCTAGAGGCTAGACCCTGTTTAGATTTGTCCCATCGAAAGCGCCTGCAGGCGCAAGCCGCAGGTTCGGCGGAAGGCGTTGGCCGGAGTCGATTCCCGCGGCCAGCAGCCCGGCACCGATGCGGTCGCGGTCGCCCGGATGGCGGAATGGCAGGCGGGCCATGTGGGACGCAAAAGAATAGGACGGGTTCACCGCGCGCAGGTCGGCCCAGACATGCCGCGCGGCGTCATCCTCGCCCAGGTGGCCCAGGGCGCTGGCAAGCAGGGCACGGGACAAGTCGGTGCGCGGCGCAAGGCGGATGCGTTCACGGAACGTCTCGGCCGCCAAAGCATAGTCACCGGCCATCAGATGGCAGAAGCCCTTGAAGTGCAGGTACTGCTGGGTGAACACGGGATCCAGGCGGATCGCCCGCTCCAGGAAGGGAATTCCCGCCAGCGGGTCGTCGAGGTAGGCGTGCACGTGGCCCAGGGTGGCATAGGCCGCGGCGAGGTTGGGGTTCAGTTCCGCTGCCCGCCGCGCCTCGCGCAGCGCGGTATCCAGATCGGGAACATAGATGCTGGCGATGGCGCGGGCATTGTGCGCCGTGGCCTCCTCGGGGTTGATCGCCAGCGCCTGGTCGGCAGCCGCAAAGGCGCGGCCCAGCGGATCGCGGTCGTTTGTCCAGTTGTTTATGAACCCGACAGACCAGGCAATGCTGACGTAGGCGTGCGCCTCGGCATAGCTTGGGTCTGCGGCGACGGCCTGATCCAGAAGGGCCATCGCGCGGCCCCATTCGGCCTTGCCATCGGCAGGCGACTGCAGCAGCCGGACCTGCACCTCGCGCGCACGCAAGAGCAGATCGTGGGCATCGAGCTTGGTTGTGCCGCCTGTGGAGATGCGCTCGCGTTCGCCCGGCGCGAGTTTGACCTTCAGCGCGCCGACGATTTCGAACGTCACCTCGTCCTGCACGGCGAAGATATCGGTCAGCTCGCGGTCAAACCGTTCGGCCCAGACCTGGTGGCCGCTGCGGGCATCGACCAGTTGGGCGCTGATGCGCACGCGGTTGCCGGCGCGGCGGATCGAGCCTTCGACGACCGAGGTCACCCCCAGTTCGCGCCCCACCACGCGCACATCCTCGGCCCGGCCGCGCCACGCAAAGCTGGAATTGCGCGCCACCACCGTGAGGCCCGCCACCTTGGACAGGTCGGTGATGATGTCCTCGCTGATGCCGTCGGAGAAGTAGTCCTGCTCGGGGTCGCCCGACAGGTTGGCAAATGGCAGCACGGCAACCGCGGGCTTGTCGGCTTCGGCCTGCGGGACGGGCAGCGCGCGGTCGGGCCAGCACCAGACGCGCACCGGCAGGGCGATGTTCTTCAGGCTGCGCTCGCCCCCGTCGGTGAAGGCGACCCCAACCTTGCCGCGCACATGCACATGCACGGCATCCGACAGCAGGATGCCGCCCACCGGCGCCAGCGGCTCCAGCCGGGCGGCCACGTTCACGCCGTCGCCCAGCACATCATCGCCTTCCAGCACGATGTCGCCCAGGTTCACGCCGATGCGGAACCGCATGGGCGGCTTGCCCGCGCGGGCATCGTTGAAGGCGGCCATGGCCTGCTGGATGTCCAGCGCGGCCGCCACCGCCTCGACCGCGCTGGGGAATTCGGACAGGGCCCCGTCGCCGAGCGTCTTGAAGACACGGCCGCCGTGGCGGGTGACCGCGGGGTTGAAGATGTCGGCCCAGACTGTGCGCATGGCCAGAAGCGTGCCGGACTCGTCGGCGCCGACCAGCCGCGAGAACCCGGCGATGTCGGCGGCAAGGATCGCCGCAAGGCGGCGCTGCACCAGCGTGTCGGTCATCGGCGGAAAGGGCCCCGGTCGGTCATGGTCCATAGGTATGTGACCGAAGGCCCGCCGTCCATGCCGCGCACATCAGATGTGCGGCATTCCGGTTACCCGCCGGTGCCGTTACCCACCCGTCATGATCCGCTGCCAGGCCCGCGTGCGCGCCGTGTCATACTCGGGCGACACCGCCTCGGGCAGCCAGATGCGCGCCTTGACCGCGTCGTCAGGATAGATCGCGGGGTTCGACAACACCGCGGGGTCGACGAAGGGGTTCGCGGCGATGTTGGCATTGGCATAGGCCGTGTAGTTGGTGGCCGCGGCAATGACTTCGGGGCGCATCATGAAGTCAAGGAAGGCATGGGCGTTGTCCTGGTTGGGCGCGTCGGCGGGGATGACGAAGGAATCGACCCACATGGTGCCGCCGGTTGCGGGCACGTGGTATTCCAGCGCCACGTCCAGCCCCGCCTCTTTCGCGCGGCTGGCCGACACGGCATAGTCACCCGCCCAGTTCGTGGTGACGCACAGCTGTTCGTTGGCCAGATTGGCGATGTAGGCGTTGTTGTCGAAGCTGGCGATGAAGGGGCGCACCCTGTCGAAGGCGGCGATGGCGGCTTCCAGGTCGGCCGGGTCCTGCGACATGGGGTTCTTGCCCAGCCAGGCCAGCACCATGGGCATCACCGTGCCGGGGCTGTCCAGCATGTTGATGCCGCAGGCGGCCAGCTTTTCGGCAATGGCCGGGTCGAACAGGATGTCCAGCGTATCCACCGGGGCGCCCGGCGCCAGCGCATCCACCATGGTGCGGTTGATCGTCACGCCCGTGGTCCCCCACATGTAGGGGATCGACAGCGCGTTGCCGGGGTCAAGGCTGGCCATGATCGCCATGATGGCGGGGTCAAGGTTGGCCATGTTGGGCAGTTTCGCCTTGTCCAGCGGGGCCAGGATGCCCGCGGCGGCAAAGCGCGGCAGGTTGCGGCCCGCGGTCACCACCACGTCATAGCCCGACTGGCCCGCCATCAGTTTCGCCTCGGCGGCCTCGGCGCTGTCGTAGTTGTCGTAGACGATCTCGATGCCGGTGGCGGCGGTGAAGTCGGCCAGCGTGGTTTCGCCGATGTAGTCAGCCCAGTTGTAGACGTTGACGCTGCCCGCGCCTTGCGCGCGGGCGCGGCGCGAAAGATACGGCATTGCCAGCGCCCCGGCCCCAAGGCCCAGCGCGTGACGGCGGTTCAGTTTCATGTTTGCCTCCCTGGCAATGGCGGCCTTTGCGGCCTTCCTGCGGGAAGCCTAGCGCCCTGCAGCGCGTTCGGGCAACGATTCTGAATGGCCGGTCAACAGACTACTTCAGTTCGACCTCGATGAAGGTCATCGGCAGGGCACCGTCGTTGACCACGTTGTGTTCCACGCCTTCCTTGCGGGTGTAGGCCGTGCCCGCCGGAACCATGACCCGCCGCGTGCCGCCGCCGGGTTCTTTCAGCAGCATGGGACAGTCGGTGATGGCGGTGATGACATAGTCGTGCCCATGCCGGTGCCAGCCGGTTTCAGCACCGGGGGCAAAGTCGAACCGGGTGACGCGGACGCGGTCATCCTCGGCCAGCAGGGTGGCGGTGCAAGGGGGCCTCATGGCAGATCCTTCAGGCGGCGTGCCAGATTGGCAGACTGGTGGGCGATGTCGATGATTCTGACCTCCGCGTCGGTCTCGATGAAGATGATGAAGTGCCGCCCGGACCTTGCCAACCGCATGTTGGCCCGGACATGACCCCCGATCACCATGCGACAGGGCTGGCTCGATACATTGCCCGAACACAGGCCGCGGCAGCGTTGTTCGATCTCGTCGAGATACTGGACGGCACGCGCGGAACCGAACCGTTCCACCGAGAACGCAAGGATGTCTTCGAACCGGGCGAGCGCATAGGGCGTGAAAGCAAGACGCTTCATGCCGACGCGAAGTATTTCTCTCGCAGTCGCTGGAAGGCTTCCTCGCCGTCAACCAGTTCGCCACGCTCGGCCTGGGCAAGGCCGATCATGATGCCTGACTTCACGTGCTCCCATTCCACTTCCTCTCGTTCCATCCGGCGCAGGGCTTCACGCAGGACTTCCGAGGCGTTCTGGTATGTCCCATCCAGAACCTTGCGGTCCACGAAATCGGACAACTGGTCGGTCAGCACGACGTTGCGGGTGGGCATGGCGGGTGCTCCTTCGGGTGTTGGCTGATTATGCCAACACCCGAAGGCCCGTGCAACGGTTACGCCAGCCGCTTCAGCACATCGGCCAGGGTGCCGATCAGGCGGTCGATCTCGGGTTTCGAGATGATGAGGGGTGGCGACATGGCGATGATGTCGCCGGTGGTGCGGATAAGGATGTTCTTGTCGTAGGCGTCGAGGAAGGCCCCGAAGGCGCGCTTCGTCGGTTCGCCCGCGATGGGGTCCAGCTCCACCGCGCCGATCAGGCCGAGGTTGCGGATGTCGATCACCGCGGGCAGACCCTTCAGCGAATGCAGCGCGTCTTCCCAGTAGGGCGCGATCTCAGCGGCACGCTGGAACAGGCCCTCTTCCTTGTAGGTTTCCAGCGTGGCGATGCCCGCCGCCGAGGCGATCGGGTTGCCGCTGTAGGTATAGCCGTGGAACAGCTCGATCATGTGCTCGGCGCCCTGCATGAAGGCGTCGTGCACGGCGGCGGTGGTCAGAACCGCGCCCATGGGGATCACGCCGTTGGTCAGGCCCTTGGCCGTCGTCATCAGGTCGGGCATCACGTCGAAGTACTGCGCGGCAAACGGTGCACCAAGGCGGCCGAAACCGGTGATGACCTCGTCGAAGATCAAGAGGATGCCGTGCTTTGCGGTGATCGCACGCAGGCGTTCCAGGTATCCCTTGGGCGGGATCAGTACGCCGGTGGACCCCGCCACCGGTTCCACGATCACCGCCGCCACCGTCTCGGCCCCGTGCAGGGCCACGATGCGTTCCAGCTCGTCCGCCAGGTTGGCGCCGTGTTCGGGCATGCCGCGTGTATGGGCATTCTGCCCCGGCAGGTGGGTGTGCGGCAGGTGGTCCACGCCGCCCAGAAGCGTGCCGAACATGCGGCGGTTGTTCACGATGCCGCCGACCGAGATGCCGCCGAAGTTCACCCCGTGATAGCCGCGCTCGCGCCCGATCAGCCGGGTGCGCGTGCCCTCGCCGCGGGCGCGGTGATAGGCGATGGCGATCTTCAGCGCGGTTTCCACCGACTCGGACCCCGAGTTGGTGAAGAACACATGCTCGATCCCCTTCGGCGCGATGCCGACCACGCGGTTGGCCAACTCGAACGCCAGCGGGTGGCCCATCTGGAAGGCGGGGGCATAGTCGAGTTCCGCCGCCTGTTTCTGGATGGCCGCGGTGATGCGGGGGCGGCAATGACCCGCGTTGCAGCACCACAGCCCCGCCGTGCCGTCCAGCACCTGCCGCCCGTCGCTGGTGGTGTAGTGCATGTCGCGCGCGCCCACGAACATGCGCGGGTTCTTCTTGAACTGCCGGTTCGCCGTGAACGGCATCCAGAACGCGTTCAGGTCGTTGGGCTTTGGGTGGTCGAGCGCCATGGGTGCCTCTGCGGGGAAGGAAGGGCGGGAAGGGGGTGTTTGACCAAGCGGTCAAGACAAGGCTAACATGGCCCCCCGACCCTCTCAAGCAAGATGCCATGACCGCCCGCCCCCGCACGCGCATTCAACGCAAGAACCACCAGACGATTCTGGACGCGGCGCTGGAGGTGTTTTCGGCGCAGGGGTTCCGGGGCGCGACACTGGACCAGATTGCCGAGGTGGCCGGGCTGTCGAAGCCCAACCTTCTGTACTATTTCCCGTCGAAGGAGGCGATCCACCAGGCGCTGCTGGCACAGTTGCTGACCGTCTGGCTGGACCCGCTGCGGGCGATGCGGCCCGATGGCGATCCGGGTGCGGAAATTCTGGGATACGTGCAGCGCAAACTGGCGCTGGCACGCGACTATCCGCGCGAAAGCCGCCTGTTTGCCAACGAGATCCTGCAGGGTGCGCCGCGGATCATGGGTGCCATCGCGGGCGAACTGAAGGCGCTGGTGGACGAGAAGGCGGCGGTGATCGAGGGCTGGATCGCCGCGGGGCGGATTGCGCCGGTGCATCCGCATCACCTGATCTTTTCCATCTGGGCGCTGACGCAGCACTATGCCGATTTCGACGTGCAGGTGCGCGCCGTGCTGGGGCCGGGGCACGACCCGTTTGCCGAGGCCGGGGCGCATCTGGACACGCTGTTCCGGCGCATGCTGGCGGTCCCCTGACCCCGGCGCACCCCGCCCTCGGGCGCCGCGCAGGCCTGCGGCCTGCGGGCCGCCCTGCGGCGCGGCCCGGGGGGGGGGGGGGGGGGGGGGGGGGCCCCCCCCCGGGGGGGGGGGGGGGGGGGGGGGGGGGGGGGGGGGGGGGGGGGGG
>CAZLIC010000141.1:0-6229 GCA_964559535.1 uncultured Rhodobacterales bacterium
GCATCGACGAGGAACGCGCGCGGGCCTTTGTGGAAGCCGGGGAGGTGAGCGAGGACTACGGGCGGTTCATTGAGGTCGTTGAATGACAGGGTGGGTGGGTCGCAGACGTTCTCGGCAATGGCGATCACCGATCAATCTAAACGGCGGTATACCTTTGGCAGAAGCCGAGGCGAACTTCTAAGCAGTGCTGAAATCAGAACCCATTGCCCCCGAACTGACTGACTTCACCTTCCAGCAAAGCCGCAGCAATTCGCCTGCTCGCGGAGAACGAGACTGATAAGCCGGACTCGGCAGGCAATAAGCGAGATTTTCACTCAACATCATGGCCCACTTTAATGTCAGGTTCGCGGACATTGCGTTTCTTGATGGACAGGTCGTCGTCCGGCTTGACTACTCACGTAGCAACCAGTTCGGCGATCTTTGCCGCAACGTCCGCCATCGATTCCTCGGTGGTACTGAGCCCGGCGCGCGAAGCCAGCAAGAGGCTGACTTGCTCAAGTTCCTCGTATGTCGTCCCATGAACCACCGGAACGAGCCGTTCGCGCCGGAGCAGCGCAGAAAGCTCCTTGTCGGCGATACCTTCCGCGGGCAGGCGTCGCAACATGGCGGGCGTTACCAGGACGATTCCGACGCGCGAGTTTACCAAGCCTTTGTCGATGGCCCGCATCATCGGCACACCGAGACCGAGATCCTTCTCGCTGAACCAGACACGGACACCGCGCGCTTCGAGCAGATCATGTAGTTCTTTCGCCGAACCGTGCCTGTCATCCCAGGCGTGGCAAAGAAACACGTCTCGAAGATCGGGCTGCGCGGCCGCCAAGTTCTCGACGTTCTCGCGAACCGGCGTAAGCGCCTGCACTTGCTCAGGCGTGTAGAGAACAACCGAGCCCGCTCCTGACCAGCGCGGCTTCGCTGTGCGGCGCCCCGATCCGCCGCTACTCCGACTGTCGCCGGTCGCCCGCGAGGCGTAGGAAGGGGACGAATATGATCCATAGCTACTGTAGCTGCTGCCGTATCCACCGTACCCGCCGTAGCGGTTGTAACGGCTCCCGCAGGCAGGACAGTCCGCCGCTGCGGCGGACGAGCGATGGCCCCTGACCGGTGCAGTGCATCTCGCCATGCTTTTTTCTCCTCAATTGCTGCGACTGCTCGCGCATCCGATCGACGCGCTCTGTTCAAATTGGATGATAAACGGCATCCAGCACATTGAAGACGAGCAGCGCTTCACGCTTGACGCCGTCGATGTCGCGGACCGACGGATGGCAGAGGTGGTCCTTGAAGCCGCATCCGATCCGGTAATCGCTTCCGACCTTAGAGACGCTAACCACAGACTCGCTTCCATCGGAAAGCCTGCCCCGCAGATAACCGATACGTTGTTCTTTCGACCGAGCCATGTGCTCTCACCTTTTCCTGCCTATTAGACTCGCAGAGTGATGCGTGCCGCGGTGCGGATATCCGCTAGCTGGGTGCCGATTGCTTGCAAACTCTGCCGCATGTCGTTGAACACAGCGCCCTCTGCGTCTGGATCGCTAATCGTCAGGATGGCCGTGAACGGAACGCCGCCTTCCGGCATCGCCTCGCCGGCGCGTGTCAGATAGTCCACGAACAAGCGCCAGTTGGACGAGGGCCCGACGCCCTGCGGAAAGGTCTTCTCGAAAACCTTCACGGGGCTCCACTTCAGATCGTGTTCGATCAGCGCGGCTTCGACAGCGGGCGATTCCCGTGAGGACGGGAGATACAGGGGATCGAGCCGACCCTTCCACCCCGTCCCCTGCTCTTGCTGAAGCGCCGCATTGATGTTGACCCTGACAAACTCCGCGCCGAACCTTGCATCGAGCGGTGGCGTGGATACCAGTGTCAACTTGGCGCGCCCCCGGCATTTGCCTTCGGGGCTGACCAGCGATGCTGGCCATGAGAATCTGAAGTTGATCTGCTGGCCCTGCTGGATGCGCGATGCGAAGACCAGCGTGATCGAATGGTCGCCGGTCTCCAGAATCTCCTGCGCCGTCGGCGGCTTCCCGAATCCGACGAGATGTCGCGCAATGGATTTGAGAGCCTTCGGGCGCAGCGGTTCCGGGATCTCCGCATGGTGAACGAGCAGCCCGATCAAGGTCTCTCGCGACACCTCGCCTTCGATGGCATGGTTGAGCACCGCCGCGGTCTTCGCGACTAGGGGGGCAGCGTAGCTGGTGCCGCAGCCGTCGATGACCGTGCCATCGGGAAGGATGGAGAAGAGTCCGTGGCCGAGCGTGGCATGCGACGTACCCGCCCCCCCGATATGGGCAAGGTCGGGCTTCATGCCAGAGCGCAGACCTGGTCCCCGACGGCTATAGCGCGCCGGGGCGTAAGCCATGCAGCCACCATGTCCGGGCGGATTGAGAGCCGCCACCGTGACGTTCCGGGTGCTTTCGGCCGGGAGCAGCAGGCTGTCGTTCCGCGCGACCGCGAGAGCCGAAAGTGCTGTCGCAGGGTCTGCTGGCCATTCAGGCCTCATATCCTGTGGCTGGATGTTGCCAGCCGAGACAAACACGACAGCATTGTTTTCCTCGGCGATGCGATCGAGCCGAACGGCATGCGGGCTGTAACGGTCGGGAGCCGCGGGCTGAAGGATGTTCAGGCTCATGTTGAACACGCGTACGCCGTGGCGCGCGCGGGCATCTGCGACCGCAGAGTCCAGCTCATCGAAGAACTGCGGAAGTCCACCGGCATAGTAGGACGTGAACGCTCCAGCTTTCTGCTGATCTGGAAATATAGCGAGATCGACCAGTTCGGTTCCGTCCGGTTCGGGACAGGTCTCGGTGCCATTGAAGCTCGCTCCCGCCACCGCAAGCCCGCCGATGAAAGTGCCGTGTGAGAGGTCCATATCCTCGTCGGCTAGAACGTCCCAGCGATCGATGACCCAGTCGGCTAGCGCGGGGCTGATACCCCCATCGATGATGCCAAGTCTTGGGTGGGTTCTGCGCGAGTCGCGAACAGGCAGGTCTGTATTGGCCGGCCGAATGCGTGACGCCGCTGGCGTCGTGGCCGAGCGAACAACTACGCCAGGCAGCTCGATCCGCCTCACCAAGGGATGTTGATCGAGAAATTCAAGCAGCCGGGCATGCCGTTCAATGTCTGGGTCGAAGGGCGCCAGCTCCCGCCGCTCTTTGGTCGTCGGCCCGGTCAGTCGAAGAACTGCGCCGTCGCCCGCCTGATCGAGACGGACAGCCAGCGCGGGAAGTCCGTGCCGCCAGTTCGGCAGCCGCTCGACCGACATGCTGGAGCCGAAGGCTGTGAAGCCGTTGACGAAGGACTCGACCAAACGCCGGTGCGGCGCATCGAGACGGTCCCATTCGGACCGCGGCGGCAGCACGTCGAACAGCTCCACCTCGTATCCGCTGCCGGTCATCGGGTTGGCGAGCCAGGCAACTGCCTCCTCCACGGAGAAGCGACGCTTGTCGGATGGCCCATAAAGCTCGATCCGATCGATCGCGCCGGTTTCGCTTTTCTGGGGCGAGGGATACGGGACTTCCTTTCCTCTGGTTTCGTCAAAGCGTAGCCGCGTCTGCGTCTCTGCCTTCGCGATCTCCGCCTTTATCTGGGCGAGCCCAGATGGCCGTGCCTCGACGATCATCACGCCAAGGTCACCGCCGCCAACGACGGGGGCGCGATCGCTCCGGAACAATGTCACGACAGGACGATGGCTCTTAGCCCATGCTTCTCGCTTGAGGATCACCTTCACATAACCGATCGGCCCCTGAGACTGCGCGGCAAGGACACCGGAGATCGTGTCGATCTGCGCCATAAGAGCGGCCTTGTGCACGCCGAATTCGCGGTCGCGATCTGCGAAGAAATCTTTGCGACCGCCGCCGCCGCCCGCTTCCCGCACCTCCTCGAAGTTTTCGGGATTGAGGACGATCTGAATGGGACTAGCCATGCGTCACCCCGTTTTCGTCGGCCTTGTTCGTCTGGCGGCCAAGCCAACGGCTGACGGTCGATTTGTCTCTACCGGCGATCTCGCCAATGTCCGCCATCGAGAAGCCGAGCGTGGGATCATCATGCATGGCCCTGAACAGGTGTGCCGGCTCGCCGAACAGCAGCGCCCGACGCTCGCTCTGGACGCGGGCGGCGTTGAGCGTTGCGAACTGCTGGAGCGTATCCAGCAAGCCGCGCCGATTCTCTTCCCGCACCGTCGTCGCTTTCTTGTATGTGCGGACCAAAGCCTCGATTTCGGCCCCGGTGGATCCCTCAGTGAACCACGCGATCATGCGCAGATGGCTGTCAGGCGCCTTCACAGGCGGCATGAAATGGGCGGCGATGGCCTTACGCACATCGAAGTCGGGCTTGGGAATCTCGAGCTGGATCTCGAAGCGTCGCCAGACTGCTGGATCGAGCAGCTTCGGATGATTGGTGATGCCGATCGTAATGCCGATGTTCTGCCGCACGTCCAGATTTTGCAGCAAAGCGTTCACTACGCGCTTGATCTCGCCGACCTCCTGGGGGTCGTCACGCACCTTCGCTACGGCGTCGAACTCATCGAGCAGGAGGACGCAGCGATAGCGGTTTGCGAAGGTGAACAGGTTTCCGATGTTGCGCGCGGTCGTCCCCAGGAAGGACGACACAAGCCCGTCGAGCTTGACGAGAATGACCGGCAGATCGAGTTTGTGCGCAATCCAGAATGCCAGTCGCGTTTTTCCGGTCCCCGGCAGCCCATAGATCAAGCAGGTCTTGGATGGGGCGATGCCGACAGTTGAGAGAGCCTCAATGTTTGCCCATTCGTCGACAATCGTGCCGACCGCCTGAGAGACCGTGGCGTTGAACAGCGGCGCCGTGGAGCCAATTTCGCTGGGAAAGATGATTTCGGCGAGAGGTGCGGCCGTCTCCCGATCCACTGGGACCGGCGTGTTCCGCCCGAGCGTTTCTCCGGGAAGGTGCGCGCGGGAACGCTCGATGCGGCTGGGGGCTACCTCCTTCAGACGTTCTGCAGCCACCAGAATCTCGGCAAGCGAAGCCGCCTGCTTCTCCTCGCCATCCTTCACGAGTGCATCACGCAGCCGCTCGACCTGCTTTCGCAGGGCTGGCGAAGGTGCAGCCATTGCTGACCGACAAAGCGCCTGAATGATTGAAAAGTGCTCCATGCGCGCGTCCCACGGTTTGATGCAGAGATTTCGCTCTTCGATGCACATATGGTCAAGTAAGTTGCGCGTCAATCTCTTTTGTTGCGATACGCTCTGAGTTTGGTGCGCCTTCGTGCAGGGCGTTGCATCCACCTCGACGCCCAGCGGCATGGATCTCCATCACTGTGGTCTAGTCCACGCACAGTCGTTTAGGCGTGAAGCGTCCAAACGCCTCACGTCGTCCAAGAAATTTCCTTGCTATCGTTAGTGTTGTTTTGTATCGCCGCACCATTATAGAGGGAGTTGGCGTCATGAAGCTCAGCGTCCGGACCGCGGCAGCCGCCGCGGCCATCACCGTATCGAGCCTCGTCAGCTCGGTTGAACCGGCGCAAGCCTATCAGGTCGACTGCGCCATCTTGCTCTGTCTGGCAGGCGGCTGGCCAGCGTCCGCGCCTTGTTCCCATGCAAGGGCGGTCTTCATTCGCCGGATCACGCCCTGGCCGATCGAGCCTCCCTTGCAGATCTGGCGGTGCCCGATGGGGGCGTCGTTCAACACCCCTGCCCCGCTGTCGCCGATGGAACGCCTGTACGACATCGCCTTCCGGAACGCACCTCAGGTTAGTACCCCGCACGATCCCCTTCCCCTTGTCCGAGTCCAGTCAGACGAGCGCGCTGACATCGACATCTCGGGCGATGCTTTCGACTTCGTTCGGAGCATCCGCGTGTTTCACATCCAGTTCAGCCAGCGCCAGAATCGAGATGGCGATTGCATCCGATCCGACGGCACACGTCTTGGTTCCTACGGCACACAAGGTGATTACCACTGGCGAGGTTCGAGCGTAGCCGCCGTGCCTACAGCATCTGACCTTCCCCGCCCAAGCGGATGCGGACAAGTCAACTACCGCTCGGTCTTCGTCGACTGGCGCGATCATGAAGGCAACTACGGCTTCGAAGAGGTCCGCTACTGAACCCGGCCGGGCCCCCATCGGGCAGGCCCGCCACTAACTCACCTTGCACTGGAGACTGTGCACCGAACCCGAAAAGGGAAACGACGCCAGACCGAAAAGCCTGACGCCGTGCTAGGGCCTGTTGAGTATCAGGATTCCCTTGCCGTGGAACTTCTGATTCAAGCT
>CAZLIC010000142.1:0-6219 GCA_964559535.1 uncultured Rhodobacterales bacterium
AGACGCTGGAGGATTACTGGGACTACACCGACCGCATCTTCCAGTTCGGCGGAGAAGGCGGCACCTGCAACATGATCCTCGACGACGGCGGCGATGCCACGCTGTACATCCTGCTGGGCGCGCGCGTGGAAGCGGGCGAAACCGACCTGATCGCGGTGCCCACGTCGGATGAAGAAGTCTGCCTGTTCAACCAGATCAGGAAGCGCCTTGCCGCCTCGCCCGGCTGGTTCACCAAGCAGCGCGCCGATATCAAGGGCGTGTCCGAGGAAACCACCACCGGCGTCCACCGCCTGTACGAGCTGCACAAGAAGGGCCTTCTGCCCTTCCCGGCGATCAACGTCAACGACAGCGTCACCAAGTCGAAGTTCGACAACAAGTACGGCTGCAAGGAATCGCTGGTTGACGGCATCCGCCGCGCCACCGACACGATGATGGCGGGCAAGGTTGCCGTGGTCTGCGGCTATGGCGATGTGGGCAAGGGCTCGGCCGCCAGCTTGCGCGGCGCAGGTGCCCGCGTGAAGGTCACCGAGGTGGACCCGATCTGCGCGCTGCAGGCCGCGATGGACGGCTACGAAGTGACGCTCTTGGAAGATGAGGTGGCCACCGCCGACATCTTCATCACCACCACAGGCAACAAGGACGTGATCCGAATCGAGCATATCCGCGCGATGAAGGACATGGCCATCGTCGGCAACATCGGCCACTTCGACAACGAAATCCAGGTGGCGGCCCTGCGCAACCACAAGTGGACGAACATCAAGGAGCAGGTGGACATGATCGAGATGCCCTCGGGCAACCGGATCATCCTTCTGTCCGAAGGACGCCTGCTGAACCTTGGCAACGCGACGGGGCATCCGTCCTTCGTGATGTCGGCCAGCTTCACCAACCAGGTGCTGGCGCAGATCGAGCTGTGGACCAAGGGCAAGGATTACGCACCCGGCGTCTACATCCTGCCCAAGGCGCTGGACGAAAAGGTGGCGCGCCTGCACCTGAAGAAGATCGGGGTCAAGCTGACGGAACTGCGCCCCGACCAGGCCGCCTACATCGGCGTGCGGCCCGAAGGCCCGTTCAAGAGCGACCACTACCGGTACTGAGCCCGTGCCCGGCCCCCTCAGCGGGGCCGGGCTTACAATCACCCACGCAATGCCGCCACTGCTCCGCTGAATCGTCGGATTTCCGCCCCGAATCCCCCCGACTGTTGGTTCAGGAAACAATCGCCACGCGGAAGGGGCATTTCCATGGCCGACGAAGAACCGAGCAAGCGTGAAGCTTACCGCGACCAGCTGCTGCGGGCGCTGCCCAAGGGCGGGCATGTGGCCGAGATCGGGGTGTGGGAGGGTGAGTTCTCGCACCGCATCCTGCAGGTCTGCAAGCCGCAGAAGCTGCACCTGATTGACCCGTGGGAGTTCATGCCCGAGTTCCGCAACACCTGCTTCGGCAGGCTGAAGAACGAATTCCTGATGGACGAGAAGCACGAGGCCGTGTGCCAAGCCTTCCGCAACGACCATCGCGTCGAAGTCCACCGCGCCACCTCGGAAGAGGCCATGGCCAATCTGCCCGACCATTCGCTGGACTGGGTGTATGTGGACGGCAACCACAATGAGCCCTTTGTCTCGAACGACATCGCGCTGTGCCTGAAGAAGGTAAAGCCCAACGGAATCATCTGCGGCGACGACTTCAACTGGAAGGCCTTTGCGCTGGATGCCCCGGTGCGCCGTGCCGTCGAGAAGGCGATGAGAAAGCTGGGCGATCACGCCCGGCTGGAGCGTTTCGGCCAGCAGTGGATGATCCAGCTTGACCGTCCGGCCGAGATGGCCCAAGGCGCGCGGCGGGCGGCCTGACGCCGCACCCCCAACCGGCATGCAAGGGGCGCCAGGGCAACCTGCGCCCCCTGTGCATGGCTTGGACCGAGAAAAATGCGCGCCGCACCGCGCAGCGTCGCTGCCAACGCGGATTTCCCCCTTTGTGAGCCGGAACTCTTGGCCTAGGGTCGGTCGGTCAACCGGGCCGGCGAGCCGCTCCTCGCACGGCCCGCGCATAAGGAGAGGGACATGAGCCGTCGCGACGACTTGATCGCCAAATACGCTGCCGACCTGAAGAACAAGTGCCACGTCGACCCCGACATGGCGCTGCTGACGAAAGTCACCATCGGCTGCGGACCTGCCATCTACAGCCAGGACAGCGAAACTGTGGCGGCCAGCGACAAGTCCGAACTTGAGCGGGTGAAAACGAATTTCCTGATGAAGAAGCTGGGCCTGCCCGACAGCCCGGCGCTGATGGAGGCGATCAACGCCGTTGTCGAGACCTACGGACGCAGCGAGCGCAACAAGTTCCGCGCCGTGGTCTACTACATGCTGACCAAGCACTTCGGCAAGGAAGCCGTCTACGGCTGACCCTTATCTTCTGCGCGATCAGCGCACAGCCGGGCGCGGCACCTGTGCGTCCGGCCCGTTGCCATTGCCTGCGGACCGCCCCATGCTGGAATGACCGCAGCGAAGGCCCCCGCATGACCGCGACACCCCATCCGCAGACGGCCACCGACAGCACGGTGGTGTCGATGATCTACGCCGTGTCCATGGGGCACCTGCTGAATGACGTGATGCAGTCGCTGATCCCGGCGGTCTATCCGCTGCTGAAGGACAATCTCGCGCTCACCTTCACGCAGATCGGCCTTATCACGCTGGTGTTCCAGGGCACCGCCTCCATCCTGCAGCCCATCGTCGGCCTGCTGACCGACCGCCGCCCCGCGCCCTATGCGCTGGTGGCCGCCATGGCCTCGACCGGCACCGGGCTGGTGCTGCTGGCGCATGCCGCCAGCCTGGCCGCCGTGCTGGCCTCGGTTGCGCTTATCGGTCTCGGCTCGTCGATCTTTCACCCCGAGGCGTCGCGGATCGCGCGGCTGGCCGCGGGCGCACGCCCGGGTTTCGCGCAGTCGCTGTTCCAGCTGGGCGGCAACTTTGGCACGGCGCTGGGGCCGTTGGCTGCGGCCTTCATCGTGTTGCCAAAGGGACAGGTTTCCATCGAGTGGTTCGCCGGGGTGGCGCTTGTCGGCATGGTGCTGCTGGCCTCTGTCGGCCGCTGGTTCGTGGCAGAAGGTGCCAGCCGCCTGTCGGCCCGCCGCGCACGCTCTGTCGCCTCGGCACCGCACGCCGGGGCCGTGCGGTTGGGCATGGCGCTGCTGGTGGTGCTGATGTTTGCCAAGTTCGTCTACACCGTCAGCCTCTCGAACTATTACACTTTCTGGCTGATCGACCGCTTTGCGCTGACCGCGGGACAGGCACAGGTGGCACTGTTCCTGTTCCTGGCCGCGGCCGCCGCCGGAACCATCCTCGGCGGGCCCATCGGTGACCGGCTCGGGCGGCGTCGGGTGATCCTGTGGTCGGTGCTGGGAACCTTGCCGCTGGCACTTTTGGCGCCGCACCTGCCGCTGGTGGCCAACGTGCTGGTCACCTCGCTGGCCGGCATGGTGCTGGCCTCGGCCTTTCCGGCGATGGTCGTTTATGCGCAGGATCTGATGCCGCGGCATACCGGCATGGTGGCGGGCCTTCTCTTCGGGCTGGCCTTCGGCATGGCTGCCGTGGGCGCCGCCGTTCTGGGCATGATCGCCGACGCCCGCGGGATCCACTTCGTGTTTCTGCTCTGTTCGGCACTGCCGGCCCTGGGTCTGGCAGGCGTTCTGCTGCCCGAGACCCGGCGCTAGACGGCCGCCCTGCCGGGCCACACCGCTATCCGGTCAGCACCACCACCCAGGCCACCCCCGCCGCGATCGCCGTCACCGCCACCGCGGCCGACCCGCAGTCTTACGCCTTGCCCGCGCGCGGATGATACGCGGTGCTGATCCAGTCCACCACTTCCTCGACGGCGGTGTTCATCAGCTCGGCCGCCAGAACCAAAAGCCCCAACCCCAGGATCAGCGCCCGCTCTCCTGGCGTCATCTCGACGGCCAGCGTCAGCCCGGCCGATACGGCATTGGCCAAGGCCCATTGCCGCAGCGACTTTTCACTGGCCCAGGCCGACCGCCAGCCCGCCCAGGACCAGACCACCGTGTTGCGGAACCGCCGCCACTCTGCCCCGATGTCCATCCTCGTCCTCCCGCATGTCCCCGGAAGCAAGGCTAGGACAGCGCCGCGCGGCAGGCCAGCCCTAGCGCAGCCGGGCCACGGTCTCGCGCACCTTGGCAATCCGCGCGGCGTTCGGCGGATGGCTGCCCAGGAACCGGTTGCCGGGATCGGGCAGGCGGTTGAAGAACTCGGCCCCCCGCAGCGGATCGAACCCGGCGCGGAAGGCAATCTCCGCGCCCATCGCATCGGCCTGCAGCTCGAACTCCTTGGAATAGGTCCGCGCCCCGATCAGCGCCGCCGTGTCGCTGGCCGCGCGCACTGCCTCGGCATTGGCACCCTGCGACTGCGCCACGATTCCCGCCAGCACCGCCGCCGTAACAGCGTTCTGCTGCGTTGTCTGGATGTGCCCCAGAATGTGATGCGCCGCCTCGTGCCCCAGGATGAAGGCCACTTCGTCCACATTCCGCGCTGCCGCCACCAGCGCCAGCGTGAACCCGATCACCGGCCGCCCGGCATTGTCCACGGTCTGGAACGCATTGGCCGGCTGGCCCGGACGGTCGTCGATCACGATGCGCAGGTCGCAAGGAACGCCCACCCGCCGCGCCCGGCACATCGCCTCGGCCACCGGCTCGACCCGCGTCACCGCGGTCGAGAAATTTGCCGCCAGCTGCTGCGGCGGCAGCCGCGCCGGTGCCACCACCGGCAGGCCGGGCACCGGAGTCACCGGAGGCGGCAGTGTCGGCACACAGGCCGCGATCGCCACAAGGGCCAGAACACCCAAGAACCGCCCCACGCCACGCCTCCACGCCTGCCCATGGCGGTTCTAGCACAAGCCCCACGGCGGGAAAGCCCCGCTCGCGCACAGGTGTTGCAGCCCGCCGCGCGCCGCCTTACGATGCCCGCATGTTTACCATCGAGCACGAATTCGACGCCACCATCGTGACCCTGATCGACGAGGGCGGGCCGCACCTGACCGACGACGTCACGCTGCACATGTTCGAGGATTGCGTGACGCTGGAACAGGCCGACCCGCGCGATGCCGACCAGGTGCTGCGCATCACCCTGTCGATGGCGCAGGTGCGCGACCTGATGGCAGCGCTGGACCTGCCCGAGGGCAGCTACCGCTTGGCCACGCCGGGCACCGCCACCACGCCCTGACCTGTCAGGACACCCCGCGCGGCTAAGGCCAAGGCTTGAAGCCCGGCCCCGCGGCAGCCTAGAATGCCGCAACCGCAGCACGGAGCCCCCGCATGAGCATCGACGCCCCCGAAACCCAGACGGTGACCACCTGGAAGGTCGCCTGCGACGGCGGCGAAGGCGCGCTGGGCCACCCCCGCGTCTGGCTGGTCATCCCGCCCGACACCGGCTGGGTCGAATGCGGCTACTGCGACAAGCGCTATGTGATCGACCGCGCCCACGCGCACGACGACCACTGAAGTTGCGCCGCGCGGCCCTCGCGCTTGTGCTGGCGCCGCTTGCCGCGATCGCCCTCTACTTTTTCGCCGCCACCGCCGGGGCACTCTGGCCCGGCAACGTGGCCGCCCGCGACCGGCACGACACCGGCCCTCCGCTGCACGTGGGGCTGGCCATCGGCCCCATCCACACCGACCTCCTTCTGCCCCTGACCCCCGCCCTGCGCGAACGTTTTGCCTTCGCCGCCGCGGCCGGCGTGCCGGTGGACAACCCCCAGGCGGAATGGCTGGTGGTGGGCTGGGGAAGCCGGGCCTTCTACACCGCCACCGGCGGCTATGCCGACCTGCGGCTGACCACCGTCTGGCGGGCCGCCACCGGTGACGACGCCGTGCTGCGCCTCGACGTCGCCGGGCCGATCGCCGCCGATGCGCAGGGGCTGGACTGGATCGCCCTTTCACCCCGGCAGATCTCCCGCCTGTCGGACGCGATCCTGGACAGCCTCGCCGACCCCGCTCCCCTGCCCGATGCAGGCTTTACCGCCACCGACACCTTCTTTCCCGCGCGCGGCCGGTTCCACCTGGTCACCACTTGCAATGTGTGGATCGGCCGCACCCTGCGCGCCGCAGGCCACCCCTTCGGTGCCTGGACCCCCACCCCCTTCGCGATTCGCCTGTCACTCCGGCGTTTCGCCGGCTGACCGGGCGCTCCCGCGGGCTTCGCCCTTGGGCCCGGCACAGGGGGGCAA
>CAZLIC010000143.1:0-6138 GCA_964559535.1 uncultured Rhodobacterales bacterium
TGAAACCGCCCGCAGGCTTCGCCGGGGCCAAGCCGGGCTATCTGCTGGGCACGGACGAACTGGGGCGAGACCTCTTGTCGCGCTGCCTCTACGGCCTGCGGCTTACGCTGTCGCTTGCGGCCCTGGGCACGCTGGTCGGCCTTGTAGTCGGGGCCTCGCTGGGGCTGCTGGCCGGGGTGACCGGCGGGCGGACCGAGGCGGTGATCATGGCGGCGGTCGACATGCAGATCGCCATCCCGTTCACGCTGGTCGCCCTGTTCGTGCTGGCGCTGTTCGGATCGTCCTTCGGCATCATGATCCTGCTCTTGGGCTTTGCGGGATGGGAGCAGTACGCCCGCATCGTGGCCGCCGAAACACGCCGCCTGATGCGGATGCCGTTCATCGAGGCGGCCCGCGCCGCCGGGGCCGGCCCGCGCCGGATCGCGCTGGTGCACCTGTTGCCCAACCTGATCTCGCCCATCGTGGTGCAGATGACGCTGTCCTTCTCCAACATCATCCTGCTGGAAAGCAGCCTGTCCTTCCTTGGCCTTGGCGTGCAGCCACCCACCGCCACCCTGGGGGCGATGGTCGGCGTCGGGCGCGACTACATGCCGATCGCGCCCTGGATCGTGCTGGCCCCCTCGATACTGATCCTCGCTGTCACTTTCGTTGTGCAGGTGTTGGGCGACATGGCCCGCGACCGCGCCGACGTTCGCCTGCGCGCAAGATGAACCACCCCAGCGGGCCTGTCCTGCCCGTCGCCAAAACCGCAACCGGAGAGAGCCCATGAAACACCTGCTGTCTGCCTCGGCCCTTGCCCTTATCCTGGTCTCGGGGGCACAAGCTGCCGAGATCATCGTCGCCGCCGCCAACATGTCCACCTATCTGGACCCGGGCCGTGACCATTCCAACGTCGGCTCGCAGTTCTACTACAACAGCTTCGATCCGCTGATCGAAAAGGACTATTCGGTTGTCGGCGGCGCGTGGAAGCCCGGCCTTGCCACCGAATGGAAGCTGGTCGAGCCGACCGTGATGGAGCTGAAGATCCGCGAAGGCGTGACCTTCCACAACGGCGAGGCGATGACGGCGGATGACGTCGTGTTCTCGCTGAACCGGATGTTCCAGGCCACTTTTGCCCCCTACCAGGTGCGCCAGCGCGACCGTCTGGCGAACTTCGACCGCGCCGAGAAGGTGGATGACTTCACCGTGCGCATCGTTGCCAAGCGCGCCGAACCGCTGTGGGAAACCCTGCTGAACCTGCAGCAGATCTTCATCATCCCGATGGACTACACGATGGGCCTGTCGGGCGACCCGAAAGTGGCCGAGGATACCGACTACGAGGCCTTCTCGCTGGCCCCGGTCGGCACCGGCCCCTACAAGGTGGCGCAGTTCGTTCCGGGCGAAAAGATCGTCTGGGAACGTCATGACGGGTTCTGGGGTGACGCCGCCCCGCTGGACCGCGCCACCGTGCGTCTGGTGCCCGAAGTCGCTTCGCGCCTGACCGCGCTGAAGACCGGCGAGGCGCAGATCGCCACCAACATCGCCCCCGACCAGCTGGCGCTGATCGAAGGCGACGCGGATCTGAAGGCCACCGGCATGCTGACGCCGCTGTTCCACGTGATGATCTTCAACCAGAACCACCCAAAGCTGCAGGATGCCCGCATCCGTCAGGCCCTGTCGCTGGCCATCGACCGCAACGCCCTGAACGAGGCGCTGTGGCTGGGAAAGGCCCATGTGCCCGACAGCCACACCTATGCCGAGTATGGCGATCTCTACATGCCGGAACTCAAGACCTTCGGCTACGATCCGGAAAAGGCCAAGGCCCTGCTGGCCGAAGCCGGCTATGACGGCTCTGAAGTGACGTTCGACACCCAAGGCTCCTACTACACCAACGGCCTTCTGGCCGCTCAGGCGATCACCGAGATGTGGGCGGCAGTCGGCGTCAAGGGCACGATCCGCGACCTGCCCAAGTGGACCGGCAACGACCCCGAGATGATGACCCGCAACTGGTCGAACCCGATGTACTTTGCCGACCCCTTCGGCAGCTTCGGGGTGATGTGGGCACCTGGCGGTCCGTCGCAATCCGAAGGCCGCTTCAACACGGATGAGGCCTATGCCGCCGCCTGGGAACGCTTCCGCTTTGGCGAAACCACAGAGGCGCGCAAGGCCGCCTATGCCGAGTTGATGGAGCATATGAAGGCCGATCCGGCGGTGCTGCCGCTGTACCGCCCCTACGAATCCTGGGCGATGGTCAAGAACGTGACCTGGGCGCCGAAGCCGGGCCACATTCCCTACGTGCTCGACTTCCGTGCCGGCTCGATCACGGTCGAGTGAGTCAAAATGGGCGGGCGGGGTTGGTCCCCGCCTGCCAACTCTTTCATTCTGCAGGGTTTCCCATGACAATCCGTCTCGCCGTCGTAGCCGATATCCACCACGGCACGCCGTCGGCCACCAAACGCGGCGATGCCGCGCTTGGACTGCTGGCCGACTTCGCCCGCTTTGCTGCCGATCAAGGGGCCACGCATGTGCTGGACCTGGGCGACCGGATTTCCGATGTGGACGCCCAAACGGACCGCAGGCTGGAGGCTGAGGTGGCCGAGGCGTTCCGCGCCGTGCAGGCCCCCGTCTGGCACATCTGCGGCAACCATGACCGCGACAATCTGTCGGTGGCAGAGAACGAAGAAATCCTCGGCCAGAGCCTTGGCCACGAGGTGCATGATCTGCACGGCTGGCGCATCGCCCTTTGGCGGGCCGACAGCCGCATCCGGCGGGGCGACGAAGGCCACGGGTTTGTCCTTACCGAAGCCGACCTGCTGTGGTTGTCGCGCACGGCACAGGCCGCCGACAGGCCCCTGCTGGTGATCAGCCATGTGCCGGTGTCGGGGCACAGCCAGATCGGCAACTACTATTTCCAGAACAATCCCGCCTCGTCCGTCTATCCGATGGCCGACCGGGCGCGGGCGGCGCTGGCCCAGGCGCGGGTGCCGGTCGTGTGCCTTGCGGGGCATGTACACTGGAACACTGTCACCACGGTGGACGGCATTGCGCATCTGACCCAGCAGTCGCTGACCGAAAGCTTCACCACCCAAGGCGCGCCTGCCGGAGCGATGGGCCTGCTGGAGCTGGACGAGGGCCGGGTGCACTGGCAGGTCGCGGGGCTGGACCCGTTTTCGGTCACCTTGTGGCCAAAGCCGGGTCGCTGGACCCCGCCGATGCCCGATTTTGCCGCACATCCCGAATTCCGGCGGGGCCGCTAAGGCATGACGCTGCTCGCGGTCGAAAACCTCAACCTTGCCTTTGGCAGCCATCCGGCGGTCAGAGGCTTGAGCTTTTCCGTCGCGGCAGGGGAAACCGTGGCGCTGGTCGGTGAGTCCGGGTCGGGCAAGTCGGCGACGGCGCTGGCGATCATGCGGCTGATCGAACGCGACGGCGGGCGGATCGGGGGCGGGCGCATCTGCCTGGGCGACACTGACCTGACCGCCGCGTCTGAGCCCACGATGCGCGCCATCCGGGGCAACCGGATCGCGATGATCTTTCAGGAACCGATGACGGCACTGAACCCGGTGATGCCCTTGGGCGCACAGGTGGCCGAGGTGTTGCGGCTGCATCGCGGCCTCGATGCGGCGTCAGCCCGGGCCGCCGTGCTGGAGGCCTTTGCCCGCGTCGGCATCCCGCAGCCCGACCTGCGCTATGGCCAGTTTGCGCATGAGCTTTCGGGGGGTCTCCGGCAGCGGGTGATGATCGCGATGGCGCTGGCCTGCCAGCCCGACCTGTTGATCGCGGACGAACCGACAACTGCGCTGGATGTCACCACGCAGGCCGGAATTCTGGCGCTGATCAAGACGTTGCAGGCGGAAACCGGCATGGCGGTGCTGTTCATCACCCATGACATGGGGGTCGTCGCCGAACTGGCCGACCGGGTGGTGGTGCTGCGCAGTGGCGAAAAGGTCGAAGAAGGGCCGGTGGCGCGGCTGTTTCGCGCACCACAGGCCGCGTATACCCAGATGCTGATGGCGGCGACGCCCCGGCTGGGGTCGGGCGGACCCACCGCACCGCCTGCGTCGGATCCGGTGTTGCAAGTGGAAAACCTGTCGGTCCGCTTCCCCTTGGCCCCCGCGCATCCCTTTGCCCCGGCGCAGGAATTTCATGCGGTGCGGGGCGTGTCCTTCACGCTCGGGCGGGGCGAGACCTTGGGGCTGGTGGGCGAATCCGGTTGTGGCAAGTCCACATTGGCCCGCGCCTGTCTGCGGCTGATCGGGGTCAGCGGCGGCGAGGTGCGGCTGGATGGCGCGGCATTGACCGGCCTGACAACGGCGCAGATGCGTCCGCTCAGGGCCCGCGCGCAAATGGTGTTCCAGGACCCCTACGCCAGCCTGAACCCGCGCCTGACGGTAGCCGATCTGATCACCGAACCTGCCCTGATCCACGGCACGGTGACGCGCGCAGACAAGCGCGATCTGGCCGCCGACCTGCTGGTGAAGGTCGGGCTGGACCCGGACGCGATGACGCGCTTTGCGCATCAGTTTTCGGGTGGCCAGCGCCAGCGGCTGTGCATCGCCCGCGCGCTGTCGGTGCGCCCGGCGCTGATCGTGGCGGACGAGCCGGTGTCGGCGCTGGACGTGTCGGTGGCCCGCCAGATCACCGACCTGATGGCGCGCCTGCAGGCCGAGGACGGGCTGTCGTTCCTGTTCATCAGCCATGACATCGCGGTGGTGGAACGCGTGAGCCACCGCATTGCGGTGATGCAGGCCGGGCGGATCGTGGAAGTCGGGCCGACGGATGCGGTGCTTGGTGCGCCGGCGCATCCCTATACACGACGCCTGCTGGCGGCAGTGCCAGTGCCCGACCCCGCAGCGACCCGCCGCGACGCATCCATGCCGGACCTTTCCTCCCCACCCGCCGCGGTCCTGCCGCACGGCACCCTGTCAGCGCCTGAACCGCTGGTTCCGGTTGCCCCATCGCACTTTGCGCTGGCCGATCCCGCTTTGCACCGCCACACCGCGCCACGGCAGCTCCCTTCAAAGGCGCGCCACACCACGACGCAGCATCCGCTGTCCGCCGGGGCCGAACCGTAACCAGCTTGGTCCTGTCCAGCCGCCAACGCGCCTGGGTGGCCCATCGGACGGAACCGGCCAGACGTGCGATCCGCGCGGATGGCGCCACGAAGCATGCCGGACGCCGCAAGGGTGCGAAGCTCTGCCACGGCTGCCGCCGATCCGGCGCAGGCCGCACCTGGCGCCGCACGCGCCGCCCGCCTGCCGAACGTGAACCGGACGCGGCGAAGTCCGGATTTTCCAGGGTGCCCCAGGCTGCAGAGCTCCGGATCAGACGTTGAAATCAACCGCAAGGCAAACCACACTCGCCCACGGGGCATCACGCTGCCGAAGACAAGGGAGATGTGGACCCACACGACGAAGCTTGGGCCGAATGCATGACGGGTGCATTGATGTGGTCAGCGGCGCGCAGGGAGGCGAGCGCGCTGGCCGGGGCCACCACCAAAACGATCAATCAGGGAGGATTGCATGCTTGACACGACCGCCGATTCCGAAGTGACGCAGTTCTTGTCGGATTTCGGCGCGGCACTGGCCGCGGGCGACATCGACCGGGCGCTGACGTTCTTTCAGGACGACTGCTACTGGCGCGACCTGGTGACCTTCACCTGGAACATCCACACGGCCGAGGGCAAACCTGCCATCGCCGAGATGCTGAAGGCCACATTGGCCGGCACGGCGCCGGGCGGCTGGCGGATCGCCGAGGGCGAGACCGCGGCCGCGGACGGCGGCGTGACCACCGCGTGGATCCAGTTCGAAACCGGCGTTGCCCGCGGGTTCGGGCTGGTGCGGCTGATGAACGGCAAGATCTGGACGCTCTTGACCACAATGGTCGAGCTGAAGGGGCACGAGGAGCCCGCGGGCTTCACCCGCCCGATGGGCGCCAAGCACGGCGCAGGCAAGCACCGCCCGACCTGGAAGGAAGAGCGCGAGGCCGAGGCGCGCGAGCTTGGCTATACCACACAGCCCTATGTGGTGATCGTGGGCGGCGGGCAGGGGGCGATCGGCCTGGGCGCGCGCCTGCGGCAACTGGGCGTGCCGACAATCATTGTGGAAAAGAACGACCGCCCCGGCGACAGCTGGCGCAACCGCTACAAGTCGCTCTGCC
>CAZLIC010000144.1:0-6130 GCA_964559535.1 uncultured Rhodobacterales bacterium
GGGGCAGGCCCCCCGGACCCCCCCGTGGGGTATTTGGGCAAGGTGAAGGCTTGGGATGGGCGGTTTGCGGGCGGGGACGGATCGAAGCGGGAGCCCGTCAGAAGGGGCGCTCAGAAGGCGCGCTCAGTCGGGGCACTCAGTCGGGGCACTCAGTCGGGGCACTCAGTCGGGGCGCTCAGTCGGGGCGCTCAGTCGGGGCGCTCAGTCGGGGCTGGCGTCAAAGTAGCGCGCGGCGGCGACAGTGCCTGCGAAACGGGCAGCGCTGGCCCATTCGGCCTCGAGCGGGTGTTCGGCGATGAGGATCGCGCAGTCTGCGGGGGTACGGTCCAGGATGCTGCGCATCTGCGCACGGGCGTCACGCCAGCGGGCCAGAAGCGCGGGGGCGGGATGGGCGGCGTCGAGCGCGCCGCGGGCGCCGCGCAACAAGGCCGGGGCGGAAAGGGGCGCGATGGCGAGGCCGTGGCGGGTGGCGCCGGTGATGGTGGCGAGTTTCGCCTGCCGGTCTTGCGGAACGACCGGCGTTGCTGCCAGCGCGTTCGACGAGAAGAGCACGGCGATGATGTCGTGGCCCGTGGCCGCGCGCAGGCCTGCGTAGGTGCGATAGTCGAGGCCCAGCTCGGCGGCGCGGCGCAGGCGGCCGCGCAGCACCTCGAGGGGCAGGTTGGGCAGAAGCGCTGCGCGTGCCGTGGCCCAGCAGTGGCGCCGCCACGACTGCCCGGCCTCCGTCGTGGGGCCGCCGTTGTGGCCGGGCCTCACCCCTGACCCCATTCGCGCAACCGGGCGACATAGCGGGCCAGCGTGTCGATTTCGAGGTTGACCGCGTCGCCTGCGGCCACCCGGCCCCAGGTGGTGACCGCCTGCGTGTGCGGGATCAGGTTCACGCCGAAGCTGGCGCCCTGAACCTCGTTCACCGTCAGCGAGGTGCCGTTCAGGCAGACCGAGCCCTTGGGCGCGATGAAACCGGCCAGGGCATGCGGCGCGGCGAAGGTCACGCGCAGGCTTCCGCCCTCGGGGCGCAGGGCGGTGACGGTGGCCAGCCCGTCGACATGGCCCGAGACGATGTGACCGCCCAGTTCGTCGCCCACCTTCAGCGCGCGTTCGAGGTTCACCGCGCGGCCTGGCGCCCAGGTGCCGAGGTTGGTCTTCGAGAGGGACTCGGCCGAGACCTGCACCTCGAACCAGCCCGGCCCCAGCACCACGGCGGTCAGGCAGACCCCGTCGCAGGCGATGGAGGCGCCGATGTCGATGGTGGCGGTGTCATAGGCGGTGCCGATGCGGGCACGCATGTCGCCCCGTTCGGCCGGGGGCCTGTCGACCGCCAGCACCTGACCCACATCCGTGACGATTCCGGTGAACATCCCTGCCCCCCTGCGGTTTGCGCAAGGGACGCCACAGTTCCGCCCGCTTCGCAAGCCATCCTGCCACCGAAGTTCCCCTTTACCGCGCGGCATGCCCGTTGCAGTGAGAGCGTGATGAGTGTTCCGGGCCAGGCCATTGCAGGCAAGGATCGCCGGTTCCTGCTGCTGCAGGGGCCGCACGGGCCGTTCTTCCATCACCTTGGCCGGTTGCTGCGGGCAACCGGGGCCGAGGTGTGGCGGGTGGGGTTCAACCGGGGCGACCAGTCGTTCTGGTTCGACCGGGCGTCCTACATCGGCTATCGCGGACGCCCCGAGGATTGGCCCGCAGCCTTTCGTGCCCTGGTGGCCGAGAGGCGGATCACCGATCTGGTGCTGTATGGCGATGTGCGGCCGGTCCATGCGCAGGCGGTGCAGGTTGCGCGCGATGCCGGGGTCCTGGTGCATGTGTTCGAAGAGGGCTACCTGCGCCCCTACTGGGTGACCTACGAACGCGGCGGGTCGAACGGGCATTCGCGGCTGATGACGCTGTCGGTGCCGGACATGCAGGCCGCGCTGGCGCGGGCAGACCTCGACCAGCCGGATGCGCCCTCACATTGGGGCGACATGCGCCAGCATGTGTTCTGGGGGGCGATCTACCACTGGTTCGTGATGACGGGCTTCTGGGACTACCGCGCCTTCCGCCCGCATCGCAGCCTGACCGTGCGGCAGGAGTTCCTGCTGTATCTCAAGCGCATCCTGCTGATGCCTTTCCACCGCTGGGAGCGTGCACTGGCCACCTGGCGCATCCGGCATGGCGGGTTTCCGTATCACCTGGTGCTGCTGCAACTGGAGCATGACGCCAGTTTTCAGGCGCATTCGCCGTTCCGGTCCATGACCGAGTTCCTGACGGTGGTGATGGAAGGTTTTGCCCGCGGGGCGCCACCGCATCACCATATCGTGTTCAAGGCGCATCCGCTGGAAGACGGGCGCGCGCCGATTGCGCGCGACATCGCGCGGCTGGCGCAGGCCTGCGGGCTGACCGGCCGCGTGCATTTCGTGCGCGGGGGCAAGCTGGCCGCCCTTCTGAACCACGCGCGCAGTGCCGTCACGGTGAATTCGACGGCCGGGCAGCAGGTGCTGTGGCGCGGTCTGCCGCTGAAAACCTTTGGTGCCGCCGTCTATGCCAAGCCCGAATTCGTCTCGAACCAGCCGCTGGCCGAGTTCTTTGCCGCCCCGCAGCGGCCCGACAGCCGCGCCTACCGGGATTTCCGCCGGTACCTGCTGGAAACCAGCCAGGTGCCCGGCGGCTTCTACTCCTCGCAGGGGCGGACGTCGCTGCTACGACAGGTGGTAGACATGATGCTGGCGCCCGAAGACCCCTATGACGCCCTGCCATTGGGCAAAGCGGCACCACGGCAACAGTTGCGCCTGGTCAACTGACCCCCTTCTGGCAATTTCGCGTTTGCTTCGTTAGGGTTGCACGCAAAAGCTGAGAAAAGCTCCACGAGCAGGAGTACCCAATCCGTGAACAATCCCGTCTCCGGCGTGGTCCGGGGCCTGTTGTTGGCCACATCCGCGCTTGCGCTGGTCGCCTGCGGCGTGCCGCGGCCCGGGCCCACCAAGGCTGAACTCTTCGAAGGCTCGGTGCTGCGGCAGGGCGATGCCTTCATCGTGACCGTGAACCCGCGCGTCACCCGGGCCACTGCCGTGGTGCCCTCGCTGGGATTTTCATCCGCCTTCCGCGGGGCGGGTGTCGTGGGGTCGGACAGCATTGCGCCGGGCGACACGCTGACCGTGACGGTGTTTGAAAACGTGCGCGACGACCCGCTGCTGGGCAACACCGGGCAGCGTGTTTCTGTGCTGGAAACCGTCCAGGTCGATGGGTCGGGCTTCATCTTCATCCCCTATGCCGGGCGCATCAAGGCCGCGGGCAACACGCCCGAGGCGCTGCGCCAGACCATCACGCGGCAGTTGCAGGACCAGACGCCCGACCCGCAGGTCACGGTCGAGCGGGTGGCGGGCGACGGCTCGGCGGTGTCGGTGTCGGGCGGGGTGACGACGCAGGGCGTCTATCCCATCGAGCGGCCCACGCGCACCCTGTCGGCGATGATTGCCAAGGCGGGCGGCGTGGCCATCGAGCCTTCGGCGGCCATCGTGCGGGTGACGCGCGGACGGCATACCGGCAAGATCTGGCTGGAAGACCTGTACGCCAACCCCACGCTGGACATCGCGCTGCGACCGGGTGACCGGATTGTGGTTGAAGAAGACACGCGCAGCTTCGTGGCCCTGGGGGCCACCGGGGCGCAAGACCGCATCCCCTTCGACACCCAGACCATCACCGCCATCGAGGCGATTGCCATCGTGGGTGGCCTGAACAGCGGCACGGCGGACCCGACGGGCGTGTTCGTGCTGCGCAACGAACCGGCGGCCATTGCGAACGCGGTGCTGGGCCGCAACGACCTGCAGGGCGACCAGCGCATGGTCTATGTGCTGGACCTGACGCAGCCCACCGGCATGTTCGAGGCGCGCGACTTTCTGGTGCGTGACGGCGACACCGTCTATGTCACCGAGGCGCCCTTCGTGCAGTGGCAGCGCGTGCTGTCGGCGATTACCGGCACGGCCAGCGCGGCAGGCTCGGTCACCTCGGCCGCAGGCGGCTGACAGGGCCATGACCGGGGCGCCACGGCGCCTGTGCGCCTACAACGCCGGGTTCTTCCGCGACCGCCGCCTGCGCCGGATCATGGCGCTGGCGGGACATTCGGTGGTGCTGGGCTTGCCCGGACCTTTGGATGGGGTCGCGGTGTGGGGCCGGTCACCCTATGCGGCACGGGGCGAGGCGGTGGCGGCACGCCGGGGCGTGCCGCTGGTGCGGGTTGAGGACGCCTTCCTGCGGTCGGTCCGGCCGGGGCGGGCGGGTGATGCCACCATCGGGCTGCTGATCGACCCGGTGGGGGTGCATTTCGATGCCGCGGCCCCGTCGCTGCTGGAAAGCTTGCTGGCACGTGATCCGTTGGACGATTCGAACCTGCTGCAGCGTGCGCGGGATGGAATCGGGCGGCTGCGCGCGCTGGACTTGTCGAAGTACAACATGCACGACCCTGCAGCGCCCCTGCCCGAGCCCGGCTATGTTCTGGTGGTGGACCAGACGCGGGGCGATGCCTCGGTGCGGTATTCCGGGGCGCCGGCCACGGTGTTTGCCGAGATGCTGGCGGTGGCGCAGGCGGAACACCCGAGCGCGCGGGTGGTGGTCAAGACGCATCCGGAAACGGCCATGGGCCTGCGGGCGGGGCACTTTGGTGCGGCGGATGCGGGGGGGCGGGTGACGCTGCTGGGGGATACGGTGTCACCCTGGCAATTGCTGGAGGGCGCGATTGCGGTTCACACCCTGTCGTCGCAGATGGGGTTCGAGGCGATTCTGGCGGGGCACCGGCCGCGGGTCTGGGGGCAGCCGTTCTATGCCGGGTGGGGCCTGACGCGGGACGAACGGCCGGTGGACCGCCGCACCCGCAGGCTGACCCCGGTGCAGCTGTTCGCCGCGGCGATGATCCTGGCGCCCACGTGGTACGACCCCTGCCGCGACCGGCTGTGTTCGTTCGAGGAGGCGGTGGACCAGCTGGAGGCCGAAGTGCGGGCGTTCCGGCAGGACCGGGCCGGGCATGTGGCCACCGGCATGCGGCTGTGGAAGCGCAGCCGGATCAACGCGGTGTTCGGTCGGCAGAAGGCTGTGGTGTTTGACGACCGGCCCGAACGTGCAGCGGCGCGGGCGGTGCGTGAGGGGCGGGGGCTGCTGGTCTGGGCGGGCAAGGAAGCGGCGGGGCTGGCGGCGCCGGTGGTGTTGCGGGTGGAGGACGGGTTCCTGCGGTCACGGGGCCTTGGGGCCGAACTGGTGCCGCCGCTGTCATTGGTGGCCGATGATCTGGGCATCTACTATGACCCCGCGCGCGAAAGCCGTCTGGAACGGCTGGTATTGGCCGGGCCGCCGCCGGGGGGGCTGGCGCGGGCGGAACGGCTGGTGCGGCGGATCGTCCAGGGCGGGGCGACCAAGTACAACCTGCCCGGCGCCCTGCCCGACCTGCCGCCGGGGCCGCGTGTGCTGGTGCCGGGGCAGGTGGAGGATGACGCCTCGATCCGGCTGGGGGCGGGCGAGGTGCGGACGAATCTGGCGCTGCTGCAGGCGGCCTTTGCCGCAAACCCGGATGCCGCCATCATCTACAAGCCGCATCCCGATGTGGAGGCCGGGCTGCGGCCCGGCGTTGTGGCGGCCGAGGACCTGGCACGGCTGGCCGACGTGGTTGCCCGGCGGGCGGACCCGGCGGCGCTGATTGCGGCCTGTGACGAGGTGTGGACAATGACCTCGCTGATGGGGTTCGAGGCGCTGCTGCGGGGCAAGAAGGTGACCTGCCTTGGCGCGCCCTTCTATGCCGGGTGGGGGTTGACGACCGATCTGGGGCCAGTGCCCGACCGGCGCCGCCGCGCGACCGATGGCCACCCCCTGCCACGGCCCCCGCTGCTGGCCCTGGCCCAAGCCGCGCTGGTTGCCTATCCCCGCTACTGGGACCCCGTGACGCGCCGCCCCTGCCCCCCCGAAGTGGCGCTGGACCGGCTGGTATCGGGCGACATTCCGCGGCCGGGGCGGGCATACCGCTGGCTTTCGCGGGCGCAAGGCGCGCTGGCGGGGTGGGCGAATGTGTGGCGGCGGTAGGGGTGTCCCACGCCTGTCCCACGCATGTCCCACGGTGGGACAGGCACACCACTGAGCGTTTTCAACAGGTTACGGATGCGCGTTTACGCAT
>CAZLIC010000145.1:0-5991 GCA_964559535.1 uncultured Rhodobacterales bacterium
CCCAGCTCGGCATCCACAGCATGATCGAAAAGACCATGCCCAGCGTCTGCGCCCAGTCGGGCAGCGCGGTGTAGTGCAGGTGGTGCGGACCGGCCCAGATGTACAAAAAGATCAGCGCCCAGAAGTGGATGATCGACAGCTTGTAGCTGTAGACCGGCCGCCCGGCCTGCTTGGGCACGAAGTAGTACATCATGCCCAGGAAGCCCGCGGTCAGGAAGAAGCCCACCGCGTTGTGCCCGTACCACCACTGCGTCAGCGCATCCTGCACACCGCTGAACACCTGCACCGATTTCGCGCCGAACACCGACACCGGGATCGACAGGTTGTTCACGATGTGCAGCATCGCGATGGTCACGATGAACGACAGGAAGAACCAGTTGGCCACGTAGATGTGCGGCTCTTTCCGGGTCATCAGCGTGCCCAGGAAGGTCAGCAGGTAGGCCACCCACACCACCGTGATCCACAGGTCGACGTACCATTCCGGCTCGGCGTATTCCTTGCCCTGCGTCGCCCCCAAAAGGTAGCCGGTGGCGGCCAGCACGATGAACAGCTGGTAGCCCCAGAACACGAACCAGCCAAGGTTGCCGCCCCACAGCCGCACGGCGCTGGTACGCTGCACAATGTAGAAACTGGTGGCGATCAGGGCGTTGCCGCCGAAGGCAAAGATCACCGCGCTGGTGTGCAGCGGCCGCAAGCGGCCGAAACTCGTCCAGGGCAGACCCAGGTTCAGCTCGGGGAAGGCCAGCTGGAAGGCAATCAATGTGCCCACCGCGAACCCCGCAAGGCCCCAGAAACAGGTAGCGATCACGCCCGCGCGCACCACCCCGTCGTTGTAGCCCGAGACATCCGCGAAGCGCGGCTCGTCCGTGCGGCGCACGGTCCAAAGGAACATGCCGCCCGCGACCAGCGCGATGATCAGCATGTGCACCTGATAGGCGATGTCATGGGCGTAATTCGCCCCGATCAGCGCAGCCAGGGTGACAAGCCCCAGCGCGACCAGCTTTGCGGCATCCCACATTCCGGTTCCGGCCCCCTTCTGGTTACACCGGGACACGGCAAGGGAATGCCGCCCGGCTAGGTTCCGGGCCATATCGGGCGCAAGCGGGGGCAAGGGCCTTGATCCAGATCAACGGGCCGTGATCGGGACAGGACAGGTTGCCGCAACGCAGCAATCCGGCGGGATGCCGGGCAAAAGAATGGCCGGCTGCCGTGGGACGGTGTTACCAGATGGTGAACGCGTCCTTGCAACCCATTGTTTTCGTTGAACCAGATGCACTGTCCCAGCGTGGGACGCTGCCCGTCAGACGGGCATGCCGCCGTCGCTGTCGTCGCCCGCCTCGGTCAGAAGGTCGGTCAGGTTGGGCACCTGAACATGCCGCTGGCCTTCCAGAACGATGATTCCGTCCTTGCGCAGCGCGGTAAACTGGCGGCTCACGGTCTCGATCGTCAGCCCCAGATAATCGGCGATCGTCTCGCGCGTCATCGGCAGGTCAAAGCTCAACGTCCCGCTTGGCGCCTTTGCACCGGCCTCGCCACGCGACAGACGCGCGCGCCGGGCAAGGATCGACAGGTATGACGCGATCTTCTCGCGCGCCGTCTTGCGACCCAGAAGCAGCATCCACTCGCGCGCCGCATCCAGCTCGTCAAAGGTCATCTCCAGCAACCGGCGGCCCAGCGACGGGGTTTCCGTGACCAGCTGCAGGAACGGCAGGCGGCGGAAACAGCACAGCGTCACGTCGGTGGCCGCAACCGCGTCATAGGGCGCATTCGCCCGGTCCGGCCGCCCCACGAAATCCGACGGCAGCAACAGGCCTACCACCTGCCGCCGCCCGTCCTCCATGGTGCGGTTCAGCGCCACCACGCCGGTGACGACCGACCCCACGATGGCCATCGGCTCGCCCGCCCAAAAAATCGTCTCGCCGGCCTTGTAGTCCTTGTAGGATTTCACCGATTCCAGCCGCGCAAGCTCATCCGTCTCGCAATGCGCGCAGACGGCACGATGCCGGATCGGGCAATCGCCGCATTCGGCCCGTCCGTCAACGATCCGCAAGATCGGCAATCCGGCCATGTTCCCTTCCGGCGTCTGTATCGTTTTTCGCAGGTTGATCTGGATCAACGCCGTTGTCCACCCTGCTGGACATCCTGTCGCGCATGGACATGACACACATCTTCGACAAGGCCGGTCTCTTCTCGCGCAGCGCCCCGCGCTACACGAGCTATCCGACCTCTCCCCAGTTCCACGAAGGCGTGGGGCCCTCGCAGATGGCCGAATGGCTCGGACGCCTCTCCCCGGACGCCGGGCTGTCGCTGTACCTGCATGTCCCGTTCTGCGAGCGGCTGTGCTGGTTCTGCGCATGCCGAACGCAGGGCGTCCGCACCCATGCCCCCGTCGCGGCCTATGTCGATACGCTGATCCGGGAAATCGCGCTGGTCGCGGGCCACCTTCCCGCGCGGGGCCGCGTGCACAGGCTGCACTGGGGCGGCGGCACGCCCACCATCCTGAACGCCGACGAGATCACCCGCATCGCCGGCGCCCTGCAAAAGGCCTTCGACCTGTCGCAGGCCGAATTTTCTGTGGAAATCGACCCCACCTGCATCGACCCCGCCCGGATGGACGCGCTGGCGGCCGCCGGCCTGTCGCGCGCCAGCCTCGGCATCCAGGACTTCGCGCCCGAGGTGCAGTCGGCCATCGGCCGCGAGCAAAGCTTCGAGATCACCCGCAACGTCATTGCCGCCCTGCGCGGCCATGGCATTGCCAGCATCAACACCGACCTTGTCTACGGCCTGCCCGCCCAGACCCCGGGCCGCCTGCACGCCACGCTTGACCGGCTCTTGTCGCTCGACCCCTCGCGCATCGCGCTGTTCGGCTATGCCCATGTGCCGTGGATGTCGCGCCGCCAGCGGATGATCCGCGAGGACCTTCTGCCCTCGCCGCATGGCCGCCACGACCTGTTCGCGCTGGCCGCCGAGCGGATCACCGATGCCGGGTTCGACATGCTGGGGATCGACCACTTCGCCCGCCCGGGCGATTCGCTTGCCATCGCCGCACATGAAGGCCGCATGCGCCGCAACTTCCAGGGTTACACCGACGACGACTGCCCCGCGCTGATCGGCCTTGGTGCCTCGTCCATCTCACGGCTGCCGCAGGGCTATGTGCAGAACGAGGCGACCACTGCTGCCTGGACGGCTGCGGTGCGCGACGGCCGCCTGTCGGCCCACCGCGGCTTTGCCTTCGGGCTGGATGACCGCCTGCGCGGCCGCGCCATCGAAATGCTGATGTGCGATTTCCGCATCGACCTGCCCGCGCTGCACGCCAGCTTCGGCGACTTCGCCGCGCACCTGCGCCCGATCTGCCAGCACGTCGCGCAGAAGTTCGAAGGTGCCGTGAACCTCACCGCAGACAGCCTGTCGATCCACCCCGAAGCCCGTGCCCTGACGCGCCTGATCGCCATGGAATTCGACGCCTACATCGGCGGCGCCGCGCGCCACAGCCAGGCGGTCTGACGTCAGGCGCCGAAATAGGCGTCGTGCAGCAGGCGGGCATCGGCCCGCAGCGCGCTGGCCGGGCCGTGCCAGCGCATCCTGCCGCTGCGCATCACCACGGCGGTTTCGGCCATGCCCAGCGCCAGTTCGGTGAACTGCTCGATCAGCAAGATGCCCGTGCCGCGTTCCTTCAGCGATGCCACCACGCCCAGCAACCGCTTCACGATCAGCGGCGCCAGACCCAGCGACATCTCGTCAATCAGCAGATACCGCGGGCGGCACATCAGCGCATGCGCCAGCGCCACCATCTGCTGCTGCCCGCCCGACAGCGTGCCCGCAAGCTGCCCCTTCCGCTCGGCCAGTTCGGGGAACACAGCATAAGTCCCGGCCAGCCGCCCCGCCATGTCGTCGGCCAGCATCGACCCCGCCGCGCGCAGGTTGTCATGGACCGACAGGTCGGTGAACACACGGTGCCCCTCGGGCACCGCCGCCACACCGGCGGCGCGGATGTCCTGCGGCCCGGCGCCCGCCAATGGCCTGCCGTCCAACGTCACCGATCCGGCGGCAATCTTCAGCACCCCCGCCAGCGCCAGCACCAGTTCCGACTTGCCCGCGCCGTTCGCCCCGATCACCGCCGTCACCTGCCCCGGCACCACGTCCAGATCCACGCCCTGCACCAGCGTGCGGGCGCCGTCCGTTACCGTCAGGCCGCGCACCGACAGGGTCATGCCTCCACCTCTTCGGTGCCAAGATAGGCTGCCTTCACCTTGGGGTCGGCCAGCACATCGGCCGTGGGGCCAAAGGCGATGCGGCGGCCGAAATCCAGCACCAGCGTTTCCGTGCAGATGCGGGCGATCAGTTCCACATCATGGTCGATCAGCAGCACCTGCGCCCCCGTCAGGCCGTTCACCTGCAAAATCAGGTCGCCCAGTTGCCGCGTCTCGTCCACCGACATGCCGCCCGCGGGTTCGTCGAACATCACCAGCCGCGGCTGGCCCACCAGACAGCGCGCCACATCCACCAGCCGCCGCTCGAACCCCGACAGCAACGCGCCCGGCGTGTCGGTGCGGTCGGCCAGCCCCACCACGCGCAGCATCTCGGCGGCCTCGGCCCGTTTGGCGCGGCCCCCTGTCATCGACCAGTCGGTCTGCACCAGAACGTTCTCGAAGGCCGTCAGGTCATCGGCGATCTGTTCGCGCTGGAAACTGCGGCGCAGGCCGACCTGCGCGCGGCGGTGGGGCGGCAGGCGCAGGATGTCCTGCCCGTCCACCACCACCTTGCCGGTCGCGGCGCGGGCGAACCCCGACACCACGTTCATCAGCGTGGTCTTGCCCGCCCCGTTCGGCCCGATGATTCCCGCCACCGCTGCCGTCAGGTCCGCCGACACCGCGTTCAGCGCGACAAGCCCGCCGTAGCGGACGGTGATCCCGTCAATCCCGATCATCTGCGCCCTCTCAGACGGGAAGCCAGCCCCATGATCTGCCCGGCAATCCCGTCAGGCGCGGTGATCAGCGCATGCAGCAGGCCCGCACCGAAGATCACATAGGCCAGGTCGCTGTCGACGCCCGCGCTGTTCAGCGCCGCGGGCAGGATGCGGTACAGGAAGGCCGCCACCACCGCCCCCAGCCAGAACCGCGCGCCCCCCACCACCGCCAGCGCAAACACCATGATCGATTCCGAGGCGCGGAAGGTGCCGTCATCCAGCAGGCCCAGACTTCCGGCCAGAAGCCCCCCCGATGCCCCCGCCAAAAGCCCGGCAATCCCGAAGGCCCATGTCTTGTACAGCGTCACGTTCACCCCCGCGGCCATCGCCGCCGCCTCGGACCGCCGGATCAGCGCCCAGGCGCGGCCGGGGAACAGGCGGCGGTGCAGCTCGATCAGCAGGAAGCCCAGCGTGGCCACGACCACCACATAGCGCAAATAGGCCTCGGGCGTCTGCGCCAGCGCGGGGCGGCGGAAGGGGGCGTTGGACCCCACGTTGATGCCCCAGAACCCCGTGCCCCCATTCGGGAACTGGTAGGTGGCAAAGATGATCTCCAGCCCCCCCGCCGCCATCAGCGTCACCAGCGCCAGATACAGGCCGCGCAGCCGCAGCGCGGGCAGGGCCAGCACCCAGCCGACAACCATGGTGGCCAGCGCGGCAAGGATCAGGTTCACCTCGAACGGCATGTCCCACAGGTAGTTCAGCCGCAGCGTGACCCAACCGCCGATGCCCATCAGGCCAACCTGCGTCAGGCTGACCATGCCAAGCCGGGCATACATGAAGGCCACGCCCGACACGGCCATGGCAAAGCAGGCGGTCGAGGTGAGGATCGACAGCCAGTAGCTGCCCGCGATGGCGGGCAGCACGGCAAAGCAGAAGGCCGCAAAGACCAGCCCCGCCGCGCCCGAAGGTGTGACCCTGAACAGTCCCGGCGGCATCAGTCACGCCCCCCGAAGGTCAGCCTTGCCCCGCGCTGCGACCACAGAAGGACCAGCGCCGCGATGACGAATGGCGCGATGGGCCGC
>CAZLIC010000146.1:0-5802 GCA_964559535.1 uncultured Rhodobacterales bacterium
GCCTCGCTGACAACCGAGGGGTTGAAATTCGCCCCCCACGCCCGCGTCCTGCGCCACGCGATGGAAGAGGCGCGCCGCTCCGTCACCCCCACCGGCACCGCCGCCCTGTCGCTGCGCATCGGTATCCAGAACGACCTTGCCGCGGGGCGCCTGGGCGACTGGGTGATGGGGTTCCGCAAGGCCATGCCCGACGTCGCCTTCTACATCGAGCCCGACTATTCCGCGCAGATGTGCCGCGACCTGTCGGCCGGCGTGCTGGACTTTGCCGTGCTCTACACCCCCCACGCCGACCCCGACCTGCATTTCACCTCGCTGGGCGAAATCCGCCACCGGCTGGTGTCCTCCGACGGCGACAGGCTGTCGGCGCTGCCCCCGAACCGGATGATCCGGGCGAACTATTCCCTCGCCCTGGCCACCGCACAGGCCCAGGCCATCCCGTTGATGGCCGAAGCGCCGCTGGCCGCGGGCCAGGCCGCCGCCGTGGCCGCCCTGCTCGACCGTCTGGGCGGCAGCGCCTACCTGCCCGACCATGCCGCCGCCGCACTGCTCACCACCGGCAGGTTCCAGCGCGTGGCCGATGCCCCGCCCATCGGCCAGCCGGTCTTCGCCGCCGTTCCCTTGCGCCACCGCACCACCCAACGCCACCGCGCCCTTCTGGCGGTGGTGCAGGCGCAGATGCCGCGCGGCTGAATATGTCCATACATTCGGGTGACCTTTGGGTACCCGAGGGGAAGAAGCAGTGAACACGCAAGGACCACGGGCGGAACCGGGTCAGATCGCCGTCGTCATCCGATACCCCGGCGCATGCAGCAACCGCACAAACGTCACCGGCCCCGCATCCGTCCGCGTCACCCGCTCCACCACGAACAGTGCCGCCTGCGGCGCGCAGCGCAGAACCTTGGCCGCCTCGCCCGCCGGTTCGGCGGAGAACACGATCTCGCCTGTGGCATAGGGCACCGTCGTCAGCAGCCATTCGTTCACCGTGACCCGTGTCAGGTCGGGCAACATGCCCGGCACCGCCGACGGGTTCAGCCACCGCCGCTCCAGCGCAAAGGGCACATCATCTGCCATGTGCAGCGTCTCGATCCAGAACAGCGGCCCCGGCGGCAAGGGCGCCATGCGCGCCGCAACATCCGCAGGCGGTACCGCCTGCCGAAAGCCAAGGATCAGAAAGGAATGGGTTTTTCCCATCTCCTCCACCTCGGACCGCAGCACCGGTATAGACAGCACCGCCCGCCGCGGTGCCCCTGCCGTCACCCGCGTCCCTGCCCGCCGCCTGCGCTCGACCAGCCCCGCCTCGGCCAGGTCCTGCAGCGCCCGGTTCACCGTCGCCCGCGCCACGCCATAGGCCGCCGCCAGCGCCTCTTCGCCCGGAATCAGCGCCCCCGGCACCCATTCCCGCGCCGCAATCCGGGCCCGCATGTCATCACGAATGGCCTCCCACCCGCTCATGCCACCAGCCGCGCCAGTGCTGCCCGGAACCCGGCTTCTGCGGCGTCACGCGCAACATGCCGCCCCTCCTGCACGACATGTCGGCCCGCGCTCCACACATCGCGCACAACTGGCTGGCCGGACGCAAAAATCCAGGAATCCAACAGGGCATCTCCCCGCCGTTCCGCCAGCGCCAATGCGCCGCTATCCAGCGCCACCAGATCGGCCCACATCCCCGCCGCAATCGCCCCGGTCCGCCGCCCTGCGGCCCGCGCGCCCCCTGCCAGCGCAGCATCGAACAGGCTGCGCCCAACCGATTGCCCGGGGTCTGCCATCACGCCCCGGGCCTTTTGCGCAAGGCGCTGCGAATACTCCAGAATCCGCAGCTCTTCTGCGAACGATATCATCACGTTGCTGTCGGTTCCCACGCCCAGCATGCCGCCCGCCGCTCGGAACCGCGCACCGTCGAATATGCCGTCGCCCAGGTTCGCCTCGGTCACCGGGCACAGGCCCGCCACCGCGCCCGACCGTGCCAGACCCTCCGTTTCCGAAGGCTCCATTTGCGTCGCATGGATCAGGCACCACCGCGCATCCGCACCATGGTCCAGCAGCCACTGCACCGGGCGGGCGCCCAGCGCAGCTTGCACTTCCGCAACCTCGGCCACCTGCTCGGCCGCGTGAATGTGTACCGGCGCCCCGGACCGCAATGATGCCACCTCGGCCATGGCGTCCGGCGGAACAGCCCGCAGCGAATGCGGCGCCACGCCCAGCACCGCGTCCGTCGGCAATCCACGAACGGCGTCAAGAAGCTTGGCGAAACCACCAGGATCGTTGCCAAATCGAAGCTGCCCGCCTGACATGGCCCGACCATCGCACCCGCCCTGCATGTACAGAACCGGCAGCAGCGTCAGGCCCAGCCCGGCTGTGGCCGCAGCCGCGACCACACGGTTCGCCATCATGGCGAGGTCGCCATAGGCCGTACCGTCCGCCGCATGGTGCAAATAGTGAAATTCGCACACGGCCCCATATCCGGCCTCCGCCATCTCCACCATGGCCAGCGTCGCCACGGCCTCCACATCCTCGGGCGTCATGCGGGCCAGACAGTCATACATCCGCGCCCGCCAGGTCCAGAAGCTGTCTGTCCCCGGCCCCCGCCGCTCGGTCAGTCCCGCCATGGCCCGCTGGAACGTGTGCGAATGCAGGTTCACCGGCGCCGGCAGCAGACACCCCACGCGCATGCCCTGCGGTGCGGTCTTCGCTTCGGCCCCCACAATCAACCCGGCTTCAACCGTCACCGTCACATGATCCGCCCACCCCCCGGGCAGCAGCGCGGTTTCCGCCCAGATCGCCTCGCGCATCGGTTTTCCTCATTGACGCGGATATTATGTCTATACATATTACATGCAGACTTGGGGATGTCCAATGATTCTGGTGAACGCCACCCTCGCCTGCATGACCGGCTCCGGTTACGGCCTGATCCGCCATGGCGCCGTCGTGATGGAGAGTGACCGAATCGCCTGGACAGGCCCCGAGACCGACGTGAAGGCAGACCATGAAGCCATTGATCTGCAGGGAAGACTTGTCACCCCTGCACTGATTGACTGTCACACCCACCTGATCCATGCGGGTTCGCGCGCGGCCGAGTTCGAGGCCCGCCTGAACGGCGCCACCTATGCCGAGATCGCGGCGCAGGGCGGGGGCATCCTCTCCACCGTCCGTGCCACCCGGGAGGCCAGCGAGGACGATCTGGCGAATCTCGCAACCCCCCGGATTCGTGCGATGATTTCAGGTGGTACCGGCACGGTGGAGATCAAGTCGGGCTACGGACTGAGCATGGACGACGAGTTGAAGATACTCCGCGCCGCCCGCCGCGTGGGCCGCGACCACCCGGTCCGCGTCACCGTCACGCACTTGGCGGCCCACGCCATCCCCCCGGAATACAAGGGAAATCCCGATGGTTACATCGATGGGGTCGCAGTCCCCTCGCTGCACGCGGCTGCCGACGAAGGCCTGATCGACGCGGTGGACGCCTTCTGCGAGACCATCGCCTTCACACCCGCCCAGGTCGACCGACTGTTCACGGCAGCCCGATCCCGCGGCCTTCCGGTCAAGCTGCACGCCGAACAACTGTCGAACCAGCAGGGTGCGGCGCTGGCCGCCCGGCACGGCGCGTTGTCGGCCGATCACCTTGAATTCCTTGACGAATCCGGCGCTGGCGCGATGGCCGCGGCAGGCTCCGTCGCCGTCATGTTGCCGGGTGCCTTCTATACCCTGCGCGAAACCCGGGTTCCGCCCATAGACGCATTGCGCCGCTCTGGTGTGCCAATCGCCGTTGCAACCGACTTCAACCCGGGTTCCTCTCCCATGCTGTCGCTGACGCTTGCCATGAACATGGCCTGCACCCTGTTCCGCCTGACGCCGGAAGAAGCCTTGCGCGGCACGACCGTGAACGCCGCCCGCGCGCTGGGCCTGCGTGACCGCGGGCAGATCGCCCCCGGTCTCTTGGCCGACCTTGCAGTGTGGGACACCGACCACCCCGCCGACCTGTCCTATCGCATCGGCGCCACGCCGCTGCACGCCCGCATCTTTGGAGGCCGCTTTGGAGACGCTTGACCCCGGCCAGACGAAACTTGCACAGATCGAACGGCTATGGCGCAGTGGCGCTCCGGCTTGCCTGTCACCGGCCGCACGACCCGCTGTCGATGCGGCGGCGGCAAGGGTCGCTGCGGCAGCGGCCGGCGGCGCCCCCGTCTATGGCGTGAACACAGGCTTCGGCAAGCTTGCAAGCATGAAGATCGCCCCGCAGGATACTGCAAAACTTCAACAAAATCTGATACTTTCGCATTGCGCCGGGGTCGGCCCGGCAATCCCCGGCGACGTCACCCGCCTGATGATGGCGCTGAAGCTCTTGTCGCTGGGCCGGGGTGCCAGTGGCGTGCGGTGGGATATCATCGCGCAACTGGAAGCCATGCTGGAGCATCACGTTACGCCTGTGATCCCGGCGCAGGGCTCGGTCGGCGCCAGCGGTGACCTTGCCCCCCTCGCGCACATGACAGCCGTGATGATCGGCCACGGCATGGCCGAACACGGGGGCGTTCTGAAGTCTGGCGCGCAGGCCCTTGCGGATGCAGGACTTTCTCCTGTCACGCTGGGCCCGAAGGAAGGCCTTGCCCTGATCAACGGAACGCAGTTTTCCACCGCATTCGCCCTCGTCGGGCTGTTCCGGGCCTGGGCGGCCGCGCAGGCGGCGCTGGTCGTATCGGCCCTGTCCACCGATGCGATCATGGGGTCGACGGCACCCTTGCACGAACAGATCCATGCGCTGCGCGGCCATGTCGGCCAGATCGAAGCCGCTGCGCAGATGCGCGCGCTTCTGGACGGCAGCGAAATCCGCGAAAGCCATCGTGAAGGCGACACGCGGGTGCAAGACCCGTATTGCATCCGCTGTCAGCCGCAGGTCACCGGCGCGGCGATCGACGTGCTGCGCATGGCCGCGCGGACGCTGGAGACCGAGGCGAATGCCGCCACCGACAATCCGCTGGTGCTGCCCGATGGCATCGTGTCGGGCGGCAACTTTCACGCCGAACCCGTGGGTTTTGCCGCCGACATGATGGCCCTGGCCGTTGCCGAAATCGGTGCCATTGCGCAGCGCCGCGTGGCGCTGATGGTGGACCCCACGCTGAGTTTCGACCTTCCGCCATTCCTGACGCCGAACCCCGGACTGAATTCGGGCCTGATGATCGCCGAGGTCACGACTGCCGCATTGATGAGCGAGAACAAGCATCTGGCGCATCCGACCGTCACCGATTCCACCCCCACCTCGGCCAACCAGGAAGACCACGTCAGCATGGCCGCCCACGGTGCGCGCCGCCTGACGGCGATGGTTGACAACCTTAACGTCATCATCGGGGTCGAGGCGATGTGTGCCGCACAGGGCGTGGAACACCGCGCGCCGCTGCAGACCTCGGTGCCGCTTCAGCGCGTCATTGCACGGTTGCGCGCCGATATCCCCGCATTGACGGACGACCGCTTCATCGCCCCCGACCTTGCCGCCGCCGCCCGCCTGGTCGACAGCGGTGCGCTGGTTGCCGCTTGCGGCCTTCCGCCCCTTCTTCTTGGCTGAAACATCCAGCGGGGGGCCGGGGGCGCGAAGCCCCCGGCGCCCTCTGCCAGACCGGAGCCCCGACATGACCCGCCACAACACCCGCGACATTTTCCCCCCGACCGGCCCCGACCGCACCGCCAAATCCTGGCAGACCGAGGCCGCGATGCGGATGCTGATGAACAACCTGCATCCGGACGTGGCGGAGAATCCGCATGAGCTGGTGGTCTATGGCGGCATCGGCCGGGCGGCGCGGACGTGGGAGGACT
>CAZLIC010000147.1:0-5544 GCA_964559535.1 uncultured Rhodobacterales bacterium
GCGGTGCCAATGGATTTGATCCGGCCATGTGCCACGTCAGACCGCACGAAATGCGCGTAAAGCTGGCCGCGGATGTTGATGTCGTCGGTATAGCGGCCCTTTCCCGTCAGGAACCGCACGTCCTCGCGCCGCTTTGTGCTGGCGCCGATGCCACCGTCTTTGGGCATGTTGTCCTCTCCCTGATCTTGCAGGCACCACAGGATAGCGGCGCCCCATGTCCGTCCGGGGGCGTGGGCAGATTGCCCACCCTATCCACCCGGCGCCCTTGTAGGGTGGGCAATCTGCCCACCACACCTTGGTCTATTCCGCCGCGATGGCCGAAACGTCCTGCCCGCTGGCCGCCAGCACCGCCTTGACGATGTTGTGGTAGCCCGTGCAACGGCAGATGTTGCCTTCCAGATGGTGGCGCACCTCGGCCTCGGTCGGCCGGGGGTTTTCCGCCAGCAACGCCGCCGACGCCATCACCATGCCCGGCGTGCAGAAGCCGCACTGCAACCCATGATGGTCCTGGAAGGCCTGCTGCAGCACCGACAGCGACCCGTCGGCATTGGCCATGCCCTCGATCGTCCTTATCTGCGCACCGGCCACGTCGGCGGCAAACACGTTGCACGACTTTACCACCTGCCCGTCCACATGCACGGCGCAGGCACCGCACTGGGCGGTGTCGCAGCCGACATGCGTGCCGGTCAGGTTCAGGTTTTCGCGCAGAAAGGCAGACAACAGCGTCCTGCCCTCCACCTCGCCGGAAACGGCGCGGCCGTTTACCGTCATGCTGACTTTCGTCATGTACGTCCTCCCTTGGATCATCCTGGGTATGTTGGGGCCAGCCAGCCGGTGATCGTCAGCCGATCAGGCGGCGCAGCCAGCCCTTCTTCTTCTCGGTCTCGGGGGCATCAGTGCCCTCGGTGGCAACGGCTTCCGGCTCGGGGCCTTCCACCGCCTGCTGGAAGCGTTCGAAAAACTGGTCGGCCAGCTTCTTGGCAAAACCGTCAATGATGCGGCTGCCCAGCTGCGCCAGCTTGCCGCCCACGTTCGCCTCAACCTCGTAGCTCAGCCGGGTGCCTGCCTCCACCGGGTCCAGCGTCACATTGGCGCCGCCCTTGGCAAAGCCCGCCGGGCCCCCCTTGCCCTCGCCCGAAATGCGCAGGCTGCGGCCCTCGACCACGTCCGACATCCGCACCACGCCGGTAAAGCGGGCCGACACCGGGCCAACCTTCTGCACCACAACGGCTTCATAGCCATCGGTCACGTTGCCGGTCAGCGATTCGCAGCCCGGGATGCAGGCCTTCAGCATGTCAGGGTCAAGGATCGCCTCCCACACCGTGGCCGGGCTGGCCTTGATCTCTCGTGCGTCACTCAACTTCATGCTGCGCCCTCCTCCCTCGCGATGGCGGCGCCACCATAGGCAGACCACCGCGGAAACCGCCACGCGACCTTGGCCGCAACGCCGTCACGAATCCAGCATTTTCCGCAAGGCTGGCGCCGGATCGGAAGCTTCCCTTCCGGGCGATCCTGGTCTAGGCCGCGGACATGGACCGCCTGACCATTCCCCGCCCCGACGACTGGCACCTGCATCTGCGCGACGGTGCCATGCTGGCCGCCGTGGCCCCCGTCTCCGCCCGCCACTTTGCCCGCGCGCTGGTCATGCCCAACCTGGTGCCGCCGGTGGTAACGGGCGCGCAGGCGCGCGCCTACCGCGACCGCATCCTGGCCGCACTGCCCGAAGGGACTGCGTTCCGGCCGCTGATGACCCTGTACCTGACCGAAACGACCGACCCCGACGACGTGGCCGCGGCGGCGGCCGAGGGGCTGGTAACCGCAGTCAAACTCTACCCCGCCGGCGCCACCACCAATTCGCACGGCGGCGTGCGCGACTTTGCCCGCGTGCAGCCGGTGCTGGACCGCATGGCCCGGATCGGCCTGCCGTTGTGCCTGCACGGCGAGGTGACCACGCCCGAGGTCGACATCTTCGACCGCGAAGCGGTGTTCCTGGACGCCGTGCTGCACCCCTTGCGCCAGCGCACGCCGGGTCTGCGCGTCGTGCTGGAACACATCACCACGGTCGAAGGCGTGGCCTATGTGAAGGCAGGGGGCGACATTGCGGGCACGATCACCGCGCATCACCTTGTCATCAACCGCAACCACATCCTCGCAGGCGGCATCCGGCCGCATTACTACTGCCTGCCCGTCGCCAAGCGCGAAACCCACCGGCAGGCGCTGGTGGCCGCCGCCACCTCGGGCGACCCGCGCTTTTTCCTCGGCACCGACTCGGCGCCGCATGCAGACCACCTGAAGGAACATGCCTGCGGCTGCGCGGGCTGTTTTACCGCACCCAATGCCGTACAGGTCTGCGCGCAGGTGTTCGACGAGGCCGGGGCGCTGCGGCACCTGGAAGGCTTCCTGTCGCGCAACGGCGCCGCCTTCTACCGGCTTCCGGTGAACGAAGGCACCCTGACACTGTCGCGCGGCACCCCGGCCGCATGGGACGCCAAGATCGACACGGGCGCAGGCCCCGTCACCGTGTTCGACCCCGCCCGCCCGGTTCACTGGCACATCGAGGCCCCATGATCCCCGCCGCCTTCCCCCCCGCCGACGACATCGCCCGCCTCACTGCCCGCGCGCTCTTGGACATCAAGGCGGTGCATTTCCGCACCGACCCGCCCTTCACGCTGGCCTCTGGCCTGCCGTCCCCCACCTACATCGACTGCCGCCGCGTGATCGCCTTCCCGCGCGTGCGGTCCATGCTGATGGACTTCATGACCGCCACCGTGATCCGCGGCGCGGGGATGGAGGCCTTCACCAACATTGCGGGCGGCGAAACCGCAGGCATCCCCTTTGCCGCGCTGGTGGCCGAACGGCTGGCCCTGCCGATGTCCTATGTGCGCAAGAAACCCAAAGGCTACGGCAAGAACGCCCGCATCGAGGGCGCCATGTCAGAGGCCGACCGCGTTCTGCTGGTCGAGGATCTGGCCACCGACGGCGGCTCGAAACTTTCCTTCGTCCAGGCCATCCGCGACACCGGCGCGCACTGTGCCCACACGGCGGTGATCTTCAGCTACGGCATCTTCCCCGACACGGTGGGCAATCTGGCCTCCGCGGGGGTGACACTGCACCATCTGTGCACCTGGTGGGACGTACTGGCCGCCGCCCGGGCCGGAGGCGATTTCGACCCGGCAACAACGGCCGAAGTGGAGGCCTTCCTGAACGCCCCGCGCGACTGGCAGGCGGCACATGCGGCGGAAACAGGCACGCCCTGAGGCCCGGCCGAAACCGGCCGGGGACAACCCTGTGGACAGCCGGTTGATGGATTGGGCGAAACCGCGGAACGAATCCGTGACGAATCGGTAAACGGATGGTGACATCGCAACATCCGGTAGTCTGGGCACCGGGTTTGCGCTACATTCGGCTATGGCCCGCACAGTTTCCCACAGACTTATCCGATCTTGCGCCGATGTCCCGCCGCGGTGCATGACGCCCGGACGCGTGCCAAGACACGCGGTTCAACCAACACGACGGGGCAGGGAACCGGCATGAACGAAATCGCCACGCTGCGGCAGGCTTTGCCTGTCGCCACTGGAACGCCATCGGAACAGGCCTCGGAACCGCTGCCCCACAACATCGAGGCCGAGCAGCAGCTTCTGGGCGCGATCCTGACCAACAACGACGTCTACGACCGCATCTCCTCGCTGGTGAAACCCGCGCATTTCTTCGACCCCGTCCACCAGCGCATCTTCACTGTCGCCGCCGCCCGCATCGTGAAGAACCAGCTTGTCTCCCCCGTCACGCTGAAGGCCTACTTCGACGATGACGCGGGGCTGCGCGAACTCGGCGGCCCCGCCTACCTCGCCCGCCTTGCCGGGGCCGCCATCAGCGCCTTCGCCGCCCGCGACTATGCCCAGATGATCTACGACCTGGCTGTGCGCCGCGAACTCATCGCGCTGGGCCGCGACATTGCCGCCCGCGCCGCCAAGGTCGAGGTCGCCAACGAACCCAAGGACCAGATCACCGAGGCCGAACAGCGCCTCTATACCCTGGGCGAACAGGGCACCGCGGAACGCGGCTTCGTGCCCTTCCTGCGCGCGGTGACCGAAGCCGTGAACGTCGCCAACGCCGCCTACCAGCGTGACGGCGGGCTTGCGGGCATCTCCACCGGCCTGACCGACCTTGACCGGAAACTGGGCGGCCTGCACCCCAGTGACCTCCTCATCCTCGCCGGCCGCCCGTCCATGGGCAAAACCTCGCTCGCCACCAACATCGCCTTCAACATCGCCAAGGCGCACCGCCGGGGCCGCCTGCCCGACGGCCGCGAAGGCTCGGTCGAAGGCGGCGTCGTCGGCTTCTTCTCGCTCGAGATGTCCTCCGAACAGCTGGCCGCCCGCATCCTCTCCGAAGCCTCTGAGGTGCCCAGCGAACAGATCCGCCGCGGCGACATGACCGAGGGTGAGTTCCGCCGCTTTGTCGAGGCCGCCAAGGCGCTGGAGGCCTGCCCGCTCTACATCGACGATACCCCCGCCCTGCCCATCGCCCAGGTCGCCGCCCGCGCCCGCCGCCTGAAACGCACCCAGGGCCTCGACGTGCTGGTGGTCGACTACCTGCAACTGCTGCGCGGCTCGTCGAAAACCGGCGACAACCGGGTGCAGGAGGTGTCCGAGATCACCCAAGGGCTCAAGGCCATCGCCAAGGAACTGAACATCCCCGTCATCGCGCTCTCCCAGCTCTCGCGCCAGGTGGAAAACCGCGACGACAAGCGCCCGCAGCTGTCCGACCTGCGCGAGTCGGGCTCGATCGAACAGGATGCCGACGTGGTGATGTTCGTCTTCCGCGAGGAATACTACCGCGAGCGCGAGAAACCCGGCGACCACGAGCTGGACAAGATGGCGCAGTGGCAGGCCGTGATGGAGCAGGTGCATGGGAGGGCCGAGGTCATCATCGGCAAGCAGCGGCATGGGCCCATCGGGACGGTGGAACTGGCCTTCGAAGGGCGGTTCACGCGGTTCTCGAACCTGGCGCGGGCCTGGCAGGGGGATGGTGGGGCACAGGGGGGGTATTGAGGCGAAGGCTGCTGCTTCTCAACTTGCCAAAGTTCTGGTGCCCCGAGTTGGCTTCAGTCAATTCTGATTTAACGCCTTACCTCCCGCGCTTACATTTAATACTGGAAATTCCAACTCGCACATTCGATGAGCAATAGATACACTCAGCCTCGATCCCTCCACGTCCAAAGAATGGTTCGGTTTTCTTGCCGCAGCTTGGATCTTCCAGCAGGGGTGTTAATCGGTTGCATTTTTGGCAACGCCCAAAGAAATAGTATTTTTCCGAATCTATAGCTGCCGGAGAATGGACTCTGAGGAACGAATGGATTCCTGCTGACTTTCCCTCGCTGCTTTGCCAATGTTGCAGATTGGCCATCAGTCTCGCAGTTTCATTTACTACATCACTATTCTTACTTCGATCCTTGCTAAATCCATTCGACATCAGCCACTGCGTCATGGCAAGGAGCGTCTGATCTACGGCTGCGGCTTCGCTGGGATGGCCGCCTGAGCGTCG
>CAZLIC010000148.1:0-5525 GCA_964559535.1 uncultured Rhodobacterales bacterium
ATCCCATCCCCCCACCACCGCAACCCCCAAAAAACCCATATGCGATTCCCCTGCCCTCGTGGGGGAGGGATGGGGTGGGGGGCGCGATGCCCGGCCAAAGGCCACCCACCCCCATCCCCTCCCCACAAGGGGGAGGGGAGGCGCCCCCCTACCGCCCCAGCACGCCCCGCAACCGCGCGTGCCGGTTCACATCCTTGTACAGAAGGTACCGGAACGGCCCCGGCCCGGCGGCATAGCAGGCTTGCGGGCAGTAGGCGCGCAGCCACAGGAAATCGCCCGCCTCGACCTCGACCCAGTCGCGGTTCAGCCGGTACACCGCTTTGCCTTCAAGCACATACAGCCCGTGCTCCATCACATGCGTCTCCTCGAAGGGGATCACGCCCCCCGGCTGGAAGGTGACGATGTTCACATGCATGTCGTGCGACAGGTCTTCGGGGTTGGCGAAGCGGGTGGTGGCCCAGCGCCCTTCGGTGTCGGGCATCGCCACCGGGGCGATGCTGCGGTCGTTGGTCACGAAGGCGGCGGGGGGCGACAGGCCGGGGCTGGGTTCCCACAGCTTGCGGACCCAGTGGAACCGGGCGGGTTGGTCGCCCTCGGCCAGCAGGGTCCAGGGCGTGGCGGGGGGGATGTAGGCGTAGCCGCCGGCATCAAGGTCATGCGCGCTGTCGCCGATGTGCAGGGTGACAAGGCCCGACTGCACGAAGATCACATGCTCGGCGCCCGCATCGGGGTCGGGGGCCTCCGATCCGCCGCCGGGGGCAACCTCCATCAGGTACTGGCTGAAGGTCTCCGAAAACCCCGACATCGGCCGCGCGATCAGCCACATCCGCGTGCCGCGCCAGCCGGGCAGGAACGACGTCACGATGTCGGAAAAGCAGCCCCTCGGGATCACCGCATAGGCCTCGGTGAACACCGCGCGCTGGGTGTGCAGGGCGGTCTGCGGCGGCAGGCCGCCGGGGGGCGGGGCGTATGGGGTCATGGCAGAAGGCCCTTCAGGCGCAGTTCGGCGATGCGTTCCACCTGCGCGCAGGCGGTGGCGAATTCGGTGGCGGTGTCGTGGCCGGTGCGGGTGTGGAAGGCCCGCAGGATGCTGTCCTTGGTGTGGTCGCGCACGGCGATGATGAAGGGGAAGCCGTGCCTTTCGACATATTGCGCGTTCAGCCGCTGGAAATTGGTGCGCTCCTCATCGGTCAGCGCGTCCAGCGCGGCGCTGGCCTGTTCGGCGGTGCTGTCGGCCGTCAGGCGCCGCGCCTGTGCCAGCTTCCCGGCAAGGTCGGGGTGGGCGCGCAGCACGGCCAGCCGTTCCTCGGGCGTGGCGCTGCGGAACACGCGGCACAGCGCGTTGTGCAGGCCCACGGCAGCGTCATGCGCGGGGCCAAGCTCCAGCGCCCAGGCGCGTTCGGCGATCCAGGGCGAATGCTCGAAGATGCCACCGAAAAACGTGACGAAACGGTCGCGCGACAACTGCGACGGCCGCATCCGGCGTTGCGGCGGATGGCGGGCCGCCCAGTGCGCCGCGATCTGGCCGCGGGCGGCGAACCAGGCGCCCCCCTTCTGCGCGGCGTGGTCCAGGAACCGCACCAGCCCCGCCGCCTTCCCCGGCCGCCCGACCAGCCGACAATGCAGGCCGACCGAAAACATTCGCCCGCCCTCGGCGTGAAGCGCGTCATAGGTATCAATCAGATAGTCGCCGAAGTCGCGCCCCGTCACCCAGCCGGGCGCGGTGGCAAAGCGCATGTCGTTGGCTTCCAGCGTATAGGGGATCACCAGCTGGTCACGGTCCCCCACGGCCATCCAATAGGGCAGATCATCGTCATAGGTATCGGAAATCCAGTCGAACAGCCCCGTCTCGGCCGTCAGCCGCACCGTGTTCACCGAGCAGCGCCCGGTGTACCAGCCCCGCGGCGGGGCCCCCACCACCTCGGCATGCAGCCGCACCGCCTCGGCAATCTGCGCGCGCTCCTCGTCCTCGGGCATGTCGCGGTGGTCGACCCACTTCAGCCCGTGCGAGGCGATCTCCCACCCGGCCGCCTTCATCGCCGCCACCTGCCCCGGTGCCCGCGCCAGAGCGGTGGCCACGCCGTACACCGTGACCGGCAGCCCCCGCCCGGTGAACAGCCGGTGCAGCCGCCAGAACCCGGCCCGCGCGCCATAGTCATAGACCGATTCCATGTTCCAGTGCCGCATGCCCGGCCAGGGTGCGGCGCCGGGGATGTCGGACAGGAACGCCTCGGACGCCGCATCGCCGTGCAGGATACTGTTCTCGCCGCCTTCTTCGTAGTTCAGCACCAGGCTGATGGCGACGCGGGCACCGCCGGGCCACTGCGGATCGGGGGGCGTCGGGCCGTGGCCTTGGAAATCGCGGGGATAGCGGGGGGCGTCTGTCATGGTGGCAGGCTAGGACAGCCGGTCTTGCCCCGCCATAGCGAATTGGCAGAAGGTGCTTCAACCGCACGCGGGGTCACGCGGGGGCGAAGGCTGCGGCAGGCTGGGCACGAAACGGAGGCGACAATGGCAGGACGGCTTTCCACCCATGTGCTGGATACGGCAAGGGGCCGCCCCGCGGCCGGCGTGAACATCGCGCTGTACCGCATCAGCGGGCAAAGCCACCGCAAGATCGCCGAGGCGGTGACCAACGCCGACGGCCGCACCGACGCGCCGCTGCTGACGGGGGATGCGCTGAAGGAAGGGGCGTACGAACTGGTGTTCTTCGCGGGCGACTACCTGCGCGGCAGCGGGCAGGCGGGTGACGGCACCTTGTTCCTCGACCAGATCCCGATCCGCTTCGGTGTGCCCGATTCGGATGCGCACTATCACGTGCCGCTGCTGCTGTCGCCCTTCGGGTACTCGACGTATCGGGGCAGTTGAGCGGTCACCGTCGGCCACGCACCGCCACCACCACACCGCCCAGGATCAGCGCCGAGGCCGCGGCAAAGCGCCAGCCGGGCGTCTCGGCCAGCAGGATCAGCCCGCCTGCCGCCGTGATCAGCGGCACCGTCAGCTGCGCCACGGCGGCGCGCGCGGCGCCCAGTTGCGGCAGCACCGCGTACCACAGCACATAGCCCAGCCCCGAGGTCACCGCGCCGGACAGAACCGCCAGCCCCACCCCGGCGGGCGCTGCATCAGCGGACAATGGCATGGCCAGCCAGACCGCCCCGGCCAACGGCACCGACAGGATGAAGTTCCACGCCGTCGCGCCCAGCGGGTCGGTGGTGCCGCGCGCCGACAGGGCATAGGCACCCCAGCCGACCCCGGCCACGGCCATCAGCCCCGCGTGCCAGCCGCTGACGGCACTGCCGCCCACCGGTAGCAGCAGCAGCACAAGCCCGGCAAAGGCCAGCCCCGCCCCCACCCAGCGCATCGATGGTACCGGCTCCTTCAGGGCCACGGCCCCGGCAAACAGCGTCACCTGCACCATGCCGAACAGGATCAGCGCACCGGTCCCGGCATCAAGCTGCGCATAGGCCAGCGAGAAGCCGAACAGATAGACGGTCAGCGACACGACCCCGGCCAGCCGTCCGGCGTGCCCCGGCCAGACGGTCCGGCGGGTCCGCCACCGCCGCACCGCCACCAACGCGCCCAAAAGCGCGGCACCCGCCATCACGCGGACCACGGCAAAACCGGCCCCGTCGATCATCCCGCCCCCCACCGCCATTCGGTTCAGGACCGAGTTTCCGGCAAAGGCCGTCATGGTGAGGGCGGTCAGCAAGAGAAGGCGCATGTCTGTTCCTTGGGGACGGGCGGGTGCCCGATGCACACAGGTTCGCCGGGGCCCCGCATGCCGTTTCCGTGCCTGCCGCAACGTCACGGCCGAAGGGCAAGTCCCGTTGCCGCCGCAGGTTCCCCGACAACGCGACCGGCGGGCTTTGGCAACTCTGTCATCCGCCCGCGCGCGCGTAGAAGGCGGTGATCACGGCGTCGATTGCCAGGTCCAGCCGGGCCCAGTCTGCGGGGCTGCGCAGCGGCATGGCGGCCAAGGCCCCGCTGGCCGCGGCCGACAGGACCGCGGCCTCGATGGCGCCGATGACCAGCGCGTGCAGCGCGGCAACGTCAACGCCCTTCGGCGGAGGCGCCAATGGCCGGACACGCGCCAGCCAATCCTGCAGCTTTTTTCCCCGCGCTTCCGCGTAAGGCTCCATCGTTCCAGCGGGCGCGGCAAGTTCGGCCGCCCGCAACCGGCACAACAGGGGGTCTGTGCGGCAAGCCGCAAGCAACCCGCGCGCCAAAGACCGCGAAAAACCCGGCCAGTCGGCGGCAGGCTCGGCCAGTTCTGCCGCAAGTGACGCCTGCAATCGCGCCGCCACCACCTCGCCCAACGCGCGCTGTACACCTTCGGCGCCACCAAAGTAGCGGTAGATCAATTGCTTGTCGCAACCCGCTGCCTTTGCCAGCGCGTTCACGCCCAGCGCCGCCGCGCCCTCGTCCACAACGATCCGCGCCGCAGCGTCCAGCACCCGCGCCGTCGTCGCATCCCGGTCTCGCCTGACGTCCATTGCCATCCCCGCCGATGTCACTCTTCGGTGATAAACTGCTTGACATAAGTCACCCAATGGTGACAAGAGAACGTCACCTACCGGTGACAAAAGGAACCACACGATGCCACCCATCGCAACCAGGCTGCTCGGTGCGGCCAGCATCGGCCAGGCGCTGTACTACAATGCCGCTTTTGCCGTACTCGCGGCCCGCTTCGACTATCCCGACATCCTGCGCCAGCCGGTGCCCGAGGTGATGGCACGTTTTGCCGCGGGCGGCGCAGGGTTGATCCTTGCCTGGTATGCATTGGCCTTTGCCGCGATGCTGATGGTGCCACTGTCGCTGGCGCTGGCCCTGCGCGGCCCGTCCGTCACCCCAGGGCGAATCGCCGCGGCCATCCTCGGGGCGCTGGCCGGAACCGTTCAGGCCATGGGTCTCTTGCGCTGGGTGACGGCGGTTCCGGCGCTGGCTGAACTCGGGCCCGACGCGGCACCCGCCTTTGTTGCGCTGCACCAGTGGGGCGGCGTCGGCATCGGCGAGCACCTTGGCTTCCTGTTCACGGCCGGTTTCCTGCTGACCATGGCCGCCATCGACCGGGCCCGTCTTCCCGCCCTCATTGCCATCATGGCCGCATGTCTGATGGTGCTCGGCGCGGCGGAAGGTCCGGTCCTGGCGCTTGGCGCCAATGGCGAACCCTTCGGCCTTGCCGCCGTGGCAGGCTACCTCGGGTTCTCGCTGTGGCTGATCGTGACCGGGCTGCGGCTGATCCGCATGTGAAAAAGGGCGCCCCGCAGGGCGCCCCTTCCCGAACCAGACCGGGTGGACCCGATCAGAAGTCCATGCCGCCGCCGCCCATGCCGCCGCCGCCGCCAGCCATGGCTTTGTCGTCCTTGGGCTTGTCGGCGATCATCGCCTCGGTGGTGATCAGCAGCGAGGCGACCGAAGCCGCATCTTCCAGCGCGGTGCGCACGACCTTGGCCGGGTCGATCACACCGAAGGCGAACATGTCGCCGTACTCTTCGGTCTGGGCGTTGAAGCCGAACGACTTGTCG
>CAZLIC010000149.1:0-5068 GCA_964559535.1 uncultured Rhodobacterales bacterium
CCAGCAGGTCGCCCCGCACCCGGGCAGGCACACCGGCGTTGGCAACCAGCGTCGTGATCGGCCCCACTGCATCCAGCAGCGCGGGGATCGCGCCGGTGTCGGTCACGTCGTGCTGCAAGTACCGCGCATCCCGCAGCCCCCGCAGCGCCGCCGCTACCGCCGGATCATCCGGCGGCGGAAGCGAAGCGATCACCACCGAAAACCCCGCCGCATCCAGCGCCTGCGCCACCGCCAGCCCGATGCCCTGCTGCCCCCCGGTGACCAGCGCCCTCATGGCAGCCCCCGGTCCCTCAGGAACGCCCCCGCCCGCAGCGCCAGTGCCGCGACGGTCAGCGACGGGTTCACGGCCGCACTGGTGGGCAGCACCCCCGCATCGCAGATCATCAGGTTGTCCAGGTCATGCGCCATCAGGTTGGTATCCACCACCGACGCCGCGAGGTCGGCCCCCATGCGGTTCGTGCCGCACTGGTGGCTGGGCTTCGACTTCGGAAACCCCCGCGACATGACAATGGGCCACCCCGCCCGCCGCATCGCCGTGCGCAACCGCGCTACCAGCAGGTCATGCGCCCGGGTGTTGGTGCGCCGCCAGTCCAGCACCACGCCGTCCTTCCACAGCACGCGGCTGTCGGGGTCGGGCAGGTCCTCGCTCATGGCCATGATGTGGATCGACCGGTCGGCAATGTGGGTGGCCAAGGGCAGGGGCAGACCGGCCTCTCCGGCCAGGATCGGGCCGGTGATGCGCCCCAGCATCTGGATATTGCCCAGGGGTTCGCCGTTCGGCCCGCCCGTCAGGTAGAAGTCGTTGACCTGGATCGTCTTTTCATAGACCGACCGGTTCCGGCGGAACGGGTAGTAGGCGACCATCCCCGTCAGGTTGTGGTTCATGAAGTTGCGCCCTACCTGATCGGACGCGTTGGCCAGCCCGTTCGGATGGTCGGCATTGGCCGAGGCGAGCAGCAGGGCCGCCGACATCACGGCGCCTGCGCAAAGGCAGACCAGCGGTGCCGACAGCGTTTCCCCTATCCCGTTCCGGTCCACCTGCACGCCGGTCACCCTGCGCCCCTCGGCCAGCAGGCGCACCACGCGGGTGCCGGTCAGCAAAGTGACGTTGGGGTGCTGCAGCGCCCTCGCCAGCCCGCAGGATTCGGCATCGGACTTTGCCCCCGTGGTACAGGGAAACGCGTCCCACGTGGTGGGCGCGCGCGCGAGCCAGCGGTCCAGATCCACGCCCAAGGGCAAGGGGGCGGGGTGCAGCCCTTGCGCGGCAAAGGCCCGGCGCAGGGCGGCGATGTCGGGTTCGTCCGGCACGGGGGGGAAGGGGTAGGGGGTGGAATGGCGCGGCTCGAACGGATCGGCTCTGGCGTCCCCCCGCACGCGGTACAGCCTCTCTGCCTGCGCATAGAAGGGTTCAAGCTCGTCGTACCCGATGGGCCAGCCGGGCGTGGTGCCGCCGATGTGCCGCAGCGGCCGGAAATCCTCGGCCCGGTAGCGCAGCAGGACTGCGCCGTAGAACTTGGTGTTGCCTCCCACGCAGGCATAGTTGCCGGGACTGAATTCCTCGCCCCTCACGTCGCGCCACGTCTCTTTCGGCTTGAAGTGCCCGCGGCCGAAGATGGCCGACGGATCGCGCGCCTCGGGACTGTCGGGCAGCCGCTCGCCGCGTTCCAGCACCGCGATGCGCAGGCCGCTGGGCGCCAGCGCCGCCGCCAGCGTGGCCCCGCCCATGCCGGAGCCGATGATGAGGACGTCAAAGCTCATGGCACGATGCGGGCTTCGGTTGCCGGGTCGAAGGCCACGGCCTTGTCCATGTTCACGGCAAAGTCGAAGTCCTGCCCTGCCGCCACGCTGGCATCGGCCCGCATCCGTGCGATGGCGTCCTTGCCCGACAGCGTCATGGTGACAAAGGTATCGGCCCCGGCGGGTTCGGTGACGGTCACGCGGTTGGTCAGCGGCTGGATGTTGCCCGACTTGCGGTCCGCCCCCTCGGGGTCGGTGATCGCCTCGGGGCGGATGCCCAGCAGGATCGGTTTGCCCGACCAGGCCGCCATCCCCGGCTGGCTGAACCGCAACAGCCGCACCGCGCCGCCCGCATCGGTGATGGCGGCATGCGGCGCGCCGTTCTGCATTTCCACCGTGGCGGGCACGATGTTCATTGCGGGCGACCCCATGAAGGTGGCCACGAACACGTTGGCGGGCGTGTCGTAGATCTCTTTCGGGGTGCCCAGCTGCTGCACGAAACCCTTGTACATCACGGCAATCCGCGTCGACAGCGTCATCGCCTCGATCTGGTCGTGGGTGACGTAGACGATGGTGGTCTTCAGCTTCTGGTGCAGCTTCTTGATCTCGGTGCGCATGTCGACGCGAAGCTTTGCGTCAAGGTTCGACAGCGGCTCGTCGAACAGGAACACATCGGGGTTGCGCACCAGTGCGCGGCCCATCGCCACCCGCTGCCGCTGCCCGCCCGACAACTGCCCCGGCTTGCGGTCCAGCAGGTGGTCGATCTGCAGAAGCTTCGCCACATCGGCCAGGGCCCTGTCGCGCTCGGGCTTCGGCACGCCGTGCATTTCCAGGCCGAAGGTCATGTTCTGGCCCACGGTCATGTTCGGGTACAAGGCATAGCTCTGGAACACCATGGCGATGTTGCGCTTCGACGGATGCACGCCGTTCACCACGCGCCCCTTGATGGCGATGTCTCCGCTGGTGATCCCCTCCAGCCCCGCGATCATGTTCAGAAGCGTGGACTTGCCGCAGCCCGACGGCCCGACCAGCACCAGGAACTCGCCCTCTTCCACCGCGATGTCCACGCGGTGCAGGACCTGCACGCCGCCGTAGGATTTGGTGACGTTGCGGATGTCGAGAAAGCCCATGATGTCAGCCCTTTACCGATCCCGCCATCAGGCCGCGCACAAAGTAGCGGCCCGCGACGATGTAGACGAGAAGCGTGGGAAGCGCGGCCAGGATCGCGCCGGCGAAGTGGACGTTGTATTCCTTCACCCCCGTCGAGGACTGGACGAGGTTGTTCAGCGCCACGGTCATCGGCTGGTTCACCCCCCCGAACGAGGCGCCGAACAGGAAGTCGTTCCAGATGTTGGTGAACTGCCAGATCACGCTGACCACGGCGATGGGGCCGCTGACCGGCAGCATGATGCGCCAGAAGATCTGGAAGAACCCCGCGCCGTCGATCATCGCGGCGCGCACCAGCTCGGTCGGGAAGCTGGCATAGTAGTTGCGGAAATACAGCGTGGTGAAGCCGATGCCGTAGACCACATGCACCAGCACCAGCCCGGGGATCGACCCCGCCAGCCCCAGTTGCCCCAGCACCAGTGCCATCGGGATCAGCACGATCTGGAACGGGATGAAGCAGGAAAACAGCATCAGTCCGAAGATGATGGTGTCGCCGCGGAACCGCCACTTGGTCAGCACATAGCCGTTCAGCGCACCCACGATGGTGGAAATGGCCACGGCCGGCGCCACCATAAGGATCGAGTTCAGGAAGTAGGGCCGCAGTCCCGTCGGTTCCACGCCGATCTGCGCGGTGGACCAGGCAGAGGCCCAGGGCGCGAAGGTCCATTGTGACGGCAAGGCCATCATGTTGCCGCCGGTGATTTCTTCCAGCGGCTTCACCGAGTTGATGCCCATCACGTAGAGCGGCAGCAGGTAGAACAGCGCGAACAGGATCAGGATCAGGTAGATGAAGGCCCGCGTCACGCGGCCCGTCGAGACGGCGGTGTCCTGCGTGGCGGCGCTCATGCCTTCTTCTCCTTCAGCTCGGCGTAAAGGTAGGGCACCATGATGGCCGCAATGGTCATCAGCATGATCACCGCGGATGCAGCGCCGATGCCCATCTGGTTGCGGGTGAAGGTGTAGGAATACATGAAGGTCGCGGGCATCTCGGTGGCCCGCCCGGGCCCGCCGCCCGTCAGCGCGATCACCAGGTCGTAGGACTTGATCGCGAGGTGCGCGAGGATCACGAAGGCCGACAGGAAGGCCGGGCGCAGCAGGGGAATGACGATCCGCCGGTACAGCTGCCAGTTCGACGCCCCGTCAATCTGCGCGGCCTTCAGGATTTCGTTGTCGATCCCGCGCAGCCCGGCCAGGAACATCGCCATCACGAAGCCGCTGGTCTGCCAGACCGCGGCGATGACGATGGTGTAGATCGCCATGTCGCCGTCCTTGATCCAGTTGAAACTGAAGGACTCCCACCCCCACAGGTGCACCACCCGTTCCAGACCGATGCCGGGGTCCAGGAACCATTTCCACGCGGTGCCGGTCACGATGAAGGACAGCGCCATGGGGTACAGGTAGATCGGCCGCAGCATGCCTTCACCGCGGATCTTCTGGTCCAGGAAGATCGCCAGCATCAGCCCTACAGCCGTGCAGATCACGATGTAGAGGCTCGCGTAGATCGCGATGTTCACGATCGCGGTGTTCCAGGCGGGCAGCGCGAACAGCTTTTCGTAGTTCTCGAACCCCACCCAGGTCCATTTCGGCAGCATCTTCGAGCCGGTGAAGGACAGCACCACCGTGAAGGCGATGAAGCCGTAGACGAACAGCAGCGTGACCGCCAGCGACGGCGACAGCACCAGCTTGGGCAGCCAGTCCTGCAGGCGCGTGCGGAAATCGACGTCGGATGCGGCCATGGGGGATCCTCCGGGGGTACCGGCTGGGCGGAAGGCGGCTCCCCTTCCCCTTGTGGGGAGGGGGTGGGGGTAGGGGGCAGGCGGCAGGCGTCGTGCCCCCCCACCCCATCCCTCCCCCACAAGGGGGGAGGGAGGTGCCCGGCCTTGCGGGGTTACTGCGCGGCGGCCACGGCCTCGGCCAGCGCGGCGGCAGCGGCGGCGCCATCGGCGTATTCGCCGTTGAAGGCCGCCGTGATCACGTCATAGGTGGCGTTCTTCACCGACGCGGGCGCAGCGTGCCCATGCGCCATCGAGCCGAACAGCTTGCCCGAGGTATTGGCTTCGGCCAGATCGGCCATGCCCTTCTTGCCGCAGTCGTCAAACGCGTCGTTCGGCACGTCGGTGCGTGCCGGCACCGATCCCTTGACCACGTTGAAGGCCGACTGGAA
>CAZLIC010000150.1:0-4622 GCA_964559535.1 uncultured Rhodobacterales bacterium
GAAATTACTTCATCGCCGCCGGCTATGGCTCAGTTTGAACGCGACAGGCTCTAGGGCAGGCTCGACCCGCGCAGGACCAGTTCCACCGCCGTCCGTGTGACAGCGGCCGGACGTTGGCCGGTTTCTAGCCAGTCCAGCACCGTCTGCGCCATGCGTCGCCCGAAATCGTCGATCCCGCAGCGCACCGAACTCAGGGCAGGCCAGACCTGCGCGCATTCCTCGATGTCGTCGAACCCCACCACCCGCAGGTCGCGCCCCACCTGCCGGCCGATCCGTGCGCAGCCGGTCAGCAACCCCAGCGCCACCAGATCGTTGAAGCAGATCACCGCATCCGCGCCGGGATGGTTCTGCCACAGCGTCACGGCGGCCTCCTGACCGAAGGCACGGCCCGGTCGGCCGTGCAGGACCAGAGGGGAAACACCCGATGCTTCAAGGGTCTGAAGGTAGCCCGACATGCGTTCCCGCACCACGGCGCGGCCTTCGATCCCCCCCACAAAGGCAATGCGACGGGCGCCGCAGGCCAGAAGGTGCTCGGTCGCAAGGCGGCTGCCGGTCTGATAGTCCGGCGCGGCAAAGGGAAAGGCCGCGGGATCGGCGACGCAGCGCAGAACCTGAAGGGTCGGGATGCCTGCCCGCGCAATGGGATCGAACGTCGCCGCTTCATCGTCATAGGCGGGCGAGACGATCAGCGCGGCCACCCCGTGCTCGATCATCGCCCCCACCACCTGCGCCTGCAGCGCGGGGTCCTCGCCCGTGTTGGCAATGACGGTGGCATAGCCGCGGGCCGACAGCGCCATCTGCGCCGAGGTGGCGAATTCGGTGAAGAACGGGTTGCGCAGGTCGTTGATGACCAGTCCGATCAACCCGGCATTGGCGCTGCGCAGGGTGGCGGCGGCGCGGTTGTACACATAGCCGATCTCGGCCATGGCGCGCTGCACCGTCTCGCGCGTCTCGGTGCGGACCTGCGGCGACTGCTGCAAGACAAGGCTGACGGTCGATTTCGACACCCCCGCACGCGCGGCCACGTCAATGATCGTCGGCCGTCGGTCCATTCAGGAAATTCCGTGCAAATCCAGCAGGGTGCGCATCCGTGTTTCGGCCATCGCAGGGTCGGCCAGCAGCCCTGCCACATCGGCCAGCCGGTACACCTGCGCATAGTGGGTGATGTCGCGGCTGGATTGGAACCCGCCCGGCATCACGAAATGCCTCTGGTGGCCATTCAGCCACGCAAGGAAGGCAATGCCCGCCTTGTAGAACCGCGTCGGCGCCCGGAAGATCTCGCGGCTGAGCGGGACGGTCGGGGCGAACAGGCGATCGTAGGCCGCCATGTCGCCCAGCGCCAGCGCTTCCAGCGCCTGCGACGCGGCGGGCGCGATGGCGGCGAAGATGCCGAGAAGCGCGTGGGAATGATGCCTGCCGTTACCCGCGATCAGCGGGGCATAATTGAAATCGTCGCCCGTATAGAGCCGCACGCCTGCCGGAAGGCGGGCGCGGAAGGCTTCCTCGTGCGCCTGATCCAGCAGCGAAATCTTGATGCCGTCAACGCGCGCCGGGTTTTCGCCAATCAACTCTAGAATGAAATCAGAGGCTTGCGCGACGTTCTTCGTGCCCCAATAGCCCGCCAGCATGGGGTCGAACATCTCGCCCAGCCAATGCAGGATCACCGGCTGCGCGGCGTTGTCGATCAGGCGCCGGTACACCTTTCGGTAGTCGGCCGGGGAGGCGCCGATGGCCGGCAGGGCGCGCGTGGCCATCAGGATCAGCTGGCCCCCCGCCGCCTCGATGGCCTCGGCCTGTTCGGTGTAAGCCTTTGAAATCGCGTCTGTATCCGTCAAGCCGACGGCGTGGTCCGTCCCGGCCCCGCAGGCCACGCGCGGCTTCATCGGATGCGCCTGTGCCGCCCGCATCGTGCGCTGGATCAGCTCCAGCGCCGTGGCCCAGTCCACCCCCATGCCGCGCTGCGCCGTGTCCATCGCTTCGGCCAGACCAAGGCCCTGGTTCCACAGGTATTCGCGGAACCCCAGTGTCGCGTCCCAGTCCACCGCGGGCCGCGTGTCCCAGGGATTGCGTTCGCGCAGCGGGTCGGACACCACATGCGCGGCGGCAAAGGCAGTGCGCGTCAGCGCCACCTTCGGCGCGCGGGCCACCAAGGGCGTGCCGGTCATCCGGTAGGGCTCAAGGCGGTGGTCGGCGGTGGGCAGCGTCAGCATGGGCGCACCTCAGAGGCACAGGTCAAACACAAGAATGCCGTCCAGCCCGCCCGCGGCATGGGCCACCAGCGCCGCCCCGACACGGCGGTGGTCAGGGTGGGCCTGATAGGCGGCCAGGCTGTCCCACCCGTCGAAATCCACGGTAAAGCCATGCATGTAGCCCCGCTCGATCTGTTCGGGGCTTTCGCTGCGGCCCGATGCGATGGACAGGCAGCCGGGGATCAGCGGCCGGATGGCGTGCAGGTCGGCGAAGATGGCCGCGATCTGCGTCTCGGTCACCCCGGCTCGAAAGCGGATCAGGACGATGTGGCGGATCATGCGGCCCCCTTGATCAGGTCTGCTGCCTTCTCGCCGATCATGATGGCGGTGGCGTTGGTGTTGGAAGAAACGACCGTCGGCATGACCGAGGCGTCGGCCACCCGCAGCCCGGCAATGCCGTTGAACCGCAAGCTTGGGTCCACCACGGCGCCGGGGTCGCTGCCCATGCGGCAGGTGCCTGCGGGGTGGTGGTCGGTCTTGGCGTGGCGGCAGGCGTAGCGGAAGTAATCCTCATCCGTCCGCACCTCGGGCCCTGGCAGGCGCTCGGCCTTCACGAAGGGCTTCAGTGCGTCCTGCCGCATGATCTGTTGCGCCAACTTCAGGCCGCGGATCGACATCTGCCGGTCCCACGTGTCTTCCCAGTAGTTCGGGTCGATCAGGGGTTCCGCCCGCGGGTCGGCGCTGGCCAGCCGCACGGTGCCGCGCGACCTTGGCCGCAGGTAGGCGCTGTTCAGCGTGACACCGCCCTGCGGCATGGCCTGGACCCCGGCCTCGATGCCCGAGCCCAACCCCAGGTGGAACTGGATGTCGGGGCTGCGCGCGTGCGGGTCGGCGTACCAGAACCCCCCGGTTTCGAACAGCGAACTGGCCACCGGCCCCTTCCGCGTAAGCAGGTACTGCAACCCGGCCACCGCCGACCACAGCGGTTTGGCATAGCGGTCATAGGTGTGCGGGCCGGTGCATTCGGCGATCACGAACAGGTCAAGGTGGTCCTGCAGGTTCGCGCCCACGTTCGGCTGGTCCACCACCACGGGGATGCCCAGCCTTTGCAGGTCATCCGCCGGGCCGATGCCCGAGAGCTGCAGCAGGCGCGGCGAGCCGATAGCGCCCGAGGACAGGATCACCTCACGCCCGGCCCGCAGCACGCCCTGCGTTGTCTCGACCCCCACTGCGCGGCCACTTTCCACCACGATCCGAAGCACTTGCGTGTCGGTCTTCACACACAGGTTCGGCCTGCCGCGGGCAGGGCGAAGGTAAGCGATCGAGGTGGAAGACCGGCGCACATGGCGCTGCGTCAGCTGGTAGTACCCCACACCGTCCTGCTTCTCTCCCGCCATGTCCATGTTGCGCGGGATGCCCAACTGCGCCGCGGCAGCGAAATACGCTTCGCAGATCGGCAGGGGGGCGGCGGGCTGCGATACGCCCAGCGGGCCGCCGCGGCCATGCCAGCGGTTGTCGTGGGTATCGTTGTCCTCGGCCCGCCGGAAATAGGGCAGCACGTCGTCGTAGCCCCAGCCGGGGCAGCCCATCTGCCGCCAGTCGTCATAGTCCTGCGCCGCGCCCCGGGTGTAGATCTGCGCGTTGATGGAAGACCCCCCGCCGATCACCCGCGCCTGGGTAAAGCGGATGCGCATCCCGTCCATGTGGCGCTGCGGCACCGTATGCCAGCCCCAGGACCCGATGCCCTTGGTCATCTTGGCAAACCCGGCGGGCAGGTGGAAGAACGGGTGCAGGTCGCGGCCCCCGGCCTCCAGCAGCAGGACCCGGACCGATGGGTCCTCGGTCAGCCGCGCGGCAATCACGCAGCCTGCCGAGCCACCGCCGATGATGATGTAGTCGAATTCCTCGGCCATGTCAGAGCCTTGCAATGGAAAGCCCGCCGTCCACCGGGATTACCGCGCCGGTGGCAAAGGCGAAGGCGCCGGTGGCGAGGGGAACGATGGTGCGGGCGATGTCGGCGGGTTCGCCCCAGCGCTGGGCGGGCACCAGCCCCTCCTCGATCCGGGCGGTGTAACGGTCGCGCACCCCGTCGGTCATCGGCGTGGCGATGATGCCGGGGCGCAGGTCGAAGACGCCGATGCCATGGGGGGCCAGGCGCAGGGCGAACAGCTTGGCCGCCATCGCCGCACCCGCCTTTGACACGCAGTATTCGCCGCGTTCGGGGCTGGCGAGGTCGGCGGACACCGAGGTGACGAAGGTGATCGAACGGTATTCGGCGCTGTCCGTGGCCAGCATCCGCTTCGCCACCTGCTGCGCCAGAAAGAACGTGCCACGCAGGTTGATGCCCATCACATGGTCCCAACTTTCGGGTGCCAGGTCCAGCAGGTCGCCCCGCACCCGGGCAGGCACACCGGCGTTGGCAACCAGCGTCGT
>CAZLIC010000151.1:0-4514 GCA_964559535.1 uncultured Rhodobacterales bacterium
ACGATCTGCTCCCGTGGAATTACGGCACCAAGGTGTGATCAGCACGGCGCTTACGGATGGTCGCACCGAACTGCGCGCGGTGACCGGTCCCGACTATGGCCGGATCCATGACCATGAGTTGGTCGAGGCCGTGCAGCGCATCGCGGGCAATGGCACTGGCGACACGCGCTGGAAGGTACCGGGCGTGCTCGACTGGTCGACCGGGGTCTACAACCCCGATATCGAAATCAGCCGCGACACGACCACCCTCTATGCCTCGGACCGCGACGTCTTCCTGTTCCTTGTCGATGATCACAACCCGATCGAGGCGGGCCGGCTGCCGGATGGCTCCCCCGATCTCTACTTCCGGGGCTTCTACTGCTGGAATTCCGAGGTGGGCGCGAAGACCCTCGGCATGGCCAGCTTCTATCTGCGGGCAGTCTGCCAGAACCGCAACCTCTGGGGCGTCGAGGATTTTCAGGAGATCACCATCCGTCATTCCAAGTACGCTGCCTCCCGCTTCGCCCATGAAGCGGCCCCGGCGCTGACGCGGTTCGCGAATTCCTCGCCGCAGGGGTTCGTGAACAGCATCAAGGCGGCGCGGCAGCAGATCGTGGCGCGGACGGATGAGGATCGGGACGACTTCCTGCGCCAGCGTGGCTTCTCGAAGTCGGAGTCGGGCAAGATCATCGAGAAGGTGCTGATGGAAGAGGGCCGCCCGCCCGAAAGCATCTTCGATTTCGTGCAGGGCATCACGCGGCTTGCGCGCGACAAGACCCAGCAGGATGCCCGGCTCGACATGGAAGGGCGCGCCAAGAAGCTCCTCGACCGGGTCGGCTGACGCCGGGCTCGACAACGCGACCGCCTGCATCGGCGGCGGTCGCGCACTCCCCTTCCACATGCATGCCACTCGCCCCGGCCCGAGAGGGCAGGGGGCCTTCGTGCGTGCAGTTCAGCGAGACCCCCATGACCCCCCAGGAAGAAACCGTCATCCTCGAGGCCCGCGACATCCTCGGCCGCTATCTCAGCCAGAACCCGGTCATCGGCAGCTGGCAGGCGCTGCTGGACTATTGCGCGCTCACCGTCCGCGGCCCGGTCGAGCGCTTCCACGTCCTCTACCTCGACCGCAACAACCGCTTCATCTCCGATGAGCTCCTGTCGACTGGCACGGTCGATCACGTCCCGGTTTATCCGCGCGAGGTGATCAAGCGGGCACTGATGCTGAACGCCAGCGCCCTAATCCTGATCCACAACCACCCGTCTGGCGACCCGACGCCGTCGGAGGCTGATCTCAGCATGACCAAGGAGATCCAGAAGGGGTGCAGGTATCTCGGTCTGACTTTGCACGACCACATCATCGTCGGTGCTGGGACGGAGCTGAGCCTGCGGGCTTTGAGCAGGCTCTGACTTCACCTGCGAACCTGCCGCCGCCACTTCGAGGAAGAGGGCGGCGGTTTGGTCTTTGACGGATGAAGCGGGGAGAGAGGCTTCCCGCGCCGTCGGAGATCTTCCCATGTTCGACCTGCCATTGCTGATCCAGCCGTCCGCCTACGCACAGGGCGTCCCGCCGCATTTTCCCTCGGGCGAGACCGATCCCAGTCATCCCTTCGCGCTGACCCTGTCGCGCCGCGCGCCGGCCGATCTGATGTCGGGCCGCGCCGCGCCCCTAGTGCTCGCCCGCTTCGCGACGCTGGCCGGCGCAATGCAGGGCGCAATCGACCATGCTGAGGGCATCGCCCCGGATGCTCCGCCCCAGCTTCTGGCGATCCTCGATCGCGAGGAGCGCCTCGTGCTGGCCGGGGCGGCCAGCGACCACGCCGTCGCCTGGTGCCACCCGGTCACGAGCGCAGCCGAGGCGAGGGGCGTGGTGACCGAGGCGAGCCAGCTGCGCGCGCAAGCGGGCCGCGCGGCCACCTGGGGCGAGACCGATCTTGCGCAGCGGCTGCGCCACCGCGCCGATCTTCTCGATGCACGGCTGGTCGAGCCACTCTGGCGCGCCTTTGCCGCCCGGGCGCTGCAGGTCGCTGCGTGAGGCCCGAGAGACAGAGAGGGCATGGGGGGATTTGGAGCTTGTCCGGGGGGGAGAGATCGCCTGGCCCGGCTCCGATCCCTTCCCTCTACCGGAGACACCCGATGAATCTGACTGAACCTACCCTCGCGCCGCCGATGGCGCCCTCGACCGTCGACATGGCGCAGATCTTCGCGGCGCATGCCGAGCGTGCCGCTCGGATCGAAGCGCTGCGCCCCGGCAACAAGGACCGCCTCTTCGACGGTCTCACGGCCGCTGGCATCACCCATGTCACTGTGACCTTTGACGGTGCCGGGGACAGCGGCCAGATCGAAAGCATCGGCGCATGGTCGGGCGAGACTGCCGTCGACTTCCCCGCGACCGAGATCGCATATGCAGCACTGACCTGGGACGACCCCGAGGTCGAGATGCGCAGCCTGTCGCTGGAGGATGTCGTCGAGCAGCTGGCCTACGACTTCCTCTCCGACACCCATGGCGGCTGGGAAAACAACGATGGGGCCTGGGGCGAATTCTGCTTCGACGCTGCGGCCCGCTGCATCCATCTCGAGTTCAACGAGCGGTTCACCTCGTCTGAACTCCATACTCACGATTTCTGAGGGGGCGGCGATGGCACATCCTTATCACCATGCGCTGTCCTCGGTGAAGAAATGGGGCGGCACGGTTGATGACTTCATCGCCGTGCATTCCTGGTTCGACCAGGGCAAGGAGATTACTGCGGACTTTCGGCACCGGGCCTTGCGCCACCATGCTGAGGGCATCTTCATGGCGGAGACGATCTTCGGTCCCACCCTCAGGCTCTCGACCGGGCGGATCATTCCGACTCGCTGGGTGGGCGAGCAGCATGTCAAGGAGGACCTCGGCTTCATCCCGAGCTTTGCCGACTGGGTGAAGGCCATCCGGCCCGAGCCCTGGATGGGCCGGGCCGCGCGGATCGAGGCCCTGGTCGATCCGCATCTCGCCTCGCCCGTGGTCGAGGTCGCCTGACATGACCGATCCGGCCTATCAGCGGCTCGGCTTGCCCGCGACGGCTTCGCCCTTCGCCGTCCTTCGGGCAGCGGTTCGGGCGCTCCACCCCGACACGCGCGTCGTTCGCGGCTTCCGGGCAGCGCGCAAGCGCTTCTACCGGCAGATGCTCTGCGCGCATGTCGCGCGACAGGCGGCGGGCGACAGTTCCACAGGCTGATCGCCCCCAACTACCCCTTCATCCCAATCCAGTGCCCGGCCTCTCGGCCGGGTCTTCCCCATTCAGGAGGTCCCCATGGCGGATTACTTCACCCATTTCTCTTGCCTGCTCGACGTCGGCACCCCCGACAAGGCCGCCCGCGCGCTCGCGCTGTTGCAGAGCTTGCGCGAAGCCGATCAGGATGCCGAGGACCCGGATGTCATGGGCTTCGACCTCGTGCGTCAGGACGCGCCCGAGGGCGGCACCCTCTGGATCCATGACGACGAGCACGGCGATGTCGAGGCGGTTATCCGCTTTGTGCTGCGCCTTGCCGAAGAGCTCGACCTCACTGGTCTCTGGGGTTTCCAGTATGCCCTGACCTGTTCCCGTCCCCGCCTGGACGCTTTTGGCGGTGGCGCGCACGTTATCGATCTCGGCGCCCGCAAATCCATCGGCTGGACGAGTAGCCAGGAATGGCTCGCCGCCGCGCTGAACGGGGAGGACGTCGATGCCTGAGGTCATCTGCACTACAGTCTACCAGTTCCCCGAACTCTCCGATGCCGTCAAGGAAAAGGCGCGCAGCTGGTATCGCGAGCTTGGTCCCCACGATGATTGGTGGGACGCGGTCTACGAGGATTTCGAGCGGGTCTGCGAAATCCTCGGCATCCGCCTGAAGACCACGCCCGTCCGCCTGATGGGCGGGGGGACGAGGCAGAAACCCTGTATCTGGTTCTCCGGGTTCTGGAGCCAGGGCGACGGAGCGTCGTTCGAGGGCTACTGGTCCCACGCCAAGGGTGCGGCCGCGCGCATCCGGGACTACGCCCCGACCGATGCGACGCTCCATGGCATCGCGGACCGGCTGCAGGCCATCCAGCGGCGGAACTTCTACCAGCTCGCCGCCGAGGTTAGCCATCGGGGCCGCTACTACCACGAGTACACCATGTTGATCGACGTCACGCGGGACAGCCCGACGTGGCAGCCGCCGACCGAGGGTGCTGAGGAGATCGTGACCGAGGCGCTGCGTGATCTGGCCCGCTGGCTCTACCGCCAGCTTGAGGCTGAATACGACCACCTCACCTCGGACGAGGCCATCGAGGAGGGCATCATCGTGAACGAGTACACGTTCACCGAAGCCGGGCGGCGGTTCGGGTGAGACGGTACGGTTGAAAACTGTCAGAAACCTGAGCATCTTTCTGACAAAAGAGCGATTATGGAGCGCATGGCCGAGAGCATTATGAAGGTCGCGGTGACGTTGCCGGAGGGGGTACCCTTGGCAGCGAAGGGCCTTTTGCACCTCGGCTCGCGCGCGGCGGTCGATCAAACGCTGTCGCGTCTGGCCGCGCG
>CAZLIC010000152.1:0-4394 GCA_964559535.1 uncultured Rhodobacterales bacterium
CATCAACGACATGAAGCGCCGCGCTCTCCATAACGCGGACGCGGCATATTACGTCTTATCCGGAGTTCCGGATAAGACATATTCCCGGGGAGTGATGTCACAGCGGATGTCGTTCCACTCCTCGGTCGGGATCTCCGACAGCCGCCGCTCCATCAGCGCCTCGCCGGTCGAGACGATCTGGATGACAGCCGCATGGCCTACCGAGAGATCGGCCTCGATGGCGGCGATCAGGGTGGGGGTTTTCATGCTGGTCAACAGATGGCCGAAGAAGCGCTGCTTGGCGCTCTCGAAGGCCGAGCGGGCGGCGGACTTGGCCTGCCTGTTCAGTGTGCTAGACTCTCCGGTGATGTTTGCGGCCTCCATGGCCGCGGCGAGGTTGTTGTGGATGATGGCGAAAGCCCCGGCATAGGCATCGTAAATGCCGCGCTGCTCAGGGGTCAGCGCATGTTCCAGCATCTCGTATTCGACGCCATCGTAAGAGAGCGACCGGGCGGTGTAGAGGCCAAGCGACCGCAGATCGCGAGCGAGGACTTCCATCGCCGCGACGCCGCCCGCCTCGATGGCCTCGACGAATTCCGCGCGCGTCGCGAACGGGAAATCTTCGCCGCCCCAAAGACCGAGGCGCTGCGCGTAAGCGAGGTTGTGCACAGTTGTCGCCCCCGTGGCGGAGACATAGACCACGCGAGCATTGGGCAGCTTGTGCTGCAGGCGCAGGCCCGCCCTACCCTGCTGCGAAGCTTCCGTGTCACCGCGCTCGCCCTTCGATCCGGCGGCATTGGCCATGGCATGGCTTTCGTCGAAGAGGATCACCCCGTCGAAATCCGCCCCGAGCCAGTCGACGATCTGGTCGACGCGGGACTTCTTGGCCCCGCGCTCTTCTGAGCGCAGCGTTGCGTAGGTGGTGAAGAGGATGCCCTCGGAAAGCGGGATGTCGCGGCCCTGAGGGAAGCGCGAGAGCGGCATCACCAACAGCCGCTCTTGGCCAAGCGCAGACCAGTCGCGCTGCGCGTCCTCCAGAAGCTTGTCGCTCTTCGAGATCCAGAGCGCCTTGCGGCGGCCTTGGCACCAGTTGTCGAGCAGGATCCCCGCCGACTGGCGGCCCTTCCCCGCCCCCGTGCCATCGCCAAGGAAGAAGCCTCGACGGAAGCGGACGGCGTCCGCGGCATCGTCGGGCGCGGCCGAGACCATGTCGCCTGTTTCATCAAGGGTCCACGATCCCGCGAGATAGGCGCCATGCGCCTCACCCGCGTAGATGACCGTCTCGAGTTGGGCGTCCGACAGCAGACCGTCGCGCAGAACGGCGGCGGGCAGCTTGGGGCGGTAGGAGGGTTTCGGGGGCGCGACAGAGGCCATGGCCGCTGATTGCACAAGCTTGGTCGGGTGCGGTGCCGCACCGGGGATGTCGATCGCCTGCAGGCGGAAGGTCTCGTAGATCGCATCCGACAGGCGGGCAGAGCCGAGATCGTCCACCGTCTCGCGCAGGGTGTAGCCGAGGTCTGCGGCATCCGGCGTGGTGACATGCACATCCATCTTGGCAGCTGCCGTCGACCGCAAGGGTCGAGCGGCAGGGCCGGACGCACGGGGAGGAATTCCCTGGAAAGGGGAAGTGGGCTGGAAGCATGCGCCCACACCCGCATCCAACTCGAGGCGTGGCGGGACCTCGGCGGTGATCCGGGCAAGGAGGTGGGCCACATCGGGCGACATGGACCGTGCCAGATCGGCGGTGATGCCGCCCTGCTCGCCGCCCCGGCATTTGTCGAAGACCGAGATCCGCGTCTCGAAGCTGGTGCCGTGTTTGGCGAAAGCAGCGCCCGACACAGCGCCAGTGAAGACCAGATGGGCACTCTCTGTCAGACGGCCGAATGTCTCAGCCCAGGCAGGCGCATCCGGCGCGAAACCGGCACCGGTGATGGCAACAAGCCGTCCACCGGGGGCCAGCCGGGCAAGCGCCGAGCGCAGATGCCGGGCTGTCGCCTCGGTCGTCCGGCCATCGACATGGGCCACGGCCGAGAAGGGCGGGTTCATCAGGATGACGCTCGGGCGAAGGCCAGCGTCCAGATGATCGTCGATCTGTGCTGCGTCGAATGTGGTGACGGGATGACCCGGAAAGAGAAGGCGCAGAAGGTCGGCGCGGGTGTCTGCCAACTCGTTCAGCGCCAGGCTGCCGCCGGCGATTTCCGCGAGGATCGCCAGAAGGCCGGTCCCGGCCGAAGGCTCAAGGACCAGGTCACCGGGTGTGATCTGCGCTGCCGCTGTTGCCGCCAGCCCCATGGGCAGCGGCGTCGAGAATTGCTGAAACCGCTCCATCTCCTCCGAGCGGCGGGTATGCGTCGGCAAGAGGCTCGCCACCTTGGCGAGGATCGGCAGCAGCGCGGCAGGCGATCCAGCCCGGGAGAGCAGCGCACGGCCGAATTTCCGGAGGAAGCGGACCAGCGCCACCTCGCCCGCCTCATAGGCAAGCTTCCAGTCCCAGGCGCCATCGGCATCGGAGCCGCCAAAGGCGCGCTCCATCTCAAGCCGCAGACGCAGCGCGTCGATCTGGAAGCCTTGGGCGAGATCGGGCTGCAGCGCCTCGGCCACGGCGAGGATCGCGGGCGCGGGATCGCAAGATGGAACAGGAACGGGAGGCGCAACAGGCGCGAGATAGGTCATCGGGAGACTCCGGAATGAGGGACAGGATCAGCCCCGGACGCCCTCTCTCGGGCACCCTCAGGCCTGATCTTCCCCGGCCACCCTCTTCCTCTCGAACCGACGCTTGGCAGTCGCTCAGCTTGATTTTGTTCTTGTTATGTTCTATATTGAAGGCCAAGCTAGGAAGGGAGTTTCCCGATGGACAGCACCACATACGCCCTGCCCGCGACGCCAAAGCAGATCGCCTATGCGCGGTCACTCGCCCTGCGCAATCAGACCCTCCTGCCTTGGGAGGTTCAGCAGGACCGCCGGTCGCTCAGCGCCTGGATCGATGCGCAGGCCCAGCTGAAGCCGGTCTCCGACATGGACCGGCTGCCGACCTCGAAGCAGGTGGCCTTCGCGGAGAAGCTCGCCCGCATCAAGCGCCGCGCCGTTCCGGACGAATGCTTCCGCGACAAGGGGCTGATGTCGAAGTGGATCGACGGGAACAAGTAGACCCGGTTGAAACGGGGCTTTATTGCTTTGTTGAGGCCCATCGACTACATTGTATGGGTAGTTACCGCACAGAGATGATGCAATGGCCTCGGTCACAGCGAAAGTGATGTCTACAGTCAGCGCGCCCTACGGCGTGCTGGTGACGGCTGACCAGCTGGCCGAAAAGATCGCCGACAGCAAGAGCGTCGATGCCTTCGATTGCAGCGTGTTCACCTTCCTGTCCGAGGTGTCGCCCAAACTGCAGCAGTCGTTTATCGACGAGATGGGTGTCAGCAAGGACGCAGTCATCGTGGTCGCCAAAAAATTCTCCGAGCTCGCCGGATACAAGCTCCCGCTCGCGATCTGAATGAACGTCCCGCAGCCAAGCCGCTGGCCCGAGCTTTTTGACGCGGCTGTAGCGATCGTTGACCAAGCCAACGGTCAGGGTATCGGCATGACGAACTGGAGCTTTGGGGGCGGAACGGCTCTCATGCTCCAAATCAAGCATCGCGAAAGCCACGACATCGACCTCTTCATCGACGATGCCCAGTACCTCCCGTATTTGAACCCTGAGACGCAAGGATACAATCTCGCACTCGAACCGAGCGACTATGAGACCGATGGCACGCGCGCCTTGAAGATCGTGTTCAATGGCGTCGGGGAGATCGACTTCATCTGCTGCGCCCCAGTCACCCAAGAACCGTATGTCATTTCCGAAATCCGCGGACGACGCGTCAAACTCGAGACGCCAGCCGAAATCCTGGCCAAGAAGGTAGTCTTCCGCGGTTCACACCTCCAGCCCCGGGATATGTTCGACATCGCCGCCGTCGCCCAGGCGATGGGCACCGACTACGTCGTTGAAGCCTGCTCCAGATTTCCTGATGCTTGCCGGGAAGCGCTCGCGGTAACCGAGAAAATGAATCCTGCGCTGGTTGATGCCATCACAGGCAAGTTGTTGGTGTCAGAGGGATTTCAGGTTCTTCAGGGCAATGCACAGGGAGTAACGAAGGCAGTCCTGGTCGAAGCGATCGCGCGAGCAGGCTGACCGGTCGCAGACGGCCGGCCAAGCCGATCGGCTGCGACGCCAAGAGCATCCAGCCGGTCTTTGCCGTTGAGGCGCAGGAATGCCTCAGCCATGGAGCATCTCTCCAACCAATCGTGCCAGCCAAGTCGGGAACTGCGGCGCGGCGGACATCAGTTCAATCTTTGCCGTCTCCGTGAGCTTGGATCGCATGATTTGCAGGGCCTTGGGAGCCTCATCCGGCCCGAGCCATGCCAGCGCACGGACG
>CAZLIC010000153.1:0-4210 GCA_964559535.1 uncultured Rhodobacterales bacterium
GCTTGCCACCATCATGTTCGTCTATGCCTGGAACCAGTACCTCTGGCCGCTTCTCGTCATCACCGACCGGGCCAATTACGGCATGGTCGTGGTCCAGCTGTCCGACCTGGTGCCCGACCAGCTGACCACCGGGGGCGGCACGCCCACCTGGCACCTGGCCATGGCGGCGACCCTGGTGGTCATGCTGCCGCCCATTGCCATCGTCATCCTGATGCAGCGCTGGTTCGTGCGCGGCCTGATCAATACCGACAAGTGAGGCACCCATGGCCGAGATCAACATCCGCAACGTGACCAAGACCTACGGCAAGACCACCATCATGCAGGGGGTCAGCCTTGACATCCACAACGGCGAGTTCGTGGTCATCCTCGGCCCCTCGGGCTGCGGCAAGTCCACGCTGCTGCGCCTGATCGCCGGGCTGGAAGAGATCACCGCAGGCGAGATTGCCATTGCGGGCGAGGTTGTGAACCAGCTGGAACCGCGCGAGCGTGGCTGCGCCATGGTGTTCCAGAACTATGCGCTCTACCCCCACATGACGGTCGCCGAGAACATCGGCTACGCGCTGAAGGTGGCGGGGATGCCCAGGGCAGAACGCATGGCCCGCGTGACCGAAACGGCAAAGTCCGTGGGATTGACCGAGTTTCTTGACCGCAAGCCGGGCCAGCTGTCGGGCGGCCAGCGCCAGCGTGTCGCCATGGCCCGCGCCATCATCCGTTCGCCCAAGGTCTTTCTGTTTGACGAGCCGCTGTCGAACCTGGACGCGAAGCTGCGCGTGCAGATGCGCCACGAAATCCGCCGCATCCACAACCAGATCAAGGCGACCAGCGTCTTTGTCACGCATGACCAGCACGAAGGCATGACGCTGGCAGACCGGCTGGTGGTGATGAACAAGGGCACCATCGAACAGGTCGGCACGCCTTTCGAGATCTACGAGCGTCCCGCGACGCTCTATGTCGCGGGCTTCATCGGCAGTCCGGCGATGAACGTCCTGCCCGGGCAGTACAGCGCCGCCGTGAAAGGTGTCGTGCTGGACGACGGGGCCGTCATCCGCCTGCCCGATGATCGCAATGCTGCCGACGGTCAGCTGGTGCAGCTTGGCATCCGGCCCGAACATGCCGTCCTGACAGCGCCCGGACAGGGACACTTCGATGCGCGCCTGGAGTTGATCGAAGAACTCGGCGCCGCGCGGATGTGCAGTCTCAGGGTCGAGGACATCTCTTTCAGTCTGGTAACCGAGGCCCGTCCCTCACTGGCGGCCGGCGCTGTTGTGGGGATCGGATTTGCGCCCGAGCGAACCCACTTGTTCGATGGACAGACCGGCCGAAGGATTGAATCCGCGCCGGGCGGAGCCGCGTCCCAAAGCCCGATGCGGGCGGCGGCAAAGGCAATGCCTGCGTGACGGGTTGCGCCTGTCCGGGCCAGGAACGCCCGACCAGGCGGTCGTATCGGGATGCAGAACTGGAAAATGCCGGATGGCGGGTCCGGGAACCCGCCGGGGTACCGCCATCTGCCTATTCCAGATCGCACCTTTTCGCGCCATGTCGGCCCGGCATGGTGGCAAAGGTCCGCCCGGTCCACGCCGGCGGCACCCACAGCCGGGTTCTCCCGTGGCGTCCGGCCGCTGGCCTGAAGCGGCCGTGATGCCCCCTCACGCGGTGCCCGGCGATACCGTTGACCGGCGCTGACCCCCGCGGTCTTCCGGGATGAATCACTTCGTCGTGCCCACCACAATCGGCGCCCGGCCAACCGCGGCGGGCAAGGGTCGCCGGGCGACGCGTCCACAAGATTGCCACAGTTGCGAACCCCGCGTCACGCCGACTTTCAGGTTTACGACTCTTTACTTGTTAATTAGTCATTCCGGATCAGCGGCCTGTTCGCGCTCGGCGCTTGTCCGCCGGCATTCGGCACTTGTTCGCCGCTTCTCCGCCACATCTCCGCCTCCATCAAAGAACGCCACACTGAATCCTTCATTCGACTGTAGTCATGGCGCAACCCAAGGATGCAAGGGAGCTGCCAATGCCTACGTCCATTCGGAACACAAGCATCGATCCCGTCTTTCCGTCACTGGAACAGCGCGAACTGACCGGAACGTCCGGCGACTACATCGAGGCCCGCCCCAGCAACGCGCTTTAGCTGGCGTCCGGCACGATCAGCATGAGCTTTTCGCTGGACCGCCTGACCGGGGATCAGGCGCTGATGTCGAAGGACCTTGGCGGATACGGGGCCGGGCAGTTCACCCTGATGGTCAGCAACGGGGCGCTGGTTGTCTCGATGGACACCAACTCGGGGGCCGAATGGCTGCGCGTCCCCGACCTCTTGCTGAGCGCCTACGAGACCTATCAGGTGGCGCTCTCGTTCGGCGCCGAGGGGCTGATGGCTTGGCTGAACGGCGAGCTGGTGGCGGCCGAGCCCGACTTCAAGCAGGGGATCAGGGCGAACGACGAACCGCTGGTGATCGGCGGCAGCCGCGCCTGGCGGGGCACCGACAGCGAGGCGGCGCACTGGCTCTTGAGGGGCACCGTCGGCAACGTCACCGTGTTCGACCGCCAGCTTGGCCATGACGACATGGTCGCGCTGGCCGGCGCGGTGGACCCCCTGCTGGCGGAAGAGGCGCGGATGCACGAGGCGATGGCCGACCTGGCGCCGGTGTTCCAGCAGCTGCACGGCGCCACCGAGACCTTCCTCGAGATCCTGCACCACTACGGCGTCGATGACCACGGCCACATGCACGACATCGCGCTGAACATGGTGTCGGGCGGCGCGGGCCGCGGCAACAACCGGCTGTCCGGCACCGGTGGCGCCGACGGCGTGGACGGCGGGCGCGGCAATGACACGGTCGACGGCCTGGCGGGCGACGACGTGCTGCAGGGCGGCTATGGCAACGACAGCGTCTCGGGGTCCGAGGGCAACGACATCCTGGACGGCGGCCATGGCGAGGACATCCTCTCGGGCGGCGCGGGCAACGACCTCCTGATCAGCCGCGCCGACGCGCGCGAGCCTGACATCTACCCCGACCCCGACCGCGACGAGCGCGACCAGCTGGACGAGCTGACCCGCGGCAAGGTCTATCCCGACCAGCCGGTGCCGGGCGACGACGTGCTGACGGGCGGCGACGGCGCCGACGTCTTCTACTTCCAGACCCTGATCAACGCCAAGCGGCGCATCATCGAGAAGCACACCAACGACGACGGCACGATCAACTGGCACGGCGTGGCGGGCGAGAACACCTACCTGCACGACCACTGGGTCGACATGCTGGGCAACGACGTGGTGACGGACTTTTCCCGCGCCGAGGGCGACCGCATCGTCATCGAGGGCCATACCACCCAGATCGCCTCGATCACCTATGGCGATGCCGACGGCAACGGCGTGATGGACCATTCGGTGATCTCGCTCTACTCCGACCAGGCAGCGGCGGCGGCGCCCACAACGACGACCGCCTGGGCACCATCACCGTCTACGGCGACCTGATCACCCGCGCCGACATCGAGCACTCCGCCGCCCCGGCCTATGGCATCGTGAACGGCGTCGACGCCATCAAGGAGGCCATCGCCCCCACCGACGTCGCCCCCGACACCGGCCCCATCGCCCCCCCGGCCACAGGCCTGCCCACCGCGGCAGAGCTGGGCATCGCCCCGAACCTCTCCCCGGTCCTTGCGATTGCAGGAGAGACCGGCTTCTCCGAAATCGACCGGGCGCCGATCGTGCTGTCCCATTCCGAGAGCGTGGTCCTGCGGAACGGAACGATTGCCTTCTCGTTCCAGGCCGACAGGCTGGCGGACTTCCAGGCGCTGTTCTCGAAGGATGCAAACGGCAACGGACAGGGCGGCCACTTGGCGGCCTACATCAACCATGTCGGAACGCTGGTCGTGCGGGTTCAGGACGCCGTCAACACCTACTACTTCGAGGTGGACAACGCGATTTCGGCGGGCGTGACCTATGATCTTGCGGTGGCCTTCGGCGACGAGGGGCTGCAGGTTTACCTGAACGGCGCACGCGTGGCCTATGACAGCGACCTGCTGGTCAACCTGTCGCGGAACCTCGAGTCCATCGTCGTTGGCGCAACCGGGTGGAGCAGCACGCCCGGAACCACGGACGATGTCGGCGGGCACTTCAACGGCACGATCACCGACTTCATGATCTTCGACGAACAGCTGCGCGCGGCTCTGTTGCACAAATCCCGTGAGGGATTCATCTTGTGAATCCAGCGTG
>CAZLIC010000154.1:0-3984 GCA_964559535.1 uncultured Rhodobacterales bacterium
TCCTCGCTCACCTCCCCGGCTTCCACAAAGGCCCGCGCGCGTTCCTCGTCGATGCAGCGGAAATACTCCTGCACATCGGCGATGTAGGCCTCGAAATCCCCCCGGATCAGGTCCGCGTAGGTGCGCATGTCGTCTCGGGACGCGGGCAAGAACGGCCGTTCGGGCGGAGTGCAGGCATGTGCCGTACTTGCCGCCACGAGCACGGTGATCAGCAGCGCTAGGGGGATGTTGCGCGCACAGGTCATGTGCAGGGCAAAACTCCTTTGCCGCCTTTAAGATCACGATTTTGTCAGCTATCACCGTTATCGGAGCAAGGCGATCTTCGTCAAGTCGTTTTAATTGTCTTGCTATCGTTCATGTTGTCTTGTATCGCCCGCGGTGTTGCGACCCCGTGGGCCCGAGACTGCACCTCAGGCAAAAAAGGACCCAAGGGAAGGCCATGATAGAAGAAGCCCCGAATGTGGTTACAGAAGACGGACTGCGCGGCCTCCTTGCCGAAGGCTACCTCATCGAGGTGGTCTGCAAGGAAGGGGCCGAGAAGCGCCATAACAGCTGGTACGGCGCCTGGGTCATACGGGCGGTTGCTCCGGACGGTAGCTCCGACAAGATGCTCGTCACCAGCCGCAGTGTCCTCAAGCTGCGCGATTTCAAGACCATCGTCGGCCTTGTCAGCTTCCTTGCCGACATGGGCTGCACGACCGCCAGCATTCCGCTTGTCGAGGGTGCCCGCGAGCGTCACGCAGCACCCGGGTGCACGTCCGAGCCGCGGACCGGCCCGGTTCTGGTCAAGGAAGACTGACTGCGCGTTTGCGCTCGTCGTTGCATTGGGTACAGGTGTTTGTTCCACACCCTTGGCCCTTGCCGACGGTTTCATCTTCCAGGTCAGCCCTGATGGCCGACTGATCGACACCGCCGAGACTGCGAGCACCTTGCGCTCGTTCACCGGCGAAGAAGATGCCCAGAATGGGCCCCTTCCAGATCGTCTCTTTCTCTTTGCCGCACCGCAGTTCCATGGGGATGACGATCCCCTGAGCGATGTGACGGCTGCAGCAGCGGTCGCCCCGCGTGCCGTCCGCGCCTCCCCCGAAATCCTCCACGCCATCGAGACCACGGCGCTGCGCTACGGCAGCCATGACGCCCTGCGTCAGGCAGGTCTGTCGGTCACCGATTGGACGCTGTTCTACCGCGCCAATATCGAGGTCGAGAGCGCGTACAATCCCGGCGCGCGCAGCCCCGACGGGGCCATCGGGCTCGGCCAGCTGATGCCCGATACCGCGCGCGATCTCGGCGTCGATCCCCATGACATCGCCCAGAACCTCGACGGCTCGGCCCGTTACCTTCTGATGATGCTCGAGCAGTTCGGCGATCCCGCGCTGGCGCTCGCAGCCTACAATGCCGGCCCCCATGCGGTCACCCGTCATGGCGGCATTCCCCCCTTTCGAGAAACCCAAGGCCATGTGGCCCGTGTGACAGCCGTGTTCCAGCGGTTGAGAGGAGACCTTTCGTGACGTCCAAATCTTCCCTTGTCGCGCTCAGCGCGATGGCCCTTATCGTGCTGGCGGGACCGGCACTGGCCCAAAGCATTGACCTCTCGCCCGTGCAGACGCTGCTGCAAGGCATCGTCGATGCGATCACCGGTCCCTTGGGTATCGTGATCGGCACGCTAGCCCTGATCGGCGTGTTCCTCTCCTGGCTCTTCGGTATCCTCGACTTCCGGCAGGCGCTCTGGGTCGTGGTCGCGATCGCGGGCATCGCTGCAGCGCCCACCATCGTCGCCGCCATCTGGACAACCTGAGCCAAACCCATGTCCGATCAATCCCGCGTTTTCATCGGCCTTCTGAGGCCGCCCAAGCTGATGGGCTTGCCGATCATGTACGCCATGGTCTGGCTCTTCGGCTCAACACTTCTGTTCCTCTGGGTGCAGAGCTGGGTGGTGGCCGTCTTCGCGGGGCTGGCTTGGCCGGCGCTTTGGAAAGCCGCGGACTGGGATCCGAACTTCCTCGACGTCCTGGTGATCACCCAGCAGGAAACCCCACCCACGGCGAACCGCAAGCTCCACGGAGGCGACAGCTATGCCCCGTGATGGACTGGCCGATGACATGGCGGAGGGCCTCGATCCGCTCACAGCGCTGCCCGCATGGGTCATGGGCGAGAAACGGCTCTCCTCCATGCTGCCTTACGTCAGCCTTGTCACCGACCGTACGATCCGGACGCGCGGTAACGAGTTGATGCAATGCATTCGCCTCGAAGGGGTGAACAGCATCACGAGCGAGGATGCCCATCTCGATCGCATCGGCGGGCTTCTCGCCGGGATCGTCGCGCAGGTGGGGACCGAGTTCTCTTTCTACCTGCACAAAGTGTCGAAAGCGGTCGACGTGACCCTGCCGCCCATTCCGGGCGAAGGGTTTGCGGCTGCAGTCGATCAACGCTGGCGTGCGCATCTGGGTCGCGCAGGCCTGCGCGACAAGACACTGACCCTGACGGTGCTGAAGCGCCCCGAGGCGGGCAGTCGCCTGCCGTTTGGTCTAGGGACTTCGCGCACTCGGCATGCCGCAGACACGACCCGGCGCCTGCGCAAGCTGGACGAGGTGGTGGGGTTTCTCCTGTCGTCCTTCGATGAGTTGAAGCCCCGCCTGCTTGCAGCCAGCACTGGCGAGCTTCTTGGCTTCCTCGGCTCGCTCAACACCGGCGAAGAGCACCCGCTCTTCCCGCGGTCACGCCTGGGCGTCATCGCCGAGGATGTTGCCAATACCCGCGTCACCTTCCGCGGCACGACCATCGCGCTCTCCGACGGTGCCGTCGGCGACAAGCTCGGCGCGATCTTTGCGGTGAAGAACTATCCCGCCAAGACCGACAGCCTGATGCTCGACGAGCTGAACCTGCCCGTCGACATGGTGGTCACCCATTCCTTCGTGCCGATCAATGCCAACATCATGGCAGGCAGGATCAAGCGGCAGCTGCGCCTGATGCAGGCCGCCAATGACGGGGCCGTCAGCCTTGCTCAAGAGTTGGAACTGGCCCAGGACGATCTGGAATCCAAGCGCCTGATCTTCGGCGAGCACCACATGACCGTGGCGGTCTATGCGCGCACCCAAGCTGCCTTCGACGATATCGCAGCCGAAATCCGCAACATATCCGCCACCTCCGGCATCAACCTGATCTCGGAGGCCTTCGGGGCGCGGGCGCATTTCATGGCGCAGCATCCGGGGAACACCGGGGCGCGTAGCCGCAAGGCCGCGATCACGAACCACAACTTCGCGGATCTCGCCACCTTCCATCGCACGCCGCTCGGCAAGATTGGCCGGGAAGTGCCGTGGGGCGTGCCGATCACGCTTTTCCCGACGCCCGAGCGCAGCGGGTTCCGGTTCAACTTCCACGAAGAGGGCGCGCCGGACCGTGAGCCCACAGGCGGGCACACGCTGATCCTCGGCCGCCCCGGGTCGGGCAAATCCGTGCTCGCGGCTTTCCTCATGACCATGGCCCGGCGCGCAGGTGCCCGGCTCTTCGTCTTCGACTACCGCGCCGGCATGGAAATGGCCGTCCGCGCGCTTGGCGGCAGCTATTCAACCGTGCGGGCCGGCCGGCCCACGGGCCTGAACCCGCTTCAGACCGAGATCGACGCCCGCGGTCAGGCCTGGCTGGCCGACTGGCTCGCAAGCCTCCTCGAGCGCCGCGAACAACCCCTGACCCCGGTACAAACCAACCGCCTGCAGGAGGTCGTGCGTCAGAACGCCAGTGCCGGAAACGCTGGCCTCAGGAACTGGTCGGACTTCGCCTCGCTCCTCGTCTCCACCGATGACGAAGGCGATCTCTTCGAGCGGATGCAGGAATGGACGGCCGATGGCCGCTATGGCTGGATCTTTGGGGCGAACACGGACGATACGTTCCAGATCGGGGGCAGCACCGACGCGGACGTCGCGGGCTTCGACCTGACCGGCATCCTCGACTCCGAGAGCGAGCGGGAACGCATGGCGGTCCTGTCCT
>CAZLIC010000155.1:0-3868 GCA_964559535.1 uncultured Rhodobacterales bacterium
CACGCCATGCGGATGAACAGCGGGCCATAATGGCCCCAGTCGGCCGGCCACCAGACCTGGCTGACGGACATCAACGCGCGCAGGTCGGCCTTCAGCGCGTCCATGTCCAGGCCCCGGAACGCGTCCGCATAGGCAAACTCCGGCCCCATCGGGTCGGACTTGGCCGAATGCTGGTGCAGGATCCGCAGGTTAAGCTGGTTCGGCCACCAGTCCCGGTTGGACCGCCCTGCGTGGGTAACATGCGCCGTGGCGCCATGCACAACCGGGCATTTGCCGGCCTTGCCGCTATCGTTTCCGTCCATGCTGTGCTCCGTCCTGTCTGGCGACCGCTGGGCAAAGGGCCATCGCGGCGCAGCTGAATCATCCGTGTGACCCACGCCCGCCGGTCCGCCCCTGCGAACCCGGCCCGAGTCGTGCGTTTCCCGCGGCGTCTTGTTACCAGCCCCGCGGGATCAGAAGAAGTTGAATAAACTGATACGGGCCATTAGGCGCCCTTATGCGCGAAAGCCTGCTTTTCGCGCGTGCCGATCCCGCGTAGAACGCGGCCCATGTCGCAGAACCCGCCCGACCTCCGCCCCGACCTGGCCCGCAGCCTGATCCCCGACACCCGACGTGCCGATCCTTCGCGCGCGGGCCAGCCGACCATCGGCATGGTCAGCCTTGGCTGCCCGAAAGCGCTGGTCGACAGCGAACGCATCCTCACCCGCCTGCGCGCCGAGGGCTATGCCATCTCGCCCGACTACCAGGGCGCGGATGCGGTGATCGTGAATACCTGCGGTTTCCTGGACAGCGCCAAGGCCGAAAGCCTCGACTCGATCGGCGAGGCGCTGCGCGAAAACGGCCGGGTGATCGTGACGGGATGCCTGGGTGCAAACCCCGAGTACATCACCGGCGCGCATCCCACCGTTCTGGCCGTGACCGGCCCGCACCAGTACGAGGCGGTGCTGGACGCCGTGCACACCGCTGTGCCGCCCTCCCCCGACCCGTTCATCGACCTGATCCCGTCGCAGGGCGTGAAGCTGACGCCCCGCCACTACAGCTATCTCAAGATCGCCGAGGGCTGCGACCACACCTGCCGCTTCTGCATCATCCCCGACATGCGCGGCGGGCTGGTCAGCCGCCCGCACAAGGCGGTGATGCGCGAGGCGGAAAAGCTGGTGGCGGCAGGGGTGCGGGAACTGCTGGTGATCAGCCAGGATACCAGCGCCTACGGCACCGACTGGAAAGGGCGGGAAGAGAAGTTTCCCATCGTACCGCTGGCGCGTGACCTGGGGTCGCTGGGGGCCTGGGTGCGGCTGCACTATGTCTACCCCTACCCCCATGTGCGCGACCTGATTCCGCTGATGACGGAAGGCAATGTGCTGCCCTACCTCGACATCCCGTTTCAGCACGCCCATCCCGACACGCTGCGGCGCATGGCCCGCCCCGCCGCCGCCGCCCGCACGCTGGACGAGATTGCCGCCTGGCGCGCGGTGTGCCCCGACCTGGTGCTGCGCTCGACCTTCATTGTCGGCTATCCGGGCGAAACCGAGGCGGAATTCCAGACGCTGCTGGACTGGCTGGACGAGGCGCAGCTGGATCGGGTGGGCTGCTTTCGCTACGAAAACGTGGCTGGCGCCCGGTCCAACGCCCTGCCCGACCATGTGCCCGACGAGGTGAAGGAAGACCGCTTCGCCCGGTTCATGGAAAAGGCGCAGGCCATTTCCGAGGCGAAGCTGGCCGCGAAGGTGGGGCAAACCCTGCAGGTCATCGTGGACGAGGTGGATGACGAAGGCGCCACCTGTCGCACCAGGGCCGACGCGCCCGACATCGACGGCAACCTGTTCATCGACGAAGACTTCGACGGCCTTTCCCCCGGTGACCTGGTGACGGTGACCGTGGACGAGGCCGGAGAATACGACCTGTGGGGGCGCCGGATCTAGACCGACAGTGCAGTGGTCTTGAACACGGTGCGCAGCGCGAAGCTGGAGTTGATCTGCGCCACCCCCGGCAGCCTTGTAAGGTACTGCCGGTGGATGCGGGCGAAGTCCTCGGTGTCCTCGGCCATGATCTTCATCAGATAGTCGGCCGAGCCCGCCATCAGGTGGCACTCCAGTACGTCGGGCACGCGTTTTACCGCGTTCTCGAAGGCGTCCAGCACCTCGTCGGCCTGCGACTGCAGGGTGATCTCCACGAACACCGTGGTCGGCCGCTTCATCTTGCGGGCGTCCAGCAGCGCCACGTATCCGGCGATGTAGCCATCTTCCTCCAGCCGCTGCACCCGGCGATGGCAGGCGCTGGCCGACAGGTGAATGCGTTCGGCCAGATCGGCGTTGGTGATCCGGCCCTCTTTCTGCAGCACGGTCAGGATGCGCAGGTCGGTTGCGTCTAGTTCGGACATCGCAGCAAATCCTTCGGCCGGGAAAGCCTCGGCCGAAAGGTTCTTCCAATCCGCCCTTGCGGGCAAGGGGCCTCAGGCGGCGACTTCGCTGCCATCCAGGCGCTGGATTGCCACCACGGCAGGCCGCGGCAGGCCACCCGGGGCAAAGTCCGGCCACAAGGTGCTGGCCGTGGCCAGCGTTTCACTGTCTTCGGCCGGGTGCTGGACGCTGACGAACAGCGTGGTGCCGTCGGGGGTGAAGCAGGGTCCCGAAGCCTCGGCACCGATGGGCGAGGTGAACAGAAGCTTCGGCAGCCCGCGCGCCGGGCCCTCGGTATCGACCCCGTAGATGCCGTCGGGCAGGTCGAAGTCGTTCGCCCCATCCGTGGCCACGAACATGCGGCCCTTGGGGTCGAAGGTCAGGTTGTCGGGGCAGACGAACCAGCCGTTGTCCGATGTTCCTGCGTGGAACTGCGCGCCGTGCACCGGGTCTTTCGGGTTGCCCGCCAGCACGAAGAGGTCCCAGCCATAGGACGCCGCGGTGTGGTCGGCATCGGCGCCCGCGCCGCCCGGCGGGATCAGTTCCACGATGTGACCATAGTGGTTTTCCGGCCGGGTGTTCACTGGGTTCAGCTTGTCGGCCGTCATCTTCTTGTTCTTGGTCATGATCGCATAGATGCGGCCCGTCACCGGGTTCGTTTCCATGTCCTCGGGGCGGTCCATCGGCGTGGCGCCCAGGGCATCGGCGGCCAGACGGGTTTTCAGCAGCACTTCGGCCTGGTCGGCAAAGCCGTTCTCGGCCGTCAGAGGGCCATTGCCATGCACCAGCGGCAGCCAGTTCACCGTGCCATCGGCGGCGAACTGCGCCACCGACAGGGTGCCCGCGTCCAGAATGTCCTTGCCCGAGGCCGGGTTGGCCGGGTCATAGGCGGCATCCGAGACGAAACGGTAGACGTATTCGAAGTAGTCGTCATCGCCCATGTAGACCACGACCTTGCCGTCCTTGTTCACGACGACGGTCGAAGCCTCATGCGCCATCCGGCCCAGCGCGGTGCGCTTCACCGGGGTCGAGGCGGCGTCATAGGGGTCGATCTCGACCACCCAGTCGAAGTGGTTGGGCTCGTTCGGCTCTTTATCGACGTTGAAGCGGTCTTCGAACCGCGCGCGGCCATAGTAGTCGGACCCGTCATAGCCATAGCGTTCCAGCACGTCGGCGAAGGGGGTCTTGGTGATGTCGCCGCCGAAGGTATCGGACGCGCCTTCCTCGCAGGTCAGCACGGTGCCCCACGGGGTCATGCCGCCGCCGCAGTTGTAGTTGGTGCCGCGGGCCGTCTTGCCCTCGGGATCAGCCGACGTCTTCATCCAGGCGTGTCCCGCCACCGGGCCGGAAATCGCCATGGGCGTGTCCATGGTGATGCGGCGGTTCATCGGGCTGTCCTGCACGATCTTCCAGACACCCGCCTCGCGCTTGATCTCGACGATCGAATGGCCGATCGCGGCGTTGCACAG
>CAZLIC010000156.1:0-3815 GCA_964559535.1 uncultured Rhodobacterales bacterium
TGCCATCATGCTGACGCTGGTCATGCGGCCGCTGTTTGCTGCCCACATCGGCCCCCTGCTGGCCGAACCCATCCGCCTTGCCCCGGCGGCGCTGTTCTATGCGGCCTATGTCGCGGGCCTTCTGTACCTGGTGTCGGTGCCCGCGCTGCGCGGCGGATCACCCCTGATCCTGCCGGCGGCCATCATCGGGGTCATGGCCTATGGCACCTACGAATTCACCAGCTATGCCATCATGCGCGACTGGCACTGGACCATGGTTGTCACCGATACTGCCTGGGGCACGGTGCTGACGGCGGTGTCGGCCTGGGTGGGCGTGCAGGCTGCGCGGGCCGTGGCGGGCTGAACCGCTGCCCGCTACGGCCCGCGGCCGCCGTACCGATCAGCCCGTCAGGAAATCGGTCTTGCCCAGCGGCACGCCATTGTGCCGCAGGATGTTGTAGGCGGTGGTGGCGTGGAAGTAGAAGTTGGGAACCGCCCATACCGGCAGGTACTGCGCACCGGTGAAGGTGAATTCACGCGGGCCTGCCTTGAAGCTGATCGAGCGATCCTCGGCACCTGCGAACGCCGCGTCATCGAAGCCGTTGATGAAGGCCAGCGTCTTTTCGATGCGGGCGCGCAATTCGGGCATCGTCGTCTCGGTGTCCTCGAACCGCGGATTCTCGGTGCCGGTCAGCCGGGCGGCCACTGCCTTGGCGTGGTCGGTGGCGATCATCACCTGACGTGTCAGCGGGAACATGTCGGGGAAGAGCCGGGCCGCGCACAGCACGGCGGGGTCGATCTTGCGCTCGGCGCAATGGGCTTCGGCCTTGGACAGGATGGCCGACAGCGCGTTCAGCGTGCGGGCGAACATCGGGGTGGGGTTCTGCATGGGGGCTCCGGGGGGCGGTTGCGCGGCGGACGATCACGGATCGGGCGCGCGAAGGCAAGGGGGGCGAAGCCCTGACCCAGATCGGATTCTGTTTGCCGAACGGCACTCCTGCGCCCTATGATTTTCGCGTCTGGGCGGGAATCGCCCCACAACCGGCCATATTCGGCAACGACGCTTGAACCCCTTGCATCACAGGCATATCGACATGTGCGAGATTTGCGCCCAGACCCGCCCCTTCGACCCCGAATGCCCCTATGAAAATCTGGTGGGCCAGGATGCCCCCGGTTTCGGGGTGGTCTGGAACGAAGGCTTCTTCGACGGCCCGAACGGCCCGCATGGCCTGTTCAGTACCGGCGTCATGACCGTCAATTCCACCTACAACGGCGCGGTCAACTACATCGGCGACAGCGACTGGATCCGCATCGACCTGCAGCAGGGCCAGACCTACTCGATCCTGATGTATTCGGCCTTCATGGAAACCTTCCTGGCGCTGGCCGACAACAACGGCAACGTCCTGACCAACGACGACTTTGAAATCCAGACCTATCAGGGCGTTGACTATGCCGTCTGCGAACTGACCGTGACCGCCAGCCGCACCGGCACCTACTTCGTCATCGCCGAAGAGTCGGGGGTAAACGGCACCGGTGGCTACACCGTCGGCGTGGTCGAACAAGAGGTGCCGCCGGGCACACAAGAGGTCTGGACGCTGGACGAGATTGCCTTCCGCCTGACCGATTCAGGGTGGGCCTTTTTTGGCGGCGAACGCCGTGCCTGGGACCAGACCACCATCACCTACAACGATGCGGCCATGGCGCCGGGAACCGCCGAACTGGTCGATTTTGCCTTTGACGCCTGGGCCAAGCTGACCGGCCTGACCTTCACCCGCACCACCGGCAGCGCCGACATCACCTTCGATGACGAGGATCTGGGCCGCGCCTACGCCAATTCGCAGCTTGATGGCAGCGGGGCCATGGCCAGCGCCAACATCAACATCGGCAAGGACTTCATCGCCTCGGCCGGGTTTCTGGACAGCTACCTGTTCCAGACCATTATCCACGAGATAGGTCACGCCCTGGGCCTGGCCCACGCGGGCGATTACAACGCAGGTCAAGGCGGGCCCACCACCTATCCGGAAAGCGTGCTGTATCTGAACGACAGCTGGAACGTGACCATCATGTCGTACATCAACCAAAGCATGAACACGAACGACGATGCCGATTACGCGCTGATCATGACCCCGATGATCGCCGACATCATCGCCATCCAGGACCTGTACGGCGCCCCGACGCGCGCCTATCACGGCAACACCCGCTACGGGTTTGACTCGAACACCGGCGACTACATGGATCTGGTGTTCGGCGCGCTGGTCGAGGGCGACGTTTCGTCGACCCTGGTCGCCGGGGGGCAGACGCTGAGTTTCACCCTGTGGGACACCGGCGGGCGCGATGTGGTGGACTTCCGCACCGACACGCTGAAGCAGTCCATCAACCTGGAGGCCGAGGCGCTGTCCACCATTTACGGTGTGCGCGGCGCCATGGTGGTGGGCCGCGACACGGTGATCGAGGATGTGGTGGCCGGGCTGGCCAGCGACAAGGTGTTCGGCAACAGTGCGAAGAACGTGCTGGACGGCCGCGCGGGGAATGACCAGCTGCGGGGGCTGGACGGCAACGACGTGCTGCTGGGCGGCGACGGCAAGGACAAGCTGTTGGGGGGCAGCGGCAAGGATGCGCTGGATGGTGGGGCCGGCAACGACCGCCTGACGGGCGATGCGGGCGCCGATGCCTTTGTCTTCGGCCGCGGGTTCGGGCAGGACACGGTGCTGGATTTCGAGGACAACGTCGACGTGCTGCGTCTGGACGACCGGCTGTGGACGGGGGTGCGGACGGTGGCGCAGGTGATCGCCGACTTCGGGTCCAACGACAACGGCGACGCGGTGTTCGACTTTGGCGGTGGCAATGTGCTGACGGTGGCGGGCGTGGCGCTGAACCGGCTGGGGGATGACATCGACATTATCTGACGCGGCGGCCGCAACGGCGGCGCGCGGGGCGTTACTGCGGGTGTTTTCAGCGGGTTGGCCGGGGGCGGGCTGTCTTCCTTACGTCTTCCCCACGTCTTCCTTACGTCATCCCCTGCGCACGCCCGCAGCGGCAGCGGGGCAACGCAGGGATGCGTTAACCATGGGGGGCGAATCGGGGGCAACCGATTGTTAACTTTGTCTGGTGAGGCTACGGCATGTCCTGCTACCGCCGCCCTCGCCGCCCCGGCGCCACCGTCTTTTTCACCGTGGCTCTGGCCAGCCGCGGCGCAGACCTTTTGGTGCGCGAGGTTGACAGGCTGCGCGCCGCCGTGCGCGCCACGCGTGCCGAACGCCCGTTTCACATCGACGCCTGGGTGGTGCTGCCAGACCATATGCACTGCGTCTGGACCCTGCCAGAAGGCGACGCGAACTATTCGGTCCGGATGGGGGCGATCAAGGCAAGGTTTGCGCGGGGTCTTCCGGAAGGCCGGGTGCGAGACAGTCACATCCTGCGACGAGAGAAGGGCATCTGGCAGCGACGGTTCTGGGAACATCATATCCGCGATGACAAAGCCCTGGCGGCCTGCATCCGCTATTGCTGGCTGAACCCCGTCAAGCACGGGCTTGTCGGCCACCCCGCCGACTGGCCACATTCGTCCTGGCACCGCGACGGTGGCGGAGACAGCGGCCTGTAGCGATGCGGGAACCGGTAGGGTGCGCTTCAGCGCACCATGTGCGGGCGGGTCGCGCGGTGCGCTACGCTTGCTTTGGGGGCGAATCGCATGGGTAGGGTGGAAGTGCGCTGAAGCGCACCCTACGCTTGCTGTCCACATTCGTCCTGGCACCGCGATGGTGGCGGAGACAAGGGCCCGTAGCGATGCGGGAACCGGTAGGGTGCGCTTCAGCGCACCATGAGCGGGCGGGTCGAGC
>CAZLIC010000157.1:0-3667 GCA_964559535.1 uncultured Rhodobacterales bacterium
CAAACCAACCAACTTGGGAATCCTGAATCAAATGAACAACGACACGCTCTAGCCGTCTGGTTCACCATCGACGAAGCCGCCAGCACCGTCCGGGTGCTGGCGTTCTTCTTCTCCGGCCAGGACCAGCACGCGCGCATGCTGGCCCGCCTGTCGCCGCCTCGGGCCTGACCCGCCCTATTGCTGACCGGACAGCGCCTGCGCCAGCCGCATCAGGTTCACCGCCTCGGCGCGATAGCCGAAGGGGTCTTCGCCGCGACCTTCCAGCGCCAGCGCGATGGCGTCATCCCAGCCCCAGTCGCCCAGATAGGTGGCCCCGGTCAGCAACTGCCCGAACCCGGCCACCGCGGCGGCAAACCGCGCCTCGGGCCCCACCGGCGCCATGTCGGCGGTGATCGGCGTTTCCACAAGCTGGCTGTCGGCGGCCCCCGGCGCCTTCAAGCGCAGACGCAGGAAGCCCAATTCGCCTGAAGGGTCGCCCGCCACCGCGCTGCCATAGCGCAGGTCGTCCACCGCCCGCGCCGGGCTGTCGGGAGCGGTGATCTCGTAGATCGCCGTTACAGCGGTCCCCGCGCCGATCTCTCCGGCGTCCACGCGGTCGTTGTTGAAATCCTCGCGCGCCAGTGCCCGGGTTTCGTAGCCGATCAGCCGGTATTCGGCCACCTGCGCGGGGTTCCATTCGACCTGGATCTTCACGTCGTCGGCAATCGGGAACAGCGCGCCCTGCAACTGGTCCACCAACACCTTGCGCGCCTCTTGCGCGGTGTCGATGTAGGCTGCCGTGCCGTTCCCGGCCTGCGCCAGCGCCTGCATCACGGCGTCATCAAGGTTCCCGCGGCCAAAGCCCAGGATCGACAGATAGGTGCCCGTCGCCCGCTTTTTCTCGACATAGGCCTCCAGCCCGTCAGTGTCGCTGACGCCCACGTTGAAATCGCCATCGGTCGCCAGCAGGATGCGACTGACCTCGCCGTCCCCGGCCATCTGCGCCGCCACCCGGTAGGCCAGTTCCAGCCCCTCGGCCCCCGCGGTGGACCCGCCAGCCGCCAGTCGGTCCAAGGCACCCATGATTGCCGCCCGGTCGGTGCCCGCCACCGGCGCCAGCACCGTGCCCGCCGACCCGGCATAGGCCACCATCGCCACCTGATCGCCCTCGCGCAGCTGCGGCAATATCAGCGCCAGCGACTGCTTCAAGAGCGGCAGCTTCGAGGGCTCGTCCATCGACCCCGAGGTGTCCACCAGAAACACCAGGTTCAGCGGCGGTCGGTCCGCCACTGCGGGCTTGCGCCCCTGAATGGCAATCTGCACCAGCCGGGTGCCGGGGTTCCACGGCGTTTCCATCACGGTGACGGTGGGCCGGAACGGTGCCGCGTCATCGGCGGCAGGCGCGGGCAGGTCGTAGGGGAAGTAGTTCACCATCTCCTCGATCCGCACCGCCTCGGCCGGGGGCAAAACACCCGCGTTCAGCGAGGACCGCACCACGGCATAGCTGGCCGTATCGACGTCGATGGAAAACGTGCTGACCGGCGCCTCGGCCGTCACCTTTACCGGATTGGTGTCGAAGTCGGGGAAAGCCTCGGTGTCGGGCGCGGGCGCCACTGTCGGGTCGGGGGTGACCGTCGCCTGCGGAACGGCGGCATAGTCTAGCGAACCGCCCAGCGCCATGCCTTCGGGCGTGGGTGCATTCAGTGCGGCTGGCGGGGGCGGCGGGGCGGCATCGGCAAAGGCCTCGCCTTCGGCGAGCGCTCGCTTTCGTGCGGCAGGGGCGCCGTGTGCGGCGGTGCCGGTGTCGTACTCAAGGCCGAAACGCTGTTCCCGTACGGCTCCAGCCCCTCCCAACTCCTCGGGGGCAGCGGCAAAGGATTCTGCGGCGTCCGTCGCCGGCGCCTCGGCGGGCACCGTCGCCGCCAGCGTCCCCGTCTTGCCCGGCGCCACGGGCGCCGGCGCTGCTGGCTTCACAGCCGGGCGCGCGGGCGTCGCCGCCACCTCACCCGCCTCACGCGGCACCTTGGCCAATGGCACTGTCGCGTCTGCCGCCTCGGGCACCGCCACCGGCACGTCGCCCAGCCGACCCTGCACCGCCTGCAGGTTTGGCAGCACCATCACCAGCCCCAGCCCCAAAGCCGCCACCGAAGCGGTGGCGGTCATCATGCCGCGGGATGTCATCCGTTCAATCATGCGCGTCACTCCCATCCAAAGGCCCCTTTGGCCCATGGCAGTGGGACGCGCGGCGTCCGGCGTTCCTTGGTGAAGGCGGTCGAAATTCTGCATGGCCAGCCGCAGCGCCTCGGCCTTGGCCGCCGGGTCGGGCACCGGCGCCCTGCGCAGGCCCCGGGCAAGCTTGTCGAAGTCGCTCATCCCTTCGCCTCCTCTGCCGCCATCGCGCGCAGCCGCTTCTTCACCTCGGACATCCGCCACGCCACCGTGCCTTCGGACAGACCCAGCACCTCGCCCGCCTGCGCCTGCGTCAACTCCTCACCCAGAACCAGCGCCACCGTCTCGCGCAGATCCTCGGGTAGCCGCCGCATCGCCTGCGACAGCCAGTCCAGCGCCTCGCGTTCTTCGGCCATCGCGTCCTGCCGCGCCAGTTCCCAGTCGCCCCAGCCCTGCGCTGCCATGGAATGGGTTGCCAGCCGCCGCCGCCGGTCGGATGCCGCGTTCACCACCACCCGGTACAGCCAGGTGGTGAACTGCGCCTCGCCCCGCCAGCCCTGCAACTTGGCGGGCAGCGCGGCGCAGATGTCCTGCGCCAGGTCGCCCGCCTCGGCCGCACTGCCCGTCAGCCGCCAGGCCAGCGCATGCACCCGGCCATAGTGCCGCCCTACCAGCGCGGCAAAGGCCGCACGGTCACCGCCTGCGGCGGCCGTGGCCAGCGTTTCATCGGGCGTCTCCATCCGCATGACCTACCTTCGACGCCGCCCGCTCGGCAATCCTTGGCACCCGCGCAAACGAAAAACCCGGACGCGCGCGGGCCGTTGGGGGCAAGCCGCACGCGCGTCCGGGGCACCGGCAGGGCTGCTCGTCCCCCACCGGATGGGCGCAGGGGGCAGGCAGGCCCCCCGGCCGTGTGGAAATGGTTACGACAGCAGGCTGTTCATCAGCCGCACCGCCCCGTCACGCGACTGCAGCGCCGCCTCACTGCCGGTATCGCGGGCATAGGCTTCCAGCGCCGCGCGGGTGCCAGGGCCGTAAACCCCGTCGATCCCGCCGCGGTAATATCCATAGGCCGCCAGCCTTTGCTGGATGGCACGCTTCGACGCGGGCGAAAACTCGGCAAAGGCCGAAGCGCTGGCCGAGGCGTGGTAGGTCGGCGCGGGCACATACACCGGCTGCGGCGCGGGTTGATAGGACGGGCGGGCGTTCGACTTGCGCGCCTCGTTCACAATGGCGCCGACAGCCAGTGTGGCCAGCACGCCGGCCAGGAACTTCTGTTCGTTCTTGCCCCAGGCATGGGCCGGGGTGGCGGGTGTCATGGCAATGGCCGCGGCAGCTATGGCGCCGGTCAGGGCAATGCGGGAATTCGAAATCATGGGCAGCATCGGTTTCGTCCTTCGGTTAGGGGCACCCGGAGCAAGCGGGCGCCGCTGGTTGATGCCCCGAACATGGGCACCCCACCCCCGGCTAGAGCGTGTCGTTGTTCATTTGATTCAGGATTCCCAAGTTGGTTGGTTTG
>CAZLIC010000158.1:0-3540 GCA_964559535.1 uncultured Rhodobacterales bacterium
TGCCCAAGTCTACCAGAACACGCCAAAAGTGGCAGGTTTTTCAGACGTTCCTTTAGGATATTTTGTGCGCTTTCTACCGTTGATGCGAGTTCCTTACTTTTGCGACCTTTTGTTTTGACACACCCCAACACGCCCCCCCCCCCCCGGTCCTCTTTCCTTCCAACACGTGAACACTGGCGCTCCGCGCCTGGGTGGCATCGTCCCATACCCCATCCCCAACCCCAGGACATCACCCATGGCATCCGTCATCGCCTCTGCCCGTCGCTCGACGTCATCCGTCTTCGACCTCTTCGGAACAACCGCTGAAACCGCGGTCCAGCTGATCCGCACGGCTTCCCGTTCTGTCTCCATGCTCGACGCCAAGGCCGAGCTCATGCATGACCGGGTCATCACCAACTGCCGCCTCCAGCGCATCAACATGACCTCCGAGGAGATCATCAACGCTGCGAACACCCATGTCGACATGATCGAGGATGCCCACCGGCGGAACTTCCCCTCGCTCACCTTCGACCGCACCGCCGCTTATCAGACCGCCATCGCCAAGATGGAAGCGGCCCTCGCCGAGCCCCAGTAGGGGCCCGGTTGCCTGACCGATAGCATCATTGGGCATCTGAGAGAATCAACACTCTCGAGCGGGGATCCAGCCAACCTGCTGATTCTGCCTACTCCCTGAAGGCTATCGACCCCTTCTCCCCATCCTAAGCCCACCTGTAACCCAACGACGCTCCGCGTCTGGCTGGGACCAATCCCCTATTCCTTCCGGAGAACATCATGCGTGCCACCGCACTCGACCTGCCTGCCCATGTCACCTCGTGCATCGAGGATCACGCGCCCTGGGATGCGACGACCGACGGTTTCGACGACGGCTTCGAGCATCTCGATCCCGAGATCGAGGATGCCCTGCAGGCGTCCATGCTTGCCGCCTACGAGGCCGAACTCACGCCGCACCAGCGAGCGGTCATCCGCTATGAGGCGGAACTGCATGCCATCGCTGCCATCGCGGCCCGCTGATCATGGGGGCCGTGACCTATTCCGGCGGTGCGTCCATCTCGGGCGCACCCACCGACAAACCCGTGCGCGTGCGGGAACATTGGCGGCGCAAGCCCAAGACCAAGCCGCTTTACCTGTCGCCGTCGCTCCGGGTTGGCTGGTCCGACCCGGTGCCAGCGCCAGAGGCACCGCGCGACACCTCGAACGATCCGGTCTTCCTGTCGCTCGATGGTCTGCGGCGCAACTACCCCGATCATGCGATCATGGCTGACCTCGGTCGGTCCACGGCCTAGACGGGGCGCGTCTACGATCTTTACCTGGCCTATCGGTGGCCCGGTGATGAGCTGGTCTTCGTCATCGACGACATCCGGCTTCCCGACGATGCCGCGCCTGAAAGCTCGGCGGCGTGATCCACACCACCAAACTACCGGCGCGCACCCACAACCACCTGATCGGCCAAGGCATTCCGGTTCTTCCGGCGGCCTGGCTGCAGGCGGCGATGTGGGTCGCGCTCCGCGCTTTGGTGGATGGCGCAACAGGGCCCAGCCCCAAGGGGCAGCCATTTCCCGCATCCCCAACCTCAACCCGTTCCATCAGGAGAACACCCATGAACGATTCCCTCACCTCGATCTTCGGCAGCGGCACCGGCGCCACCAACGGCAACCGTGGCCACAACTCCGGCCACAATGGCGGCAACGTCACCAGCGTCGGCGCGAGCCGTGGTTTGGCCAACCGCCGCACGACCCAGCAGGACGACTACACGCCGTCCAAGTTCTGGCTGAACGTCGGCATCATCGTCGATGCGCCGAACGACGGCGGCGAGATCGTCGAGACCTTCATCCAGCTGCCCAAGGGCATGGGCCTCGACAACATGGAAGAGGTCGCGATCAAGCCCTCGGACACGCCCGAATGGGCCGAGGCCATGCGGGCGCGCAACATGCTTTTGAACGTCATCAAGGCGGGCGCGGCAAAGCTCGACCCGGGCCAGTCGGCTTTTGTCGACTTGCCGTTCCGCGTGCAGATCCGCCGCGTATCCGAGGCCCAGGCCGAAACGCCCGCGGGGGAGTCGCCGCTCCTCACCGCGCTCAGCCGGGCGATCGGCGTGGCGGCCTGAGGCGCTGACCGCGTCCATCGACCCCGGGGGAAACCCCGGGGTCAAACTGTTCGACTGGATAGTTCTGCGCCCGACCATGTACGGGACCATGCACCGGAGCATGCGCCGAGCATATCCTGAAACATCCCGGGAATATCTGGTGATCCTCGCGGGATATCTATAACTCAGATCACCTGTTCCCAGGCGAGACCGACTAAGGTCACCTGAAACCCTCCACCCCTCACCCTGAAGGACAACCCTCATGACCGAGGCGCAGATCGAGCTGGAAGAGCTCTTTGCCAAGAACCATCTCCTGCCGCGCCTGCGTCGGGAGTTTCAGCAGCCCGAACTGGTGCAGCATTGCGAGGATCATGCGATCCCGCTCGGCTTTGCTGTCGACCTTCTGGCCCAGATGGTCCTGCACCGGCGGGCGACCATGTCGATGCTCGTGGGCATCCTGCACCCGCATTTCGGCGACTCGATCTTTGACCTGCAGGCTTGCGCCAACATGATAGAACTGGCGGCGGACGCCGGGCTTGTCGAGTTCAACGCGCTGTCCTGGCAGTTCGTGCTGCGCTTCGACGTGTCGGACGCGGTGAAGACGGAGATCGAACGCTTCCAGTATCCGCTGCCGATGGTCGTGCCGCCCCAAGAGGTCGAGACCAACCGCGATACGGGCTACTTCACCATCCGCGGCTCGATCCTGCTGAAGGACAACCACCACGACGACGATGTCTGCCTCGACCACATCAACCGCGTGAACCGGGTGCCGCTGGTGATCAACGCCGACACCGCGCGGATGGTCGAGAACCAGTGGAAGAACCTTGACCGTCCCAAGGTCGGCGAAACGCGCGAGGACTATGATGCCCGCGTCCGTGCCTTCGAGAAGTATGACCGCGTCAGCCGCGAGGTCATCGAAGCCATCTACCTGATAGACCAGCCCTTCTACCTGACCCACCGCTACGATAAACGGGGTCGCTGCTACGCCCAGGGCTATCACGTCACTACCCAGGGCAATGCCTGGAACAAGGCGATGGTCGAATTCGCCGAACGGGAAGTCGTGATGGGGGTTACTGATGTGATGGGGATCACGGGAGCCGCCGCGTGAAAGGCACCAGCCCGTTCAAGGGCCCGTTTGCCCCGAAACGTGCTCGGCCACAGGCTCCGGGCGCAACCAGCCCGGCGCTCAGCTTCGCGCTCAAGGGCGAGATGCTGACCGAGGACGAGCATCGCGCCTGTCTTCGGGGCGAGATGGAGGTGCAGCGGGGTCACCTTCTGAATCTCAACATCCCGGCGGATGTCGCGGGCTTCCCGACCGGGACCTATGTCGCCCTCTATGCGGGCCGGGCGCGCAAGCTGCAGATCGACGCCTTGCTTGGTCAACGCGAACCCGAACCCTACCTGTTCCATCCCGGATGATCACATAGACCCTCGGCGCTCATCGTTTTTCATGGCAA
>CAZLIC010000159.1:0-3400 GCA_964559535.1 uncultured Rhodobacterales bacterium
GCCGAAGAACTGACCGCCTTCACCGCAACCGTTGCAGTTCGACCTTGAATCCGCCTTGGGTGAATCAGCGCCCACAACCCACTGATTTCATTGAATCGACATTCTGTCCCACGCTGGGACGCCCTGTTTGTCCGGCAAACCTCAGCGCTCGCACAGCGCCTTGGCACCCGAGGCGGACAGGCTGCTGTCGTCGCCCCACAGGATCACCAGCCCGGTGTCCACGGCCCCCTCGGACGACAACGAGAACCGCACCGGCGCGCCACTGCGCCGTGGCTCGGGCGAGATGCGCCAGATCCGCGTGGCGTGCGACAGACCCAACCCGCGCACCACGAAATCCCCCGCCGCGCACCAGAATTCGGGCGCGCCAGAAAGGCCGCCCCGCCAGCGCACCTCGAACTGCCCGGGCGCAGATTCCCGCACCGCGTTGCCGTTCCAGGCGGTGAAGGCCGCCGCCGGTGGTGCCATCAGCGCGCCAAGAACAAGGGCAAGGCAGGTCATGCGGGGGGGCATCGTCATCTCCCATGGGGCAGCGGATGGCCGCATCCTACCCCGTCCGGCCCCTGCGTCCAACCGGCACCGCGGCCCATCGCCGTTGATGACGACGTGTCATACGCGTGTTACGATTCTGCGTATGTCCACGCGAATCATCCTTGCGGCCTTGCTTCTCGCCCCCGCCGCCCGGGCCGAAAGCCCCATTGCCGAGGTGATCTGCGCACCCCGGGTGCAGATGGAACAGCGCCTGACCCAGCAGTACCGCGCACAGCTGCAAGGCGCCGGTCTGCGAGGCCCCGAGGCGGTGATGGAAGTCTGGGCCGATTCCAACGGCAGTTGGACGCTGGTGCAGCGCTATGCGGGCGGGCGGTCCTGCATCGTGGCGATGGGCGAGGGCTGGACGGGCATGGCCCCCCCCGCCTGACCGAACAGCCTAGCCGAACAGCCGCTCGCCCAGCTCGTCGATCACCTGCCGCGCCTTGGCCGCCGAGATCGCCGCCGCCTCATCCTGCGAGGCCATGGTATCGGCCCGGATCAGCGCGTGCCGCTTTCCGTCCTTCTCGATCCGCGCCGAAACCCGGAACTGCCCGCCCTCGCGGATGGGCGCGGGGATGATGGTGAAGCCCTTGTACGCCTCGCCCTTGGCGGCGGGGGCGGGGGTGTCGGGCTTGCTGCCGAAAAGGCGGGACCAGAAGGGCATGGTTTTTCCTCAGTAGTGATAGCGGCACTGGACGATCACCAGCGCGTCGTTCTCGACCCGGTACACCAGCCTGTGCTCGCGGTCGATGCGGCGGGACCAGTGTCCGGCCAGGTCGCCCTTGAGCGGCTCGGGCTTGCCGGTGCCCTCATGGGGGTTGCGCAGGCACTCCTTGATCAGGGCGTTGATCTTCCGGGCCGTCGCGCGATCAGTCTCCAGCCAGTACAGAAAGTGTTCCCACGCGGTTGGCTTGAAGACGAGGTTCACTCGCGCGCCATCGCCTCAAGCTCTTCAATGGTCTTGGATACCATTGTTGCCGGGTCAGTCTCTGCAATCGCCTGAAAAAGCGCCGCCTTGTTGGCAGGCGAGGACAGCAGATACGTCGTCTCGTCCATGCTGGCCCAGTCCTCAAGGCTGACCATGACCACAGGTTTACCCTTGGCCCGGGTAACGATGACCGGCTCGTGGTCGTCGTTCACCTGGTCCATGACAGACGACAGGTTGGCCCGGAGTTCGGTGGAGGAGAGGGTGCGCATGGGATGGAATGTACTGGATTGCGTACGGTGGGACAAGGGGGGAGCCGTAGGGTGCGCATTCATCGCGCACCCTATGGCTTGCTACGTTTGCTGGCCGAAAACACGCGCATCGATTGATTTGGAGAAGTGAACGAAGACCGCGTGTGCGCTCACACAACGTGAGAAGCCGCATTTCCAATAGACGTGAGTATGCGAACTACTTGCCTGAGTCTTTGTAGTCCTTGCAAAACCGGCTCCCAGCAATATGCTGGCATCTTTCTGATCAAGGGCCACGTTGCCCGAAATAAATATATGCCTATGTCCGCGATTTATCCCACCTATCTTTACCCCCTTGTAGCTTAGCGCAATTTGCATCTTTCCCGATTCGGCAGCAAAATCACTGTATGAAAGCAGGTCGTTTAACAAGCGCGCGACATCGTCCGGAAGTTCCGCAACGGCAAGATGTAGGGGAACGGAGTTCTTGGGAAAGCGCTGGACGCCGCCACCCATAATCACACCCGCCAGAACCCTCTTTCCAAGTAAATCCGATTCGCTGAGTCCAGATCGTTCAATAATCGCTCCATAGAATGCTTCGGGTATTGCCTTTGTTTCCACTCCATTGCTTGCCGCGTAATCTCGAACCCCGTCCGGAATCTCGTTGGCAACAATCCACGCACGAACATTCCCTCTATGTGCAGCTTTGAAATCGGCGAGGTAGGCCAAGACCTGATCTACCGCCTCTCTTTTTGCGGCGGCCTTCTTAACTTCAACAAGATGACGCGTATCCTTTGGACCAGAAAGCAATAGATCAACGCGACCACTGGGAAGAGTCAGTTGCTGAGCGGCAACTGCGAAGCCAGCTCCAAAGATCTGCTCAGGAGCGCGCGCGATGAGTATTTCCAAGTAGCGCTCGCTTGGCACGTCACTGATCCAGAAAACTCCGCAACTTCCTGCTCCTTGACGGATGCTTCAGCTTCCGCAGCGCCTTGGCCTCGATCTGCCGGATGCGTTCGCGGGTCACCGAGAACTGCTGGCCCACTTCCTCCAGCGTATGGTCGGTGTTCATGCCGATCCCGAAGCGCATCCGCAGCACCCGCTCTTCGCGCGGCGTCAGGGACGCCAGAACCCGCGTCGTGGTTTCCTTCAGGTTTTCCTGAATGGCCGAATCCAGCGGCAGGACCGCATTCTTGTCCTCGATGAAATCGCCAAGCTGCGAATCCTCCTCGTCGCCGATGGGCGTCTCCAAGGAAATCGGTTCCTTGGCGATCTTCATCACCTTGCGGACCTTTTCCAGCGGCATCTGCAGCTTTTCGGCCAGTTCCTCGGGCGTCGGCTCGCGGCCGATCTCGTGCAGCATCTGGCGCCCGGTGCGGACCAGCTTGTTGATCGTCTCGATCATGTGCACCGGGATGCGGATGGTGCGGGCCTGGTCGGCGATGCTGCGCGTGATCGCCTGCCTGATCCACCATGTGGCATAGGTGGAAAACTTGTAGCCGCGGCGGTATTCGAACTTGTCCACGGCCTTCATCAGGCCGATGTTGCCTTCCTGGATCAGGTCAAGGAACTGCAGCCCGCGGTTGGTGTATTTCTTGGCGATGGAGATCACCAGCCGCAGGTTGGCCTCGACCATTTCCTTCTTGGCCTGCCGCGCCTCTTTCTCGCCCTTCTGCACCTGGTTCACGATGCGGCGGAATTC
>CAZLIC010000160.1:0-3191 GCA_964559535.1 uncultured Rhodobacterales bacterium
GACGCTCAGGCGGCCATCCCAGCGAAGCCGCAGCCGTAGATCAGACGCTCCTTAAGATCCGCAACGACCCAAGAATAGCTGCTCCCATCGCCGCAATTTGCCAAAATTTCAGCCCCCCCTCAACGCTGTCAATTCGTTGGCCCCCACTTACTGTGGGATGCACCACAAATCCTGCAGCTAACACCGCTGAGGTGATCGTAGCAGTGATGAGGAGGAGCAAGAATGCCGAGTTGGATAGCACTCCAATTGATGAAAGCACACCAAATACAATGTAGTGCGGAAGCACAAACAGAACGACCAACAGAACAGAAAATCCTATGACGGGGTCAAAAATCCAGGCCGCAACGACAAACGCTGCGGTGACACTCAATACAACAGACTCCACCAAAATCGCCCGTCGAACACCGTGCTTTGCTTGCGTCTTCATGCTCATTCCCCGCTAAGGTCACCTTCTTGATGGACGGATATTCGGCCGAACCATTCCGCCGAAATACACTGAATTGCTCGTCAGCAAGCCGTAGGGTGCGCTTCAGTGCACCATCGTCTCTTGCGCGACGACGCCCATTCCATGCCGACGCCATGGCAGGCTGCATCGTCGCCGCGATCCTGCCAAGGTCGATCTCTCCGCATCTTACCCATGCGCCGTCCCGCCCCCGTCGCCCTCACCCTAACCGATTCGCCGTTGCCGGTTAACGCCCCGCGGCGTGCGCCGTGTCGGGACGGATGGCATACGTCTGGCATACGCCTGCCATACGCGCGCCGCACGCGGCGGTTTCGCCGGAAGTCGCCATTGACCCAGCGCCCGCATCGCCTTGCGGCGCCCAGCCCCTCCGCCATCAGCGCCCCATTGGCCGAGGTCCGCGTCGTGCCGCCCATCACGAACGTCGTCTGCCCGGTGATCACCGACCCGTCGGGCAGCTCGGTTTGCTTCGTGTCCGGCCGCAGGTCGATCTCGGTGATGCCGAGCGCCGTCAGCGTCTGCGCCGTGGTCGAGCCGTCGGCGTTGGTCACCAGCACCCGGAACAGCCCGAACCGCGCCTCGGCCCCCGTCAGCCTCCCGTCGCCGTTCGTATCGAACGCCGCCCGCAGCGCCCCTTTGTCGTCATCAGACCCGGTGCCGCTTGTGTTGCGAACGGAGAGGTCGTGAAGCGGATGCGGACCCATCGAACGCCGTCCCGCCCGCCCCGAAAGCCCCACGCGCCCCCGAAACCCGCGACCAGGCCAAGTACCACAAGTTCCAGGATCATCGCGCCAACGCACCACCGCCAACCCCTGAGATGAACGAACCGCCCACTGCCCAACCGTAGATTTTGATGGACAGCCGATTCTGTCAATCTTGATTTACACACTTGATGCGCTGAAATCCCCCTCGCTTCAGACTCTTCCGGATAGTCCTGAGCGCTGCCCGAAAAGAACCCCCACCTGTCATGAATCCGTCATCCCAGCGCCGTCCGCGGAAAGGGCAATCAATCCATCACTCCCCCGAAGGCGGCTCCCCTTGCCTCGGAAAGAGCGATCCCACCAAACGACAATCCGTTCCCACGAAACGACATTCCCATCCCGCCAAACGACAACCCGGTCCCGCGATCCTGCAACCCGGAACCGCATCACGCCAGGGTCATCCGGCCTAACGACATTCCCATCCGGCATTTCGACAATCCCATCCGGGAAAACAGCAATCGCATCCGGCAAGACGGCACGGTTTTTCCCGGCAAACGACAATCCGGGCGGCGTGAGAGCAGGAGAGCCAGAAGACCGGAAACCCGGTATCCCACGGATTTACCGGGATTTTATCCAGGAGCCAAGGATCTGCAGGGAAGCGAGACGAGTTCTACGGTGGCTGCATCCACCGCCATTCCCCGATTTATCACCTAAAGAATCAGTCCCTTGCGGGGCAGATCGTCAACATTATGGCTAACGTTTGACACTATCCGGCCTTTGTCCTGTCCCGGTCAAGGGCCGCGACGGCCCTTTCGGCCATCCCTTTCCGACTCGCGGCTACCGTGTAGCGTGTAACCTCGGCCAGCGTCTTGTGCCCGCTGATCGACATGATTTCATGCGGGCTGCATCCCGCCTCGGCCAGCCGACGGCAGGCCGCCTTGCGCAACCCATGGGGCGACAGGCCGTCAGGAAGGCCCGCGTCCTTCACCATCTGCCGGAACCAGTTGGTGAACGCTTCAGGCGTGAGGGGCTTGCCGCGCTCGCCCGTCAGGAAGGCCGGGGCGTCGGCAGGCAACGTGTCGATCAGCGCGGCCAAGTCGCGGTGCAGGGGGATATGAACCTCTTGCCCCGTCTTGCCCTGCACCAGCCCAAGGAAGCCGTCGCGCAGGTTCTGCCGCCCCAGCTTCACCACGTCGCCCCGGCGCTGGCCGGTGTAGAGCAACAGAGTCAAGGCCGAATAGGCGCGCGTCCCCGGCTTGTGGTGATCGAGGAAGGCCGCGATGTGGTGTTCTTCCCATGTGGTGAAGCCCCCGGCTTTCTCGCGCACCTTGCGGACTCCGATGGTCGGATCATCCCGCCGCAGTCCGGTTTCAACCGCGTGGCGCATCAACAGGTGCATCAGTTGCAGCAGGCGATTCGCGGCAGTCGGCACGTCGCCCCTGTCGTTCACCAACTTCTGCACGTGCTGCCTCTGAAGCATGGCAACGCGCTTGTCGCCGTCATCCTCGCGGAACCGTTCAAGGATGTTCCGGTAGGTTTTCTGCGTGGTGGGCTTCAGGCCGGTGAAGTCGGGCGACTTGTAGTAACTGACGATCAGCGCGGCGATTGTGCCGGGCTTGGTCATGGCCTTGCCGATCTCCAGAGGTTGCCCTTTCGAGGCGGCCTCATGGGCGGCCATGAATTCAGGCGTCCACGGCATCCCCGGCAAGGGCGTGAGGGGATAGCCCCGCCGCCGGTAATACCAGCGGGGGTTGCCGTGCCTGTCTGTGAAGCCATGACAGTAGGGCGGGGCCTTGGGGGGCCGGTGCAGTCGTCGTCTCATGGCGGTTCAATCCCATTCGTTAGGTTCGGGACTGTCACCATCCGCCGAGTCGCCGTCACCGGGCAAGGCATCAAAGGCCCTGTCCAGTGCCCGGGCATCCCAGATCACGCGGCCTAGGACTCGTTTGGGCTTGGGCATCAGGCCAGCCGCCACCTGAACCGCCCCGGGTTTACCGGAGAGTTTCTTGTTCCATGATTAGGCTGCTTTT
>CAZLIC010000161.1:0-2985 GCA_964559535.1 uncultured Rhodobacterales bacterium
CCTCGGCTGCCACATGGGCTGCGCCCATGGGCCAGCCTGCGGCGCGGCCCGGCGGCGGGGGGAAGGCCCCCCGCACCCCCCTGCGCGAGGTGTTCGGACGGTGTGCCGACGGCACGCCCGGGGGTTGTCTGCCCCCGGACCGCCCAGGGTACTTGCGCAAAGATGAGGGGCAGGGGCGCGCTGCGGTCACGAGCGGTAGTCGGCGTTGATGTCGATGTAGCGGTGCGTCAGGTCGCAGGACCACATGGTGCGACCGTGGGTGCCAAGGCCGAGATCGACGCCGATGACGATCTCTTGCCCCCGCATGTGGGCGGCGCCGTCCTCTTCCCGGTAGGCAGGAGCACGGAAACCATCCTGCGCCACCAGGATGTCGCCCAGGCGTATCGTCAGGCGGTCCCGGTCGGCCTTGGCGCCGGACTTGCCCACGGCCGCGACGATGCGGCCCCAGTTCGGGTCCTGCCCGGCGACGGCCGTCTTCACCAGCGGCGAATCGGCAATGGCGCGGGCCACCTTGCGGGCATCGGCGGCGCTGGCGGCGCCGGTGACGCGCACCTCGATCAGCTTCGTCGCCCCCTCGCCGTCGCGCACCACCTGCAGCGCCAGATCGTGCATCACCGCGGCCAGTCCTTCGCCGAAGGCGGCGGTGGCGGCGGGGCCCTTCACTTCGGCACCGCGGCCGGTGGCGCAGAGCAACAGCGCGTCCGAGGTGGAAGTGTCGCTGTCGACGGTAATGGCGTTGAACGTGTCATCCACCTGATCGAACAGCAGCTTCTGCAGCACGGCCGGGCTGATGCGGGCGTCGGTGAAGATGTAGACCAGCATCGTTGCCATGTCGGGGGCGATCATCCCCGACCCCTTGGCGATCCCGGCGATCTGCACGCTGCCACCGCCGGGCAGGGTGACGGTGGCGGCGGCCCCCTTGGGGAAGGTGTCGGTCGTCATGATCGCCTGCGCGGCCATGCCGATGCCATCTTCGGACAGGTCGGCCGCAAGCGCAGGCAGCACGGCAGTGATGCGGTCGTGCGGCAGGGGCTCGCCGATCACGCCGGTGGACGAGGTAAAGACGCGGGCCTCGGGCACGCCCGCGGCCTGCGCCGCGGCGGCGCAGATGGCGGCCACCGAGGCGTCGCCCGCACGGCCGGTGAAGGCGTTGGAATTGCCCGAGTTCACCACGATCGCGGCGCCGACAGCTTCGGTCACCTTCATGGCCAGCTTGGCCTGACAGTCGCGCACGCAGCCCGCACGGGTGGACGACCGGGTGAACACACCCGCCACCGCCGTTCCCGGGGCCAGCCGCACCAGCATCACGTCGGTGCGGCCGGGGTAGCGCACGCCGGCCGCCGCGGCGGCGAACTCGGCCCCGTCGATGCGCGGAAGGTTGGGGAAACCGCCTGTCGGCGCAAGCGGCGAGACGGGCTTGGCGGCCTTGGGCGGTTTTGTCTCGGCCGCGGGCGCGGTGGCCTGGACCTGCGCCTTCAGTTTGGCCTTCAGCTTCTTGGCTCTCGCCTTCCAGTCGGTGTTGCCCATGGCACTCAGTTCCCGATCAGCGTGGTATCCTTCAGCACCGCGGGGTCGATGCCCTCTCCCGGCTTCTCGACCTTGGCCGCGCCCACCAGCGCGGTCACATGGTCCTCGACCGCCTTCTGCTCGATCTCGCCCGCCAGTTCCTCGCGCACCTCGTCCAGCGTCGGCACGGCGGCGGGGCGGGTCTCGGTCAGCTTGATCAGGTGCCAGCCGAACTGCGTCTGCACCGGCCCGGCCACCTCGCCCGGCTTCATCGCCACCACGGCATCCTCGAAGGGCTTCACCATCATGCCCACGCCGAACCAGCCCAGATCGCCGCCCGAGGCGGCAGAACCATCCGACGAATTGGCCTTGGCAAGCTCGGCGAAATCGGCGCCGCCGTCGATCTGGGCCTTCAGCTCTTTCGCCTTGGCCTCGTCGGCCACCAGGATGTGGCTGGCTTGGTATTCCACGGGCGGCGCCACGTTCACATACTTGGCGTCATAGGCGGCCTGCACTGCGGCGTCCGTCACCGCGCCGTCCACCACCGCACGCAACGCCTTGGACGACAGATAACCGCGCCGGGCGTTTTCCAGCGTCAGGTTGTCCCGCACCGTCAGCGACCCGGCCACCGTCGCCTCCAGCACGGTCTGCTGGATCAGCTGGTCCAGGATGCCGTTGAACAGCACGTCATCGGGCAGCTGCTGGTACTGCGCGGGCAGGGTTTCGCGCAGGGCAACCATGTGGCCCAGCGTGATGGCCGTGCCGTTGACCGTGGCCACCACGGTATCTGCCCCCGGCGCCGCATCCTGCGCCCAGACCGCGCCCGAAAACCCCAACGCCAGCACCGCCCCGGCGATCGCACGTTTCATCAGCTCACCCACCTCTGATCGGGCCGCGCCCCCGCGCGGCGTTGACTTGGCCCAAGCCGCCCCTTACATCGCGCCAATCGCGCAAGACAGGGGGCATTCCGCGCCCTGCGGCCCTTACTAGGCAAGGCGTTCGGGGTGGGCAAGCCGAATGGCTGACACGAAGCTGTCAGGGGCCACCGGCCGTCCCCGAACCGCCCCGGAGAGATGACATGCTGGGTCTCGGAACGCTCGCCCGCAAGGTGTTCGGCTCCCCCAATGACCGCAAGGTCAAGTCCGTTCGCCCGCTGGTGGCGAAGATCAATGCGCTGGAACCCGAGTTCCAGAAGCTGACCGATGACGGAATCAAGGAACGCACCGCCGCGCTGAAGGACCGCGCGGCAAAGGGCGAAAGCCTGGATGCGTTGCTGCCCGAAGCCTTCGCCAACTGCCGCGAGGCCGCGCGCCGCGCGCTGGGCCTGCGCCCCTTCGACGTGCAGCTGAAGGGCGGCATCTTCCTGCATCAGGGCAACATCAGCGAGATGAAGACGGGCGAGGGCAAGACGCTGATGGCGACGTTGCCCGCCTATCTGAATGCGCTGGCAGGCAAGGGCGTGCACATCGTCACCGTCAA
>CAZLIC010000162.1:0-2973 GCA_964559535.1 uncultured Rhodobacterales bacterium
AGTTCCTCGGTCACGATCTTATCTTCGTGTCCACGAAACCGGCAGCAGGCCAATCACCGTTCTGGCCCATGAGCTCTGGCACAACGCCTTCCTGCACGGCGCCCGTAGGGGTGACCGCTGCCCCGACATCTGGAACGTCGCCGCCGATCACGTCATCAACCTGATGCTGAAGGAGCACGGCTACTTCATGGGAGGCTTCCCCTATGTGATGGACGAGCAGTTCAGGGGTATGTCGACCGAAGAGGTCTACGACATCCTGATCCGGCCCGGTGGCGGCGGAGGATCCGCTTCAGCTCCTGGTGCAAATCTCTCCGGCGACGTCCTCGACGTTCCCGACGCCCAGGTTGCCGACGCCGTGGCCGATGTGGTCTCCGCCGCCCATGTCGCCCGCATGAGCGGCAAGCCGGGCAACATCCCCGGCGAGATCGAACTGGTCATCGAGACCTTCCTGCATCCCAAGCTGCCCTGGGAGACGATCCTCTTCAACTTTTTCAACGCCATGACGAGCCAGGAATACTCCTTCACCCGGCCGAACCGGCGCTACCATGACCCCATCATCCCTGGCATCACCGGCCGCAATGGGCTCGACCACCTGATCTACTACCTGGATATCTCGGGCTCGATCACCGACGACCACATCCTGCGCTTCAACTCCGAGGTGAAGTACATCCAGGAGACGCTCCAGCCGGAGCGTCTCACCCTGGTTACCTTCGATACCAAGATCCGGGACGTCTACGAGTTCGAGCGCGAGGACCCGTTCGAGAAGATCGTGGTCCACGGCCGCGGCGGAACCAGCCTCCACGAGGTTTTCGAGCACGCTCAGGCCAACGCGCCGACGGCCATGATCGTCTTCACCGACCTAGAGGTGGGTATCCCCCCGAACCCGGGCATCCCAATCGTCTGGGTCTGCATCGAGAACCCCTCGAAGGCCGTCTCCTACGGTCAGCTGGTTCACGTTTCCGGATAGATATCCGGTAATGTGACGTTCTTTTTCTGGGATAAATATCTTGTAATGATCTTTTGATTTTTGCTAGATACCGCAAGATCGTCACCCCCGAAGGACGAGCAGGGAACCACTGCATGATCATCAACGGACCGGATCTTCTGGCAGCCGCACCCATTCGCGACATGGCTTCCCAGAAGAAAAGCTTCCTCGGTCTGAGCTACGGACTGACCGAGTGCGGCTATGACATCCGCATCGCGCAGGACGTCACCATGTTCTTCGGTCGACGCTTCGTTTTGGCGAGTTCAGTCGAGTACTTCAGCCTGCCCCCGGATCTGATGGGGCGGGTGCTGAACAAGTCCACCTGGGCCCGTCGCGGCATCGACGCCTCGATGACCACCAACATCGAGCCCGGCTGGCGCGGCTTTCTGACCATCGAGTTACGCTACTCGGGCTGGGCACCGATCACCCTCCGCAAGGGCATGGGCATCGCCCAGGTGATCTTCGAGCGCGTCCTGAACCCCGTGTGCTACGTCGGCAAATATCAGGACCAGGCTTCTCGTCCCGTCCCCGCGATGCTGGCCGATGTCCACTGAAGCCCGCACAAATCAGTTGGCACTCGGTAACATCGACCGGAGTGGTCAGGTCCTGATTGGGACGGCCTTACTTCACGAGATCACCAACCCCTACGCCAAGCGCCGCAGCCAGCGACACCATGGTGCTCAGCCGGGGGTCGATCTTGCCGCTTTCGATGTCGCTGACCGTCGCCACGCGGACCCCCGCCTTCTCGGCCAATTCGCCTTGGGTCAGACCCAGGGCCTTTCTCCAGGCGGTCAACGGATGCAAACCGTCCAGAACCTGCAACACCAGCTCGGCCAACATGGACGGCCCGTCATCCTGCCGGGCTTCCGCGATCAGCGCGGCGTCACCTGCATCCTCGATCAGCGCGTCATATTCGGCGCGGGTCAGGACGACCAGGGCTTCGCCGTGAAGGTTTGTCGCCGTTTGCATTCTTCGGTCCCTCCTTGGACGCCAGATGCCACCCTAGTCATATGCTTCGCGACGGTGCAGGACACGGACGACAATGAGATCACCCCTCATCTCGAACAGTGCCCGCCAATCGCCGTGCCTGAGACGGTATTCGTCCCGCCCCTGAAGCTTCTTCACGTCACCAGCACCCGTCGTTGCGAATACCTCCAGCTTGGCAGCGAGGGCCTTTGCATCGTGCACGGGGACCGATTTCAGGTCCTTGAGGGCCTTGGCTGTGAACGTGATTGGCATTGTGCTTACCGCGGGCGGTGCCACAGGTATACGGCAAAGCGCAATTCATGGCAAGAACGTGAACCGCTTTGGCGTAAAATAGTGAGCAACCGGGGCATGCCAACCTGGCACGGGCGGTATCCAAGGAACAGTGCCGCCCCGCGCCTGGATCGCCGAAGGCCCAGACCAAATCCTTGCGGGCATATCACCGGAAGGTTTCCCCCCCTGCAATCAGGAGATCCGCCATGCCTGCCTTTGCGCAGATCGAAGGTTCTGTTGTCCTCAGGACCCGGGGCCGGTTCAAGGCAACGTCCGTGCACGCCCTGAAGGACGAGCTCTACGCCAAGGACGGCGCCAGCTTCATCCGCCTCAAGGGCAACGGCGGCACGTCGCTCGACAAGACCCACTGGAGCGATCTCGACATCGAGGTCCTCTACCGCATCGACCGGGCCACCCAGCACCTGGTCGTGCTTCCTCCCCTCCTTGCCACGGCCTGATCCCCATGACCCCGCTCTTCATGAAGAACCCCGGACACAAGCGCGTCACCGCCTTCAGCCCGGACCCCAAGCACCGCCGCGACTTTCCCGTCGCCTCGGCCATGCGCGAGGCCGGTTTCGTGCCCTTGCCGCGTCTCTGGGTCAGGGAAGAGGACATGGCCGAGATCTATGCCATCACCGACCGCCGCAAGGAGGAGGTGATCCGCATCCGCCAACAGGTCGCGGCCCAGCTCGCCCCGGACCAGCTGCCTGATCCGGTCAGCGACAAGGAAG
>CAZLIC010000163.1:0-2647 GCA_964559535.1 uncultured Rhodobacterales bacterium
GAGGCCCGCGCTATGCTAGCTTAACCTGCTGTCCACCAAACCGGCAGCAGGCCAGCCTTCTGCGGTGACCGCGTAGATCATCGTGCGGCTATCGCCGAAGCTGGCGGCGAAGGCCTCGGCCTGATCGATCCGGTCAAACCTAGCGCGGATGCGAGTCGCGGGTTTTGACCCGCGGCAGGCGATGAAATGGTCGGCGGCGGCGAGGCAATTGGTCTCTTGGCCGGTGATGGCGTGGGTCTTGGCGGGCATCGGGAACCTCCGTTTCAAGGTGTCGCAGACATTGCCGAGACCGTCCGAAGATCAAGTCCAAATCACTGACTTAATTGGAGAATGTCGCAAGATGGGGCTGTCGCGGCGCGCCTATGCGGCCTTGCGCGGGGTGCATGAAAGTGCTGTGCGCAAGACCATCGCCTCGGGGCGGATCACGACGGAAGCTGACGGCACGATCGACGCCGCCAAGGCCGACGGGATGTGGGACGCCTCGACCGATCTGCATCTGGGTCCCACCTTTTCCCCTTGGGTTCAGAAGCAATTACCGCCATCCTATTAGGAATGGTGCCGTAAATCGAACTCCGGGTTTGCGAAGACACCTCTCGATTGGATTTACTTGGTGGGCTGGCGATGGCACGGGTAGAATTTGACAGCACGAAGAAGCCGCTGGATGATCTTCTGAAGCGGGCGCGCGACGGGCTGATCCAGCTGCCGGATTTTCAGCGCGGCTGGGTGTGGGACGACGAGGGGCTGCGGGGCCTCTTGGCTTCGATTTCCCGGTCCTTCCCGGTCGGAGCGATCATGACCCTGCAGGCGGGCGGCGAGGTGAAGTTCAAGCCCCGCCCGATAGAAGGCGCGCCGCCTGGCAGCGCGACTGTCGCACCGGAGTCTTTGCTTCTGGATGGGCAGCAGCGCCTGACCTCGCTGTATCAGACGACGATGCGCCGAAGCGTTGTCGAGACGATGAACACCAAGAAGCAGAGGATCAAACGCTTCTACTACATCGACATGGCGCGCGCCCTGGATGAGGGCGTCGATCGAATCGACGCGTTCGTCGGCCTCCCCGAGAGCAAAATCGAGACGCGGAACTTCGGCAAGGAGGTGGTTCGGGATCTGACGACCGAAGAGGCCGAGTTCAAACAGTGCATGTTCCCGACCAACCGCATCTTCGATTGGAACGACTGGCTTACCAAGTTTGCCGCGTACTGGCAGTACGCCCCAGACAAGATGCAGTTCTGGTTCAAATTCCTGAACGAGGTGCTGTCTGCCTTCCACCAGTATCAGATGCCGGTGATCGAGCTTGGCAAAAGCACAAGCCGGGAGGCCGTTTGCCTTGTATTCGAGAAGGTGAACACGGGCGGCAAGAAGCTCGACGCGTTCGAGCTGCTCACAGCGATCTACGCGGGTGAGGAAGAAGGGTTCCTGCTGCGCGAGGAATGGACCAAGATCGCCAAGACCCTGAAGGACGCCATCGCCCTCAAGGAACATCCGCTGACGCGTTTGCAGCCGACCGATTTCTTTCAGGCGCTGGCACTTCTGTTCACCCGGAATCGCCGCCTGAACCATCTGGCGGCGCAGTTGCCCGGCGATGCTCCCGCGATTAGCTGCACCCGAGATACCGTTCTCAGCGTGCCGCTGGGCGCCTACAAGCAATATGCGGGCGCGCTGGAGGAGGGGTTCAAGAAGGCCGGGAAGTTCCTCTTCGGTCAGAACATCTTCTGGTTCAAGGACGTCCCCTATCAGTCGCAACTGGTGCCGCTGGCAGCCATCCTCACGGAACTTGGCGATCGCTGGACGCAGGAGGCGGTGCGCCAAAAGCTTGCTGAGTGGTACTGGTGCGGTGTTTTCGGGGAGCTTTACGGAGGGGCAATCGAGACCCGCTTCGCCAAAGACCTTGCCGATGTCCTCGCCTGGATCGATGGCGGGCCGGAACCGACGACGGTGAAGGACTCAGCCTTCCGGCCGGAACGCCTCAAGACGATGACCTCACGCCTGTCCGCGGCCTACAAGGGTGTTCATGCCCTATTGATGCACAAGCAGGCGGGGTTTCCTGTCGGGGCAAAGCTACAACCAGGCCAGCTATTTCGACGAGGCCGTCGACATCCATCACATCTTCCCGCGCGCTTGGTGCCAAAAGCATGGGATTGCGCGGGAGCGGTATGACACCATCATCAACAAGACGCCGCTCAGTTCCAGGACGAACCGGATCGTGGGCGGCGATGCGCCGTCTTTGTATCTCGCGCGCTTGCCGAAGCAGGGCGCGGCATCCGACGCCGCCATCGATACCCACCTTGAAAGCCATCTGATCGATCCCCTGCTGCTGCGCTCGGATGACTTCGACGGGATTGTGGGAGGGCGTCAGGAGGCGCTGCTGGGGCTGATCGAGGCTGCCACAGGGAAGGCGATCTATCGCGGGGCCGCGACGGACGAGCCTGTCGAGGATATGGTCGAGGATGAGGCTGAAGGGCTTGAGGCGGCCGAATAGACCGTCATTCCTGCCGAGCGCGTTCTTCTACGGTTTTCGCGCGGTCTTGATCCTGCGGACCTACTATCCCGCTGATCTTGCACGCGGAATCCGTCCGTTTGTTGACCTATTGTTGACCGTAAGCGTTGTTGCCCCCCCACCTTCTGCCCGGCTTCCTGATCTGGGATTTGA
>CAZLIC010000164.1:0-2646 GCA_964559535.1 uncultured Rhodobacterales bacterium
CTATCGTTGCCGACGGCGCCTTCGCGCTCCACGACGCTGGGCTTTGGAATCTTTCGGCAGAGCCCCCGGCGTGCGGCAGGGGGACAGGGCCCATCTTCCAGGGCCGGGGGGGTGCGGGGGGCTTGCCCCCCGCCGGGCCGGGCCGCTCCGCAGGGCTTCAAGGGCGCGCCAGCGCCCGCGAAGCCCGAGGGCGGGGTCTTACGGGCAGAGCGTGTGCCGGTCCGGTCAGCCGGCGGGCAGCAGGATGGTGAAGGTGCTGCCCTGCCCGCGCTCGCTGTCGATGCGCAGCCGCCCGCGGTGGCGGTTCACGATGTGCTTGACGATCGCCAGCCCCAGCCCGGTGCCGCCGCGCTCGCGCGACCGGTGGCTGTCCACCCGGTAGAACCGCTCGGTCAGCCGGGGCAGGTGCACCGGGTCAACGCCCTCGCCCCAGTCCTGCACGGTGATCCGCAAGGCCGGTCCCCGCAGCGCCGGCTCGACCGGCAGCACCTGCAGCGCGACATGCACCCGTTCGCCCGCCGCGCCGTACTTCACCGCGTTTTCGATCAGGTTGTGCAGCACCTGCATCATCTGGTCGGCGTCGGCGGCAATCACTGCCGGCCGGTCTGCCCCCTCCAGCCGCAGGTCCACCCCGGCCGCGGCCGCCATCGACCGGTGCGATGCCACGGCCGATTGTGCCAGCGCGGCAATGTCCACCCGTTCGGTCGGCCGCACCCGCTCTTCCGCCTCGACGCGCGACAGATGCAGAAGATCACGCACCAGCCGGTTCATCCGTCCCGCCTCGCGCTCCATGATGGCCAGGAACCGGTCGCGCGCCGCGGCATCGTCGCGCGCGGCGCCGCGCAGCGTCTCGATGAAGCCCATCAGTGCCGTCAGCGGCGTGCGCAACTCGTGGCTGACATTGGCCACGAAATCGCGCCGCATCTGTCCGATCTTCTCGGCCTCGGTCACGTCCTCGAAGGTGGTCAGCGCACCGGCCTGCCCTTCGCCCGCCACCGGACTGACGGTGACGCGATACGTGGCTTCGACCGCCGGGCCGGTGAAGGTCACCCGCGCCAGCCCCGGCTGGCCGTGCCGCAGCGCCGCCTCCACGGCCTCCGAAAGCTCGGGCTGCCGCATGGCGATCAGGTGGTGGCGCCCCACGATTCCCGCCCCCAGCAGAGCCAGTGCCCCTGCATTGGCCTGGCGGATGCGGGCATCGGCACCGATCAGCACCACCGGCATCGGCACGCCCTCGATCAGCGTGCGGACCATTGCGCTGTCCATGGCCTAGCCCAGGTCCAGCGCCAGCGCATGCACGCGCCGCGTCAGGTCGCCCAGCGCCGCATGCACCGCACGGTGCCGCGCCACGCGCGTCAGCGGCGCCAGGGCGGCGGCCCGCAGCACGATGCGGAAGTGGCTTTCGCCCGATCCGTCGTCGCCCGCATGGCCCGCATGGCGGTGGCTTTCGTTCACCACCTCCAGCCGGTCGGGCGCGAAGGCCTGGGTCAGGCGGGCAGAAATCTCGTCGGCCACGGGCATTTGTCGCATCGTCCCCTTCAATCCGTCACACAATGCCCTAGACTGACGCGCCCGAGTCGGAAAGGGCGCGTTGGAAGGCGTGCCGGAAAGGCGTGACGCATGGCAGACCGTACCCCGTTCGAGTTCGACATGCGCGTGTCGGCCGACAAGAAGCGTCGCAAGACAGGCCGCCGCGGCATGAGCGGTGCGGTCGAAAGCACCGACCGGCCCTGTGATTTCCACGGCTGCCCCCATCCGGGCCAGTACCGCGCGCCGAAATCGCCCGAACGGCTGGACGACTGGTTCTGGTTCTGCAAGGACCACGTGCGCGAGTACAACCTGAAATGGAACTTCTTCCAGGGCACCACCGATGCCGAGTTCCAGGATTTCCTGGCCAAGGACCGGGTCTGGGGGCGGGCAACGCAGCCCTTCGGCAACCGCCCTGATGAAGGCCGCGCCTGGGCGCGGCTGGGGATGGAGGATGCGCATGGCGTGCTGGGCGACAAGGCAACACTGAACCCCGGCCGCGTGCCCACCTCGGGCGCCACCCGCAAGCTGCCCGCGACCGAACGCAAGGCGCTGGAAATCCTCGACGCGCGCGATACCTGGACGCGCACGGAAATCCGCAAGCAATACAAGAGCCTGGTGAAGGATCTTCACCCCGACATGAACGGCGGCGACCGCAAGGACGAGGAACGCCTGCAAGAGGTCGTCTGGGCCTGGGACCAGATCAAGGAAAGCCGCTACTTCCGCGACTGATGGCACGGTGTCCCCACCGGAGGCCCCCGGACATGCCGCGCCAGGACACCCCGCCCTCGGGCTTCGCGGCGGCTGCGCCGCCTTGAAGCCCTGCGGCGCGGCCCGGCAAGGGGGCGCCTTGCCCCCTGGACCCCCCGCACCCGGCCCGGCCCGCCCGCGAAGCGCCGTCGCGCAAGGCGTTGTGTGTGCTGTCACATGGTTTGTAGGGTGTTTGCACTTGGTTTGACGGCGGTTATGGCGGCGGACAGCTGGTAATTGCTGGTAATTGCTGATGGCTGGTGGTTGGGGAGGCGGGCTTGCCGTAGCGGTGCCACCACCGGTGCAGGCCTGCGCGGCTGGGGCGGCGGGCGGGGGGGAAGGCTTCGGCGGCCGCGGCAACGATGGCTT